>JAYFNV010000046.1:0-66159 GCA_034933225.1 Anaerolineaceae bacterium | reverse complement strand
AGCCAGACGTATCCACCACAAAGGTCAGACGGAGCGGTTTGCGAGCTGAGTTGGAAACCCGGTACCCCTGAATGCCCACCCGCATTAAGTACTTGCCGCTATCCGCAAAGGGCGTAGAGCCCCCATCCACATAGATGGCAAATGGATCCGTAGTGGGAGGGGTATATCCCTGGTCAAAGGAATTTATGAACTCTTCGGCACGGACGGCATCCATGGGCGGAAGCTCACCGTTATTGATGTAGCTCTGCGTGATCTGATACGAGGCCGTATCCACGTCCAACGCAAAAGTGGACAAAAAATCTTTGCGCGTGCTGGTGCCAGGGTTAACGCCATAATCTTCAAAATAATTGTCCATGCCATTGTTGGGGGCACTCACTGCCACGGTGGGGGCTGGCGCTTCGTAGCTCTGATTGTTCCACGATGGCGCCTCGGTAGCCGCTGATTGGGTGGCTGTGGCACAGCCAGACAGGCCGATCATCAAAACTAAGCTGCTGAACATTACGATTTGATTTTTCATCTTTTCTCCTCCAGTGTCATTTCTCTGCTATCAGAGTACCTTTCTTGACCCTGGAAGTCGTGACAAAGCGCTGATAAACGCCTGACAACTGCCTGACAAAAACAACCCTCTGATATCAGAGGGTTGTTGAGAAGATTTTAGAAATCACTCGCCAGATAAAGCTGCGGCCAGGTAAAGCGCCTGCTTGGCCTGTGCGGACAGGTTTCGATACTTCAGCCCACCGATGCACGCCAGCGCCAAGGCTAGCCGGTATTCGTGTTTCTCTCCCACATTGAACTGACACTGTCCGGCCAGACGTTCAATGGCGTTCAGCAGCGGATCGCTGCCGCGCTGCAAATAAACGAACAGGTCTTTTGCATTCTTGTAGCGTGGAGCGATGACCTGTGCGATCACCTCTGCGGCTAAATGCGAAAAATCGAACAGGGTATGCCCTTCACGCGTTTCCGCAAAATCGATCAGCCACACCAACTCGCCCGGCCCCACCAGAACATTCTCCAGGTTGAGGTCGCCGTGGATCACTGAGCGGGTGCTGGTAAGGGGGGTTTGCAACCAGACCTCCAGTTTTTCCAGCGGATCTGGCAGACCAAACAAATTGAACCCCTGCGTGGCCGCCAACAACATCTCCCGTCGCGTGCTTACCACACGGGCAGCGCCGCCTTTGGGCAAATGTGCATCCAGCCAGCGCAATCGCATCTGCGGCTGTCCAATCAGCGTAAGCGATTCCCCGTCTGCCCTGACCTTATACTGCTTGAACCCGCTGAGTTCTACAATTTCACCCACCCGGTAACTGGCAGGGTGAATTGCATCTTCTGGTTTTATCACACGCTTGGCTGCACCTTCACAAGGTTCCAATACCAGATGCGGCGGCAGCAGGCGGTCGTATTCTTGTTCCATCCTGAAGGTAAATGGAGTACGTTGTAACCACCAGTAGGGACCGAAAGCGTCAAACAGGCGCTGAAAATAAACAGGGTCAGCTTCCCTCAGTAACGTCTGGCGTAGACTGACCGGCGGCTTGCCCGCTTCTGAGATACAGGTATATTGCAGCGCCGCCATTTTCGAACCATGCACCGAGATGGGCACACTTTGAATGCGCGCTGTGATGGGCGGCAAACGTTTCTTTACATAGGTATCATAATGCTCGTATTCAGCCACGATATCCTCACGACGTCCCATCTTGATGATGGTCTCTGCATCTGCAATGCCATCTTCTTTAACAGGGTGCGCCAAAAAGGTCCGTGCGCCAGAATAACCTGATTGAAATTCATTTTGCAAGATCAGCCTTTTGTAAGCGCCAAACAAGGCTCGCAATAGTTGGGTTTCATTCGCTCCCAGTTGAATACCGGCGCCGCTTTCGATTCTCAACGCTGAGCTTGCCGATCTCTCCTGCAGAAGAGTCTTTCCCCAACGTCGTCTGCTGCCCCCAGCCAACAGGCCCAGGCTTCCACTCAGTGCGATCCCGATCAACCCCAACCAGAGAGCACCGTTGCGGTTCATGCCAAACCAGGAAAGTACCTGAATTTCGAGGCCACGGTCAAACAGTACGGCTTCTTTGACGTCTCCGCTATTGCCCGCCTCAGGTTCCCACCTTAACAGCAGATGCAGCGTTAGTCGTTGCCGTCCAGCCGATGTGGCGGCAATGCTCCAGCGCCACACGGTCGGTTCGCCTTCGTTGACCGGGTACCAGACCGTCTCCGCTGGCTCAATGGCAAAGTTGACCCCATTCAAACGGGCGGCTGCCCGCAGGATATACCCCTCTGGTCGCTTCACCTGCACCGATTGGCTTTCCAGGCTGTGATCTTTATACTCCACCGTGGCGGTATATCCATCAGCAGAGGGCACCAGAGACAGTCGAATAATGTCTGAATCACCCAGGTGCATCTGTGTAGGCCATTCCATTTCAACCACACGCTTCTCGACCTCCACTGTTTGGGTGGGCATTACTGTCGGCATTTCTTCAGTGGCCGGTGCTTCAGTCGCCGCCGGTTGGGTGGCAGCCGCACAGCCAGCTAGGATCAGCAATACAATTGCCAGTAAGGCAGCGACGACCCACTTGTTGAATAATCGTCGCGTTTTCATGGCAAAGTCACCGGCGGAACCAGGTAAGTAGGCGTAACCGGCATAACATTTGTGCCGGTTGGATTGGGCAAAAGACCATAAACTACAAAGGCTATGCCTATCAGGAAGACCAGCAAGGCGATGATCCGGGCAATTTTTTGTGAGCTTCGCAACATATTCCCTCTTTAACTCTAGTATATATCATCATTCTAAAAGGGGGCATGTATAATTATCTCATCCTTAAACTTGGGGTGATCATGACCATCTGGGACGCGTATCCATCCAATTATCGCAACAGCGAGATCAGCCGCATTCTTAGCTCCGTCAAAGCCGGAGAAAGTTGCTGTCTGCTTGGATTGAGTGGTTCCGGAAAAAGCAATCTCGTCGGGTTTCTGGCCGAGCGGGTAAAAGAAGGGCCGCAATTTATCCTGGTCGATTGCAACCGGCTGCCGCAATCCGACCCCACTGCGCTTTTTGGCGCCATCCAGCAATCCTTTTCGCCCGGCCAACCAGCCGATGCATCCCTTCCTGCCCTATTTAAAACTGTTCACCAGGCTTTTGCCGATTTTCCACAGGGAATCTGCTTTATTCTGGATCGCTTCGAAGCATTTGACCCGGCCACGCCAGCCTTCCAGCAGTTGGCTGCCAATTTACGCGCCTTACGTGACCAGTTCAAATACCAGGTCACTTATCTGATATCGTCACGGCGCCCGCTGGAGGCCAGTAGCGAACTGGCCGAGCTTTTCTTTGCCAATACCTTTTGGCTGGGGCCGCTCTCCCAACAAGATGCGCTTTGGAGCATCACCCAATATGCCCAACGCAAAGCGCTCTCCTGGAGCGAGGCAGAGTGCCAGCACATATTCACCCTTTCTGGCGGTTACTCCTCCCTCCTGCGCGCCATCTGTGAAGCTCATGCAGCCGGCACTCCACTGGAAGTTGCTGCCCTGCTGACCCACCCTGCCATACAGGCTCGCCTGCAAGAATTTTGGCATGATGCCCCCGATCAGAGAGCCCTTGAGGAATCCGGTCTGGCGGATCATCCTTTCTTTACCACCTCTCCAAGCGCTACCCCAACCGCTTTACTCACCGCTCTGGAACAGCGCTTGCTCGATTCCCTCAGCGCTCACCCTGGACAGGTATGTGAAAAAGACGCCCTCATTCAGGCTGTTTGGCCGGAAGAAAAATGGATCGCTGGCATGAGAGATGACAGTCTGGCCCAGCTCGTTCATCGGTTGCGTGAAAAGATCGATACTCCCCAACAAAAACACATTCAGAGCATTCCCAGCCGTGGTTATGTTTACACACCGGACCCCCCCCTCTCTAAATAAAATCTTATCTTTTTAATCAACCAGTCTCTTTACAACTTCCCTTCACAGCGTTATATTGTGTATATACGATATACACAGTTTTGAAGGGATTTTGCATGAACATACTCACAGTTGAACATCTCAATAAGCACTACCCAAAATTCGACCTGAAGGACGTTTCCTTCAGCCTCGAACCTGGCTACATTATGGGCTTCATCGGCCGCAATGGTGCCGGTAAGACTACCACCCTCAAATCCATACTCAACCTCGTCCACGCCGATAGTGGCCGTGTCACTGTGCTGGACATGGATTTTGCTACCCGCGAATTTGACTGCAAGCAGAAGATCGGCCTGGTGCTGGGCGGCGTTAATTATTACCCCCAGAACAAGCTCAAGACCATCAGCGATGTCACCCGTCGTTTTTACACCGCCTGGGACGAAGACGCCTACCAGGGCTATCTTCAACGCTTTGAGCTTGACCCTGAGAAGAAGGTCTCCCAACTCTCCGAGGGCATGAAGGTCAAGTTCGCCCTGGCACTGGCCCTTTCGCATAACGCCCAGTTGCTCATCCTCGATGAACCCACCAGCGGCCTTGACCCGGTCTCCCGCGATGATCTGTTGGAGCTCTTTCAAGAGCTGATCGAAAACAGCGAGCGCAGCATTCTCTTCTCCACCCAGATCACCTCAGACCTGGAGAAATGCGCCGATTTCATTACCTACATCAAAGATGGCCGCATCCTGGCCAGTACGGCCAAAGATGAATTTGTCGATGCCTACCGCATCGTCAAGGGTAGCAAAGAGCAGCTCACCCCTGCCCTCAAGCCAACCCTCATCGGCATCAAGAACAACGCCTTTGGCTTTACCGCCCTTATTAAAAGCACCGATCTGGCTGCAGCCAGAGATCTTACCGTCTCTCCTGCCGACCTTGAGTCGATCATGATACACATCGAAAAGGAATAAAGAAATGAAAGCCTTACTTTACAAAGAATTCAAATTGGCCACCCATCCAGCAGTGTACTTCTTCCTATTGCTCTCTACCCTGCTGCTGATCCCCTCATACATTTACCACGTTGCTTTCATCTACACCCTTTTGGGAGTTTTTCTCATTTTTCTGACTGGACGCGAGAACAAAGATATCCTGGCCACCGTTTCACTGCCTGTACGCAAACGCGACCTGGTGAAAGCACGCGTCACGATGGTTACCATAATCGAACTTTTACAGATCGTGCTCTCAATTCCGTTTGCCATCATTGGGGTTCGCATCAATCCCCTTGCGGCGGGCAACACCGCCGGCATTGAAGCCAACTATGCCCTCTTCGGCTCAGTGCTGGTGATGTATGCGCTCTTTAACATATTCTTCATCCCGGCGGTCTACAGTAACCCCAACAAACTGGGCGTTCCCTTCCTGGTCAGCGGACTTTTGGTGCTTGCCTACGGCACAGCCTTTGAAGCCCTGGTGCAATTGGTGCCCGCCTTCAAAACGGCTCTGGATAACACCAACCCGGCGTTTGCGCCCATTCAATTGATGGTGCTGGCCTTTGGCATCGTTTTCTTCGCCCTCACCCTGTGGTTGACTTATAATCGCTCTGTGCAAAACTTTGAGAAAGTAGACCTGTAGCCTTAGATGAATATCATCATCTCCAACGCCTCGGACGACCCCATCTACCAGCAGATCTACGATCAGATCTGCGCCCAGATCATCAAGGGCGAACTGGCCGCCGATACCGTTCTGCCTCCCATCCGCACCGTTGCCAGAGAACTGCGCATCAGCGTTATCACCGTCAAGCGCGCCTGGGAGGAGTTGGAGCGCGCCGGCTTCATCTACACCATGGCCGGCAAAGGTTGCTTTGTAGCTTCCCTGCAGCAGAATCAGCTTGCTGATAAACAAATGAGCCTGGCTCGCGAGAAAATGGCCAAAGATGTCGCCTACTACCGCTCCCTCGGCCTCACCGAAACCGAGATCGTCCAATTGGTCAAGCAAGTATACAAACAAAGTGATCAGTGATCAGAAATCAGTAATCAGGCACCCAGGTGGAGTTTCACCTGGGTGTCAAATTTAAGTCTTTCCCAGTCCACAAAATTCAAACACAAGCCAGGTAATGCTCCTAAAATTCGTGCCATTCGTGTAATTCGTGGGTAAGCACTAATAAATGCCCTTAATAAATTAAAGACCTTCGTGTAATTCGTGGATAAGCACTTAAGCACTACTTTACGATCGCGCTCACCACCGACCACACCCCAAAGCCCACCAACGCCAATCCCGCCACCCGGTTCACCCACAACAACACCTTCGGACTCATACGCTTGCCCAACCAGTGCGTAATTTGTGCCAGAACCAGCCACCAAAGCATGGACCCGCTAAAGATACCAAGCACCAGCCAGATGGCACTGCCAGTACCCTGCACCCCTGCTCCGGCAAACATACCTAAGAAGGCAAAGATCGTCACCGGGTTAGACAGAGTCAGGAGGAATGTAGTCACCCACACTTTTCCAAGACTGTTCGCTGCACTGCCATCTCCGGCCTCTTTGGTCGCTTCTTTAGCAAGGACAAACCGTACTCCCAGGTAGATGATGAAAAGCCCACCCAGGATCTGTGTCCAGGTCTGGATCCACTGGTAATGCTGCAACAAGGCCGCCAACCCAAATGCCGCCAGACTGCCATAAAAAGCGTCTGCACTGGCTGCACCCAACCCGCTCAACACGCCGTGCCAGCGTCCGCCTTCCAGCGTCCGTTTGATGCACAGCAACCCGATCGGCCCCAACGGCGCCGCGATCGAGAAACCCAGGATCAAACCCTTCCACCATGTCTCTGCCATTTTCTTCTGCTTTCGTAATCGAAAATAATGGATTAATTATCTATCAATTTTGATTCAACACAAGCAGAATTTCTACCCAGAATCATTAATTCACCGACCAGGGATAACGCTTTACAGAATACCCGCCTGTTGTTATAATAGAACATATTTACTATTTGGAGGGAATTATGGATCTCTATTCTGCCATCTATGCCCGTCAGACCATCCGCGATTTTGCTGCGCGTCCAGTGGAAGCTGCGACACTGAACAAGATCATTCAGGCTGGCTTTGCCGCCCCCACCAACAATCACTTGCGCGAATGGCATTTTGTGCTCTTGCAAGACCTCCAGAAACGCCGCGATTTGTTGGAACAGGTCATTCACCCCACCACCACCAAAGGTGCCACGGCCATCGTCAACCGTTGGGGTCTCACTGATGAATGTCAGCGTGAGCTCTACATCAACGCCATTCCAAAACAGTTTTCCATGCTGGCAGATGCCCCCGCTCTTATTTTGCCTTTTTACCACCAACCTGGTGCCCTGCTTAAACCAAAAACGCAATCTGACCTCAATGCGTTTGCCTCCATCTGGCTGTGTATAGAGAACATGCTGCTGGCCGCGGCTGCAGAAGGAATCTTTGGCGTCACTCGTATTCCCTTCGCCGATGAACGCAAGATCGTGTTGGATACCCTCAACATCCCCACTGGCTATGAATTTCCTTGCTGGTTGGCGCTGGGTTACCCCGCTGATGAAGCAAAGCGAGCTGAACAGGTGACCATTGACCCGTTAACCCGAATTCATGTAGATACCTGGAAATCATAATGAAGGATTCGTTTTATTCGTTTTTGATATTTTTTTTATAAAACGAATCCTTTTCCTTAATCTATTCTTCTGGGATTGGACTGGCGAACTGCAACTCATTACCATCCGGGTCAAAAAAGCTGGCCCAACGTACCATCCCCGGGGTTGTTACCGGGTCATTGCACTTCACCCCACGGGCGCGCAATTCCTTGGCTGTTTCATCAGCATCCTCCACCATAAACACCACAGAAGCGGCGCCACTTCTGGGCGGAAAAGGAGTATCTTCTTCCCATAGGTTGATTGATAGATGTGCTCCCTCTTTTGGGCCAAATTCCATCCATCCTACTTCATCGCCATAAAATTCGGCCACTGGCAATCCGAGCGTTTCACCATAGAATTTTTTGGCTCGCTGCCAATCACTAACGGTATATGCCACAATATCGATCTTGGAAAACAAAGACCTTGCCATTGTTTGCTCCTTCATTGAAATAGTAATATTTTAATTATACAATAAACACGACTATTTTTATCTGATTTCAGGAGACTCCATGCCCGACTACGCGCTCTATCTAGAATCTGGTCCGCAGCACAAAAAGACCATGGTACATGTGCTGGGTCTGCTCGGCTGCGTCATCCGCGGTGCCACCACAGCGGAAGCACTGGCCAATACCCCAGCGGGCATTCGAACTTACCTGAAATTCCTGCAAGCCAGCGGCGAACCCTTCGATGCGGCGGCACCTTTTACCACCCATATAGAAACGCACATCATTGGTACCTCCTGGATCGGTGAAGGCAACCCTGCCTGCGGCTTTGCCCCAGATTTTGAGCCACTCTCCCGCCACGATTTCAATGCCTACATCGATCGGTTGGAAGCCCTGCACGAGCGCCTATTCAAGTTCATCCAGCCGCTCTCCCTAGCCCAGCTCCATGATTCTCCGATCAACGACCACCGCTCCATCTTCCACATTTTGGAGCACAGCACCGATTCTGAATACGCCTATCTGCGTCAACAGATCGGCCCAGATAAAGCCATCCAGAAAGCCTTCAAAGAGATCAACAGCGCCAACCCGCTCCTGCCTGCCGCTCTGCTGGATTACTGGCAACTCCTCTCTGACCGCCTTCGTTCCTTCAGTGACGCAGACCTCAACGCCCAGATTCCCCACGGCCAAACCCTGTGGACAGCCTATCGCACCCTGCGCCGCCTGCTTGAGCACAACTGGGAGCACAGTGAAGAGATCAGAGAAAGATTAGAAATCCAGTGACCAGTGAACAGATATCAGGAAAACCAAGTTCAAATTAGTAATTTACTTCTCTCTTTAATCCACAAAACAAATCCCTGATCCCTTGTTACAGATCACTCATCACTGGTCCACTCTCTAGATTTAAATATGTCTTAAGTACAATTGACATCCCATCCTTTCCCCGATATACTCCAATCTAGACAGTCTAGACAGGAGCATGCATGTTCGAGCACTGGCAATTTCAAGAAGCCAAAAACAAGCTGAGCGAGGTCGTTAATCGCGCCCTCAAATTAGGCGCCCAGATCATCACCCGCCGCGGTGAAGAGGTGGCCGTGGTACTTTCCTATTCCGATTATCAGAAGTTGCAAAAATCCCGCACCAACCTCTCAGAGTTTTTCCGTTCCTCCCCCCTTCATGGGCTGAACTTGAACGAAAACTCCCTGAGGCAGGGCAAGCTGGACCGCTCATGACCTACTTACTCGATACCCGCATCATCGCTGACCTCATCTCCGATTCGCCCAATCCGGCCCTTGTAGCCTGGGTGGATGCCCAACCAGAAGAGATGCTGTATATCTCTGTGGTCACCCTGGCAGAGATAAAAAACGTGGTCAGTCAGGTAAGCACGGATGCTTTGCGCGCCAAACTGGACCAATGGATCGTCAATGACCTGTTGGTACGTTTCTACGACCGTATCAGCGAGATCAATGTGAACGTCACACTCAAACTAGGGGAAATCACTGCTCACTTCCAGGCACAAAAACTGATCTTCAGCACGGTAGATGCCATCAATCTGGCCATCGCCATTGCCAATGATCACATTTTTGTCACGGACCGGCTCTCGGAATTTTCCGAGAGTGGAGCGCGTCTGTTCAACCCGTACCAGTAACGGAATCATCAAACTACATTTTACGAGGTTATTATGGCTAATATTAAAGTGATCACCGATAGTGATTCAAGTCTTTCACTAGCTCTAGCAGAACAGTACGGAATTCGACTGGTACCCATCACCATCCAGTTTGGCAGCGAATCTTTCACCACCAACATCGACATTGATGACAAACTGCTTTTTGAGAAGATCGATGCTTCAGGCAAGCTACCCACCACTGCTGCCCCCTCCCCCGGCGCCTTCACCATTGCCTTTACTGAGGCTTTCGCCGCAGGGGCAGACTCCATTATCTGTATCTGCGTGAGTGGTAAAGTAAGCAGCACGTACGAATCTGCCCTTCTGGCCGCCCGGGAAATGCCCGAACGCAAGATCACGATTATAGACTCCTGCTCCATGACCATTGGTCAGGGCATGGTCGCCCTTGCCGCAGCTGAGGCTGTCGCCGCAGGTTCCAGCCATGAAGAAGCCGTCAAGAAAGCGGAAAGTCTCATTCCCCGCCTGTATACATATGCTTCCTTCTCCACCCTAAAATACCTGGCGATGAGCGGTCGGGTAGGCAAATTTGTAGCCGTCATGGCCAGCGCTCTGGACATCCGCCCCCTGCTCACTTTACGCGATGGCGTGCTGCAGATGTTGGAAAAGGTACGCACCCGCTCTGCCGCCATGGACCGCCTGGTGAACCTGATCGTCAAAGCCAGCGAGGGGAAAACCATTGAGCGCATCGGCTTTTACCACATCAATAACCCGGACGACCTGAAAGTGTTGGAAGCCCGTCTACGCGAAAAACTGGATCTCCCCGCTGACGCACTCCGCGTGGAGTTCACCCCCGGCCTTTCAGTCCACGCCGGCCCCGGCATGATCGGCGCCTTCCTCTTATCCAAGTAAAACAAAATTCCCTGGAGAAGTCCAGGGAATTTATTATCAGCCCAAAATTTAATCAGCCAGGCGGAGTTTCACCGGCTTGCCGCGTAACTGGTATTTACCCGTGCTGGCGGCCAGCACTTTGCTTACATGGTTCTCAGACACATCCACCAAAGTATGATCGCTCATAATGGTGATCTCACCGATGGCTTTACCCGGAATGCCCACTTCACTGGCAATGGCGCCGACCACGTCACCGGGACGGATGCCATTCTGGTTGCCCAGGTTCATGTACAAACGTACCATACCGCTTTCAACGGGTCCGGCAGCCTTGCGAGGTCCTTTACGACCTTCGCTGCGTGAATCAGAACGGGGGCCTTTGCGGAAATCGCCGCCCTTGTCATTCCATTTTTCTCGAGAATTGCTGGAAGATCTCTCATTCCGGCTCTCGAATTTATCGCGACGGGGTTCTCTGATCGGCTCATTGAGATCAGCGGTCTGTAACTTGGTCTCGCCGGAGCGCATCAAACGCAGGGCAGCCACGGCAATTTCCATGGAATTCATGCCTACTTCGCCCATATGCTCAATGAGGTTTCTTTCGGCCGGGGTCACACCTATCATCAATTGTTCAGACAGTTTTTGAACAAGACGGTCTTCTTTGCGAGCTTCGACCTCTTCATAAGTTGGCAGGGTGCAATCGATGGCCGGTTGATGAGTGTAGGAGATCACTTCCTTCTGACGCCCGCGTTCGCTGGGGGTCAAGAAGGTAATGGCGATGCCCGTTTTGCCGGCACGGCCGGTACGGCCAATACGATGAACATAATCTTCCGCATCCTGCGGAAAATCATAGTTGATCACATGAGAAACATCTTCAATATCCAAACCACGGGCAGCCACATCTGTAGCTACAAGTAGGGTAACGTTGTGAGATTTAAAACGACCCATCACCTGTTCGCGCATGCCCTGGTTAAGATCCCCATGTAAGGCTACGGCAGAAAAACCATTGCGAATCAGATCATCGGCCAATTCCTGGGTACCAGCCTTGGTACGGGCAAAGATCAGCGCGCTGCTGATGTCTTCGACGATCAACAAACGCAGCAAAGCTGCAAACTTATTCTCGCGTCTTACCCGGTAGAAACGCTGTTCGGTTTCAGCAACCGTCAAATGCTCAGGGCTTACACTGATCGATTCGGGGTTCTTCAAATACTTGTCCGCTAATTTACGGATGGCATTTGGCATGGTAGCAGAAAACATGGCTACCTGGCGGTCATTGGCCAGCTCTTTGAGGATGGATTCAACATCATCGATGAAACCCATTTCCAACATTTGATCTGCCTCATCCAACACCAGTGAATGAACCGCGCTGAGATTCAACACTTTTTGATGGATCAGATCCAACAAACGGCCTGGCGTCCCAACAACTACATCCACACCGCGATTAAGGGCATTTTTCTGGGTGACATAAGATTGTCCACCGTAAACAGCCAGAACTCTTACATCAGTTTCCTGAGAAAAAGATTCTGCTGCTTCGGCAACCTGCTTGGCAAGCTCACGGGTAGGGGTCAAGATCAAAGCTTGAACCGCTTTCCCATGAACGTCCAGATTTTGCAGCAATGGCAGCATGAACGCAGCGGTTTTACCCGTTCCGGTTTGTGCCTGTCCGATCAGATCTCGTCCCTTTAATAAAGCGGGGATTGCCTGCTGTTGAATCGGTGTCGGTTCGACAAAACCCATGTTCTCAACAGCTTGTACGAATTGGGGTAAAAGCCCCAACTCAATGAACTTAGAAACCATTCCTAACTCCTCAAATTTACAACAAAAAATGCCAGCCAAGATCGGCGGGCACTTGAACCATGCAATTAAACAACAGTGAAACGTAAAAGCGCCACATGAAATTATAACACGCAAACTCTATTGAGGATACTTGAATCGCGTATAATTAGCATACTCTCATCCACCCAAGGAGCATGATCATGCCCAAACATCTGATCCTCGTCGCAGGAAATATCGGCTCAGGAAAGACCTCGCTCACCGAAAGGATCGGCGAACGTCTCGGCTGGAAAACTGCCTATGAATCGGTTGCCGATAATCCCTACCTGGCTGATTTTTACGGGGATATGAAACAGTGGTCCTTTCATTTACAGGTTTTCTTTTTAGGTCACCGTGCCGAGCAGCACCTGGATATGTGCAGCAGCAACCGTTCCGCCATTATTGACCGCTCTATTTATGAAGATGCCTACATCTTTGTGCGCGCGCTGCGCGCCCTTGGCAACATTACAGAACGCGATTATCAGACCTATTGGCAGATCTATAACCTTGTGGTGAAGAAGCTGCCCCCGCCCTCTTTATTGATCTACCTCAAAGCACCCGTAGAAGTATTGATGGCTCGCATTCACTCGCGTGGCCGTGAGATGGAATCTACCATATCCGCTGATTATCTAAAATTACTGGACAGCTTTTATGACGATTGGATGAATAACTTTGATCTTTGCCCTGTACTTACCTTACGAACCGACGATCTGGATTTCGTCCATAAACCTCAGCATCTCGACCAGGTGGTGGAACGCATCCAGAACAAACTGGCTGGCAAAGAAGAGATCGTTTTCTAGGGTATTCGCTTTTGGGAATTCTGAAATTTTTTGCAACCTTCCTGAGATCATTGCGTATACCTCAATAGAAAACAAAACATTGAGGCATGTGTGAGCAATTCTGAGCAAGAGTGGCTTGAAGAAGCACTGAACGGCAACGATGACGCATTTACAAGGTTGGTAGAAACTTACCAGAACCCTGTATACAACTTATGCTACCGTATGCTCGGGGAAGGAACCGCCGCTGAGGATGCCGCTCAGGAAACTTTTTGGCGCGCCTATCAGAACTTAAAGAAGTACGACCGGCAACGATCCTTCATCACCTGGCTGCTCTCAATTGCCGCTCACTTTTGTATCGACCAACAAAGAAAACGCCGACTTCCACTCTTTGAGTTGGATGAATTCCCCGATCTCGATGTGGTCGATATCTCCATCCCGAATCCTGAAAAGGAATACAGTCATAACCAGGAACGGGATGCGTTGCATGGTCTTATCAATCAACTTAACCCCCAGGACCGTGCGGCTGTGATCTTGAAATATTGGTATGACTGTTCAGAGGAAGAAATTAGTCAAATGCTTTCATTAACAATAAGTGCCGTAAAAAGTCGTCTGCATCGTTCCAGACGTCAATTGGCAGAAATGCTTTCAACAGAGCAAGATAATCAATTGAACGAGAGGAGGACACATGAATCACCAGCCCTATGAAGCCTGGATCCTCGAAGATCGACCGGTCAAACCGGAAGAACAACGCCAGTTGGTTCAACACCTGGCTGAATGTCCACACTGTGCACGACTGTCTAAGAATTGGGCAGAAGCACGGCAAACCATCAAAGCAGCTCCAGTTGTTACTGCCCCAGGCGGGTTCAGTCAACGCTGGCAGAACAGTCTTGAAGCCAGGCGCGCTCTTCAAAAGAGGCAGCAGTCTCGTATCATGATCCTAAGCCTGGCTGCCACAGGAATCGCCGTCGCACTCACACTGGGGATACTACTCTTACCCCCCAGCTCCCCGGAGACAGTTATCGTCAACATGCTTTCCACCGTTGTGAAAATGGTGAATGCAGTGATGCAATTCTGGTTCTTCGTAGCCTCCTTTGTAAAAGCCGCTCCCACCGGTCTCGTGCTCAGTATTGGTTTATTGGTTTCGCTTTGGGCAGGGATCACGGTACTGGCCTGGAGCGTTTCACTTTACCGCATCACCCTGAAAGGGATCAGAACAACAAAATGAAAAACGCCAAGAGATTACTTTCAGTTTTACTGGTTGCTGTTGCGTTGTTATTCCTAACCCTTCCGGCATCGGCTCAATCACCGACGCCCGTCCCGCAGACAGACGATCTGCAGCATGGCGACAAGTTCATTCTGGGAGACACCTTCCGTCTCAAATACGGGGAAACGCTGGAGGGTAACTTGGTGGTTGTTGGCGGCACGGTTAACATCGAAAAAGGCGCCCAGGTCAACGGGGATATTGTTCTCACCGGCGGCACAATAACGATCACTGGTTCTGTAAAAGGGGATATCGTTGCCATAGGCGGCGCCGTCAGTCTGGATGATACCGCAGTTGTTGACGGAGATATCTCTGCTGTTGGTGCTTCAATTAAGCGTTCCGACGGTGCGCAAATCTCCGGGCAGGTCACTGAACAGGGGCCTTTACAACTTGACCTGAACCAGGACGGCCAGACTATTCCTGTAAAGCACACTCCATCTTTGTTGGAAAAGATCCTGGCTATTGCATTTGAGTCTCTGGCTATGGCTGCTCTTGCAGTTGTGCTTGGGCTCATCTTCCCCAACCAGATCAAACGGGTTGCCCAAACGCTTAACAGTGAGGTCTGGGTAAGCGGTGGAGTCGGCATCATCACCATGATCGGCGCTCCCATTGTATTGGTCATTATGACCATCACCATCATCCTCATCCCGGTTATGATCTTCTCCCTGCTTGCCATTGCCCTCACCACCATCTATGGTTGGGTAATCGCTGGCTTTGATGTAGGAGAACGGTTTAGCAGGCTCTTTAAAGTCAATTGGCCAGTCTCTGTCTCTTCGGGTATCGGCGTACTGGTGTTGAGTCTGGTGATTGGTCTCATCACCCTCATCCCCTGTGTAGGCTGGATTCTCGGATTCTTGATCGTCCTGTTCACACTCGGCGCCATAGTCATCAGCCGATTTGGTTCAAATAAATATGCACTGACCCATCCACAGACACACTTCCCTGTACCGCCAGAGGCTCCTGAACCACCCACAACCACTGCTTAGAATCGTTATCTTTTCCACAGCCCTCAAAACGAGGGCTGTTTTTTTTATCCTTGCCACTCTGCCCGATTTCGCGTATATTTAAACCCATGACAGACAATTCAGCAGTTTTACACCCAACCCCTCCCCCTTTCGTTCATGTAAAGGGTTCGCATCGCCAAATGGGACAACAGATCGGTGAAGCTTGCCGACCTCTGATTGAACACAGTATCGCCAACGCGCGTTCGCTGGTGGAATCCACCTACAACAACCTGCAGCTCACCTGGGATGGCGCCCAGATCCAGGCGAGAAAGTACATGCCCTTTGCTCAAGAGCGCTACCCCAAGTATGTAGATGAATTGCTTGGCATCGCCGAAGGGGCTAACGTTAACTACACAGAATTGGCTGTCGTTAACGGCCTTGAAGCAGTCACCACTGATGCCCTTCACCTCACTAAATGCACCAGCCTGGCGGTAAATGAGAACTTTACCGCTGATGGGCATGTACTCGTCGCCCACAACGAAGATTGGCTGCCAGATGATGAACCGGATGTATATATTGTGCACATGGAACCTGATGATGAACCCCCCATCGTGGCCATGTCTTACGGCGGCCTTTTACCAAATGTCGGTTTTAACGCCGCTGGCATCGCCCAATGCTGCGATACAGTTTATCCTTCAGATTCCCGAATTGGCATTCCTCGTGTGATCGTTTCCCGCGCAGTTTTAGGGGCCAAGACAATCGGCCAGGCATTCCGCCACGCTATTGTTCCTCTGCGTGCCGCAGGGTACAGTCACCTTATCGCACATGAAAGTGGCGAACTCTATAATGTAGAAGTCTCCGCCCGTAACTTTGACATTCTCTACGGCCTGGAAGGGTACATTGCCCACACGAATAACTACCTCTCACCCAAAATGGAAACTATTGAGGCTGAACCCGATGAACTGATCCACACGCGGGTCCGTTATTTTCGAGCCCAACGATTGCTCAAAGAGAACAAGAAACACACCATAAAATCCTTGCAGGGCATTTTGCAGGACCACGTTAATTACCCCGATTCGATCTGTAACCATTCTGTCTTCGATCTTGACCCCATGGACCGCGAGAAAACCATTGTGAGCATGATCATGGACCTTACCTCCAGACAAATGATCGTAGCCTGGGGAAACCCCTGCAAGAACAAATTCCACACCTATAATGTGGACCTCTAAAGGATGATCTAATACAAGTTGGCCTTATCCGGCCAACTTTACTTTTAATCTTATGTCCAACAATCTTTGGGTCACCTCTTCCATCGTACTTCTTACCTACATCGGCATTGCGGTTGGCTTTGTGCCAAAATTCCGTGCCAACCGTACCACCATTGCCCTCATCGGTGCCGGTCTGCTGATCCTTTTTGGTCAGGTCGGTCTCAAGGATATTGGCGGTTTTCTGGATGTGGATACCCTCATGCTGTTGTTCAGCATGATGATCTTGAACGCCAATTTGCGGCTGGCCGGCTTTTTTAAGCTGACCAGTGCCTTCTTGCTGAGGCTTACCCGTAAACCCATGGTTTTCCTGCTCATTGAGATCATCATCGTGGGAGTCCTGAGCGCATTCTTCCTAAATGACACCATTTGCATCATGCTTACTCCCTTCCTGCTAGAGTTGCTGCTCGCCATGGATCGTAACCCCATTCCCTACCTCATCGCATTGGCCACAGCTGCCAATATTGGTTCCACGGCCACGTTGACGGGCAACCCGCAGAACATGATCATTGGTGTTGCATCAGGCATCAGTTACACCCAATTTGCAGCAGCGTTGGCTCCCATCGCCTTGTTAGGGCTGGGGTGTGTCTGGTTGGTGCTCAAGCTTTTTTACCCGAAGGAATTTGCTGCTAGCAATTTTTTCCCAATTCCCCCCACCCAAAAAGTGCATTATTACAAGCCTTTATTGATCAAGACTTCCCTAATCACAGTAGGGATGCTTATTGCCTTCATTTTGGGCGTCCCAATTGCCACAGCCGCCTTCATTGCCGCCTGTGCCTTATTACTCACCCGGCGGGTAAAACCAGAAAAGGTCTTCGCAGAAATCGATTGGGGCATTCTGGTCTTCTTTTCTGCCCTCTTCATCGTCACCGGCGCCCTGGATAAGAATGGTGTTACCACCGCCCTGATGAACAACCTGCAACTCGGCGGCCATGAGAATGTGTTCAACCTGAGTTTGGTGACGGTGGTCCTCAGCAACCTGGTATCCAACGTACCGGCTGTGCTCTTACTCAGGCCACTCATTGCCGCCATGAGCAACCCACTTGCCGGTTGGTTGACCCTGGCAGCCGCCTCAACCCTGGCCGGTAACCTCACCCTTCTCGGCTCGGTGGCCAACCTGATCGTGGCTGAATCTGCTCACCGCCGCAAGGTGGCCCTTGGCTTCTGGGAATACACCAAAGCCGGAGCGCTCATCACCCTACTCACCCTTATCATCAGTACAGGCTGGCTGCAACTCTTCGTTTGGAAATGAATAGAGGCCTTTCGGCCTCTAATTATTATCGTAGATCTTCAAGTCATGGATGGCTCTGAACACTGCATCGCGTAAATAGTAACGGTAGCTTTGACCGTCATAAATTCGTTGGCGGATCTGATGTGAGGAGATCTCTAAAATTGGCGCTTCCACCAGATGCACCTTATGGGTGATCCCTGGCAGCACTTTCTCCAGAGATTCCAGGTCCACCTGATCTGAGTGTCGGCGCATTACACCAATACCATCGCATACCTTAACAAAATCTTGCGGACGGTTCCAGGTGGGCAGATCATGCAAAGAATCTCCACCCATCAGGTAGAACATCTCTGCGCTGGGGAACTGCTCTTTGAGGATCTTGACAGTGTCAATGGCATAATGCGGACCTGGACGGTCTATATCTACCCGCGAGATCTCAAAGGCGGGATTCCCTTCAATAGCCTTAGCAACCAGTTTCAGACGGCTCTCAATAGGACTGACGTTTACATAGCGTTTATGCGGTGGATTATCGGTAACCACCCACAGCAACTTATCCAGATTCAATTGCGTACGGCATTCCTCAGCCAGGATCAAATGTCCAACATGAGGAGGGTCAAAAGTACCGCCAAAAATGCCTATGCGCATCTAACTACTCCTGCCACTCCAACTCATTTTCACCAATGTACACACTATCGCCTTCTTCAATGCCGGCCTGGCGTAATGCATCATCTACACCCATTTTTTCCATTAGGCGTTGGAAGCGGCGGCGTGAGCCATCGTGCTCCCAATAGGTCATCTCGGCTGCACGCTCAATGGCCTTACCGATCACACGGTAGGCTTCATTTTCGCGGACAATTTCAAATATTGTCGGATCTTCTTCCGGCTTGTACACAGGAACATCCGGCTCAACCGTTTCTTCTTCTACATACTGCTGCAAAAGCTCATGCGCCTTCCACAGTACGGGGCGCAGATTCTCATGCGTGGCTGCAGAGATCTCAAATGGGTAATATCCGCCTTTGGTCAGTTTCTTTTTGATTTCCGGCCATTTCTCTTTTACCTCAGGCAGGTCCACTTTATTAAAGACCACCACCTGGGGTTTCTTGCTTAATTTCGGATCAAACATGGCCAACTCAGAATTGATCTGAGAGAAATCCGCCAATGGGTCTTCGCTTAAACCATCCAAAACGTGGATCAACACCTTGGTGCGCTGAATATGTTTCAAGAACGCGTCACCCAACCCTACCCCTTCGTGAGCACCTTCGATCAAACCGGGGATATCAGCAAGGATGAGCGATGTATCCTCATCCAAATTAGCAACGCCCAGGTTTGGTTCAATGGTGGTGAACGGATAGTTGGCGATCTTGGGTGTGGCATTGGTCACAGAAGCCAGAAAGCTGGATTTTCCTGCGTTGGGGACGCCTACAATACCAATATCGGCCAGCAGCTTTAGCTCCAGGCGCAGATTACGCTCCTGCGGGGGTTCACCTTTTTCTGCAGTACGAGGAGCCTGGTTACGAGAGGTGGCAAAATGCTGGTTGCCCAAGCCACCCCGTCCGCCTTTGCAAATGGTCAGTTTTTGATGCGGTTCTACCAGGTCACCCAGGAGTTCACCGCTGTCTTCATCATAGATCAAGGTTCCAGGCGGAACCTGCACGACCAGGTTGGGGGCAGATCTTCCGGTCATGTTGCTCGGACCGCCATTTTGACCGTCTGGCGCAACATATTTATGTTTATAGCGAAAGCTCTGCAGAGTGTTGAGGGTGGGGATGACCTCAAAGATCACATCTCCCCCACGGCCACCGTCTCCACCATCCGGGCCACCTCTGGGAACGAACTTTTCACGGTGAAAATGGACAATGCCAGCTCCACCCCGTCCGGACCGAACAAGTATTTTTGCTTCGTCTATAAACATATTTACATTCTTTCAGAAAAAAATCAGGAATTGGGTTGCCGTAGGGTTCTCACCCATAAACAGTTTACACCCAATTCCTGATCCAGATTCACGAATTACTTTTTCGCGAACTTCGCTTTGAGGATGTCCTCAAGATTCGGTTTACCGATCTCCTGCAATTCATAGCGAACCCGCTGCATGGGCTTGTTCACTTTGATGATGCGGGTCAGATCGATCGGGGTGGCAGAGATCACGAGATCAACATCTGCCTTATTGATGGTCTTCTCCAGGTCTTTCACCATGGCGTCACCATAGCCCATAGCCGGTAAAATGGCGCCGACCTTGGGATATTTGACGTAGGTGTCGTGAATAGAACCAACCGCGAATGAATGAGGATCAACGATCTCACCCGCACCAAAGCGGCGGGCAGCCACCCATCCGGCACCATAAGCCATCTCACCATGGGTGAGGGTGGGGCCGTCTTCAATGACCAGAACACGTTTGCCACGGATGGCTTCTGGGTCGTCAACGAACAACGGGGAGGCGCCTTCAATAATGACGGCATTGGGATTCAATTCGTGAAGAGTATTGCGAACCTCGATCACTTTATCCGGGTCGGCGGTATCCACTTTGTTGATCACAAACACATCGGCCATGCGCACATTGGTCTCACCGGGATGGTAAGATTTTTCGTGGCCAGCGCGATGCGGATCAGCAACCACAATATTGAGATCCGATTTGTAGAATGGGAAGTCGTTGTTGCCGCCGTCCCACAATACGATATCTACTTCCTGTTCAGCCTGACGCAAAATGGCTTCGTAATCCACACCGGCATAAACGATGACGCCATTGTCCAGATGCGGTTCGTATTCTTCGCGTTCCTCAATGGTGCATTCGTGCTTGTCAAGATCAGCGTAGGAAGCAAAGCGCTGTACCTTCTGTTTCACCAGATCGCCATAAGGCATGGGGTGACGGATGGCAGCAACTTTGTAGCCCATTTTGGTCAAAATATCGGCAACACGGCGGGTGGTCTGGCTTTTTCCAGAGCCGGTACGCACAGCGCAGATGGAAACGACCGGTTTGGTCGATTTGATCTGGGTACTATTCAACCCCATCAGGCGGAAATCAGCACCGGCAGCATTTACGATGGAAGCCTTGTGCATGACAACTTCGTGGGGGACATCGCTGTAGGCGAAGACAACCTGTTCCACTTTGAGATCTTTGATCAGTTTGACCAGGTCGCTTTCAGGATAGATGGGAATTCCAGCCGGATACAATGAACCGGCCAAAGCCGCAGGATACTTTCTGCCGTCAATGTTGGGGATTTGCGTTGCAGTGAAAGCAACTACCTCATAATCGTTATTGTCGCGAAAGAACACATTGAAGTTGTGAAAATCGCGTCCAGCGGCTCCCATAATTAACGTTCGGATTCGGGTCATACTTTAGTCATCTCCTTTTTAATAATTTGGTCTACAAGACAATTTTCACATCGCTTGTGGGGCTGTGATGCCCAGCAAAGCCAAACTATTGGCAATGGCCTGACGGGCAGCAGCAACCAGGCGTAAACGCATGTTACGCACAGGCTCCTCTGCCTGGAGAACCGGACATTGCCCATAGAAATCATTAAACGCCTGAGCCAGTTCAAAAGCAAGAGAACTGATCACCAGAGGTTTCAGGTCTCTGGCAGCTTTTTGGACCTCATTTGGTAGACGGCTGATCAGGTCAACCAGGGTGATCTCCGCTTCGCTCAGCGCATATTCCGGCTGCATCGAAGTAGGGATGTTTCCCCCGGCTTTACGCAAGATACTGTTGGCACGAACATAAGCATATTGAATATAGGGAGCAGCCTGCCCGTTAAAATCGAGCGCGGACTCCCAATCAAAGGTCACTACCTTGGCACTCTCACGAGAAAGCATAGGGTATTTGATGGCGCCAATGCCCACAGCTTGAGCGACTTTCATTTTTTGTTCTTCAGAGAGATCCGGATTCTTCTCTTTTACCACTTGCAAGGCACGGTCGGTTGCTTCGCGGATCAGATCTTCCAAAAAGACCACCGTACCATCCCTGGAAGCCATCACCACATTTCCGGGCAGGTTCACCAACTCATAGGGCACATGCTGGCATTGGGTTGCCCAGCTATAGCCATCAAGCTCGAGTGTTTTGAACAATTGCTGGAAATGCAGAGATTGCCGTACGTCCACAACATACAGTGAGCGTTGTAATTCAGGGTAATCTGTAAACTTTTGGCGAGCCAGCGCCAGGTCCTCGGTGGCATATAAAGCGGTGCTATCAGAACGTAGCACCACAAATACACGGAATTTTTCGTTCTTCAGTCCCAATTTCTCATCAATTTTGACGATCACAGCCCCACCATTGGCACGATCATCTTCGGCGAGACCTTTCTGGATCATCTCTTCTACCATTTTGCGCCCTGGATGCTCAAACATGGAATTGAAGTAGTACCTGTCAAACTTGATATCCAGCAGATCATACATCTGGCGGAAACCTTCCAAAGACCACTCACGGGTTTCTTCCCAGAGCTTCACCACCTCAGGATCGCGCTTGTCCCAGCGCCCATACAGCGCGCGGATCTCAGTTTCGTAGTCCGGGTTTTCTTCCAGGCGCTTGGAGGCTTCAGTGTAAATGGCTCCCATCCACTTGGTCAGGTCTTTTTCGGGTTTTTCGCCCATATGGAACTTCATATAATTCCATAACCACTTGATCACGTGCAAACCCATATCCCCCGGGTAATTGGCGCGTACCACATCATAACCGGCAGCATCCAACAAGCGAGCCAGCACATCACCTAAAATAGCGCTGCGCAAATGTCCAACATGAAAGGCTTTATGCGTATTGGGCTGGGAGAACTCCACCATCCATTGTAGGTGGTTGCGTTCGCCGCGGCCAAAATCTTCCCCTTGTTCCAGCACTGTGTCGAGGACACGCTGCATGTAATCGCCTTGTTGAAAGAAAAGGTTAAGGTACCCGTTTACGCTCTCAATTTTGTCAAACTCTTTAAGAGAAGACAGGCGATTTGTAAGATCAGCGGCGATCTTTTGGGCGCGTTCGTTGACGTTGCCCTTTTCGCCTTTGAAAGATTTGGCTGCTAACTGAAAAAATGAAGTCGAAATACCCCATCGTCCGCTGAACGGGATCCAGGTCCATCGCAATTCGGTTTCAGGATAATCCATTTCCTTGCAATAGTCCTGAATGATCGTTTCAATTGCCTTCTGCTCAGCTTCAAACATAATTCAACCTCATCGCCTCCGTTAGTGTCGTCAGGATTATATCACACGGTCTGACAAATAGAAATTTGACCGTGAGCGCCAGATTAAAAGCAAAAGTGGGAGTGTTACCTCCCACTTGCTTTGCGTTTCAAACGTTAATGAAATTACTCGAGAGTTGCAAGCTTTTTCATCAAACGACTTTTTCGGCGGGCCGCATTGTTCTTGTGGATAACGCCCTTCTGTGCAGCTTTATCAAGCGCGCTGATGGCCTCGAGGGTGGCTGCTTTTGCTGTTTCGGCATCATTCCCTTCAATGGCTTTGCGAGCTCGGCTGACAAAAGTACGAGCCACACCACGATAAACGCGGTTGCGAACACGCTTCTTTTCGTTTTGCTTGTTGCGTTTGATTGCAGACTTAATATTAGCCAACTTATTCCTCCAACAACTTAATTCCAGTGCGAGGGTCGAGGGCAAGCACTGTTTCGGATGGCGTTCAAATTCTACCCCAGCCTACCCCGTTTGTCCAGATTAAGACCAAAATAATTATTTGGCCTGATCTTGCAGCCCTTGCACAAGCTGGCTTTTTTCAGCCGCACTCAAATTTGCGATCGGGTGCATCCATACATAGTAGAAAGGAGGCATCTCACCCTCCTGTACCATCTTCACGGCACCCTCAAGGAGCGCCTGGCTGACAACAGGATTGGATGGCCAGTCACTAAAGTTCAGATTTTGGCGAGCTTCCTCTACATCATGAGCTAATAACCAGGAAGCTGGAGCAACGTTGCTATACCAAGGCCAGGTTGTCTCATTTGAGTGGCAATCATAACAGGCTCTTGCCACCAAATTTTGTGTGGTGGTATCTTTCCAAACTGGTTCAGCCACCACAGCCGGATTGGTATGGTCTTTACCATAAGGGATCAATTGGATCACCCCAAACAAAACGACCAGAATTACCAGAGCTTTAACCCACCAGGACCATTTTTTCATTTGTGCTCCAAGAGTCGAACAGGTTTGTTACTTATCTTGTAAAGCAGCTACACCAGGCAGTTCAAGGCCTTCCAGCATTTCAAGAGAGGCGCCACCACCGGTGGAGATATGGGTGATCTTGTCAGAGAGGCCAGATTCCTGGATTGCAGCCACTGAATCGCCGCCGCCGATGATGCTTATGGCGTTGCTGGCAGCAACTTCTTTAGCGATACCGTAGGTGCCGACTGCGAATTTGGGGAACTCAAACACACCCATGGGGCCATTCCATACCACGGTTCCTGCGGCTTCGATCACTTTACCGTAAGCTTTGATGGTTTCGGGGCCAATATCCAGAATGCGCCAGCCATCGGGGATGGGGCCAACCGGGATGATCTTGGTGGCGGCTTCGGCGTCAAATTTATCACCCAGAACAACATCCACGGGCAGACGTAATTTGGAACCACCAATTTTCAGCAGCTCTTTGGCGGTCTCAAGTGCTTCGTCTTCTACCAGTGAATCAGCTACGGGATATCCTTCAGCCTTAAAGAAGGTGTTGGCCATACCGCCGCCGATCAAAATGGCATCGGCTTTGCTGAGCAAATTCTTGATGACACCGATCTTGTCGCTGATCTTGGCGCCGCCCATGATGGTAACGAAGGGGCGTTTGGGTTCGGCAACTGCCTGACCCAGGTATTTGATCTCTTTTTCCAGCAAGAAGCCAGCCACTCCCGGCAGGAAGTGGGTGACGCCCTCAGTGGAAGCGTGGGCGCGGTGAGCGGTACCAAAAGCGTCATTTACAAACAGGTCAGCCAAAGAAGCGAGTTGTTTGGCCATGCCCATATCGTTCTTTTCTTCTTCCGGGTGGAAGCGGGTGTTCTCAAGCAAGAGAACTTCACCAGGTTTGAGCACTTTTGCGGCAGCGTCAGCATCCGGGCCGATGCAATCGGCAGCAAAGGCAACCGGTTTCTTCAACAATCCGGCCAGGTAATCAGCAACTGGTTTCATTGAGTATTTGGGATCCGGACCACCCTTGGGACGACCCAGGTGAGAGCACAAGATCACTGCCGCGCCGTTATCCAGTAAATACTGGATGGTAGGCAGAGCAGCACGGATACGAGTATCATCTCCCACTCCGCCATCTTTCAGGGGAACGTTGAAATCCACGCGAACGAGGACTTTCTTCCCTTTCACATCGATATCACGAATGGTTTTCTTACTAAACATTTAAGCCTCCGCTCCTATATAGTGCATGATGCGCAACCGGGCCAATCTAGGATTGTCGATTACGCATCATGTTTGTTTACTTAAGGGGTAGAACTAGAGATTCTTGGCCATCAAAGCCGCGAGATCGGAAGTGCGGCAAGAGTAACCCCATTCATTGTCGTACCAGGTGACCACTTTGATCAAGGTTCCGTCCATGACCATATTGGTGGGCAGGTCGACGATGGAAGAGCGGGGATCGCCCTTGAAGTCCATGGAAACCAACGGCTCATTGTAATCGCCGTGGGTCACACCCAGGATACCCTTCAAAGGACCGTTTGCTGCTTCAACAAAAGCGGCATTGAGTTCTTCTTTGGTGGTGGGTTTCTCAATGTTGGCAACAAAGTCAACAATAGAGACAGTGGGAGTCGGGACGCGCAAGGAGTAGCCGTCGAATTTGCCTTTGAGCTCGGGGATGACCAGAGCAACGGCCTTGGCTGCACCAGTGGTGGTGGGGATGATGTTCTGACCAGCGGCGCGGGAGCGGCGCAATTCCTTCTTGTGACCCTGATCCAGAATTACCTGGTCATTGGTGTAAGAATGGATGGTAGTCATGACACCATGAATAATGCCGAATTTGTCGTTCACGATCTTGGCTGCAGGAGCGAGGCAGTTGGTGGTGCAGGAAGCATTGGAAACCACGTGATGTTTGGCAGGATCGTATTTGCCTTCATTGACGCCCAAAACGATTGTGATGTCTTCGTTTTTGGCAGGGGCGGAGATGATAACTTTCTTGGCGCCGCCTTTTTCAATGTGAACACGGGCACCGGGTTTGCCTTTGGCAGGATCGCCAGCAGCATCGGTGAAGAGACCGGTGGATTCGATAACGATATCCACACCCAGATCTTTCCAGGGAAGGGCACCGGGATCTTTTTCGGCGAAGACTTTGATGCTCTTGCCGTCGATGATCAGGCTGTTCTCGGTAGCTTCAACAGTACCGGGGAAAATGCCATAGTTCGAGTCGTACTTGCACAAATGAGCGTTTGTTTTAGTGTCAAACAAATCGTTGATCGCAACGACTTCGAGTTCAGAACCGTGGCGTTCAAGGATTGCTTTCAACACCTGCCGGCCGATGCGGCCGAATCCGTTAATACCAACCTTTACTGTCATAAAATAATCCTCCTTGATGTCTTACCAAAATTTTACCATGTCCAGACATGGATTGTTCTCAACTATAATGATGAATTTTCATCACGCAGGTTTAGCGGGCCGGTTTTCTCATAATAAAGGTCCATCACGGTCTTGGCCAACTTGATGGAATCATGCCGGAATGGAGTTGCCGGGTCGATCAGATCTGCCTGATATATGGGATAACCCGCTTCCTTACCTGGTTTTAATGATACCCATTCTACATCATTTGGTAAAGTCCCTTCGAAGCGTTTGTTGCAAATGACCGTATCAAAAATGTGGGCGCCGATGTGCCGGTCAATGACCTCAACATGGTCTTCACAGGAGAAAGAATCTGTTTCACCGGGTTGAGTGGCCACATTGCAAATGTAGAACTTATAAGCGCGGCTGGCACGCAAAGCCTGCACCAGATCTGGCACCAGCAGGTTCGCCACCAGGCTGGTGTACAAACTACCCGGCCCAACGATGATGAGATCTGCGCTCAACAAAGCCTGTAAACTGGGCGGGAATGCCGCCGGATTCCCTGGTTCGATCCACAAACGGCGGATCTTGCCACCGATCTTGGGAATCTGGCTCTCCCCTTTGATACGTACTTCAACATTTTTGTCAGGCAGTTTTACATCTGCCACCAGGCTGATGTTGTGCAGAGTAGAGGGTAATACCTGTCCCTGCACTGCAAGTACACGACCGGTCTCTGCAATGGCATCTTCAAAACTGCCGGTGATTTCAGTCAGCGCCGAGATAAGCAGGTTGCCCAGGGAGTGACCGTTCAGTCCCATGTTGGTGGCAAAACGATACTGGAAGAGCTGGGTCAGCATCTCTTCATCATTTGAGAGGGCTGTCAGGCAGTTTCGAATGTCTCCCGGCGGCAGAATGCCTATGGACTTGCGTAATTCACCGGATGAACCACCGTCATCAGCCACCGTTACGATGGCAGTGATATTACGGGAATAGGCTTTCAGCCCGCGTAAGAGTGCAGAGAGCCCCGTACCGCCACCAATGACAACGATGCGTGGACCACGTTCACGGCGCCGATATTCGGAAACTGTTTCAATTACATCTTTTCCAGGGACAATAAATGGACGCAACAGGGTCTTGTTGAGTTTGATGATTCCCCAAATGATTAACCCAAGGCCAATGGAGCCAAATATCAACGCCCGTAAAGGACGATCTAAGAAACGTAATGAAAGGAAGGAAATGACCGGAAGCAGCCAGGATTCAGGTGCGGTCCGGTAAAAGTCGAGCAGAAGAACAGCAAAGCCCAGCCCTAAAAATGTTGTACCAATGAGGATCACCAAAACCCAGCGTTTTACCCCTATGCCAGGAATAAACCAACGCAGTGTTTGATACACCGATTGGTACGCACGCTGAAACCAATGCCGACGGGAAGGACGCATATAGATTGAATAATAGCAGCCTTTTAGAAAAGCGTCAATTGAAGTGATCTCATGCTATAATAGCGCCGATGAGAAAATTCGCCGCAGTTGACGTGGGTGGAACCCAAATTAGAGTCGCTATCTTCAACGAAGATAGCTCAAAGCCGATCCTTGAGAAGAAGATCAAGACGCAGGGTGATGGTCAAACCCCTGTGGAACGTCTTGTAAACGTGCTCAAAGAAGTTTGGCCTACCGATGATCCGATCGATTCGATCGCGATTGCCGCTCCAGGTTACCTTGAACCGGAGGAAGGGCTAGTTGTAACCGCCCCCAATATTCCGGGTTGGGTCAACCTCCCCCTCGCTCAGATCTTGCGTGACCAGTTCCATGTTCCCGTTTATTTAGGCAACGATGCCAACCTGGCAGCCATGGGCGAATGGAAATTCGGCGCAGGTAAAGGCTACAAAGACCTGCTTTTCATTACGGTCAGCACAGGCATTGGCGGCGGCATCATCATGGATAACCAACTCATCAGCGGCGCTCATGGCATGGCCGGGGAAATTGGACATGTGGTGGCAGTACCTGATGGCCCCATGTGCGGCTGTGGCAAAAAAGGCCATATCGAAGCTGTTGCTTCAGGAACTGCCATTGCACGTTATGTTCGCGAAAAATTAGCAGAAGGTGTTCCTTCTGCATTCAAACCAGGGTCTTCCCCTTCTGCCAAAGAGATCGCTGACGCGGCCAAAAAAGGTGACCAGCTTTCCATTGATGCCTTCAATCTAGCTGGTTTCTACCTGGGCCGTACTATCGCCGATTTTCTACACATTCTCAACCCTGCCATTGTCATTATGGGCGGTGGTGTGTCGATGAGTGGAGATCTCATCATGAAGCCGCTCATGGCCTCATTAGAAGAGCATGTCATCGCCAAAGAATACGTCACCAATATGCGCATCGTTACTGCCGCACTCGGTGATGACGCCGGGCTGCTCGGCGCCTTTGCCCTCTCACTAGAAAAGTAGATTTCCATGTATAAATTGATCCCCGGCCATTTTTTGAGCCGGGGATTTTTTGCCATGTTATAATAAAGGATACAGATGCACTTAATTAATAGAAGAGCTTAGTTCTGTAGTTAGCCACCGCATCGGCAAGTTTTCATTTAAGGAGGATACTATGAAGGTGCTTAACTTACCAGGGCCAATAGCGAAGAGCTACATCGAACGGGATCAGAAAGTGATCTCTCCCTCATATCCGAGGGGATATCCTTTTGTAATGGATCACGGTCGTGGCACAGAGGTATGGGATGTTGACGGAAATCGGTTTCTTGATTTTGCAGCAGGGATCGCCGTCACGTCCACGGGGCACAGTCACCCCAGGGTTGTAAAAGCAATCCAGGAACAGGCTGAAAAGTTTATTCACATCTCGTCCGATTTTTATCATCCCAAATGGGTCGAACTAGCAGAATATCTGGATCGTATCGCGCCTTTTAGCGAGGATGCTATTTCATTTATGACAAATTCGGGCACTGAGAGCGTTGAAGCTGCAATCAAGCTTGCCCGTTATTCAACTGGTCGTTCTCAATTTATTGGTTTTCTGGGCGGATTCCATGGGCGGACCATGGGTGCCGTAACATTTACAGCCAGCAAACCGCATTATCATCGTGGCTTTTTCCCCATGATGGGCGGGGTTACCCACATTCCCTACCCTGATCCGTACCGGCCGGTACTGGCCTCTCGTCCCGGCGAAGATACCGGTGATGCCGTCATTCGGTATCTTGAAGAAGAGATCTTTGGCAAAACTGTCCCGGCCGATGAAGTTGCCGGCATTCTGATCGAACCTATTCAAGGCGAAGGCGGATATATTGTTCCACCCGCTTCCTTCTTCCCAAAATTGCGCGAGATCTGCGATAGACATGGCATATTGCTCATCGCCGATGAAGTTCAGGCTGGAGTTGGCCGTACAGGCCGCTGGTGGTCTATTGAGAATTTTGGCGTCGAGCCTGATATTATTGCCGCCGCCAAGGGCATTGCCTCTGGGGTACCTCTGGGCGCCATGATCGCTCGCAAGAGCGTGGTGACCTGGCCAAAAGGGTCGCACGGTAACACCTACGGCGGCAACCCATTAGCCTGTGCCGCAGCCATTGAAACCCTCAGTCTCATTGAAGATGAGTACCTGCACAATGCCACCGAAGTCGGCGAATTTATTTTGGAACGTCTACACACCATGCAAGCGGGCCATTCCTCCATGGGGTGTGTTCGCGGAATTGGTCTTATGATCGGCGTTGAATTCGTCACTGATAAACTCACCAAAGAACCGGCTGTAGGCTTGCGCGATAAAATTGAGCACCTGGCCTTTGAACGTGGCCTCTTGACACTCGGTTGTGGAAAAAGTACCATTCGTATCTCACCCCCGCTCTCGCTCACCAAAGCGGAAGCTGAGGAAGGCCTGGAGATCTTCGAAGAAGCGATCACCCTGGCTGAAGGGATGACCGACTGGGTGACCAAAAAAGATGATATCGAGATCGCCAAAGGTTAAAGGATCATTTGATGCTGCCTGATTTTCGTGTTCGCCAGCGTGACTATTTACTGGAAATTTCGCGTGCCCTGACGCAGGAACTTGATCTCGATAAGCTGCTTGAACGCATTCTGAATATTTCCATTGAAATGCTGGCCGGCCAGGCAGGGCTTATCGCTTTACGCTCACAAACAGAAGGGTGGCAGATCAGAGTTTCTAATGGTCTGCCCCCTGCTTTGCTTCAATACCTTGAGACACAGCTAAGACAGATCCCTGAAGACGAAAACCCCAGAGACACTGAGATCGTCATCATAAACCGCATGCTGGGTGTCTTTACCCAGGCGATTAGTATGGGACGGCTCAGCGCAGTAGGCTTACCGCTCATCACTGGCAACAAAGTGGTCGGCGTTATTTTCGTTTTCAGGCAATTTGCCGCCTTCACCCCCAATGACCGCATTCTCCTCAGTAGTTTTGCAGACCAGGCGGCTATTGCAGTTCAAAACGCCCAACTCTACAAGCAGGTAGAGAACGACCGTAAACGCTTCTCAGCCCTACTCGATTCTGCCGCTGATGGCATTTTGGTTTTGACCCATGACCTTCAAGTAGAACGTGTCAATCCGGCATTCAGCCACATGATCGGTAATCGGATTGATGAATTGCAGGGAAAAGCCCATCAAGACGTAATCAAATGGGCCAAAGCTCCCCAACTGATGACCCTCGAAGAAGCTGTTGCCGGCGGCTGGCCGCTTACCGCCCACGCCACCCTGTACGTAGAAGGTGATCTGGAGCGCCCCAATGGCAATCCTGCTCTACCGGTAGGCATCACCTATGCACCGCTGCTTTCTGATGAAGGCACTCTGTTGAATGTGATCACAACCGTCCGAGACATCACCCGCTTCCGGCAAGCAGAAGAGATGAAAAGCACCTTCATTTCCGTGGTAAGCCACGAACTTAAGACGCCTGTGGCCCTCATCAAAGGGTATGTGGGCACCCTGCGCCGCGAAGACACCACCTGGGACCCGGCCATCTTGCAAGAAAGCTTGCAGGTCATCGAAGAAGAAGCCGACCGTCTGAGCGGGTATATCGAAAATTTATTGGATGCGACCCGCCTCCAAGCCAGCGGATTCACAATCAAGCGCTCCGATGTCCAGATCAGTGATCTGGTGGAACGAGTAGCTGCCCGATTCCGCACCCAAACAGACAAGCACACCATCACGGTTCATCTGCCTGCCAATCTGCCAGTGATTCTGGCTGATGAAACACGCCTGAACCAGGTTTTCTCCAACTTGATCTCAAATGCCATCAAGTATTCACCCGGCGGCACCATTGATATTGCCGCGGAGGTGAAAAGCGACAACCTCATCTTCTGTATCAGCGATGAAGGCCCTGGCATTGACCCCAATGACCTGCCGTTCGTCTTTGACCGCTTCTACCGGGCTCCCAATGCCATTAAACAGACCAAAGGGGCAGGTTTGGGCATGTACCTTGCTAAAGCCATTGTAGAAGCACATGGAGGCCGAATTTGGATCGACCCTGAGCACGGCAAAGGGGCTCGCGTGTGCTTCTCTCTCCCCATCTCCAGAAACCAATAAACTCTAATAAGATTCAGACAATCTTAAAAAACTGAAATGGTATAATCTCTACGTATCTATTCTGATCGAAGTGAGAGAAAAATGCCACGAATTCAAACCACTTGCCCTCGCTGTCACCAACCGGTTGTTGCAGAAGTACAGCAACTGTTTGATATGAACGCCGATCCCACCGCCAAGCAAAAATTGTTGAGCCGGGCTGTTAACGTTAGCCACTGCCAATCTTGCGGATACGAGGGATTGATCGCCACCCCAATTGTCTACCACGACCCCAACAAAGAACTCCTGCTCACCTTCTTCCCGCCTGATCTTGGCTTGCCGGTGAACGAACAGGAAAAACAGATCGGACCGTTGATCACCCAGGTGGTCAACGCCCTGCCCGCTGAGAAACGCAAAGGTTATCTTTTCCAGCCGCAGACCATGTTTACCTATCAAACCCTCATCGACCGCATTTTGGAAGCCGATGGAATTACCAAAGAGATGATGGAAGCCCAGCAGAAGCGCGTCAGCTTGCTGCAGCGCCTCATCACCACCCCGGCGTCTGAAGACCGGGTCAAGATCATTAAAGACGAAGAAGCCGTTGTAGACGGCAACCTCTTCACCATCCTGACCACGTTGGTTGAATCGGCCATTAATCAAGGCGACGAGAAATCTGCCCAGATGCTTGCTGATCTACAAAAAGAATTGTTGGAAAACACTGAGATCGGCCGTGAATTATTAGCACAGAACCAGGAAGCCCAGAAGGCCATGAAAGCCATCCAGGAAGCCAGCAAAGAAGGGCTTACCCGCGAAAAACTGCTCGACATTCTGGCTGAGATCAAATCTGAAAGCTCCCTCACCACCGTTGTCAGCCTCACCCGCAGTGGCATGGATTATCAATTCTTTCAGGCTCTCACTGACCGTATTGAAAAAGAAAGCGCTGAGGCTAAACAGGTTTTCACCGATCTGCGCGAGAAGTTGCTCAAGATCACCCGTGAATACGACCTGCAAATGAAAAAACAGATGGAGAATTCCGAAAAGATCCTCAATTCCATTTTGGAAGAAGCTGATCTGGAAGCCGCCATCAGCAAACACCTGCCAGAACTGGATGAATTCTTCAGCCAGGCCTTACGCAGCGAATTTGACCGCGCCAACCAGGCCGGAGATCTGGCTCGTATAGAGAAGATCCAGAAGATCTCATCTATCCTCGAAAAGATGAGCGCTCCTCCCCCTGAGATCGAGCTCATCCAGAAATTACTGGATGCTCCTGATGAGGCACTTCAGCGCCAGGTTTTGGAAGAGAACGCAGCCCTTGTCACCGATGAGCTTCTGCAAGCTATGAACTCCATCATCAATGAAGGACAGGCTCGCCAGCAAAATCCAGAATTGGTGCAGGCCCTTGAAAGCGCCTACAAATTGGCCCTGCGCTTCAACATGGAAAAGAAATTGCGCGGCTAAAACCATTTGAATACAAAATAAAGCCCTTCTTTTTGTGAAGAAGGGCTTTTAATTATCTGTTTTCCAAACGCAGACCGTGTCCGCGCACCGTCACAATGTATTCATGTAGTGGGTCCACTTCAGAAAGTCTGTCGCGTAAACGACGGATGAGGGCATCCAGGGCTTGTTCGCTCACCCCTTCAGATTGTTCCCTACCCCAGATCATATCTACCAGTTTTTCACGGGATACCACCAGACCGGGTTGTTCAAAAAGAGCTTCCAACAGCCGGAATTGCGGAACAGAAAGAGGTGGCAACAGCTCGCGAGCCCCCACCCACACTCGGCGTGACTTTCGGTCCAGCAAGATCCCCTGTGTCTTTTTTACGTCCAGCAGAGGCATATCTTCCAGCGGAACGGTGGCATCGGTGGTGTAAAAAACAAACTTTTGCAACAAGGAGACCTGAAAAACATCCCCGTCTTGCAGGAGTACCGGTTCAGTGATTGGATTTCCAGCAAAAAAGGTGCCATTTTTGCTACCCAGATCTTCCAACGAAATGGTGTGATTACTGCCATCCTGAGCGACCCTGGCATGAAAACGCGAGATCTGCCGATCATCGATCTGGATGGTACATTCGGAGGCCCGGCCAATGATCACCTCTTTAAAGATGTTCCAGCGTTGACCTTCCAGCGGCCCTTGTTGGGCTACTAAAATTGGATATTCATTACTGCTGATCTGTTTATCCATCACTGAAGAACGATTGGCCATGCCCGGATATATCTCCTCATGTATAATATATCAGATATTCTACATCTTGTTTTCCAAATAAGTTTACTACAAGGGTAACATTCATGCCGATACCAACCAAAATTGGTGAAACCTTAAGAGGTCGCTACCGCATTCGCCGCATCATTGGCCAGGGTGGTATGGGCTGTATTTACCTTGCAGATGACCTGCGGCTTGAGGGACGCCAATGCGCTCTCAAAGAAGTGGAGCATGACCGTACCCTTCCGGCAAAGACAGTGCAGGAAGCCCGCGATCAATTCTTTAGAGAGGCCACTGTTCTGGCCCGTTTGGACCATTCCAACCTGCCCAAAGTTTCTGACTTTTTCACCAATGGTCCCCGTGACTACCTGGTAATGGATTATGTGCCAGGAAAAGACTTGCGCACCATCATGACCGAGGCGCAAGAGAAGAAAAGCTTCATCCCCGAACCGGATGTTTTGGATTGGGCTAATCAGCTCTCAGATGCACTTACTTACCTGCACCAGCAAACTCCACCTATCTTGCACCGGGATATTAAACCGGGCAACCTAAAACTGATGCCCAATGGCATGATCAAACTGGTCGATTTTGGTCTGGTCAAATTACTGGCCCCCGGTGAAGTGACCATTACCATTTTACAGGGACAGGGAACAGCGCTATACACCCCCTTTGAACAATACGGCGGAGATACGGGTCATACAGATGCCCGCAGCGATATCTTCAGCTTTGGGTCCACCCTGTACCATCTCCTCACCAACCATCCACCTGCGGATGCACGAGAACGCTTTCTTGAGCCAGATGCGCTCATTGAGCCACGAGAGATCAATCCATCCATCAGCATGCGCACCCAAAAGGCCATCTTGTGGGCCATGGAACTGCACCCGGATGATCGCCCTGCCAACGTGGAGGCTTTTCGTGATGCGCTCATCGGCAGCCGTCCCATCATCGCCAGTAGTGGACGCAGAATCCAACCTAAGTACGACTGGTTCCACTCTCAAACAGAACGCGCCCTGGTGGTCGTTGCAGCTGCACTCAGTGTGATCACGTTGCTGATCACTTTACTTCATTAACGGTGATCCGTTTCGTTTTCTTGCGTTTTTCCAGCCACCACCAGATCAGACAAATTCCCCAACCAATCAAAACACCGGCGATGCTTAATAACGCGATGGCTGTGGATCCGCTTGCATTGATCAAAGTGGAGCTGCCTGGCATCCCCAGAGTAAGGTACATAAAGATGAGGTATCCGCTGATGCAAGCAAAGCTGGCCCATCTTATCCCCCATTTGAGGCTCACTTCTTTCAATCCCAACCAGAAGATCCCTGCTGAGAGGCCGATGACCAAAATAGTTGTAAGAAGCCAATCTGTGGCTGTGGGCAACCCGGCTGGATGTGAATTATACGGGATCAGGCTGGCGGTGGATTGAGGCGTCTCGCCTTCCTGGGCTGCCAATGTTTCTGTAGGCATGGCAGTTGGCTCAATTGCCGTGATCACACCACCTGAATCGGTAATATCCAACTGTAAGGTCTGCGAAACGAGGGCTGGCTCAGATTGCACCCGGATTTCCAGAATTCCCTTGCTCGCAATACGATAAGTAGTTCGAGCAATGCCTTTACTGGTTACGGTCTCAACCGTTTCTACACTGCCGCTGCTTGAGCCTGTATCGATCATAAAGCGCACGACTGTGCCATCTGGGACCGGGTTGCCATTGTGATCTACAATGATCCCCGTTCGGATGGGCAGGTTGTCTCCAACATTGAATACCATTGCCTGGGTCGGTTCCAGAGAAGCGGTAGGGGTCTCGATCGGTTCTGCTTCTCCGTTTTCCAACATTAATTGGATGATCTGCGCCGGGTCCGGGGTGGTTGCCGAGATCAGATCATAGCCTACGCCCGCAACAGAAACCGGCAAACTGCCGCGGGGAATCAATTCCTGGAACAGCACTCGGGCGGCGGTATCAATAAAGGGGGCTGTTTTGCCGTAAATGCCATAATAAGCGGTCAATTTTGAGATGTCGGTAGCATCCAGATAGTAGGGAGCATTGAAAGCAAAGCCTATCACGTGCTTATTACGGATCAGATCAGACCGTTCTGACAAGAAGCGCCTGACCACCTGCTGACCAATGGCGGTTTCGTTCTGCCCCAGGAAAGAGAGCACGATCCAGTCTGCAGAAGCAAGATCATCCTGCATCTGAACTACATCCCCGGTCTGATCCAGCAGGTTTTTGAGATCATCAAACGAAAACGCCGAGAGGCGGTAGTCTTTGATCTGATCAGCCGCCTGTGATCCATAAAGATTTATCACGGCGTCGCGCAGCAACTCAGCCGAAAAGGTGGTTTGTACGCCACATTTGCTGCACTGATTGACGCTGACCCGGTCGGAAATAAACACAATACGGTCGGTGATCTGGGGAGGGTCGGGCATCACCGTATCCACCTCGCCCAGGCTGGGGCTGATGAGCGTTACGGCGTTGTTGGCAACCTCGTAGGTCGTTTGTTGAGCAGTACCGGTCTCTGCCAGGTCCTCTTCAGATTTGAGAACGGTAGCGAAATTGAAATCGGGGTACAGGGTAAATTTTACGGTCAAGAGGCGCAAAACAGCGCTATCCACTTTTTGGGCGAACGCCTGATCTTCGTTGTATTTTTGTAGGAACTGGTCGATGATCTTGTTGACGGTGGCGTAATTATCTTCGTCGCCGGTGGAACGGATATTCCCCAGGAACAACAGATCATTCCCGGCCAGGAAGGCGCTTTTGGCCACCTGACGAGCATCAAAATTGGATCCTGTGGAATCAAAAAACTTTTGAATGGAAACAGTTCCCAGATCATCGCTGACCATGATGCCGCCGGCCTTGTGCCAGGAGGAAAACTCATCCAGCGCCAGGATCTGCTCCAATGCGGTACTATCAAGAGAAACAGGTTTAGTGGTAGCGCGGATGTTACCCTGGAAACCCTGGTAGCGTATGTGCGAGACCAGCAGACCATCTGCCCTTTGCAAAGGGTCTGTTACCCCGCTGGTGACTGCCACAAAAGGCGCCAATTCGATCTGCTTTAGTTGTTCCAGAGATTTCCGAACAGTGGCCACTTCATTTTCAGCCGGCCTGTCAGCACTGCCACGGCCCGGGAAGTTCTTGGCAATCACGGCAATTTGATTGTTGCTACCCTCGTGAATCCCTCTAATATACGCCTGCCCCATCTGGCCCACCCAGTAAGGATCGCCGCCAAATAAAAGGGTGTTCAAATCTTCACTGTCTACCGTGCGGGTGGAATCAAGCACATCCAGGGAGGGACCGAGCAATAAGTTAAAACCCAGGCTGGAAAGCTCCTTGCCCAATACCTGACCGGTAGTCTGCGCGTTTTCAACATCCCAGGTAGCGCCGATGGCCATTTCATCTGCCAGAGGGGTGAGCCCTGAAAGGATCTGATCATTGGGGGAACCATCCCCTTCTTGTGAGATACCAACGAACAACGGCACTTTGGGGCTAGTATCTGTTTGATCTGATTTTTGAATTGCCAGTGTTTGCAGCGAGTTGATGAGATTCTGAGCCGCCGCTGCTGTACCCTCCGGCCCGGTGAAGTTGTCATTCACCTGCTCCAGCAGTACCCCCCCCACATAACGGTTCTTGATCAGGTCGAATATCTTGCTGGTCTCACTCACATCTGTTCCGGTAAAAGAAACCAAGAAGAGCTGCCCCACCCGCTGCTCAGCGTTCATCTTTTGAAACAGTGCATACGCCTTTTCTGCAGGCGCCGTTGATTGCTGACGGTTGGCAGCATTTACAGGAGATGCAACAAAGAATAATTGCACCAGCATGCAGACAACCAGGAGGGAATTGAAAATTCGTTTCATTTAGGCTCTTTTGGTAAAACCGGATTTCATCAAAGGCAGGTACTGGAACTACAACTATATACCCATTCTAACAAAAATCAAAAAACACAGGCAAGGAATCCACGCCCATGTTTTCTGATTAATGTCATTTTTGTTGGAGTGAGGGCCGTCTCAAACGGCAAAACAAAAAGCAGTTACTTGAGCATACTTTCCATGATCTCGCGGGTGACCTTTGGGTTATCCGTAAAGATTCCATCCACCCCGGCGCTGATCACGCGGCGCACGTCATCTTCATAGTTGACGGTCCATGTATGCACCCGGCGTCCGCGTTTATGCTCCTTGGCCACATACTTGGGGTTCACATCCATCAGGTAAGGATGAATGATATGCGGTGAGACACTCATGGCAAAGAAGGAACGGGAGAACGAACCGGCAAACCCTTCCAGGCATAAGAGCCCGACCGGAGCATCCGGTAAAAGCTGGTGGATCCACTTTAGATTGCCGGGGAGAAACGAGGAAAACAAGACCCGCTCTTCCAGTCCATTGGCTTTAACCAACTCCGCCACCTTGGGGATGAGCTGATCCGTCTGAGAGGTGTAATTGGTCAACTCCACGTTGATCAGAATATCCTTGCCCACAGCTTTGAAAACTTCATCCAAAGTAGGGATCTTTTCACCCACGTATTTGATGTCAAATTTACTGCCAGCATCCAGATCCTTCAGTTGAGCCAGCGTCATCTGGTTCACCGTGCCGGTACCATTGGTGGTGCGGTCAACGGTGGGGTCATGGATGACCATCACCACTCCGTCAGAAGAGAGCTTGGCATCCAGTTCAATAAAATCAGCACCGTGCTCGACAGCCAATTTGAAGGAGGCAATTGTGTTTTCTGGGGCAAGGGCGCAAGCGCCGCGGTGACCAATAACTAGGGGTTTTGAAAATTGTTTGAACATTCTATAACTCGACAAAATAGGATTCTGCAGCCCGATCCAGCATCTCTTTGCTCATGATCGGCTCAACGCTCAGGTAGCGCGAAATATCCACGATCTGATCACAAAGGTCACGCGGGTGTGAGGCACGCATTTTTCGTTGCGGCTTAATGTACCACTCTTGCAAAAGGTAAGCCAGCCCTTCATCTGAATAAGCAACGCCTTTGGAGGCGGCCACCTTTTTGAAAATCTCGCGGTACTCATCAAAGCTCGGGTCACCGATCTCGATCTTATGGCGCAGGCGGCGTAAGAAGGCTTCATCCACCAGATCTTTTGGCGGCAGGTTGGTAGAGAACATCACCAGCACATCGAATGGAATCTCGATCTTGCGGCCAGTGTGCAATGACAGATAATCGATACGGTTTTCCAACGGCACGATCCAGCGGTTGAGCAGATCGCGCGGGCGTACTTGCTGGCGGCCAAAGTCATCAATAAGCAAAATGCCGCCGTTAGCTTTCACCTGGAAGGGCGCTTCGTAATACTTCAGAGTATCATCAAAAACAAGATCAAGGCCAGAAAGGGTCAGCTCGCCGCCAACCACAATAAACGGTCTACGAATTCGGATCCAGCGTAAGTCTTTACGCATGCCGCCCCTTCCCGGGGTGGTGTTGCTTTCTTCCTCTGGGGCCAATTGGTGGTTGACCGAATCAAATACCGTGATCACCTGTCCATCCACAAAGATGGAGAAGGGAATGTACATAGTCTGGCTTAAGATCAGATTACCAATGCTGCGGGCCACGCTGGTCTTGCCGTTTCCCGGAGGGCCGTAAATAAAAATGGAGGTACCAGAATTGACGGCTGGGCCCAGGCGAGCAAATGTCTTCTCGCTGAAAACCAGATCATTGATGACCTGATGCATATGGCGGCTGGTAACGGTCACCCGTCCGCGGCTCTGCCTGCGTACCGAATCGTTGTAAACATCCAGGGGAACGGGTGCTGGGCCGGCGTATTGGCTGCGGTCCAATGCCTCTCGGGCGCGGGTGATACCGGCCGTGGTGATGGCATACAGGTAGGCGCCCTCCCCCAACCCCATTTGTGAGGAGCGGACTTCCACCATCTTTTCCTTTTTCAGTCCATCCAAAATCTGATCGACCGTCCCGGAAAATGGCAATGCCAGAGCCTCGGCAATTTTGAAACCGGTCAGATAGCCTTGAAAATATAGGATCTTGAGGGCCAGGTCTTGCAGCCAAAGCAAACCCAGGCCTGTATCCTCCACGCTGTTGATCTGTGGCGGAACAAAGGCAGCAGCAGCTCCTGCCGTGCCGGGATTGGGCATTTGAGTGGAATCGATCGTCATTGAAACCCCTCCAAAGATTGGTGAACAAAACTACAAAGGGTACAGTTTATTATAGCACCTGACATTAATCATACTCAGGAACGGGTAAAAGTGCGCAAATTTTGCTTAACAGTTTTGGAAGTTTAAGTTTGCTTTTTGGCAATGCGAAGTTGAAAGACCGCTACACCAATAATGGTAAGGGTCAGACCAATGATCTCCTGCAGATTATGCCGTTCGCCCAAAAAGATCCAGGCCAGAATGGCGATCTGCACCAGCATGGTACTGTTGACGATGCTCGATTCTGTGGCGCTCAGGGTCTGCAAGATGTAATTCCAAACCGTGAAACAAAAAGCGGTATTGACCACCGCCAGCAGCAAGATGATGCCCCAGCTTTGCAGGCGGATGGGGCCGATGCCCTGAGTGATCAAACCCGTCGCAAGCATGAGCGTGGATCCGATCCCCATGCTAACGATTGTGATCATCAATGGGCTGAACTTTGCTTCGCGGTTCACCTTGCGGCTCAAGATGGCGCCGCCGATATTAGCCCCGAGGCTAATGATGGCGAACAATATTCCAAGCCACTGCCCGCCGCTGAATCCGCCCGGGTAAAAATAGATCACCATGCCTACCAGGTTCATGGCAATGCCCAGCCATTGCAGAAAGCTGGGGCGCTCATTTAAGAAGACCAGCGCTGAAAAGGCCACAAACAGCGTGGTGAGGTTGAGAATCAGACTGACGGTCACAGAAGGCAGATACGCCAACGCCAGAAACTGACCTCCCTGGGCGAGTGCGTAGTAGACCAGGCCCAGGAACGCCATCTGCAGCCAGTCACGACGGGTCAGGCTTTTTACCTCATCGCGGATCTGCTTTTGGAACAGGAAAGGCAGCAAGACCAGGAAGGCCAGAAAATAGCGCAGCCCGGCAAAGGTCATGGCCGGGATCTCTGCCAACCCAATCTTTATAAATATCCAGGAGGTGGACCAGATGAAAGTGACCAGCAAGGCCAGTAAAACGGCTTTTAGATGAGAAGGCGGTTTCAAGAGAGTTCCCTTACGACTTTGAAGGCCGCATATCACGCACATTCAACTGCAGACTGCGACTGCCCATGTAGTTGTTCTCTTCAATATTATAGAGAAGGTCAAATTTCCCCGGCAACATCGGCAGCCAATCAGCCTGGCGCCAGGCTACAGCGTCCAACAAGTAATGGCCTGCCTGGCAGGTCAACTTTAGATGTTTTTTCTCGGCGCCAATGGTGCGCGCAACTTTGATTTCCACATTTCTGGAGATGAAAACCGCATCCGGGTTTTCCATGCCGGTCGGTTGTAATTTTTCCAGGTCTCGCAACTGAATATCTTTGACCTGTTCAATGGGCATTTCCATGTCGGCTTTTACGGTCTTGCGCAGTTCTCTGCCAGCCAGTTGTTTGGCTGCCACCGCCTGAATGCGCTCCAAGAATTCGTCTACTTTTGCCCTTTCCAGGGTAAAACCTGCTGCCATGGAATGGCCGCCGTGGCGCACCAGCAGATCTGAGCACTGATCCAGCGCCTGGGTAATATGGAACTCTTCTATGCTGCGGCAAGAGGCGCGGATCACGTCGCCTTCGATGCTGCCCACAATGGCCGGCCGGTAATAAGCCTCCACCAGGCTGGTAGCTACCAACCCCATAACGCCGGCGTTATAGGCTTCATCGAATGTGGTCAGAATATCAAATTCTGGTTCAGGACCAAAATGGTCTTCTGCCATGGCCCGCATTTCTTTGGTCACCTTTTGCCGCTCGGAATTCTGGTTATCCAGCTTCTGTGCCAGCATAGCCGCATCGTCCAGGGATTCAGCCATCAACAAGGAGTAAGCCTGCAAAGCTGATTCCATTCGTCCGGCGGCGTTCAGGCGCGGGCCGAGCATATAGCCAATGTCACCGGCGGATATGCGCTGCGGGTCCCGGCCACTGACACGGATCAAGGCTTGCAGCCCCACCCGTTTACCCTGGCGGATAAGGTTGATGCCACGGCGAACGAGCACCCGGTTTTCTCCATGCAGTGGAACCACATCAGCAACGGTGCCAAGAGCCACAAAATCGAGCCAATCTTCCGCACTCCAATCACCGGCTTTGCGTCTGGCAAACAGTGCCTGGGCGATCTTATACGCCAGCCCCACCCCTGCCAGGTCTTTATCAGGATAGGCATCCCCCTCCCGCTTGGGGCAGATCACTGCCAGCGCAGGCGGCAGATCGCCCTGTGGGTAATGGTGATCGCTGATGATCATCTCTACACCCAGGCTCGATGCCAGTTCAACTTCCTCGGGCGAGCGAATACCGCAGTCAACCGTCAAGATCAATTTGGCGCCGGAATCTGCCAAAAGCTGAATAGCTTCCTTGTTGACACCATAGCCTTCGTCAAATCGGTTGGGGATGTAGCGCGTTACTTTGGGGGTAAATTTTTGCAGGACCTGAACCATCAGCGCCGTGGCTGAAACGCCGTCCACGTCATAATCGCCATACACCACGATCGCTTCACTCTGGTCAATGGCGTGCAACAAACGGGTGATGGCTGTTTCCATATCGGTTAGCAAAAAAGGGTCGCCAATCGGCTGGGTGGCATTCAGGTATTCGGCAGCGCTGCTGGCATCATTGCATCCGCGGTTGAATAACAATTGCCGCATGTACGGGGGAAAAATGTTTAAAGCTGCATCTACCTCTGGTGTGAGGCGCGGATAAACCCACCAATTCTTTGGTCTGGGTGAATTGAGCAATGAATTCTGCCTTTATTGATAGAAATAATAACGGGGAACACGGGCGGAAAGACCGCACACCACTTCGTAGTCTATGGTATTCCAACTGGCAGCCACTTCTTCTGCCCGGATGCGTTCGTTTCCTTGTGACCCGATCAGGATCACCTCATCCCCTACTTTTGGATTCGGCACGTTTTCGAGTTTCCACATGGTCTGGTCCATACAAACCATGCCTGCCTGCTCCACACGCACCCCATTGATGAGAGCGATGTTGCCCAATTTACGGCGGAAGCCATCGGCATAGCCAACAGCCGTCGCACCGATCAATTCATCTTTGCTAGTGATATAGCGGTGATTATAGCTGACTCCAGAGCCGGCCGGCAGTACCTTTACGCTGGTCAATCTTGTCTTCCAGGTCAGGGCCGGTTCAAAACCATCCGGCAAAGGCGCTTCTGACGATGGATCCATGCCGTAGATGGCAATGCCCGGTCGGACGGCATCGTACCAGGTGTCTGGATGGTACAGCGTAGCGGCAGAATTGGCCGCGTGGATAATGGAGGGGCGAATGCCCACACTTTCCAATTCGCCTAAAACCCGTTTGAAACGGGCGTTTTGGTCGTCAGTCGTAGTCTTATTGGGTTCATCTGCACTGGCAAAATGAGTAAAAAGACCTTCTACGTTGATCTTGTCCATTTTGGTAACCCCGGCCACAAAATCGGCGGCTTTATCGGGGAAAATACCCAAACGCCCCATGCCGGTATCGATCTTGATGTGTACGTTCAATTTACCGGAACAGCAGCGGGCAGCTTCTTCATATTGGGGAGCCATTTCATAATTGAACAATGCCAGAGAAATCGAGCGTTCAATTGCCTTGGGAACGTCCAGCGGGGAGGTATAGCCCAGTACCAGAATTGGAGCCTGAATGCCAGCATCTCGCAACGCCACTGCCTCTTCCAGGCGAGCCACGCATAGGCGGGCGATCCCGGCATCTTCTGTGGCTTTTGCAACGTCAAAAAGACCATGCCCATAAGCATTGGCCTTGACAACCGGCATTACCGGCCGCCCTGTCAATTGGGTGATCCGTTGGATGTTTCGTTTGATCGCGCCTAAATTGATCTCTAACCAGATTGATTTTGCGTCAGTGTCCATTGCCCAAGTATAAACTACCTGTAAAACAGCAACAAGGTAAATCTCCAGATGAATTATTTTCCAATAAAAAGAAAACTTCTCTTTTCATTGGCTATGCGAATATAAAAATGGATACCCTCAGCGCTACCAGGAGCTGATTTACAGGCTATAATAGCCCGTGATGGATAACAACACTTTCACCTACAATATCCTTGCCAAAGAAGGTCGCTCGCGCGCAGGTGTTTTTCACACCCCCCACGGCGATCTGCTCACACCGGTATTCGCCCCTGTAGGAACCCAGGCAACGGTCAAAGCAGTCACACCCGTTCAATTAAAAGAATGCGGCGCCAGCCTGGTCCTATCAAATACCTACCACCTCTATCTGCGGCCTGGCGCTGATCTGGTAGCCGAATTTGGCGGCCTGCACGAATTTATGCAGTGGCCTGGCCCCATGCTCACTGATTCGGGAGGCTTTCAGGTTTTCTCGCTCTCAGATACTCGCAAAGTAGATGAAGACGGCGTCACATTCAAAAGCCACATTGATGGCTCCATGCACCGCTTCACCCCTGAAAGCTCAATCCAGATCCAGGAAAAACTGGGGGCTGATATCATCATGGCCTTCGATGAATGCGCAGACCCCAACAATGCGGCCTACATCAATGATTCCATGCGCCGCACCCACGCATGGGCGGAGCGCTGCCTGAAAGCCAAATCCAGACCCGACCAGGCCCTCTTTGGCATTGTTCAGGGCGGAGTTTCCCCGGAACTGCGCAGCCAATCCGCCAAATTCATCTCCTCTTTGGGTTTTCCCGGCCATGCCATCGGCGGTCTCTCGGTTGGTGAGTCCAAACAAGAGATGAACGATATGCTGGATGTGGTCAACGCGTTGCTCCCCGAAAACAAACCCCGCTATTTGATGGGCGTCGGCTCGCCTGAAGATCTGGTGAACGGTATTCTGCGCGGCGTGGATATATTCGATTGCGTCCTGCCCACCCGCCTGGCTCGCCATTCAGCCGCTTTCACACCCAGCGGCCGCATCAACTTGATGAACGCCACCTTTGCCCACGATCACTCCCCTATTGATGAAACCTGCGATTGTTACGCCTGCCGCAACTTTACCCGCGGCTATATCCGCCATCTTATCGTTGCCAAAGAGATGCTGGCGGCCACCCTCATTTCCATCCACAACATCCGTTTTTTGATCTCTCTCGTCCAAAAATCTCGCCAGTTGATCCTGCAGAATCAGTTCAGCGATTTTGCCACAGATTTTCTGGGAAAATACCAACCCCGTACCAAACAGGTAAAACCATGACATTTATACAATCGATCATTCTTGGCATCGTGCAGGGGCTAACCGAGTTCTTACCCATCTCCAGTTCTGCCCACCTGGTCCTTGTGCCTTACCTCTTTAACTGGAATTTCCCGCAAGAACAGATCTTCCCCTTTGATGTTCTCGTTCAATTGGGCACGCTGGTGGCGGTGATCATCTACTTCTGGAAAGACCTGATGGAGATCATCAAGGCTTTCTTCACAGGCCTTGTCAATAAAGAGCCATTCAAAGATCCACAAGCCCGCCTGGGATGGTTCCTGATCATTGCTTCCATTCCTGCCGGCATTCTGGGTGTTACCATCAAATCACAGGTAGAAGCCGTTTTTGCGAGCCCCACCATTACCGCCCTGTTACTCTTCGGCACTGCCGCCCTGCTGGTGATCTCCGACCTGGTCAGCAAACGCACACGCACCATGGAAGATATGACCTGGGTGGACGCGCTCTGGATTGGAGCTTTTCAAGGCATATCGATCTTCCCCGGTATTTCGCGTTCAGGTTCAACTATCACCGGAGGTATGACGCGCAACTTTGACCGCTCCACTTCAGCCCGGTTCAGCTTCCTCATGTCCATCCCGGTCATGTTAGGGGCAGGTCTGGTCAGCGTCAAAGACCTTGCCGATGTTCCCAACCTGAGCAGCTTCCTGCCTGTCCTGGCAGCCGGTTTTGTGGTGGCGGCCATCGTGGGTTATTTATCCATCCACTGGTTGCTTTCCTTTATCAAACGCCAGAAGTTCTGGGTATTTGCCGTTTACTGCGTGGTGTTCGCTTCTTTGGTACTGCTGGTTGGCGCCATCCGCTCCGGGAACGTCTCTGCCTCGGCTTCTGAGCCAACCATCGCAGCCGTTTCCACCGCTGCGCAACCCACCCTGATCCAGGGCACAACAGCCCCTGCCACAACCGCCTCCAGTGAGATCCAGGCGATCAATGTGGAATACACCGGTTCGCTCAATTGGCTGGAACCGGCCATCAGCACCTGTGCAGACGCGCTGGAAGATGTACATCTCATTACCCACCTGGTTCCCACCGACCAGTTGGACGCGGCGGCTTCAGATGTGCTGCTGCGTTGGGGTGCCCCCACCCAACTGGACCTTTATTCTGCCCAATTGGGTAGCGACCGGCTGGTATTTGTGGTCAGCCCCCAAAATCCGCTCAAATCTCTGGATCTGGCCACCGCCAGAAAGGTGCTCAATGGCAGCATCTCCAGTTGGCCTTCCCTTTATAAAGCCTGCCCCGATTGTTTTGCAAAAGAGTACGACGAGGCCGCTTATAAAGACAAGCCTATCGCTTTGAATTTTTACTCCCCCAATGAGGATATTCAGGTTATGTTGGACCTGGTCATTATGGCCGGGCAACCGTTTGACAGCGCTGAAGCTACCCTTATTCCGAATACTGCTGCAATGCTGGAATCAGTGGCTGGCTCTACCACTGCCATCGGCTTTGTCCCCGCTCGTGCGCTGGAACCAGGCGTAAAAGAAGTTAGTCTCTCCGATGTCGACACCCTCAACCTCACTCAACCCATCCTGGCCATCGCCAAAACCGAGCCCAGCGGGGCTACACGTAACTGGCTGGTCTGTCTGCAAACTGTACTAAACTCCAAGTAAATTCTTTCAGTTTATATTCTTAAATGAAGCAGGCACCCGGTAAACCAGGTGCCTGCTCTTCTCCTCACGGCTTAGAAATTAAGCCTGTTCCAAATAGCGTTCTACTTCCCAATCGGTGACGGTAAGACGATAATCTTCCCATTCAGCCGATTTGGCGCGGACAAATGCTTCGTAGGTGCTGCCAAGAGCGGCCTTCACCACGGCATCTTTTTCCAACTCGATCAAAGCTTCCTTCAAAGAGCCGGGCAATTCGGTCACTTTGCGTTTCTTGCGATCTGCTTCGGTCATTTCGTATACGTTGATATTGTTCAACGGCGCGGGCGGAACTAGCCCCTTGTCAATGCCATCGAGGGCAGAGGCAAGCATGGCAGTGTAAGCCAAATACGGGTTGCAAGAAGGATCCGGGCAGCGCAGTTCAGCACGGACAGCCTTGCTGTTGCCAGCCTTGAATCGTGGCATACGGATAAGTGCGGAGCGGTTCGTCTGAGCCCAACCCACATAAACAGGTGCTTCGTAACCGGGAACAAGACGTTTGTAGGAGTTTACAGACGGGGCAGTAACAGCAGAGAAAGAGCGAGCGTGCAGTAACTGACCGGCAATGAAACCGTAAGCAAGTTTTGACAGACCATATTCGTCTGAGGGTTCGTAGAAAAGGTTGTTACCTTTCGTATCAAAGAGGGACTGATGGCAGTGCATACCAGATCCGTTGATGCCAAACACAGGTTTCGGCATGAAGGAGGCTACCAAACCGTTCTGTGCCGCGATGGCTTTGACAGCGTATTTCAAGGTAACAACATTATCTGCAGATTTAAGTGCATCATCAAAGCGGAAATCGATCTCGTGTTGGCCAAGGGCAACTTCATGATGGCCTACCTCGATCTCCAGTCCCATTTCGCCGAGCGCAGACATCAGCTCACTGCGAACGCGGGCTGCTTCATCGTTGGGGGAGAAATCAAAATACCCACCCACATCGTGTGGAACAGGATGCACATTACCGTTCTCACCAGGGCGGAAAAGGAAGAATTCAGGTTCAGAGCCTACATTGAATTTCCAACCACGCTTCGTGATGATGTCCAACTGGCGGCGCAGGGTTCCACGAGGATCTCCCTCAAATGGAGTCCCATCGGGGCGGAAGATATCGCAGAACATGCGGGCACGTTTATGAGCGGCCGGGGTCCAGGGCAACACGGCGTAAGTGTCAAGATCAGGTCTAAGCAACATATCGCTTTCCTGAATTCGGGTGAAGCCCTCAATTGAGGAACCATCAAACCACAGGCCATTCTCAATTGCTTCTTCGACCTGTTTGAGGGGAGCGTCCACACTTTTGACCGCTCCGGTAACATCTGTAAATTGGAGAGAGACAAATTGGACGCCATCTGCCTTGATTCGTTCAAACAACTCTTTTTTATCCATACTATTTCTCCTTGGTTAAAATACAAAGACATGCGGGAGCATGTCTTTGAAAAATTAGCAATGCTTCCCTTCCGTAAATTAAACAAACAGGCAATAAAGGCCTGGCCATTGATCGCATCTTGTCCTGACTGTCACCAATCAGTTTTCGATCTGATCTACTCTGGAAGGGAGAAAAGAGCTCATGGTCAAGCTCCAAAGGCATCCGCTGATCTTTCGATTTTCCCCTGTTTTTGCCCCCACAGGGTTAACCTTCTCTCGCAAGAAGGAACCTTCACCTCGTCATCTCTAATGAGATGCAGCCGCTATCTCTCTCTGTTATTTTTGACTTAATATTGAATTATGATACTGAGAATTAAGATGAATGTCAATAGAATTTAATTAATTTTAAGAAAATTAAGGTTATTGACATAAAGAACATATGTACTATAATAGAATCATGTTGTTTCTCCCTTTTGGGGAACAATAATGCGTCAAAATTCGATCTATTATATAATTGTGAAAACTATCTGAGGAGAAGTCCATGGCGAAAAAATCCGCTTCTAACGGTCAAAACGAACTATCCGCTGCCTCCAACCCAGCAAGCCCGATGAGTGATGCAAAACGAGCAGTACTCGATAAAGCTCTTGGCGATATTGAAAAACGCTATGGGCAGGGTTCCATCATGCGACTGGGCGAAGCGCATCAATTGGAAGTGGAAGCCATCCCTACTGGTTCTCTCTCGCTGGATATCGCACTTGGCGTTGGCGGCATCCCACGCGGACGTATTACCGAAATCGACGGACCTGAATCTTCTGGTAAGACCACTCTCTGTCTTCACATTGTTTCTGAAGCGCAGAAACTGGGCGGAACCGTGGCATTTATTGATATGGAGCACGCCCTTGACCCGGCTTACGCTGCCCGCCTGGGCGTTGATATTCAGTCTTTGCTCGTATCCCAACCCGATACCGGCGAGCAGGCTTTGGAGATCACTGAGACCCTGGTACGTTCCGGCGCTGTGGACGTGGTAGTGGTAGACTCGGTGGCAGCCCTGGTTCCCCGCGCCGAGATCGAAGGCGATATGGGCGATGCCAGCATGGGTATGCAGGCTCGTTTGATGTCTCAGGCATTGCGCAAGCTCTCCGGTGCCATCAACCAGACCAAGACGGCCGTCATCTTCACCAACCAATTACGCCAGAAGATCGGCGTCATGTTCGGCAACCCCGAGACCACCCCTGGTGGTCTGGCCCTAAAATTCTATGCCTCTGTCCGCCTGGACGTGCGCCGTATCCAATCCATCAAGGTGGGCGCTGAGATCATGGGCAACCGTACCCGTGTCCGCGTGGTCAAGAACAAGGTGGCTCCCCCCTTCCGCACCGCTGAATTTGATATTATGTACAATGAGGGTATTTCCAAGGAAGGCGATATCATCGACCTCGCCACCGCCCTTGAGATCATCACCAAACGCGGCGCTTTCTTCTCTTATGGCGATGTTCGCCTTGGACAGGGCCGTGAGAATGCCAAAGAGTTCTTGCGCCAGAACCCCGAACTCTGCCAGGAGATCGATGCGGCTGTACGCCAGCGCGCCATCGGCGGGGATATCCCCCTGGGTGTCGGCATGCTCAGCGAAGAAGATTCCGGTAGCGAAGACTGATCCAGCCGCTTATGAACAAGGGGAAACTTTCCTTTTATCGATTTTTGCTTGTATTTGCTCTTATCACCCTCCCTCTTTTTGAGGGGGGGTGTAGTGCTTTACGTCCCAGCAGGCCTGTGCCTGACCAGGACCAACCGCCGCTTTTTATCGCCCCCACCCTCATTCCTATTCCCACAGCAACGCCCACCACTGACCCCAATGCCCAGCCCGCCGATTGCCGCAACGATCTGGCCTACATCAAAGACCTCACCATCCCAGATGGCGCCGTGGTCACAGCCGGATCGACCATTCAAAAGCAATGGCAGGTAAAAAATGAAGGCACCTGCAATTGGAACAGTACCTATACCATCCAGTTGATCAGCGGAGATAACATGGGGGCGGCATCACCGCAATCCATAGTACCGGCACGCGGCGGAGCAGAAGGTATCATCACCATTGCCTTCATTGCGCCGGGCCAACCCGGCAATTACACTTCCACCTGGCAAGCATTTGACCCTTCCAGGCAGGCCTTTGGCGATTTCTTCTCCATCCAGGTCAACGTTTCTGCTCCCTAAACGGACATGGCACCAGTGACCGGACCTTCCTCAAAGATGCGTTGGATCCCCTGGCTGATCGTCGCTGGGCTATTAGGGGATGCGCTCTTGTTCCTCTGGGTGAGTGGTGCTTTGAATGCCACAAGCGTTTTTGCAGTCTCTTCCAACACCAGTACTCCGGTGCAATTGGCTAACATTCAACTTACGCTTTCCACGCCCACCCCTTTCCAACCGCTCCCCACAGAAACCCCCACCCTCACACCCACCCCGACCAATACGCCTACCCCTACCCAGACGAACACACCTGAGCCAACTGCAACTCCTAAACCCACCAAAACACCCCGTCCAGAGCCCACCAGTGACGGTCTACCAGCTTCTTATGCCATCTCTGGGGTATATGGATATGATCAAGCACACAGGCTCTCCTGTGAGTCCAGGTCGGCCGTAGATTGGGCACGCTTCTTTGGGGTAGAGATAGGTGAAGACACCTTCCAATATGCCTTGCCCAGCTCAGATGACCCCGATTCAGGCTTTGTTGGCTCTCCAGATGGCATGGAAGGCTTTCTGCCTCCCAATTCTTATGGCGTACACGCAGGCCCTGTGGCCGACCTCCTTCAACAGTATGAGCTGAACGCTCAAGCGGTTCATGGCATGAGCTTTGAGGACTTCAAGCAGGAGATCGCCAGCGGCCAGCCGGTAATCGTGTGGGTGTTCGGCAATACATGGTGGGGCGGCACTTCTGTGCAATACACCGCCTCAAATGACCACACTTCTACTGTGATCGCCTACGAACACACCGTCATCGTCACCGCTTATGATGAAACGGAGGTAACCATTTTGGACGGCGGCACGTATTACTATCGCACAATCGCCCAATTTGAAAGCTCCTGGGCAACCCTCGGAAACATGGCCGTCATCATGCAATAAAAAAATCACCTTGAAATTATCAAGGTGATTTTCGTTTACTTTAGGAAATTCTAGGTACCCTCTTCCCAGGAAGCGAGGTACTTCACCTGCTGCGGGGTCAATTCATCAACAGAAATGCCCATGGCGGCAAGTTTCAGCTTTGCAATGTTCTGATCGATCTCAGTGGGAACGCTATAAACACGTTTTTCCAGTTTATCGGCATTCTTTACCAAATATTCAAGAGAGAGTGCCTGATTGGCAAAGGACATATCCATCACGGAAGCGGGATGTCCTTCTGCGGAAGCCAGGTTGATGAGACGGCCTTCACCCAAAACGTAGATGCGGCGACCATCTTTGGTCACATATTCATCCACGTACGGGCGAACAAGACGTTTAGAAGTAGACATCTTTTCCAAACCGGGGATGTTGATCTCCACATTGAAGTGGCCGGAGTTTGCAACAATGGCGCCGTCTTTCATGACAGCGAAGTGATTCTCATCTAGCACGTTGATATCGCCGGTGAGGGTAACGAAGATATCGCCAACCTTGGCAGCTTCAACCATCGGCATCACGCGGAAGCCATCCATAACGGCTTCAAGAGCCTTCAAGGGATCCACTTCGGTGACGACCACATCAGAGCCCATACCACGGGCACGGGAAGCCAAACCACGACCACACCAGCCATAGCCAGCCACAACGAACACTTTGCCGGCCAAAAGAACGTTGGTAGCGCGGATAACACCATCCAGGGTCGATTGACCCGTGCCATAGCGGTTATCAAAGAAGTGTTTGGTCAACGCGTCATTGATGGCGACGATGGGATAGTTCAATGCTTTGTCGGCAGCCATGGCATGCAGGCGGATGACACCCGTAGTTGTCTCTTCAGTACCGGCAATGACACCACTGAGCAAGTCGCGGCGTTCCTTATGCAGAACGCTTACCAGATCAGCGCCATCATCCATGGTGAAATGAGGTTTGTGATCCAAAGCAGCATGGATGTGCTTGTAATAGGTGGTATTTTCCTCACCCTTAATGGCATATACCGGGATCTCATCATGAGAGACCAGGGAAGCGGCCACATCATCCTGGGTAGACAGCGGGTTGGATGCGGTAAGGACCACATCAGCGCCACCAGCCTGCAAGGTTTTCATCAGGTTGGCTGTCTCAGTGGTCACATGCAAACAAGCTGAGATGCGCATGCCCTTAAGCGGCTGTTCTTTGGCAAAACGTTCTTTGATCTGCCGCAGAACTGGCATTTCGCGTTCAGCCCAGTCGATGCGAAGTCGGCCACCTTCAGCCTGTTTAATATCTTTTACATCAAAATTAGGCATCAGTTCCTCCATTTAAAATATCGTACTTAATTCAAAGCGTTCAAAACTCCATGATCATCAAAATGTTCACGGTAGCGTTTGATAAATTCATCCACAGAATAATGATGATTCTGCGTCCCCTTTTGTTCAAGAACATAGGTGGCGGCCAAAGCCCCCATCTGACCACAGGTCTGCAGGTCAAAGCCCAGGCGATATCCGCGCAGGAAGCCGCCTCTGAAGGCATCACCCACCCCGGTGGGGTCAATGATGGCGGTGGCAGGCACAACGGGAATCTGGTAGGTCTTTCCTCCAGATTTCACAATGGCACCTTTTTCGCCACAGGTCACCACCACCAGTTTGGCATGTCCTTCGATCGTTTTGGCATCCAGACCGGTATGTTTCTGCAACAGCTCATACTCATACTCATTGCAAAAAAGCGCATGAGCGCCTTCCACGCCCCGGCGAAGTTCGCCATGGTCATTTCGGGCGATCTGCTGTGAAGGATCGTAGAGGTAAGGAATTCCCAATTCAAGGCATTCCTTTACATACTGGTCCATCGCAGTGGGATCATTGGGAGAAATAACCACATAATCCATATCACCCGGTTTCACAGATTTTAAAGACACCTTACAGGCATCTGCCATGGCACCGGTGTAAAAGCTGGCGATCTGGCAATTATCCAGGTCAGTGTTGGCAAAGAAGGAAGCGGTGTATTTCTCTGGGATTTCCAGAATATACTCTGTATTCACGCCCTTAGACTCCAACCAGGCGCGATACTCAGCAAAATCTTGCCCGACCGTGGCCATGATCTTGGGCTTATCACCCAGGAGTGCCAGGGTAAAAGCAATATTGGGGGCAATTCCCCCGCGTTGGCGGGTCATGGTATCAACCAGGAACGAAAGGCTGATCTCACTCAGCTTTTCGGGAAGGATCTGTTCCTTGAAGTGCCCCGGGAACGTCATTAAATAATCGTAAGCGACAGAACCAGTGATTACAATTGCCATGCCTCACCTGCTAGACTTGATATTATAAATGCTTTGAGCCATATTTTGTGCAAACGGAGGATATACAATGCCCTGATCGGTCACCCAGGCACTGATCAATTCCGCCGGGGTCACATCAAAGGCCGGGTTACGTACCTTTGCACCTCTTGGATAAACCGCTTCGCCTTCAAATTGTATGGCGGTGATCTCTTCGGCGGGTCGTTCTTCAATTTCTACTTCAGCCCCGCTGGCGGTTTTTACATCATAGGTAGTCAATGGGAAAACCGGGTAGACGGGTACATGGTTGGCAAACGCAGCCAGGCTCAACATGTAGCTGCCAATCTTGTTCACCACATCTCCGTTGGCGGTCACCCGATCTGATCCAAACATCACTTTTTGAACCGCGCCCTGATGCAGATAATATCCTGCTGCATTGTCTGAGATCACCTCAAACGGGATGCCGTACTGCAGGCATTCCCAGGCGGTCAAGCGGGCGCCTTGCAAGCGCGGCCGTGTTTCATCCACCAGAAGATGAATGTGTTTTCCCTGTTTATGGGCAAACCGGATCGCACCCAGGGCAGTGCCCCAATCCACGGCAGCCAGCGAGCCAGTGTTGCAGTGATGCAGAATGGTATCGCCATCCTGGATGAGACTGGCGCCAAATTGGGCCATGCGCAAATTGGTGGCAACATCTTCTTCAACGATGGCAAGCGCTTCCGCTTTCAATGCATCTGCCAGAACGCTCTCAGCCAATTGAGGATCCTTGATCACCGTTAACATCCGCTCAATCCCCCAGCGTAAATTCACCGCAGTTGGGCGGGCATTGACGATCTGTTGGGCTTTTGCCCTCAAATTCTCTTGGATGGATGCTGCGTGCGATTGGGAGATTTGAAGCGCGTGGATGGCCAGGGCAAACACCCCGGCTACCCCAATGGCGGGGGCTCCACGAATGGCCATAGTTTGAATTGCCAGGATCATTTCATCTGCTGAATGGATATGCACATACTCCAACCGATTGGGCAAAAGTCGCTGATCAATCAGTCTGGCACTATTATCGTCTGAAATCCATTCAATCGTCCTCATCTAACACCAAATAACGCCCTCTGCGAGAGCGTTATTTCCGACTAAGTTTAACATGCTTGCCTTGTATTAGCAATGTTCAGACAAATTTTCTCCAGATTTTCTGCTCAAATTAAGGTTACAATCAAAAAGTTGAAGCTTTCACAGGATCGCTTCGAGGAAAAAATCAATGAAAAAACAAATCCTATTTACCTTTATCATCCTCAGTCTTTTGCTCGCTTCATGCAACCCCACCGCCTCTCCGCAGGTCGCAGCAGGAACCACCCAAACCAACGGGCAAGAAGCTGCCACCCCAACAATTACGGCAACCGCCACCCCTACGCCGGAGATACTTGTCTCGCAGGGAGAAGAAGCCATGCGCAACGGTGATTACGACCTGGCCATGACGGAATTCACCCAGGCGCTCAATTCACCAGATACTGAGATCGCCGCGCAGGCAAACCTGGGCATTGGTCTCATCTATTATTACAAAGAAAACTACAACCAGGCCCTGCAAAAACTGGGGTGGCTGGTCAACACCTTTAGTTCCAGCAATTCACGCATCAAAGGCTTTTTCTATCTGGCAAAAACTTACGAAGCGCTTGAAGAATATGCCCACGCAGCTGAAGCTTATAAGAATTACCTCAGCCTTACCCCCGGTTCCCCTTTGCAGGGGGATATCCTGGAGCTTCAGGCAGATGACCTCTATGCGGCTGGTAATACCGCAGATGCCCTCGCGGTCTATTCTCAGGCGTTGCCCCTGGCCCGCCCCGAGAGCAAAGAAGAATTGCAGTTGAAGGTCGCCAAAGCCATAGAAGCCAACGGCGATGATTCTTCCGCCATCGAACAATATTTAGCCGTCTATACCAACAGTTCTAATGGCTATATCAAAGCGGCCGCCAACCTGGCACTTGGGCAGATCTATCTCAAGCTGGGTGAACCCGACCAGGCTTATTCTCGCTTTCAAGATTCTGTCGCCCAGTTCCCCACCGCATATGATTCTTACTCAGGCATGGTAGCCCTGATTGATGCCAACCAGCCAGTAGATGATATGCTGCGCGGTATTGTAGATTACTATGCCGGTCAATACGGGGTTGCCATCTCCGCTTTTGATCGTTATATGGCCGCCACCCCGGACCACACTGATACCGCCCATTACTACAAAGCCCTAAGCTACTGGCAAATGGGCGATTATGAAAAAGAAGTCGCTGAATGGGATACGCTCATTAAAGACCATCCCAAAGGCGAGCATTACGCGCAGGCTTTCCTGGAAAAATCGCAAACCCAATGGTATTACCTCAATGAATTTGCCAATGCCGCCCAAACTCTGCTTCAATATGCCCTGGTAGACCCAACTGGCCCGCAGGCAGCAAACTACATCTTCCGAGCCGCCCGCATTTATGAGCAAAACAATCAGCTTGAACGTGCCGCCCAGACCTGGGAACGGATCATCAACGAATATCCAGCCGATGAAGATGCCATTCTGGCCCAATTTGAAGCCGGTATTTGTTATTACCGCTTGCAACAATACGATAAAGCCCTTGTCACCTTTATGAAGAACTCGCTGCTTGTTTCCGCCAACGCAGATAAAGCCCGTGCCGAGCTGTGGATTGGCAAAACCTATGAGAAATTGGGCAAAGCGGATGAAGCAGCAGCCGCTTATCAACTGGCAGTCAGCGCTGACCCGACCGGTTATTATTCCATCCGGGCCGCCGAGATCGTTAATAAACAATCCCCCTTCCCGGCCAGCAATTCTATTGACCTGGGCATCAATTGGGAGAACGAAAAGAAAACTGCCATACAGTGGATGAAACTAAAGTTCAGTCTGGCCGATGACGTAGATCTGAATGGTCCGGGGGATCTGGCCAATAACGTCTTGTATCAACGCGGAGATGCCTTCTGGGAGCTTGGGCTCACGTCCAAGGCACAATCGGAATTCGAATCCTTACGGCAGCAATTGAATAACGATGCCGCCAACAGCTTCCGACTGATGGCACATATGCGCGAACTTGGACTGAACCAGACGGCCGTTTTGTGTGCCCGTCAGATATTGGATCTAATCGGCATGGGGCAGGCGACCTTCCTCAGCGACACGCCCGCTTACTTCAACCACATCCGCTTTGGTATCAACTATCGTGAGCTTATTGTCCCCACTGCGGTTGAAAACAACATTGACCCGCTGCTCCTATTCAGCGTCATCCGCCAGGAGAGCCTTTTTGAAGCAGATATCGTTTCCAGCCAGGGCGCCAGCGGCTTGATGCAGATCATTCCATCCGTCGGCACTGAAATATCAACGGAGATGAACTGGCCAAGTGACTATATCGATCAGGACCTGACCCGTCCGTATGTGAACGTTAAAATGGGGACTCATTACCTGGCAAAATGGATGAACTACTTTGAGGGCGATCTCACCGCAGCCCTGGCCGCTTACAATGGCGGCATTGGCAATTCCATGGCCTGGAGAGAACTCTCTGGTGATGACCCTGACCTTTTCCTGGAGGTCATCCGCTATGATGAAACCCGGGATTACATCCGCTATATCACCGAGAATTTTGAGATCTACAAAACGATCTACACCCATCCTTGAACTAAGCTCGGGGAAAAACCTTATGTGAACTGCACCTAAGAAGTCAGGCATAATCAACAGACTGGGTGCAGTTTTTATTTGGATACTCTTTTCTTAAATTAACTTGACTTTATTGGTTTATTATTTATAATGGTTATAAATAAGGAATCATTATAAATATGGTATTTGCTCATCAGGATTTTCCTCAGTTGCTCCACCAGGCTGGCTTGCGGGTTACCCCACAAAGGTTGGCTATATGTGAACTGTTGGTGAATACAGAAACTCACCCCACCGCCACTGATATTTTCGTGAATTTAAGGGAACAGTATCCTTCTATATCATTGGCAACGATCTATAACACTTTAGATGTTCTCGTGGGGATGGGGGCTGTAAATGCGCTCGGAAGCATCGGTGATGATAAAGTGCATTTTGATGGAAACACAAACCCCCATATCAATTTGGCTTGCATCAAGTGTCACAAGATCGTCGATCTCCATTTATCCGAAATCGATCACCTCAATACAGAGATCAATAAAAGCTCTGGCTACAAATTGCTTGGCTCACGCGTTTTGTATTATGGTATCTGTCCTGATTGTCAAAAACTAGTTTAGAGGTTCGAATCAACCAATTCACACAAGGAGAAATAACTATGGAAACCGAACAAACATCCACTGTATCTATGCCGCGTATTGGCGATAAAGCCCCCGAATTCAAAGCCATCACTACCCAGGGAAATATTAATTTCCCTGCAGATTACAAAGGCAGTTGGGTCATCCTCTTCAGCCATCCTGCTGATTTCACTCCTGTCTGCACATCTGAATTTATGGCCTTTGCTACCCTGGAAGAGAAATTTAACAACGCCAATACCAAACTGGTTGGCTTATCCGTGGATGGCCTGTACAGTCATATTGCCTGGTTGCGCACCATCAAAGACAAGATCGAGTACAAGGGGATGAAGAATGTAGAGGTCAAATTCCCGCTCATCGAAGACATCACAATGGAAGTTGCCCACAAGTATGGAATGATTCAGCCGGGTGAGAGCAACACCAAAGCAGTTCGCGCTGTCTTTGTGATTGATCCCAAAGGTGTGATCCGTACCATTATCTACTACCCGCTAAGCCTGGGTCGCAACTTTGATGAGCTATACCGAGTCGTGATCGCTTTACAGACCGCAGATGAATTCTCTGTAGCCACCCCAGCCGATTGGCGTCCCGGTGATGAGGTAATCGTTCCCACTGCCGGTTCATGCGGTGTTGCAAAAGACCGTATGGAAGGCAAAGAAGGCGAAATGCATTGCTACGACTGGTTCTTCTGTACCAAACAGCTTGATGAAAAGACCGTTTTGAAAAAGATTCTCAAAAGCAACTAACAAAGAAAATTTACTTTCTACTTAAAAGGGAGCGCAATAGCGTTCCCTTTTTTGTGTGCACACTGCACACCCATTCAATCAAAATTATTCCTATAATAGTTACTGATCAATTACTTTCAGCAGCCTGTGTTTTGGTAAAGAAAAACTTCATATCCTATCTCGCATCACGGAGAATCATTATGTCCAAACGATCTGTCGGTATCACTTTGTTTATCGTCCTGATCATTGCCGTCCTCTCCATTAGCTGCTCCATCGTTCCTCAGGCAGTAAAGAATCTGTTTGCAACTCCAACTCCTACTTCAACGTCAACCCCTACCCCTACCCCGCTGCCTCCTATCGCCATCAAAAGTTGCAGCGAAGATATGGGGTGTCCAGACGCCGTCAAGATAGAAGATTTCTTTGGCGCCTACCCCGCATCTGGGGAGGATAATTATGTTGAAATCCCCTTTGACCAACCCGTTTTGATAAGCGAAGAGTGGTATGCAGTAGATGAAGAAACCCTCATAAAAAATAAAACTCAAATTGAATGGGTTTTTACTATTGATGGTCAAAACTTCTTTCAAGAAAAATTTTTAAGCAGAAGCACTGTTACAGATTATTTGAATCGCGACCTTGTTTACCCCTCTGAAGTGCTTAGCATCGTACTTTACGATTGGCAGCTTAACCAACCGCATACTGTCACCCTGGGCTACAGAGTGCATGGTGATATGGATACTGGCGATATGGATACTGGCGATATGGAATTGACCGATGGTTATGAGGAAATACAAACCTGGCTTATCAAACCCGTTTTCATTCCCACCGCCACCCTCACTCCTACCAGCACCAGCACTCCCACTCCGACCCCAACCAATACACCGGAGCCAGTAGTATATTCATCACCCACGCCGGCTTGCCAGGTGAGTTCCAGCATCGAGATCGAAAATTCTACTGGCGGAAGCCTCACCCTCAACCTGTATGGTCCTTCAGATTTTTATTTCTATTTAGGATCCGGCATCACCACACTTGAAGTTTGCCCAGGCTCGTATGATTATGAGGCCTGGGGTTGTGGGAACGCCTATGATTCCGGCACCATTAATAGCGGCGAATCCCATGAATTCTATTGCTACTAGGAACACCACTGCCTACAACGACCTAAAGATCTCAGATAAGTACTAGGGGAACTTTCATAAAAAAATACCACCCGGAAAATTCCGGGTGGTATTTTTACATTCAATCAAATCAACTAGTGATTGGCTTTGTAAGCTTTCAAAGCTTCCTTGCGAGCGCTGGAGAGATCTTTATCCAGAGCAGCCTGGGCAGCAGCGAGGCGGGCAACCGGTACACGGAACGGAGAGCAGCTCACGTAGTTGTTGCCGATGCTGTAGCAGAAAGCGATGGAGGCTGGATCGCCACCATGCTCACCGCAGATACCAACCTCAAGGCTCGGGCGGGTTTCGCGGCCAGCAGAGACGGCCATCTTCATCAATTTACCCACACCATCCTGATCCAGGGTCTGGAACGGATTCTTGGGCAGGATGCCTTCTTCAACGTAGCGCACCAGGAAGCTGCGCTCGGCGTCGTCACGGCTATAACCAAAGGTCATTTGGGTCAGGTCGTTGGTACCGAAGGAGAAGAACTCGGCAACAGTAGCGATCTCACCGGCAACCACAGCGGCGCGCGGGATTTCGATCATGGTACCGAACTTGTAGGTGAAGTTGACTTTCTTTTCTTCCATCACTGCTTTGGCAATGGAGATGAGGCGCGGCTGGATCCATTTGAGCTCGTTGATGTGGCCGGTCAAGGGGATCATGACCTCAGGTTTCACAACGATGCCACGCAGGGTGCAGTCAGCGGCAGCTTCAAAGATGGCGCGGACCTGCATTTCCACGATCTGCGGCATGGCGATAGAGAGACGCACACCACGCAGACCCATCATCGGGTTGCTTTCGTGCATGGTCTTCACGGCATCGAGCAAAGATTCCTTCTCGGCCAGGCCTTTGGTCTCGCCCTTGACGCGCATGGTGATCACTTCTTCGAGGAGGGACTCTTCGGAGGGAAGGAACTCATGCAGCGGAGGATCGATGAGGCGGATGATGACCGGTAAGCCATCCATGGCTTCAAACAAACCATCAAAGTCAGAGCGCTGGAACGGCAGCAATTCATCCAGGGCAGTCTTTCGGGTAACATCGTCTTTGGCCAGGATCATGCGCTGCACGATCGGCAGACGGGCAGGTTCAAAGAACATGTGCTCGGTACGGCAAAGTCCAATACCCTTGGCGCCGTAAGTGCGAGCGCGGCGGGCATCCTTGGGATAATCGGAGTTGGCCCAGACCTGCATACCGGCGATCTCATCTGCCCAGTTGAGCAGGGTGAGGAGGTCAGTCTGTTCTTCAATGGAAGGAACAGTCAGGTCGATCTTACCGATGAAGACATCACCGGTGGTACCATCCACGGAAATCCAATCGCCCTCTTTGACGGTTACGCCATTGGCAACCATTGTGCGTTTTTCGAGGTCGATGACTACAGAGGAAGCGCCGACAACACAGGGAACACCGAACTGGCGGGCAACCACAGCAGCGTGAGAGGTGGCGCCACCTTCAGAGGTGAGGATACCTTTGGCTGCGAGCATACCATGCACATCATCCGGTTTGGTGAAGGGGCGAACCATAATGGTGTCCTGGCCCTCTTCTTTGGCCATCTTTTCGGTCAGGTCTGCATCAAAGTAGATCTGGCCAACGGCAGCACCAGGAGAAGCATTCACACCATTTGCAAACCAGCGGCCAGCTTTCTTGGCAACTGCTTTGGTTTCAGAGGTGAACTGCGGGTGCAGCAGGGTATCAACATTATCAGTGGTGACGCGTTTGATTGCTTCTTCTTTACTGATCAAACCTTCGTTCACCATGTCCACAGCGATCTTCACAGCGGCGCGGGCAGTGCGTTTGCCATTGCGGCATTGCAGCATCCACAGGCGGCCGTGCTCGATTGTGAACTCAACGTCCTGCATATCTTTGTAGTGGACTTCGAGGATCTTCACAACTTCGAGGAACTGTTTGTTGGCTTCGGGCAGAACGTTACCGAGGGTATCGATCTTTTCAGTGTTGCGGATACCAGCAACCACATCTTCACCCTGGGCGTTCAGCAGATAATCACCGTAGAGGATGGATTCACCGTTGGAGGGGTTACGGGTGAATGCAACACCAGTACCAGAATCCCAGCCGGTATTACCAAAGACCATGGTCACAATATTGACTGCGGTGCCCAGATCATCGGGGATGTTGGTAGCGCGGCGATAGTCAACTGCACGTTTACCGTTCCAAGATTTGAAAACGGCTTCGGTGGCTAACTTCAATTGATCGAGGGGTTCCTGGGGAAAATCTTTACCGTAATGTTTCTTAACAACAACCTTAAATTTTTCGACCATGCCTTTCAGGTCTTCGGCGGTCATATCGGTATCGGCTTTGTAGCCTTTATCCTTTTTGAAACCATCGAGAACTTCTTCGAATGCTTCATCGGGAAGACCAAGAACAACGGTACCGAACATCTGGATCAAGCGTCGGTAAGAATCGAAAACAAAGCGCTCATTATTGGTCAATTTGACCATACCCTGGGCAGTGGCATCGTTCAAACCGATGTTGAGGACGGTGTCCATCATACCAGGCATTGAGAATTTGGCACCGGAGCGGCAGGAGACGAGCAGAGGATTCTCTACGCTGCCAAATTTCTTGCCGGTTTCTTTCTCAACGTCTTTCAAAGCGTCGAGCATCTGATCCCACAAACCAACGGGGAAATCTTTCGTGTCTGAGTAAGAGTTGCATGCCTCAGTGGTCACAGTGAAACCAGGGGGCACAGGAAGTTTGATTCGGGCCATCTCAGCGAGGTTGGCGCCTTTGCCACCCAGCAGACCGCGAACCTTTTCCCAATCGCCGCCTACGTACTTTTCGGCTTTTTCAATTTCGTGAAAAAGGTATACCCATTTCTTTTCTGCCATACTAGCCTCCAAATGATTTATTATTGCGAAACAAGCCAATTTACCGGCATTATATAATTTTGGTTCTAAGTTAAGAATTTTACCATAAAAGGGGTGTCCTTACTGTCCGCAGCGCTGAAAATCAATAGAAAGGTTGAGAATATTTTGTAAGTCGTTTGCAAGGTAAAAACGCGAATTTATGCTTCATAATTATGATGTATTACAACAATATTACTGGAGTAAAAATGAAGATTCTCGTCATCGATGATGACTCAGCATTAACCGACCTAATAAAAGTGATCTTACAACCGACTGAAGCGCGAGTCATCCTGGCGAATTCTGGTGCTCAAGGGTTAGCCAAACTTGAAGAAGTCAACCCCGATATGGTGCTGCTGGACCTGATGATGCCCGATCTCGATGGCTGGCAGGTCTGCCAGGCCATCCGACGCAACAGCCGAGTTCCCATTATGATCCTTTCCGTCCTGGATAACCCTGGCCTTATCGCCCGTGCTTTGGATATGGGTGCAGATGATTATCTGGTAAAACCGGTCAAGAGTGCCACCCTTATAGCTCACATAAACAACCTCACCAGGCGCAGCCCTGAGCTGAACCCCAACACTACCCCACTTAAAATTGATGCTTTTACCTACAATAAGTAATAAACAATCGCCTTACGGCGATTTTTTTATTCTTGAAACTCAAGATTGGGCAATTGCTGTTCCACCCAATCCATTGCGTCTTGCCGTGAATTGATCTTCCCGGCAGCTTGTTCTTCCCGCATCTTTTCCAGCAACAACCCTATCTTTGGACCGGGGGTCAGATCAAATTCCATCATCAGGTCTTTGCCATTCAAGAACAATACAGGGTTCACCAGCGCTTGCTCCTGGTACCAGGCGGCGATGAGTACTTCACATTTTTGGAGATGTTCCAGCCACATATCCTGATGCAGTTCACTGGCCGGAGCGGCCAACTTACTTGCCAGGTCCAAAAAGATGAGATCAAGCCCAATAGCGCCGATCTCTTTAAAATACAGGTACTTCTCCCTGCCCAGGATCTCTTTCGCGGCGAGAGTTTTTACTAATCGACCGTTTTCATTATTCAAAGTGGAAATTCGCGAACCTTCTTCTCTGGAAAGCAACAGAACAGAGAGGATCTTGCTTTGGTCGCCCTGGGTCAACCCACCCAGACAACTGCTCAATAAACAGATCTGCTTGATGTTTCTTTCTGACTGGTTCTTGGGGAAGTAATGCTCTGCCAGAGATGGGTAAAACCTACCCAATCTCAAGTTACAGGAAGCCTCAAAAAGGTCCTTGTTGGCCTCCCCGCTGTTCCTGCCATCGATCATTTCAAACAGGTGCTGCAATGCTGCTACCTGATCGAAATGGCAGTGCAAAGCCGGGTATGGCTGCCCGAACATCTCAGCCAAAACACCCAAGCGGCTGAGCAATTCAAGCCCAAGCGCAGGTTTGGGTGTATCCAGAATCTTAAATAATTCATCCCGCTTGCGTTCCCAGGATACATTTTTCAGTCCTGAGATCGATTCCTTTAGCAGAACCAGAGTTTCGGGTTCTATCTTTACATTGCAGGCAATAGAATAGCGTACGGCGCGGATGACCCGCACCGGATCTCTTGAAAAACTGGTCGGAGAACAAATTCGCAGGCGCTTTTCTTTTAGATCTTGCTGTCCCCCGAGCGGATCTATGATCGTATCCAGTTGGTCAAAATCGATCGCCATGGCATTGATCGTGAAATCCCGTAAGCACAGATCAGCTTCAATGGTTTCGCCTTGCAGCTTCGCAAAATCAAAGATCAGGTGGCCGGCTTCGTTATTCACAACCACTCTGGCGGTGTTGCGCTCTTCGTCCAGCATAAAGAAGGCGCCATTCAGATGATTGGCAAACTTTCTGGCAATATCTCTAGTATCCCCTTGCACCAGCAGGTCAATATCATTGTGGGCGCGCCCTATACAAAGATCACGCACCACTCCCCCGATGAAATACAACTTTTGACCCGGTTGATTAAAGGAAATCAGATCGGCGTATTTTTCCGCGAACCCGTGCAGACTTTCGTTCACTTACCCTGCCTGATACTTTTCCAGGTCCACCACACCGATGAAGGGTAAATTGCGGTAATAATCATCAATATCCAGACCATAACCAAAAACGAACTTATTCGGGATGGAGAACCCCGTGTATTTCACTGGAACCGCAACTTCTCGGCGGTCAGCTTTATCCAGCAGGGTGCAAACGCAGATGCTGGCTGGCTTACGGGTGGTAAGCAGATCCAGCACCGCTGCCACTGTGTGGCCGCTATCGATGATGTCTTCCACAATGATGACATCACGGCCGCGGATATCCACGCCCAGGTCCAGATTGATACGTACCTGGCCACTGCTGGCCCGTCCGCCAATACCGTAAGAGGTAATGGACATAAATTCAATGGAATGCGGCACGCTGATCTTCCGCATCAGATCGGTAAGGAAAAGCACCCCTCCACGCAAAATGCAGATAAGCAGCAAACTGTCACTCCCTGCATAATCTCTGCTGATCTGTGCCCCTAATTCAGCAATCCGTACCTGCAATTGATCTTCAGGGATCAGAACTTCACCCAGAAACTCTCGGTAATCTTGCATTTTTACTCCATTAATCGCGGGGCACTATGTGATGTTTCCGACAGCGGGCCTCATACATTTCAGAAGCCCCGACAATGATGATCGGATCATTGAATTTGGCGGGTTTGCCATTGACCAACCGTTGGGTTCGGCTGGCCGGTTCACCGCAGACCATGCAAATAGCCTGTAACTTGTCTACTCGTTCGGCCAGCGCCATCAGCTCTGGCATACAGGCGAAGGGCTCTCCATTAAAGGTCTGATCCAATCCGGCGGCAATAACCCTAATACCGCTGTTCGCCATTGTTTCGATCACAGCAACAATCCCATTATCAAAGAATTGAGCTTCATCTACTCCCACAACAGTCGTATCAGCGGCTAATTCTGTCAAAATTTGGGCAGAGCTGCCAACAGGAATAGCCTCGAAAGTAGAACCAGCATGCGATGCCACTTTCTGTTCTTCATAACGGTTATCAATCGCGGGCTTGAAAACCTGGACTTTCTGTCTGGCTATCGTTGCCCTTCTCAATCTGCGGATCAATTCGTCGGTCTTCCCACAAAACATTGAGCCGCAAATTACTTCAATCGATCCCGGATGATCCATGCAATGCCTCCGCCTTTTTGTTTATCATTCTACAATAGTATTTTAAATTATACTTGCCAATAACTTATTGGACTTAATTAAAAAATCAACCTCCATTAACTGGAGGTTGATTCTATTTTGTAAAACTAGACTGCACTATCGTCAGCAGCGGCCGGGAGTTCGTAACCCTGAGCACGCAGCAGTTTCTTCATATCGATAAGAGATTTGCGACCGAAACCATCGATCTCAAGCAAAGCAGCTTCGCCAGCACCCAACTTGGTGATGATCTGACCCACAGTTGTGAGACCGGCTTTGGCCTATGCTTCGGAAGCGCGCGCGGGCAAACCAATTGCCTGGACAGTTTTGTCCAAAGATGTTTTGGAGGTCTCGCGAGCTTTTTTCTGGTCCACAAATTCCTGGCGGGCCTGCAGCTTCTTGTAGAAGCGATCCACCTGTCCTTCAATGTCGATCAAGCGCTGTTGCTGACCGGTGAAGAAAGGATGA
>JAYFNV010000045.1:0-24162 GCA_034933225.1 Anaerolineaceae bacterium | reverse complement strand
TTTTCAGGTCTGTTCGCCCCCTACTGGCGCTCCGATGCACGTGGGGCTATCGTAGGGCTTACCCGTTACGCTAACCGTGGGCACATCGCCCGTGCCGTTTTGGAGGCAACAGCCTACCAGACACGCGAGGTGTTGGATGCTATGGAAACCGATTCAGGCGTAAAGCTGACCAACCTCAAAGTGGATGGTGGCATGGTCGTCAATGACCTGTTGATGCAGTTCCAGGCGGATATTCTCAATGTTCCGGTCGTCAAACCGCGCGTGATCGAAACCACTGCGTTGGGAGCCGCGTATGCTGCTGGCCTGGCCGTGGGGTTCTGGCAGAACCTGGATGAACTCACCGCCAATTGGGGTAAAGAAAGAAAATGGACCCCTGCCATGGATGAAGAAACCCGTACTCGTTTGTTTGATAAGTGGAAAAAGGCAGTTACCCGTACCTTTGACTGGATCTAAGCTTCCTTGACCGTTTCAAGTATGTAGAATAAAATTCAAGATCGGTCGCTTGAGCGATCAAATCCCAATTAGGCGAAGGTAACCGCATTGACGGTGAGAGGCGCCGAAGGAAAAATTAGATGGATAAGCACGTAATTGAAGCAACAAAACGCGATGTAATTGGCAAAAAAGTAGGTGTTCTGCGCCGTGAGGGTAAACTCCCCGGTGTCATCTACGGCCACAAATTTGATGCCATGCCGATCATCATGGATTCCAAGACCACAACCAAGATCTTGAATTCAGTCACCTCTTCCTCCATTGTGACCCTTGTCATTGATGGTAAAGAGCACGCAGCCCTCGTTCGCGAGCGCCAGATGGATTACATCCGCAATCAGTTCATTCATGTGGATTTCCAGGCAGTTTCTCAGACTGAGAAGATCCGCGCTAAAGTGGGCGTCATCCTCACTGGTCTCGCTCCTGCCATCAAAGACTTCAACGGCGTTGTTGTTGAAGGTTTGGATGCCATCGAAGTTGAAGCTTTACCGAAAGATCTCCCGGAACGCTTTGTCATCGATCTTTCCAAGCTTGCCGCCATTGGCGACGCGATCCACGTGAAGGATGTAGAAGTTCCTGCTAACGTTGAGATCGTTGATGACGTTGAAGCAATGCTCGTTCTCATTACCTCTCCTGCTGCTGAAGAAGTTGAAGCCGCAACTGGTGAAGGTGATGTGCTCGAACCTGAAGTCATCGAAAAAGGCAAGAAAGACGAAGAAGACGCCGACGAGAAGTAATTTCGTTGAAATTGAAAAGAGCGATTGCCATCAGGCAGTCGCTCTTTTATTTAATCTTTCGATCAATAAGTTGGTGATCCGGGCGGAAATTCCCCAAAGATGTTCACCTTGATAGCTCCGGTAATCTATTGTCAAGACTTTGCCGCGCTCAGGAATATCCAGTTCATGTTCTTGCCAGTTCACAGGATCAGCAAGCCATTGATATGGAATTGTGAAATAATGCTTCACTTCTTCCGGGTTGATCTGCACCGGGGTGGGCCAATCAATGGTTCCAATAATGGGTGTAACCCAGTAACGCGAAATGGTAGGCATGGGGGGTAAAAACCCGATGGCGCAGATCCTGTTGGTGCTGATACCCAGTTCTTCCCAGGTTTCGCGTTTGGCCGTTTCTACAAGGGTGCGGTCGCCAATTTCTCTCCCTCCGCCAGGGAATGCCACTTCCCCGCGATGGAACTCCCCTTTATCAGCCCGGTGAATAAACAAAACATGCCATTGGTCTTCTACTATTACAAAAGGCAGCAAAACGGCCGCAGAGCGTAATCCATCCGCTTGAAAATCCCCGATCTTTTCAAGCGGTTCTACAACAGTCTTGATTTGCTCAATGAATGGAGTCGCTTGCTCCGTGGTCATAATGTTCCACCGCTATTCCAGAATTTCTGTTTCTCCTAATTGCTCCCGAGCTTGTTCGCGTTCCAGTTCTTTCATCTCTTCTTCTTCAACTACAGTAATGGCACCTGCTTCCCTCAAAAGCTTTCGATCTGCGTGCTCCCTATCAATGATGATGGGGCGTGCAAAGATCAAAAAGCCAGTGTGGGCGATCATGCGGTCTGTTGGTCTAAAACGCGAAGGTTCGGGTTTGTAATATCGCTGCGAGATCTCAAAAACATCAATAAATGCAAATTCATATTGTCTCAACGCCACCAACAGGTTGGTTACCTGGTTAGTGGTGGGTAGGATCGAACCAAAATAACCGCCTGGTTTGAGTGCTTTGCGTACTTGCGCCATGTAGTCAAAAGAATTCGCAACATCCAGGAAAAGTGCATCTACGCCGGTTTCATCAAATCCCTGACCAATATCTTTGAACTTGAATTCCACCCGATCAGAAAGACCAATTCGTTCCAGGTTTTTGATGGCCTTTAATTGATGCTCTTCACGGTATTCGTAACTGATCACTTTGCCTTCAGAACCGACAGCAAACGCCAGGGCGGTCGTCAAGCCCCCACTTCCGGTACCAGCTTCCAGAACGGTCTGGCCGGGGCCAATCCCCATGGTCATCAGGATCTGCGCAATATCTTTGGGGTAAAGGATCTGCGTCGCCCGCGGGGTATTTTTTATCAAGTCGGGTAAAGAAGGTTGTAGAAGAAAAAAGGAACTGCCCATATGGCTGAAAACCTGTGTTCCCCAGGCAAGACCGATCAGGTCAGAATGTTTGACCACGCCTCGGTGGGTGTGAAGCTCTTTGCCGCCTTCTAATTTGAAGATATAGCTTTTAAAGCTCACTCCAACCAACTGCACCAGATCGCCTTCTTGTACGGTGATGCCTGAGATGTTCCAGCTCAATGTTTGCTCCTTGGGTTATTTTTTGGTGGTCATGGGTTGAATATTATTCAACCAGGATCCGAGTATTGAAAAACCGATTGAAAATATTAGCGCTGTGCCAAGTTTTATCGGTCCCATTGTGATGAAATTCCAGCCGCGCCAGGAAGCCAGGAGGTGTCCCAGCCAAAAACCGACCCAGGAGAAGAGAATGATCACGATCAGTTTCTTGAGATTACCCCCAAAAATGAACAAAACCAGACAAGCTGGAATGATCGCGATTAATAACCCAAAGAAAGTAGATGCCAGCGTCACTGTGCCCCTCCCGTTTGATATGGTCTGATAATACCACTACCAAGAACGAAATCGCCCTCATACAAAACAGCAATCTGGCCGGGTGTGATATCTCTGGCCTGGTCTGCCAGGACCACATCAGCGCTGTTTTCAGAGGTCGGATGGACTTCAGCCTGGAGGTACTGAGATTTGTAGCGGATCTTGACCTCACAGTGTATTGTCTCTGCTGGCGCATTCCCAGTGATCCAATTCACATTCTCAATCGAAAATTTTCCTCGACCCAATTCACTCTCAGTGCCAATTACAATCTCGTTCGTCTCAGCGTTCTTGCTGATCACGTACATTGGTTCCGCGTAGCCTGCACCGATTCCCTTACGCTGACCGATCGTGTAATTGGCCAGGCCGTTGTGCTGACCTACTACAACTCCCCGGGCATCCCGAAGAACGCCTTCTTTTAGAGACTCAGGTGTATGCCTCTTGAGGAATCCACGATACCCCTGGACCCCTACAAAACAAAGGTCCTGCGAGTCGTGTTTTTCAGCAACGGGTAGACCAAATTCACGTGCCATTTCGCGAACCTTGGGTTTGATGAGCTCACCTAATGGAAAAATGGAATGCGAAAGCTTTTCCTGGGTCAACCCAGAAAGTACATAAGACTGATCTTTGGAAGAATCAATGCCTTTTCTTAATCGGTAAACGCCTTTAATATTCTCCACCCGTGCATAATGGCCTGTGGCGATGTAATCAGCTCCAGAACTCAAGATACGATTCAAGAAAAAACCCCAACGGACTTCACGATTACAGATAAAACAGGGGTTGGGCGTATTTCCCGCTTTGTATCCTTCAATGAATGAATCCACCACAAATTTCTTGAACTCATCACGGGCATCGATAACATAGAATGGGATTCCGATCATGGAAGCCACCTGCCTGGCCTGGTTAATAGCTTCTGGCGGGCAGCAGGCATTTTCCCCTTCCTCACAATCATCTGACCACAACTTGAGCATCATTCCCGTTACGTTGTGTCCGGCTCGTACTAATAAGGCCGCTGCTACAGAGCTATCTACACCACCACTCATGGCAATGACAATGTTTTTCTTCTCGTTCATGGCTTATTTCCTCAATTTATTGACCAAAACCGGTAAAATGGCAATCAGCTTATCAATGTGTTCTTCGGTGGAATATTTCCCAAGAGTAATACGTAAGGAGCCCTTGGCCATTTCAGGCGTAAGGCCAATGCCCAATAGAATATCTGATGGTTTTGGGTCACCCACTTTGCAGGCTGATCCGGAGGAGCAGGCAAAACCAGCCATATCGAGTGCGATCACCAGATCATTCCCACTGAGATTCTCAAAGACAAAACTAGCATGGTTCGGCAAGCGATCTGTGGGGTGTCCTGTCAAGAAAGCGCCAGGGATCTCCCCTGTCACAAACCGGATTAGCTTATCCCGCAGAAAGATCAGACGTTTATTTTCATTTTCTCTCTCACCGGCAGCAAGAGACATTGCCTTTGCCAGCCCAATGATGCCGGGTACGTTGTGCGTACCTGCGCGCAATTTATTTTCCTGCTTGCCTCCCGTCATCTGTGGCGAAAGGGTTAGGCCAGCTTCTTTGAAAAATAGCCCCACTCCTTTTGGCCCGTACAATTTGTGTCCAGAAACAGAAAGCATGCCAATATTTTCTCTTCTTGCATTCACGTTCAAATGGGCACAGGCCTGAACAGTATCGCTGTGAAAAGGTACCCCATAACGATGGCAAAGCTCCCCTATTTCGATGATCGGGTTTAGTGTGCCAATCTCATTATTGGCGTAAACGGTTGAGACCACCGCAACCTTGTACTTTTTAAGGGAATCTTCAAGATTGTCGAGGTCGATTATTCCGAATTTGTCTACGCGCAATTTTACTACATTGAACTCACTCTCTTCAGCGAGCTGCCTGGCAGTCCAAGAAATTGCGTGGTGTTCTACGGGACTTATCAGAATGGTATCTGCGCCGACCTGCCTTTTTCTGGCAATGGCAGCTCCTCGAATGGCCAGGTTGTCCCCTTCTGAGCCTCCGCTGTTGAAGTAAATTTCGTCCTGTTTCGCGCCCAATATTCTGGCTACTTCTTGCCTGGCCAGATCCACTGCAGCTTCAGTTTTTTGACCAAAATAATGCGTGGAAGACGGATTTCCAAAATCTTCAATAAAAAATGGCGACATCGCATCGAGTACGCGAGGATCCATTGGAGTAGTTGCGGCATAATCAAGATAAATTCTATCCATATTCACCTTCTATTCGCGCTGATTATAGCATGGTTGACTTTGCCATTTTAATTCCTGATATAATTGCTTTATCTTTACAATTTGGAGTGAATATGACGAATAAAATCGTATTCGGCACGGATGGTTGGCGCGGCGCAATTGCAGAAGATTACACTTTTGAGAACGTCCGCAGATGCGCACAGGGCTTTTCTGACTACCTGATCCGCCACCACAAACAAGGTCAATTCGTCGTTGTTGGTCATGACAAACGTTTTCTTTCCGAATTCTTTGCCATGGCAGTTTCTGAAGTTTTAGTTGGCAATGGTTTCAAGGTTTACCTGACCGACGGAGCCACTCCTACGCCAGTCATAGCCTATGCAGTGGTCGATAAAAAAGCAGCCGGCGCAGTGAACATCACCGCCTCCCATAACCCCCCCACGGATAATGGCTTCAAGGTCCGCAACGAGTTTGGCGGCGCCATTCCTCCTGACGAGCTTAAAGAGATCGAATCGCTCATTCCGCCTACTGGCGAGTCTGTCAAACGTGCCATCGGTGCTGATGCAGAAGCTGCCGGCAAGATCGTTCGCTTTGATGCTTCCATCAACTACATTGAACACCTCAAAGATCTGATCGACCTTGAACCCATCCGCCAGGCTGGCCTCAAAGTCATGGTAGATGCCATGTGGGGCAATGGTGCAGGCTGGTTTACCCGTCTTCTCTCCGGTGGCAAGACCGAGGTGATCGAGATCCACAACACTCGTAACCCGATCTTCCCTGAAATGAAACGCCCCGAGCCCATTCCCCCCAACATTAACGTTGGCCTCAAAGCCACCGTCGATAACAAAGCAGACGTACTCCTCATTACAGATGGCGACGCTGATCGTGTTGGCATTGGTGACGAAAATGGTGTGTTTGTAAATCAACTTCAGGTCTTTGGCCTGTTGGCGTACTATATGCTGGAAGTTCGCAAAGAAAGAGGCGCCATCGTCAAGACCCTCTCCACCACCAGCATGCTGGAAAAATTGGGCAAACTGTATGACGTACCCGTCTATGAAACCGGTGTTGGCTTTAAATATGTGGCCCCCAAGATGCTCGAAACGGATGCTCTGATCGGTGGCGAGGAATCTGGCGGTTATGCCTTTAGAGGCAATGTTCCGGAACGCGATGGTATTCTTGGCGGTCTTTATTTCCTCGATTTCATGGTTCGCCTCAACAAAAAGCCATCTGAATTACTGAAGATTCTCTTTGATAAAGTAGGCGCTCATTACTACGACCGCATCGACAGCAGCTTCTCCGGAGATCGTGCCAGCCGTGAGAAAGCTATTCTTGATGCCAAACCCGCCACAATTGGTGGGCTCAAAGTGACAGGGTTAAACTCAACTGACGGGTTCAAATTCAACCTGGAAGATGGCGGCTGGCTGCTTATTCGCTTCTCTGGTACTGAACCCATCATCCGGGTTTACACCGAAACCACACACAAGGACAAGGTTCAGGCCATTCTTCAGGATGGTTTGAAGATCGCCGGTTTGTAATTTGGAATTTTTTGATACTCACTGCCACCTCAATCATCCTGATTATTCAGATGATCTGGAGGTTGTTCTCGAAAATGCTCGTCTGGCTGGTGTTGGCAAGATCATCGTTCCAGGATGGGATGCCAATTCCAGCCAGAAAGCCGTCCAAATGGCGGAAGCTTACCCTCAGATCTATGCCGCTGTAGGGATCCATCCCACTGAATGGGAGCATTTTTCTGAGGCTGATAATATTGCCATTCGTGCTCTTTCCACTCACCCCAGAGTGGTTGCAATTGGTGAAATCGGGCTGGATTATTATCACACTCCGCTCGATAAACCAGCTCAGAAGAATTTGCTCCGCTCTATGCTGAATATTGCAGATTCCGCTCAAAAACCGGTCATTTTGCACAGCAGAGAATCAATGAATGATATCTTGGTGTTAATAAATGAGTGGATTCTCGCAAACCCTCACAGAAATTTCCTGCCTGGAGTTTTCCATGCCTTTGAGGGCGATCTGAAACAGGCAAACGAATCCATCGATCTGGGTTTTATGCTGGGAGTGGGCGGTCCGGTAACTTATAAGAACGCCCAGTTGAAAAAAGAGGTCTTTTCTAGTATTCCGGTTGAGAGGATCCTTTTAGAAACAGACGCTCCATATCTTGCCCCAGTCCCCCAACGGGGTAAACGCAACGAACCCGGCTTTCTGAAGTATGTCAGCCCTGTATTAGCAGAGCTTTGTACAACCTCTGAAGCCGAACTGCTAGAGCAAATCTTGAAGAATAGTAATAAATTGTTTTTAGAGGACAGGACGAATTGATCTCAACATTTCAAATCCCCACAAATATCCAAGAAGACATCAATCTGGTTGAGAACCTCATGCTCACCCAGGCGGATAATTATCATCAAGACCTCAAATCAGCCCTAAAAGTGCTGCTTTCTTCTGGCGGTAAAAGAATCCGCCCTGTCATCATTTTACTGATCGGTGATATGCTGCGCGGAGACAAAACCATTCTGCTCAATTTGGCCACCGCCATTGAGCTTTTGCATACCGCAACCCTCGTCCATGACGACCTGATCGATGGAGCGCTTTTACGCCGCGGTATCCCCACCCTGAACTCCAAGTGGTCTCCGGCCGCTACCGTTCTTACTGGCGACTTTTTATTCTCCTGTTCTGCTGTTTTGGCCGCCAAAACCGATAATCTGGAAGTGATTGAGCTCTTCTCACGTACTCTGACGGTGATTGTCAACGGTGAGATCAATCAGCTTTTTACCAGTCGATGCAATACCAGCCGCGAAGATTATGAATCTCGGATTTATGCCAAGACCGCCTCATTATTTGAGACTTCGGCAAAATCCGCAGCCATACTTAGTAATGCTGATGAAGATCAGATCGAGAATCTGCGAAAATTTGGTTATTCCCTAGGAATGGCCTTTCAGATCATTGATGATGTATTGGATTATGTTGGTGATGAGAGCAAAGTGGGTAAACCACTTGGGGGTGATCTACGCCAGGGGCTGATCACTTTGCCGGTGTTGTACTACATTCAAGACCATTTAGATAATCCTTCCATTATTCGGCTTCTAGAAGGCAAATGCATCACCGAAGATGAAGAGATCACCTCATTAGTCAAAGATATTGCTGTTTCAGATGCAATTGGCAAATCATTGAACGACGCACATGATCTGGTACTGCAAGCTCAATCTTGTTTGGTTTCTTTTCCTGAATGCCAGGAAAAGCAAACCCTGCTCGCTTTGACGGAATATATCATTGAACGCAACAAGTGATTTTTTGACATTAATAAAAAAAGAAGCCGTCAAAACGGCTCTTTCTTTATCAGTGCGCTGGGGGGGACTTGAACCCCCACGGCTTACGCCACATGGCCCTCAACCATGCCTGTCTGCCAATTCCAGCACCAGCGCAATTGCTCCGTTATTATAATCGGCAATCTGTCCGTGTCAAGCAAATCAAAAGATAATTTGAGAACAAATTCAAGTGAGGTAAAAATGGCAATCGTACTGGATGCAATGGGCAGTGATGAGTACCCCGTACCAGAAATTTTAGCGGCAGTTCAGCTAAAAAAACAATATAACGAGGATGTGATCCTGGTAGGCAAGAAAGATCTCATTCTTGAAAAAGTGGCCGAATTAAAACTAACCAATGAGTCCTTCAACATTGTCGATGCCCCAGACGTTGTTGAAATGACGGACAAACCCGTTGATTCAGCCCGTAAGAAACCTAATAATTCAATGGCCGTTGGCCTCAACCTGGTAAAAGAGGGTAAAGCCGAAGCATTTGTCACCGCCGGTAACACAGGCGGCGCCTACTTCAACGCAGTCACTATCTTGCGCCGCATCGAAGGCATCAGCCGCCCCGCATTGAGCAGCTTCATCCCCACCAAAACCGGCCGTTGTGTCTTTCTAGATACAGGGGCAAATGCAGATTGCCGACCTGAATTCTTGGTTGAGTTTGCGGTTATGGGGTCAGTCTACGCAAAAACTGTTCTGGGCATTGCCTCACCTAAAGTGGGTCTCCTGGCAAATGGCGAAGAAGCCGGTAAGGGCAATGAACTGGTAAAGAGCACTTATCCTTTGCTCAAAGAAAGCAAACTCAATTTCTTTGGCAATGTTGAACCAAAAGAAGTGTATGCTGGAAAGATCGACGTACTGGTCGCAGATGGCTTTTCTGGCAACATCTTTCTAAAAACCAGCGAAGCCGTAGCCAAGTTCATCACGGACTTACTCAAAGATGGGATTTCCGCCTCATTTGTATCCAAGATCGGTTATCTGCTGGCCAAACCAGCCTTCCAGATCTTGAAAACAAAAATGGACCCCTCGTCCGTAGGTGCTGCTATTCTTCTGGGTGTGAATGGCCCTGTCTTCATCGGTCATGGACGATCAGATGCACGCGCGCTGATTTCTGCTGTTTTACTGGCACGCCGTACCCTGGATGCCAAGTTACTGGAAGTAATGCGTAAAGAGATACAAACCATCCTGCAATAAGGAAATCAATATGAAGGTCATTTCAAACGAAAAATTGATCAAACGTAATAACAAGATTGGCCAGATTACCTCAATTGCCGCTCTGGCAATTTTGGCCGTCGGTATGTTCTACTCATTCAAAGACAACGCCGGCCAGTATATCTCCTGGACCTTCACCTCTTTGATCGTTGGATTTTTGCTTTTCCAGGTGGGCAATTTTTTCTTGAATCGCTGGGGCAAATCTCCCCGACCGGATGAAGTCATCACCCAGGCTTTGAAAGGCCTTGACGATAAATACACTCTTTACCACTTCTCCACAGATATCCCTCACCTCCTGGTGGGTCCTGCCGGCGTGATCTCGATCTTGCCCTATGACCAGGGAGGCGTGCTTAAATATGACGATGCAAAAAAACAATGGAAGCAAATTGGCGGCAATTTCTTCCTCAAAGTTTTTGGTCAGGAAGGCCTGGGAAAACCGCTCAATGAGGCAAAATATTCAACTGAAGACCTCGAGCGCTATCTCCTAAAGTTGGGGGTTGGCAAAGACCATTGTGATCCTCAGGCGCTTTTACTTTTTACCAATGGAAAAGCCACCATTGAAGGCGAAGGCTCTCCAGTACCTTACACTACTACAGAAAAAGTAAAAGATTACCTGCGCAAGCGCGCGAAAGAAACCGTTTTTGATTACGAACCGGTTGCAGCCCTCATCGAGCCCAAGATCAAATGGAAGTAGACAAAAAAGAGACCAGATTACTCTGGTCTCTTTTTTCTAAAGGTTGGTTTTGAGGTGGATCGGTCTGCCGGTTTGGAACTGGATCTATCGCTTGAATTTCTCGATGGCCTTGAGGTTGGCTTCTCTGAAGTTCTATCAATTGATCTCTCCGTTCGCTTCTGACCGGTTCTTTCATCTGAGCGCGTGGTTGACCACTGCGGCTTTTCCCGTTTATCGTCTGAGTGTGTCGTTGAGCTTTGTCGTCTTTCGCGCTGATCAGTAGATCTTTCAGCGGACCTTGGCGGCCATTCACGTTTCTCATCCGAACGCGCTGAGAAGCGCTGCGGGCGCTCTCTTTTGTCATCAGATCTGGCGCCAGACCTTTGCGGACGTTCACCTTTATCATCCGGTCTTTCGGCATTTTTCTTGCCGCCGGAGCGGTTGAAAACGTGTTTTTTAGCCCGGGTGGGGAATCTTACATTCTTGTTTTCTCGCAGAGCGGCAACTTCGCTTTCGGTCAGATCCCGGTATTCACCTGGTTTCAAGGTGCCCAACGGAAGTGAGCCGATGCGGATCCTCAGAATTCGGATGGCAAATAACCCAAGTGTTTTGGCAGTCTCACGGATCTGGCGTTTGTGGCCTTCCTTCATGATGATCCGTAGCCAGGCACCTTTGCCCAAATTCGTGTCGATCCTCACCTCAGCGCCTGAGGTTTTATGTCCGTCTTCCAAAATGATGCCGCGCCGCCAGGCGTCTAATTGCTTGGCATCCGGGCGGGTGGACAGTAAAACTTTGTATTCTTTTTCATGCTCGTAGCGCGGATGGGTTAAGCGGTTCACCATATCGCCATCGTTTGAAAGGATAACAAGGCCTTCACTTTCAAAATCAAGCCGGCCGATGACAGATAGCTCTTCGCCACCAGGCACCATATTGAACACAGTTCTGCGGCCATCACCCGTCATCACTTTGTCGCATAAAACAAAACGAGGTTTGTTGTAAACCACGTATCTAAAAATGGTTGTTTGCGGAATAGCCGTTCGGTCTACTTCGATTTTGTCTTTTGCCTGATCTGCTTTTTGCCCAAGTTCGGCTTTTTGACCATTCACCAGAACACGCCCGGCAACGATCAAGTCTTCACAGGATCTGCGAGAACCGTAGCCTACTCTTGCCAATATTTTTTGAATTCGTTCTTCCACTTAATTAGTCCTTTAATAACCGGTTTTGCGGTTCCGCAGATTCTTTTTCAGGTTTCTCGAAGGGTGGCAATTGATCTAAAGATGCCAGTCCAAAATGTTGTAAGAATTCTGTCGTTGTTGCGAACAAGATTGGACGTCCAGGGCCTTCAGCGCGACCAACTTCCTGGATCAATCCTTTGCTCAACAAATTTTTGATAACGCCATCGCTACTTACGCCTCGGATGGCATCAATGCCTGGCCTCGAGATCGGCTGACGATACGCAATGATCGCCATGGTCTCCACTGCCGCCCGGCTAAGACGTGAGAGTGCTTCCAATCCCAGAAAACGTTCTACGTCGGCAGCGCTGCTGGCAGAAGTAGTGAGTTGAACGCGCCCCCCATGCCACTGCAATGCGATACCGCGATTCTGTTCGTAATCACTTTGCAATTCAGCGAGGGTTTGCTCCACATCTTTCACCTCAACATTGAGGGCTTCAGCCAACTGAGATGTGGTGACAGGTCCGGAAGCCACAAACAAAAGGGCTTCCAATCTGATCTTGATATTAGGCATTTCCAGTTGTTCAGTCTCTATTTCACTCATGCTATAATTGTCAAGTTGAATTTAGTCTGTGAATTATAACCGATGAAGGGTCATCTCCCCAAAAGAAATCAAAACAATGAAACACTTCTTATCTTTACTCCTGATTGTTTTGATATTCGTGCTTGTCGGATGTTCGACATCTCCAACTGCCACTGCGACGATCTCAATTTCAGTCATACATGATGGGCAGACAGATCAAATTCTGGTTCCGGCCAATTCATCTGTGCGACAGGCCCTGACTGCCTTATCCATTACGCTGAATACCCTGGACCGGGTTGAACCTGAATTGGAATCCACGCTGCAAAACGATGCAAGCATAAAAGTGATCCGCGTTACCGAAACTTACAGCGTCGAAGAAAAAACGCTCCCCTTTGAAAGTCAAACAGTAAAAAATGAATCCATGTCTGCCGGCCAAAAAGTGCTCATCCAGGCAGGGGTCAATGGCAAGCAAAGCATCACTTACCGCGTTCTTACAGAAGATGGCGTGGAAGTTTCTAGAACCGTCACCAAAACCGAAACCATCCAATCTTCCAAACCAGAGATCATCATGCTGGGAGTGCAATCCAGCTTTAAACCGGTAGAGATCAGTGGGACAATTGCCTATATCTCCTCTTCAAATGCCTGGGTCATGGAAGCCAACACCGGCAACCGCCGTTCTGTGGTCAGCACAGGCGATCTGGACGGTAGGATCTTCTCGATCTCTCCAGATAAAAAATGGTTATTGTTTACCCGTTCTGCTGGTTCAGATGAAAGCCAAACTATCAATTCTTTGTGGATTGCCAGCTTAGAAGACAGCGGCAGCCAACCCATCTCTCTGGGAGTGAAAAACGTAGTCAATTACGCAGAATGGATTCCCAATAAGACCAACACAATTGCCTATTCAACTGTGGAATTTCGCAGTACTGCTCCCGGTTGGCAGGCAAACAACGATCTGCAGGTGGTGCAATTTGGCAAAGACGGTTCTGTGATCAATTCAAAAACGCTTCTCGAGGCGAATTCTGGGGGTATCTATGGCTGGTGGGGCACCACATTCCTCTGGTCGCCAGATAATTCAGAGATCGCATACGCCAGACCTGATAGCATTGGCCTGGTGGATACAAAATCGGGGACCACAAATACCCTGGTTGAATTCACCCCGTATCAAACCTCTGGCGATTGGGCATGGGTTCCGGGTATTGCCTGGGCGGATGGGCACGCGGTCCTTTATGCCAATTTGCCTGACTCAGATCCTTCAGGCACCCGGTATTCTCTCAATGGAATCTTGATTGATCAGAACTTTCCGGTGGTTTTACAAGCAAATACAGGGCTCTTTTCGTACCCAAGCGTCTCGCCAGATTCCAATCTCGTTGCCTATTTGACTGCCCTTTTGCCAGATCAAAGTGAGAGCAGCAGTTATAATCTGTTTGTCATGGATCGTGACGGATCGAACCCGAAGAAGCTGTATCCAAACGAAGGTGGCAGCGGTCTTGAACCACAAACGGTGATTTGGTCACCTTCGTCTGATAACAAAATTGCATTTATTGCGAACGGTAATCTTCTCTTGATCGACCCCGTTACAGCGGCAATCAATCAGATCACCGGAGATAGTTCGATCAGTAAAATTGACTGGAAGTAATCATTAAGGAGTTTTTATTATGCGTGTTCTAGTAACTGGTGCAGCAGGGTTTCTTGGGTCTCACCTCTGTGATAAGTTGATCCGAGAAGGCCACAAAGTAGTTGGCCTGGATAACTTCATTACCGGCAGCCCGGATAATATTGCTCATCTAGCGGGCAATTCCAATTTTGAATTTTTCAAGCATGATGTTTCCAACTACATTTTTGTGCCTGGTAAGCTGGATGCCGTCATGCACTTTGCTTCCCCGGCCAGCCCCAACCCCCTGTCGCCCTTTAGCTACCCGAATTTGCCTATTCAAACCATGAAGGCGGGCGCACTTGGAACACATAATACCCTCGGCGTTGCCAAAGCGAACGATGCACGCTTCCTACTCGCCTCTACAAGCGAGATATATGGTGATCCTGAAGTTCATCCTCAAGCTGAATCATATTGGGGTCATGCGGACCCGGTTGGCTTTCGCTCTGTTTATGATGAGGCCAAACGTTTTGCCGAGTCATTGACCATGGCCTATCATAGATTCCATAAGCTAGATACACGCATCGTTCGCATTTTTAATACCTACGGCCCCAGGATGCGCCTGGATGATGGGCGCGTGGTACCAAACTTTATTCTACAGGCGCTTAAAGGCGAACCACTGACCGTTTATGGCGATGGTGCTCAGACACGTAGTTTTTGCTACGTGGATGATCTGATCGATGGCATCTATTTACTTCTTCTCTCAGAAGAGCATCTACCCGTCAATATCGGCAATCCCGCTGAGATCACCATTCTTCAATTCGCTGAAGAGATCAACCGCATCATTGGCAACAAAGCCGGCATTGAATTCCATGCCACCAAACGTTTAGGCGATGACCCGCAGCGCAGACAGCCAGACATTACCCGTGCAAAATCCATTTTGCATTGGGAACCCAAAGTGAACCTCCTGGCAGGTCTCGAGAAAACCATCGATTACTTTAAATCCAAGATCTAGTTTATATGACCTTACTTAATAACTCTCTCGAACGCAAACGTTTTTTACGCTTCGCTCTGGTTGGTATCAGCGGTGCTGTGGTAGATTTTGGTGTTTTCAACCTACTTTCTTCCATTCTGCGTGTCAATCCTTCCCTCTCCCAGGCAATTTCGTTCACACTGGCTGTGATTAACAATTTTATCTGGAACCGCCTATGGACTTATCCAGAAACTCGTGGTTCTTCGCCAGTGAAACAGCTGATCCAATTTGGCGCCGTCAATGTCTTTGGGCTGGGCATTCGCACTGTATTATTTTCACTGGTGGAGAAACATCTCATCGCTCTGGCTGCTGCCCTCATCCCTCACATTCTCACTTCAACCATCGTGGGTCATAATTTGACTCTGGCATTCGTCATTTTGGTGGTAATGCTGTGGAATTATTTTGCCAACCGCTATTGGACCTTCAAAGATATTCCCACTTCTGAGGAAAAGAATCAATGACCCTGAACCACCGAGAAAGACTTGAGAACACCATTAGCGGTGCCAAAGTTGACCGACCTGCCGTCTCTCTGTGGCGGCATTTTCCTGTTGATGATCAATACCCTGAATTATTGGCCAGTTCTACTCTTCGTTTTCAAAACACATTTGATTTTGATTTCGTAAAGATCTCCCCTTCTTCCTCTTTTTGCACCAATGATTGGGGAACAGCCGATGTTTGGGAGGGGAATCCGGAAGGAAGCCGCAGATACACGGTGCACCCCGTCAAATCAGTTGATGAGTGGTCCAAATTAAAGAAACTCTCCCCGCGCGCCGGTTGTCTGGCCAAACAATTGACCTGTGTGGATCTGGTCCGTAAGAACCTTCAACCCACAACGCCAGTGATCCAGACCATCTTCAGCCCTCTCTCCCAGGCGAAAAACCTGGTAGGGAAATATGATCTGATCGCCCAACTTCGCCTTCACCCCCAGGAAATCAAAGACGCCTTGCAAGTGATCACGGACACGACCATTGATTTTCTAGAGGAAGCTACAAAACTGGGCATCGATGGTATTTTCTTTGCCGAACAGTTTGCGCAATACTCCCTGCTTACCCGGGCAGAATTCGTCGAATTTGGCTTGGCATTTGACTGCCAGATCCTCGCAGCAGCAAAAGCTTTGTGGTTCAACTTTGGTCATATCCATGGAGAAAATATCATGTTTGATGTCATGGATCAGCTCCCCCTTAAAGTGTTGAACTGGCATGACCGCGAAACCTTCCCTACCCTTGCTGTTGGTAAAACCATGACAGCCAAAGCACTTTGCGGAGGCTTACGCCAATGGGAAACACTGGCTTACGGCACACCGGAATCCGTCAGTGCTGAAGCGCTGGATGCATTGCAGCAAACCCAGGGAAACCGTTTCATTTTGGGCACGGGATGCGTCACCCCAGTCATCGCCCCTGATTCAAATATCTATGCAGCCAGAGAGGCTGTAGAACGGTTTGCAGGCCTAAAATGAGCAATCCTCGCATCATAAGCGGCTCTGCCCGCGGAATTCGCTTACAGCCCGTCCCAGGTGATATAACTCGCCCGATAACCGATCGTGTCAAAGAGGCTGTATTCAATATCCTCACGCCAGATATTGGCGGTGCCAACTTTTTGGATATGTTTGGGGGCACTGGCAGCGTGGGCATTGAAGCACTCAGCCGTGGTGCGGAATCCGCTACTTTTATTGATCTTCACTCCCAGGCTGTCAACGTCATCAAAGCCAATTTGGTCACCACCCATTTGGAGAAAAAAGCCAATGTTCACCAAATGGACGCCTTCCGCTATATCAACGCTCCCGCCACCAAGAAGTACGACTATATCTACATTGCTCCACCACAATATAAGCAGATGTGGCTTACAGCGCTTCATCTGGTGGACGAACACATGGATTGGCTGGTCGAAGACGGCTGGGTGATCGTTCAGATACACCCGGTTGAGTTTGAAGAAGTGACGTTGAACAATCTGGTGGAGATTGACCGTAGAAAATACGGTTCCACCCTGGTTCTCTTTTACGAGCCTAAAGCAATCGCCGATTCCCTTAGCTGAAATCGGCGATCAGTTTTCCATTTTCATCGTAGCCGTAATGGCCAAAAAAGAGTGAGCCCGGTGTTTGCTGGAGGATACGCTCGACCAGCATTGGGATATCTTCCACAACCGGCAAAGTTGGAACGTCAGCAATTTTGATCCATTCCAATTGTCCTTCTTCTGAATGGGTCAATTCACCCGTCACCACACTGCCGCTGAAAACAAACATCAGGATCCCCTGGGTTTCATCCACATCGATCATTACACAGCCGCTTTGATGCAGATCAGCGCAGTCCAGGCCGCTTTCCTCTTTTAGCTCCCGCCTGGCAGCCGCCAGAACATCTTCACCACGTTCGATATGCCCACCCAGACCGTTGTACTTGCCTGCCCAAATCTTTTTGGTAGCGGCCCCTTTTTGCATTAATAGATACCCCTCGCTGATCAACAATATAAGGGTTCTTGGAACCACGCTGTACCGATTTTTCAAGATCACCTGCGGATTATTTGCCATAGGTCCTCATAAAAAGAAACTGGACAAGGTCACCCTTATCCAGTTTCTGGTTGATTAGCTCAAGAACATCGGGATGCCCATAAAATCGCGAATCTTCGGGCGATACTTCTCAATGTCATAAAAACTGGGTACATCCACCCGCTTTTGGCCAGCCAATACCATATTAATAGGCACAGTGGTGTATTTGCCACCATGCAATGCGACCAATTTACCGGTCTCATTGCGGTTAATGAGCTGAACTGCCAGATTGCCATAAGACATAGCCACCATGCGGTCCAATGAATCAGGAGCGCCAGAACGCATCAGGTAGCCGAGCTGCTGATACATAATGTCCTGTCCAGTTAACCGTTTGATCTCAGAGGCGGTCACTTCACCAACCCCACCTAACTTGCGGTGGCCAAAAGCATCTGCCTCTCCGGTCTCAACAATGTCTCCACCCTCAATCACAGCACCTTCGCTGATGGTCATCATGCAGTAGTTGGAGGGATTATTGCGCTTGTCTTCCATCAAGAACTCGGCCAATTTTTCCATATTGAAGGGCACCTCAGAAATGATGGAGCGGTCCACATAGGAGAGATAAGAAGAGATCAAGCTGGTCTCACCTGAATTGCGTCCGAATAACTCAACAATACCGATACGCTCGTGAGAGCCTACGGAAGTACGCATATTGGTGATGAAATCCACGCTGCGGGTCACCGCTGTGGAAAAACCGATGCAGTAATCCGTTCCAAATACATCATTGTCCATGGTCTTGGGGATGGCAACAACCGGGAAGTTCTCTTTGCTAAGCCGCACAGAGAAACTCAGGGTGTCATCACCACCGATCGTGACCAAAGTATCAATGCCAAGGTGCTCAAGCACTTTCATCACATAATCGGTGTAGTCCATCGTACCTTCTTTATCGATGGATTTACCATAAGCAGAATTCTTTAGAAAATCTGGAACATTCTGCGCTTTGACTTTCTGGGGGTTAGTACGAGATGTGTGTAAGAATGTGCCACCACTACGGTCAATGGTGCGAACATCTTCTTTATCCAGCGGTCTGATGTAATAATCATGTGTAGATGGTTCGTCCAGGTTGTACTGAAGCAACCCTCCCCACCCGCGCCGAATACCGACCATTTTGTAGCCCGACTCGAAGGCACTCATTGCGACTGCTTTCATGCACGGGTTCAGACCGGGTACATCACCACCACCTGTTAGAATTCCAATCGTTTTTGTCATATTGTGCTCCTGGATGAGGTAAAGATTAGGACGAAATTCAGTTCTTAACCGGGACGTCCGAAACCGGTATTTGAATCACGACTTCTGTTCCTTTATCTTGGGAAGAGCGAATATTCATTATTCCTTTAAGCATTTCTGTATGCTCTTGCAATAACTTCAATCCTAAACCGCCTGATTCTTTCAGTTCGCCAGTATCGAACCCCTTACCATTATCTTTGATCTGTACTTTGACAAAACTTGGTTCTATCGACAATGCCACTTCAATTTTCACCTTACTGGCATTATCCATATTGTGTTTTACTGCATTCCCTACCAATTCTTGAACTGCCCTAAATATGAACACATCTATATAGGGCTCTAATTTTTGTTCCCCACCGCTGATGCTTTCTGCGATCTCAATGCCGGTTTGTTCCCGTAAATTGGAAAGGTACCGTTTGACGGTGGGAATCAAGCCCAGGTCATCCAGCATCATTGGACGCAAATCATTAATATAAGAACGTACTTTTTGGAATGTGTTCATAGCGGAGGTTTTTAACTTCTCCAGCTCTTCTTTGGCTTTGACCGCATCAATATCGAACATTCGGCTGGTGATCTCTGTCTGCACTATAAAGTTAGAAAGAGCCTGGGCAGGACCATCATGCATCTGCCGAGAAAGACGCTGCCGCTCCGATTCCTGAGCGTCAATCAGCATTTTCAGGGTTTCAGCACCTGCAGGAAGGGCAGTATCGCCGCTCTGTAAAAGATTCCCTGTTCCCAGATATTGTTTTACGCTTTCAAGGTAATTTTTGTATTTCACCAGCCCGTCATGCTGTTCTTGTAAACGGTCCAATTGCGCTTTCATCACCAATAAACGTTGTTGGGCATCCATGGCGCTTGTAAAAACGTCGCGGATGTCATTTCTAGAGATCTGGTCCCCATTGGTTTGAACCTGTTGAAGCTGAGCTGTGACCGCTGCCTTCTTTTGGGTCAGGCGATTCAACTCAAATTTGCTTTGTTCAATGGTGGTGGTTATCTCTTTAATATTCCGATTTGTCTGCTCAAGTTCCTCCTGCAGATGGTTGCTAAAGTCTTCTGGGTTGTTATCCTGCAAGAAAGTCTGATTATCCATTTACCACTCCTGGTTTTTTACCAGTTTTATTGTCGTACTAACAAAAAAGTATAGCATAGATTGAATCGCCAATAAATAGACTATTTGAGCTTAAGCACTACGGTTGCCTTAACAGAATTGTCAAGCGTAAAGGAATATCGGGCAATCTCCTCGCCCCATGAGCTCGAGGTTTGATACCAGTCGTCCAAACAGACAAAATAATCCACTCCTTTGTCATGCATGTACTCAAGAAGTCTGGGCTCGTTGCGGATGAATGGAATCACTTCTGGGTTCACCAACCCGGCAAGATCGATGATCTCGCGACCAGAGAAATAGCCCATCGCGCCAATATCATGCACCGCAATCACATCGGAGTTCAGTGTAGTTGCGGCGATTCTCCTGGCTGGTTCAACCATCAGTGTGTTGATGGTTTCAACATCCTGGCGATAAGTTGAAATTCCCAAAAGATAGAACCCAAATGAGGTCAAGATCACCGATGCGGAGAATGCAAATTGAATTACTTTTTGTGTGGATTCCTTTGCTATCTGTTTGACTATTTGCATGCTGCCCAGATAGCCAATGAACAAGTAAACAGGGAGTACGGGGATCATATACCGCCCGTGTTGATAGTTCACCGGCAGGCGTAAAGCGTATAAAACGCCAAAGCCAATACACCATAAAATGAAAGCGAACAGCTTCCAATCTTTTGTTTTAATGCTCCAATAAATGGCATACAGAAAACCCGGTAGGACAATGATCCCGGGTCCGATTACCCAAACCTGAAATTCATTGACCACTCTCTGTAAAAATGGCAAAGTCCAAAGTTCCTGATACTCCATTTGTTTGGCGTAATAAGTATTAGGGAAAATATTGCCGGTGGTGATCTTGTTCAAGATCAAGTAGCAGGTAGCAAGCCCGACAAACCCAATCAGGCCAGGGATAAGAGAGCGAAATTTGATTTTCTTTCGTCTCAGCTCAACCAACCCGATCACGCAGATAGGACCAAACAGTGTTAAGCCATCCGGACGGATCCATAGCAAGAGCCCTAAGAGGATGCCAATCCAGACCCATTTTGGCTGTTCAGAAAACAAAAAGTACATAATTGCGCAAATTCCGAGACAGTAAAGCATCGTCTCCATTCCAGAAGCCACAGCCCATTGCAAATGCCATTCCAACCCCACCAGGAACATAAATGGCACAACCAGTAAAGCGCTTTGTATCTGATAATTCCTCAGCATTTTTACCAGAAGAACTACTACTACCCCCATGGCAACAATGGACAAAGCAAGTGTCCAAAACCAGGCGAATTTCTCTGAGATAAAATAACCCAGCGCAAGAAGAATTGTCCACAACGGCGAGGTCGATCCTCCTGATACTTTACCGGGTATAAAAGACCAGGTGCCGGTATGGGCCAGATTTCTGGCGTACGTCTGATGGATCCAGGCGTCATCCAAGGGGAACCCAAAGGAAATGCCGTGCTTCCCAACCACAATAAGAATAATTGCGGCAAGACAGGCAAAAACACCTGCGCCCCACCCAATCACTGCTTTTCGGTCAAAGTATTTATTGGAGAAACGCATAGATCACATACTCTCCCTCTTTGCCGATGAATTTGAATTTTCCAAACGTTTCTGTTGTTTGGTAAAGTTCATCCAGACTGGGCAAATGGTCTTTTCCGATCAATAAATATTTGAGCTCATACTTGCTGAACATATCCCCCAGTGTCGCAATATCTGCATTAGCTTCCTGGATAGTTTCGCGGCCGGTGGCGACGAAATACCCGGGCGAATCATTGACCATCACCCGGCTGCCTGCATCCCCTGTTTCCTGCCTCAGAAAAGCATCCACTCTTTGATAATTCGCAAAAGGACGATCCCAACCCGTCGAAAGATCCGTCAGGCCGGCAATTTTGATATACAGCGTCAAACTGCTGATGATGGCAAAAACCAGCACCAGGGTAGACCCCAGCAGCGGAATCGACTTTTTTACCTGCCACTTTCGTTTTGCAGCGATCCAGCGGATGGAAACTTCAAAGCCGTAGGCAGAAATCGCCCAGAACAAGATCTGGAACGCTGAAACTGAATGGAAAAAGCCGCCTCTTGAACCAGCAAACGGGAACACAAAACTCATCAAGATCAGCAAAAGGAGAAACATGAAAAGGGCAAACTGAACCACTTTTTCATGCCGCAGTTTCCATAGGCCGGCAACCAAAAATGGAAAGAGAACGATTCCACCAATAATTCCAACTACGGACTGCAAATTGGTTAAGAGCGCTTCAGACCGAACAGATAAGAGAGCCTGAATTCCACTGGCTACCCACCGATCTGGAGTGAGTATTGAAGCTGGATAGACAAAAAGGTCGTTGTATTCTGTCATCCATAGCGTCAGGTTGGAGCCAATCGGAAAAAGAGCATGGTAAACCAGAATATTGCGCAAGAACCAGCCAGCCAGGATGAGCAAATATCCCAATGCCACCAGACCAAATTTGGAGAACAACTGGCCGACGCGCCACTTTCTCCAGTCAGTGCCAACCAGACAAACCAGAAAAGCGCCGCCCAACCACAATATGCCGTCTGCCCGGCAAAGATGCATCAGCCCTGCGATACCGCCGAGCAGCAGCCATTTCCAATAGGGGTTGGCTGTATCTCTTTTGACCAGATCAAATGTCAACCAAAAGAATATCCCACCTAAAACAAAAAAAGGCGTGAACGTCTCTGTGAGAGTCAAATATGGGAGGTAATAACCGCCTAACAGACCGAACGCTGCCGCCATCCAATGGATCACTTTATTTTCAGTAAATTTTTTTACGAACAAGAAACAAAATACCGGGATCAAGGCGGCCAAAATGATGAAAAGCACTCTGGCGACCTGAAAAGAATGAATGCCACAGATCGCCATCGGAATTGCAGCCAGAAGCCCCGCCAATGGCATCCAATAAGAGAAAATTGGGGCTTTAGCGGTTTCTGGTGAGTTTAAATAATTCCACAAGAATGGTTCGTTCGTTTGCCCCGTTGCTATCTGAGTTCCAGTGGCAAAATAATACGAGGCATCCATATAGCCGGGCGTTTTTTGGAGCAAACTCACCCCAATATAGAACGCCAGGCTAAACGCAAAGAGAAAGAAAGCTCCCCGATTCTTCATGTTTTAAAGAGAATCAAAGCTCTCAAATGAGTTGATGCGGTTGCTTTTGACTGACCACCAGCGTACCCAGTAGAGCAAAAGCAGGCAAACAAATGGCATCGGCAAGAACATGAACGAACTCTGAATTAATGTGTAACTATGGTGTGCCGTAACTAAAAATATCATCCAAAGTCCAACCAATAGAACGCCCAACAAAATGCCAATAAATAACTTTGACTTCCCCTTCCATCTGGCATCGATCATGGCAAAGCAGAAAAACATGCCCGGATACAGCAAAATGAAATTTCCCGGGTCAGTGGAGATACCAATCCACTGGCTGATGGCGATGGTCAAGAAAGCCAACCATAAAAATCGCTTCGTATCCGCAAATCGGCCCAACCACCATTCAAACAGTAGAAGAGTCGTCAGGACGCCTGTGATCACGTAAGAGAGTCTTTGCCCCACTCCGCCAAATTTTGCTGCCACAGCCGCGCCCAGAGACAAAGGGGGGTTGTAGCTGGGGTACCTGAGGATCTCACGAAAGTCCTGCACAAACCAATCTGGGATCAATACCGTGGCAAAACCGACCAACAAAAACATGCTTCCAAGAAAATACGCAATGATCCTGGTTCGTTTATTAAAGATCGCCCACAGCAGTACAAATGCGACCAGCAGTATCACATTTTGAGGCTTGATGGTGGAGAGCGCCAGTAAAATGCCAGCTGCCTCATCTTTGCCGTTTCGAATACAAATCAACGCCAACAACACAAACAAAGTGATGACGATGATGGCATTTCCATTGATAAGCGGCCTTGCACCGTGGTAAGACAGGATCACGAACAATAAAAATCCAGCCAACCACAAAGGCCTGACTTTCCAGAAAGTAAGCCTCAAACTCAAGATGGTAATTAAAATTAAACTGATTTCCAGTACGCTCATCCACAGCGCTCTGGCCATTACATAATCTTTGATCAAAGCAAAAGGCAGGAACAAAAAGATCGAGTACAACGGGTAGGCTACCCGCATTTCGTGTTCGCCTTCTTGAGCCGCCCGGCCATAGATCAGGGTCTGGATTTTCAATGCGGTTTCATCAGAATAGGGACTGGTACCTTCAGTAACAAAGTTCCGTGTGCCCATCCAATGGACCAGAAAATCATTTCCCCCGGGATTGGTTGAAGCAAACTGATAGTTTGCCAGGGTCAATAATGAAAAAGCAAGGATTGTGAAAAGGCTGATATACAGCCATTGATTCTTCGCAAATTTTTTCAGCAATTCGGTCTCCTCAATGATCGTTAACTCAATTATTATATCCAAATATTCCGATCATTTTTTG
>JAYFNV010000044.1:0-17534 GCA_034933225.1 Anaerolineaceae bacterium | reverse complement strand
CGGGTTCAGAAAAACCAGAGGCTCAAGTCTCTGGTTTTTCTGTTTACGAATGCCCCAATTTACTTGATTGAGAAAAAATGAAACAGCTATGTTTTAGTTCTCGTTCAGGTAACCCATCAAGGCGTATGTGCCTGCATTCACATTTGCGCACGCATTTGGAATGCCTTCTTTCCCGGATGGGTACACAAGTTCTGTTTTGACCTTTTGCCACTTACCTTCTTGCAATTGCCAAATTTCAGGAGTCCAGCCGGCTGAACCTTTAGCGAAAGGAAAACAGATCTGCGTTTTCTCTGTAATTGTTACTCCAGATGAAAAGAGCTGCAACCAGGCCGGGATGGGATCCATCACCAGGTTCAGATCGGTTTTTGTACCTACATTCCAGGCTCCATCAATTGAATCATTTGTATAGAACTTGGTGGCTTCCAGGGTAGGTGATGAAACCGGGTACCAGGCAAACAATGCATATACTCCATTGGAAGGGGTGGTAACACAGGCCAGGTAGGTGTCTTTGGTTACATCATGCAAAACGGTAGTTTCATTTTCAATGGTATGCCAACGATAACTGTACCACTGTTTGAATTCGGGTATCCATCCTGATTTTGCTCCATTAAAGGTGTGGCAGATTTTTGCCGGTTGATCAATACTGAGGGCGTTTGTGATCAACTGTAAATAATTGGGATAGCCATAATTTCTGGCGCGGGTTTCAACTGCGCTTATGGAATCTGGGTATTGCCAAACCCCTGCCTTTCCGCCGCCGAGGTCTGAACCCGGGTTGGCCGAGACGGTGAGTTGGATATTCCCCAACATACCTCCAATTGTCATAATGACCAAAAGTACTATTGAAATTTCTTTTTTCATTTTTCCTCCAGTTTACCTGTTCCCATTGTTATCTACCCCTTAAATATCTTCGATTTCAAAGAGGTCATGGCGGGGATAAAGACTGGAATGAAGGCCAAAACCAGCAACATAATGCCGATAATGACAGTGACAGAAATTTCCATCAAAGTGAACACTCCAGAAGGGTACATGGCTGCAAAAGTACCAGAAAGGATGAGGCCGGCAGAAACGATCACGCTGCCCACCTTTGCCGCGGCCTCAATCAGTGAATCGGTCATTGAAAGGGCTGAATTTTCTTTTTGACGCATGATCAAGAAAATGCTGTAATCTACCCCTAAAGAAACGATCATGATGAAGGAGAAGAAGGGTACATTCCATGACAATTGTGCGAGACCTAAAACATACTTGAAGAATACCCCTGACAATGAAATGGCGATGAAGTATGAAGCGAACAACGATATACTGACGAACAGGGTCATCCAGAAGTCTCGTGTGATGATCAGGATCACAATAAATATGGCAGCGATCATGACCAGCCGGGCAAAAACAAACGCTTCATTCGACATAGTCTCAAGATCCAGGTTCATTTGGGTCACACCGGTCATTCCCCATTTGGCGTCTTTAAGCTGGGTGGTCTGAATGGCTGCTGAAAAGATCTGATCAACCTTATTGGCAACATTCATCCCTTCGCGGGTGTAGGGGTCAACATCCAGAATGACGATCATTTTGGTGATGGTCCGGTCTTCTGAGAAGAATATCTTCATCGATCTTGGGAACAGATCTCCATTGATCTCTTTTTGAGGGATGTAGAATGTGTTTTTGGAGATTCCAGAATCTTCCAAACCTTGTAAATAACTGGTCGCATCTACAAGGCCGTTTGAAATATCAGATACGCCCTGATTAGCGTCTTGCAGGCCAATTTCCAGTTCATTCATCTGCGATTTTATCGAGCTGACACCATCGATCAATTTGGTTTGCCCATTGCGTAACTCTTTGGAACCAGATTCAATTGATCTCATAGCTGTGACCAATTTGACCTGTCCAGCCTGAATGTCATTGAGGCCAGATTGGAGGTCATTCCCGCCTTCAAGAATTTGATCTGTGCCCGCAATCAATTGCGCGATGCCAGTTTGTGCCTGGCACAGCCCCTGGTTTACGGAGACAAGTTTTAGGTTTGCAGAAGCAAGTCCGCCTTCCACCTGACCGTACCCGGCGGTTATATCTCCCAGACCGGAGTTTAGTGCAGCGGTTGTTCCAGCCATTTGTTGGAAAAGAGCATCTCCTGCCAGAGTTTCACCCGGGTCTATCGTCCCATCGTGGTTTACATCATAGGGGTAAGCTGCCATGGCGGTTTGCATGCTAGAAATCCCAACCAGACCCGTTTTGATGCCAGCCAGACTAGAGTTCAGGTTGCCAAGGTTTTGGTCAATTGATGCATACCCGCTGGCCAACTGGCTGTAGTATATTTGCAACCCGTTTACCGAGGTCTGCAATTTTTCAAGATTGGAACGAAGGCTTTTCAAACCGCTGACCAGTTCTTCTGAGCCAGAATCAGCGCTGTTGACACCCGAAAGTAGGCTTTGACCCCCATCCGTCAATTCAGAAATGGCAGAAACAAGGTTGTTTGTGCCGGTCTTGAGATCGCTTATGGAGTTTTCATCATAGCTAGAGTTGCTGATCTTATTAATTGCTTCATCCAGACCGCTATTGATTTCATCCAGGCCACTAAGTGCATCATCCAAACCGGTGTTCAAGGTTTGTGATTGATCTTGCAAGTAGAGTTCCTTAAATGTTTCTCCCTTAGGCTGGGTAACACTGTGAACTTCCTTTACTCCATCAATTGATTGCAAAATGCGCGTCAACTTGTCAATATCAGCCAGATACTCCTGCGTGTCCAGCCGTTGAGGGTTATCAATGGCAATTGTGAGGGGCATGGTGAGGCCATGGCTGAATTCCTCGGTTGCGATTTTGTTGCCGATGATCGAGGGATAACCGGGATCTACTTCTTGTAAATTGTTAAACGAAAGGTTTTTGTTATACAAAAACACCAGGCTACATAACAAGAGGGTGAAAAGGATGGCCAGCCAGGGGTATTTGACCGAAAAAGATGAGATCCTTTTCCAGGTTTTAGATTCTGAACGGCCTTTGTTCTTGAAAGGGGACCAGAACAAAAATGGGCCAAAAAGGTACATCACTGCCGGGATCAAAGTGAGCAGTACAAGAATCAAGATGAAGACCCCAATTGCTACCGCCGCCGCTGAACGATAGGTTTCAAAGTTCACAAAGAACAGACTTGCAAAGCCGACCAGGATGGTGGAAGAGCTGATCAAAATTGTCTTCCCGGCGGTTTTGTAAGAGGTTAAGATTGCCTGCACCTTCTCTGCGCCTGAGGCAAGTTCCTCTTTGAAACGCATGAAGAGGAGCAAAGAATAATCTGTTCCGATTCCAAACAGGATCAAGATAAGAAATACCTTGGTGAAGTTGGAGAGCGGAAAATTAGCATAGGTAACAAGTTGAAGTACGACGTTTAGTGAAACCAGGAAGGACAAGCCCACCGTTGCCAGCACGACGAGCGGCGTAATGGGTGACATAAAAATAACCAGAAGAATGGCGAAAATGAAAATTACTGTGATGACTTCTGTTTTGGCTACTCCTGCTTCAGTAGTTTGAATGAAGTCTTCGATCACGAATTCTGAGCCAGTTGTATAAAACTCAACGCCTTCTACTGGCATCACCTGATTCAGCCCATCACGAATTGCCTGGCTGGAGTTGTTATCTTTATCGATATATACCGGTACCAGCAGCGTGGTTCCATCTGATGAAATGAGCGTGTCTTGTAGGTCCTTATTCTCAAGGGCGTTCAAGATTGTTAGCAGGTGAAACTTTACTTTGTTTTCTTCCAGGAACGAAAGTTTTTTCTCGATATTAGCTTTATCGGCTTCCGTCAATTTCGACGGATTTTTATAGAGCAGGGCTAATTCGATTTCGTTTTCTACTGGCGCGCCGTTGGAATCCATTTTTGCCTTGATATTTTTACCAATAGAGTAGGAATATTCAGGGCCGATCTTTGCCTGCCCTTTTTCTCGGACCAGGCGTGCCAGATCAGGCATGGTGAAAAAAGCTGCTGAGACGATCACCACCCAAACGATGATGGCAATCCAACTGTTTTGAATAAACTTCTTCATAAATCATTGACCTCCGTAATAGTAAGTAATAAGTAATACTCAATACTTGTCAAATTATATGAAAAGTCCTACAATTGTCAATATGCAGCAAGGCATATAACTGGGATATACTAATAAAGTAATAAGTTGAGAGTGATACTCATTGATCTAAAAGGATTGTAAATGGCAAAATCCCTAAATGGACATGTTCACAAGATGCACGAATTGGAAAAATTAACGGAGCTTTCGCGGGCAACCATCAACTTTTACATTCGGGAAGGAATTCTCCCTATCCCAGAAAAATCAGCCAAGAACATGGCATATTATGACGATCAATTCATAGAAAAACTTCTAAAGGTGAAAGAGCTAAAGAAGTCCGGCTATTCGCTCAGCCAGATCAAGCAGCTCATGAATTCCAAACAGGGGAGTGAGAATGAATTGATCATTCAGGCACTGCAAAACATCAACCGCCTTCTTCCTTCAGGTGAGATCTCAGCAACGGCAAGCCGGGATGATATAAAGGCCGAAGGGTTTTCTGACAATGAAATCAGTGAACTGATCGAAATGAACTTGATCAATCCAGTTGATCATGAGGGGCTGGAATTTCCCGCCTATAATTTGACAATCAGCAAGTTTGTGAGATATTTTCTTGATTTTGGGATTCCACTTTCAGTAGCAAAAGGTGTTGTTGAAAAACTGATGGATATCACTCATCTGGAGAGTGACGCGTTCTTTAAATACATCAGAGAGCCACTGATCCATGAGAATGCATCGCTTGAAGAACAAAATGCGGCTATTCAAAATGTGATCGAAAAGATTAACACCCTTTTACCGATGATCCACCTTCAGTTACTGAAATTACCTGTCGAAAGGCTTTATCTGTTAAACAACAAATTAGAGAAGAAGTAAGTGGTTTGGTAATTGACATTAAAACGAAACAACCAGACTTAGCATTATCCAAAGTCTGGTTGTTTCGTTTAATTCTATTGGCTAATAAATAATTATGGGTGTCGCGGTTGGAATCTTTATGATAAAGCGTTTACATTTGCAGGTTTCCGGATCCCAATAACTTAAAATGGGGCATGTTTGAACCGGACAGGTAGTAGGTTTGTTCACCACAGGTGGAAGAGTGGGGGTAGGGGTAGGTTTTATGATCGCGCACAAATTAGCCACCTGGCCTTCTTCAGGTTTGGTGCCATAGATCCAGGAACAGGAATTATCCATATTCCAGGCTTCATTATCTTGCAAGCGATCCACCACTTCGAACTCTGCCGGGTTCAGTTTCTGAATCCCAGTCCAGGACCACCAGGCGAAGGTCTTGGATTCTCCCAGGATAGAGGTTTTGATCGCGAATTCCACGATGCTTGAATCATTCGGAGAGATGCGTACCCAGGCTAGATCTGAGTCACTGCCTACACCCGCATTGAATAACTCGGTTTCGTACCCGTTGCTCTGGTTCTGGTCATAGGTGAAGGATTTTGCACCACCAACATCATTGTTGGTATCCTGCCAAACCTGAACGCCATCTGTGGTCCACTGGGTGGATTTTGGTTCACTAGCCAAAACCAGGTAATTTCCGCGTGAGTCAATGTTGGTGTCGATCTCAAAACCCGTCTGAAATCCAGCTGGCTCAGCTGCCAGGCTGGTGACTTTGGTACGCAGGAATACCCAAGGGGATGATTTTCCCACCTGGCTCCAGAGGATATCGAGTGCGGGGACGTAAGCACCGCCGCTAGTATCCGCCGGGCGCTCCAAAAATTCTCGGCTCCAGTAGTCACAGCCAGACACGTTGATCTGGTTGGATCCAGAAGGCAAACGGGCACCGGTGTTGCAATCAACAGCCACCTGGTCAGCCTCATAAAAAGAATTAGCGGGCATGGCAGTATGGACAATTTGGGTTGGGGCTACAGTATCTTCAGGTGTGGCGGTCGGTTGGGGAGCGGGCGTATCAGTGGGTAAGACTGGTGCGGCGGTCGTCTCTACCATTTGCGCGGTCGCAGTCGGCAATTCTGGTGCGATGGTAGTTGCCTGGGTCGCACTAGTATTGATAACGATCTGGACCGGTAAATTGCAGCCTGAAAGGATCAAAGAGAGCACAACGATCAGGCTAAAAACAGTAAAACCAGCGTTTTTCTTCAAGGGACCTCCTCTTCATTTGTTGCACAATACGATTAATAAGATAGATATGATCTTAATTATACAAAGAAGAGAGGCCGCTTACTAGAAGGAATTTGTACAAAAAGGCAAAAACGTATAAATAAATCACCGAAGAGCGGTTGCCCTTCGGTGAAAATTCGAACCATTGATCATTATTTTAACCTGTACGAGACAAAAGCAATGATCTGGTTATCGGGTGCCCAGGAATTGACATTTAGCGACCCCTGACCCCCGAAGAATTGGGCAATTGAAGCAGCTTCTCCACTCTCTGAGGACATTAAATAGATCTCCACATTCTTGTTGGCGGGGTGATCGCCAGGTTCTACATCGCCTTTGCGGTAGGCAATAAAGACTACCTTCTTGCCGTCTGGTGAGAGATGCGGAAACCAGCAATTTGCTTCCTGGTAGGTCATGCGGGTGGGGTCTGCACCATCCGCATGCATACGCCAGACTTGCATCAAGCCACTGCGAACCGAGTTGAACCAGATAAAACGCCCATCAGGAGAGTATTCAGGCCCGTCGTCCAAACCGGGCAGGTTGGTGAGCTGCGTTTCCTGGCCACCCATTACCGAGATGGTGTAGATGTCGTATTGGCCATTGCGTTCAGCACAATAGGCCAGGGTAGATCCGTCTGGCGACCAGCCGTGCAGGTAGCTGGGCGCATTTTCCGTCACCAGGCGGGGTTCGCCGCCACTAAAGGGAAGAATGTAGATGCGTGAGGCCGCATCCTCAAAGGTATGGTGGCTGACTGCGATCTGGGAGTTATCTGGCGAAAGTACATGGTCATTGTTACAGTCTACAGCAAACCCACTTGGAACTTCCTTAATAGTGCCAGTGGAAAGTTCAAACTTGTAAATGCGACCGCTACTGTTATAAACCAAAAACCTGCCATCGCGTGTCCAGTTGGGTGCCTCGATGACCTGATCGAACTCTTTCAAGACCATTCGTTGGCCAGTATTGACATTCAGGGTTTCCAAAATGCTGTAGGTATCTCGTTGGGCATTCCATTGGCGCAGCAACTCAATGTTCATTGGGACCTCATGTTGATCAATTTGTGGAAAACAAGATGAGTATACCCCAGGACTCAAAATGAAATCCTGATGAGAGAGGTGTCTTTCAACAGGAGTCTTCTACTATTTCTACACACTAATTTCAAATCAGATGAGTAGTATTGAGTTTGGTATAAATCGGAAGTTCTGTGGATGAATATGACAATCATGAATGACCAAATCAGTAATCGAAAAAACGAACAAAAGATAAAGTGGATCACACTCCTTTCTCTAGGGTTGATCCTTGTTTTGGGCGCATTTTTGCGCTTTTACCAGGTAGGAGTAGGCGGCTATGGGAATGATTATTATGCTGCTACAGTGAAATCCATGCTTACTTCCTGGCATAATTTCTTTTTTGTTTCCTACGAGCCCGGGGGATCAATCTCGGTTGATAAACCACCATTGGGATTTTGGTTGGAAGCCGCTTCCGCTTATGCGTTTGGAGTGAACGGGTTTGCCCTGGCACTTCCCAATGTCCTGGCGGGCCTTGGCTCGATCTATCTACTTTTCAACCTGGTAAAAAAGCCTTTTGGTAGGATCCCGGCACTCATCGCCGCCCTGACGCTGGCTGTTATGCCCATCACCATTGCCACTGAACAGAACAATACAATCGATGGCATGTTGGTGTTCATGTTGCTGCTATCGGCATGGGCGTTTTTTAAGTCAGTTGAGAAGCAAAAGCTCAGCTATCTCTTTCTTGGGGTGGTTTTCCTGGGACTCGGCTTTAACATAAAAATGCTGCAAGCCTATATGGTGGCACCTGCACTGTATTTGGTTTACTTTCTGGGCACAAAACAAAAATGGTGGAAGCGATTACTGCACCTGGGTGCTGCTACCCTGGTTCTGGCTGTTATCTCTTTCTCCTGGGCGCTGATCGTAGACGCTGTGCCAGCGGCAGAGCGTCCGTTTGTGGGGTCCAGTTCAAATAATAGCGAGTTGGAACTGATCTTTGGTCATAATGGCGTTGACCGCTTCACCAATGGCAGGGGATCTGGCAGTCTTTCTTCCTCTGGAAACAGACCCGGAAACGGGCAGGGAGATTTCCCGGGTGGAAACCAGGGCGGGAATCCACCGGAAGCAGGCGATCTCCCCGGTTTATCCGCCGGTACGGGGACTGATTCTCAACCTGGCACCCCGCCTGGGTCTGGTAACCCACCTGCGCAGTCAGATTCATCCACAGCGGGAAACGCGCCTGGAGAGGGTGGGCAAATGCAGCCTCCCAAGGGTGGAAATCAGGCAGGGGGTGGTAACGGGCCTCAAAATGGCGGTGGCCCTGGTCAAATGGGTGGGGGGCGTAGCTTTGGTCCAGGCCAATCTGAATCGGCAAGCATCTTTCGGCTGTTCACCCTCAACCTGGGTACCCAGGCTTCCTGGCTGCTTCCATTTGCCTTGCTGGTGATTGCGCTCTTCATTATATTCTTCAAGCGGGTGGCTGCAGGGAAAGAGGCTCTTTTATCTGTGCTGTTTTGGGCAGTGTGGCTCCTCCCCATGCTTTTGTACTTCAGCTTTACCCGCGGTACCTGGCATACCTACTATCTCATTATGCTCGGGCCGGCCATCGCTGCATTGACAGCAATCGGTTTTTGGCTGATCGAAAAGGTTGGCGTCACTTCTACCATTTTGAGCAAGGCGCTCCTCACGGTACTGACGGCAGGGACGGTTGGTTACGCTGTCTATCTGATGACACCATACACCCAATTTTTCATTGCCTTTGCGATCATAATCTCCACCGCGTGGTTGATTGCAGCCATACTCTACTGGATCTGGCCGAGACGCTGGAGCCTCTTTTTGATGGTTCTGGTGTGTATGCTGGCGCCCACATTTTGGTCAGTGATGACTGTGAGGAACACGGCGGATAATTCCAACCTGCCCAGCGCGACCCCTTCCTTTGATAACAGCAGCAACCTGCCAGCCAATTCCCAGTATAGCGACAAAGAACAAAGCCTGACGGAATATCTGTTGGAAAACACACAGGAGGGGACTTATCTGCTGGCGACCATGAGCTCCAGGCAGGCTTCCTCCTTTATCCTCTCCACCGGTCGCCCAGTGCTCACCTTCGGCGGGTTCACTGGCAGTGATGATGCGGTGGATGTGACGAAACTGGAGGATTTGGTCAATTCAGGGCAGTTGCGTTATGTTCTGGATAGTGGTGACCTGCAAAACAAAGAACAGATCTATACCTGGGTGAAAGAAAATTGTAAAGTAGTAGATTTGACCGGCATCAACAACTCCAGCGGCAATTCGGGTCAAAATAGGCCTGGAGGCGGCTTCGGTGGTCAAAGTTCCACGCTATACGATTGCCAATAACTAAATATTCAAAAACTAGCCCAAAAAGCCTGTTTTTGATTGCGAAAAAGTGAAAACTGGATTTTCCTTTCCAAGCTCTTTTATCAGGTCTAGTTTGCCTCTCGTGATATTATTCTTGTAAAATACAATGATCCAATCACTTGAATTGATCAAGTAGCAAGAATGAGGAAAATAAAAATGACAAAGATCACTTCATCATCAACCGGAAATGAAACACAGAGAGCCACTCTGATCCTGGATAAAGATTTCACCCTGGGTAGGGTGGATGACAGACTTTATGGTTCTTTCATAGAGCAGTTGGGCCGATCCGTTTACGGCGGTATCTATGACCCCGATAACCCTCGCTCAGATAAGAATGGTTTCCGTTTGGATGTGATCGAACTCATCAAAAAACTAAATGTGCCCGTCGTACGTTACCCGGGTGGAAATTTTGTCTCCGGATTTAACTGGGAAGATTCGATCGGCCCGAAAGATCAGCGCCCCAAACGCCTTGATCTGGCCTGGTCTACCACAGAGACCAATGAATTTGGTTTGCATGAATTTTGCCAGTGGGCCAAACAGACAGGAACTCAGGTGATGTACGCGGTCAATTTAGGCACTCGAGATCTGGATGCGGCGCGAAATGTGGTTGAATACGCCAACCATCCCGGCGGCAGCGCCTGGAGCGATCTGCGCAAGAAGAATGGCGCTGAACAACCGTTTGGCATCAAGCTTTGGTGCTTGGGCAACGAAATGGATGGTCCCTGGCAGATCGGGCAAAAGACCGCTTATGAATACGGCCGGTCTGCCAATGAAGCAGCCAAAGTGATGAAATGGGTGGACCCCTCCATCGAGGTGGTCGCCTGCGGCTCTTCAGCGTATGATATGCCGACCTTTGGCGCCTGGGAAATGGAAATGCTAGACCTCTGTTACGACAACATCGATTATGTCTCTCTGCATCGATATTATCAGAACCCCATCCACGACACGGCCAATTTTCTGGCCAAGAGCATGGATATGGATGCATTCATCAAGACGGTGGTCTCCATTTGTGATGCAGTGGGTGGAAAGAAGCACAGCAAGAAAAAACTTAACCTGTCGTTTGATGAGTGGAACGTCTGGTATCACTCTCAGGAACAAGACAAAGTGGAGACAGCCAAAAATCGCTGGGGCAGCTCCATGCACTTGCTTGAGGATGTATATAACTTTGAAGATGCCCTACTCGTTGGCGGAATGCTCATTACTCTGTTACGAAATGCTGACCGGGTAAAGATCGCCTGTCTGGCACAACTCGTCAATGTGATTGCTCCCATTATGACCAGCGAAAAAGGCTGCTGGGCGCAGACAACCTATTGGCCCGTCCTGCATGTATCTAAATACGGACGCGGTCAGGTGCTGCAGCCGATCATTCAATGCGAAAAGTACAGTTCTAAGGAATACGATGATGTGCCTGCTATTGATGCAGCGGCAGTCTTAACCGAGGAAGGTGATCTCAACCTCTTTGTTTTGAACCGCAGCGTTGATCAGGATATCGAGCTCTCCCTTGACCTGCGTGCATTTGGGATGATCTCGTTCAAGGAGCACCTCTTGCTTCAACATGAGGATGTAAATGCTTTCAATTCAGAGCAGGCTCCCAACGTAGTGATTCCGCAAAGTCTTCAGGAGAGCGAGCTGGATGCTGGCAGAGTTAGTTTTCAGTTACCCAAACTGAGTTGGAATGTACTCCGATTTACGCAGAACAAGCAAGATTGAGCGGGTCGTCTATTTTTTGCAATTCTGAGTTTATAGGAAATGTATCGCAAACGGTTGGAGTAGACCTGGCGCCTGGTAGCTCCGGGGAAAAATACCCAACCGTTTGCAATTAAGGCACTGAAATAGGGGAGTGTATTTCTAGATATCGTTTCTTGATACAAAAATTTGTATGGGCGGGATACGCATGTAATAATTTTATTTGTTGGCCGGTCCCTTTTTGAACGAATTCCTTGAAATCTAAATCGGAATAAAAATTCCCTATTGACATTTGATATTGATGTTGCTATTATGTATGTGAGCGGTCACGTGACCGCTCACATCTCCAAAAATCCACAATTTACTGGGGAAGCCTTGGCAAAAAATAGTAAACCAACTATTTATGATGTCGCCGAAAAAGCTGGTGTTTCAAGGCAAACCGTTTCGAGAGTCTTGAATAATCGACAAGACGTGTCTGAAGACACTCGAAAACGAGTAAAAAAGGTTATGGCAGAGTTGAACTATCAACCCAATGCCATTGCCCAAAGCCTGAGCCGGCAGAAGAGCTATGTATTTGGAGTTGTTGTTTCAGGTTTAAAATATGTTGGTCCGTCCAGAACTTTGAGTGGTATCACGAACAAAGCTGAAGAATTAGGTTATGGCTTACTTCTTAAAGAACTGGAGAACTCAAATTCCAAAAATGTAATTCCCCTTTTACGCTGGTTTAAATCGCATCAAGTTGATGGCATTATATGGGCAGCCCCTGAGATCGAAGACAATCGTCTTTGGTTGAATGACGTATACCCGTTGATCGATATCCCTACCATTTTCATGACAATGGAAGAGCAAAAGAACGTTGCCATCGTCACAACTGATAATTTATCCGGGGCAAAAGCCGCCGTTCGCCATCTCATTGATCAGGGCAGGCGGAATATTGGCCACATTTCTGGCCCGCTGGATTGGTGGGAAGCCCGTCAACGAAAAAACGGCTGGGAAGCGGCGATGACCGAGGCTAATATCCCGGTAAACGACCAGATGTGGGCGCAAGGCAACTGGTCCACAAAAAGTGGCAAAGCAGCTTTTCTTGAATTGATCAACAAGTATCCGCAGATGGACGCTGTTTTTGTAGGCAATGATCAGATGGCATTAAGTGTACTAAGAACTGCTCAAGAACTTGGAAAAGTCATTCCGCAGGATCTGTGTGTAGTTGGCTTTGATGGTATTGCAGATTCTGAGTTCTATTATCCGCCATTATCGACCGTTTCGCAAAATCAAGACGAACTAGGTAGGATTGCTGTTGTTGAGCTCGTTTCTCAGATCGAACAGAGGTTGGAAGGAAATATCATCGTAGAGCCTAAATACATCACAATTCAACCCGAAATGATCATCCGACAAAGTTCGCAAATTATGTAAAAGGAGGTGGTAGCAATATCCATATTAACGCGGAAATGCTCTAATTGATTTCGCAGCCAACCAGAGCATTCCCAAGTAAGACGAGAGACATCATTTGTTAATGAGTCTCTGCGCTCAATTGATTTTAACTCAAAAACTTTAGGTTTGTCATAGGAGAAGAGAATGTTTAACAAAAAGAATTTGTTCAAAGTTTTGATTCTCGTCGTGGTTTTCACGGTGGCATTAAGCGCTTGCAGCACCCCCGCAACTCAAGCACCTGCTGCTAGCTCTGACACTTTTGGCAAGGCCGCTTGCGCCCCCAATTGTGCTGCTAAAGATTTGGTCATGTGCTTCCCCCAACTTGGCGCTGAAAGCGATTGGCGTACTGCTGATACCGCTTCCTTCAAAGACGAAGCTGCCAAACAGGGTTTCCAATTGGTCTTCTCTGATGCTCAGCAAAAACAGGAAAACCAGATCTCCGCAGTTCGCGCCTGCATCCAGCAGGGTGTTAGCGTAATTGCTCTGCCTCCTGTGGTAGAAGACGGTTGGGATGCAGTTTTGACCGAAGCTCACAATGCCGGAATCCCCGTCATTATCGTAGACCGCTCTGTCTCCGCTGATGCTTCCCTGTACGTTGCCCACATCGGTTCCGATATGGAACTCGAAGGCAAACGCGCTGCTGAAGAATTCAACAAGAAATTCCCCGATGGCGCCAAGATCTTGGAACTCTCTGGAACCACTGGTTCTGGTGCTGCAGTTGGCCGCGCCAAGGGTTTCCGCGCAGCTTTGAATAGCAACATCGAGATCATCGACTCCCAGACCGGTAACTTCACCCGCGCTGAGGCTCTTCCCGTTATGCAGGCCTTCTTGCAGAAATACAAAGCAGGCACTGATTTCCAGGGCATCTTCATTCACAATGATGACATGGGCATTGGCGCTATCGAAGCTTTGAAAGCCGCTGGCGTGAATCCTGGCGATCTCTTCATCGTCTCCGTTGATGGTACCCGTGGTGGCTTCCAGGCTATGGTTGATGGCTGGTTCCAGGCTGATGTTGAATGCAATCCCCTCCTGGCTCCCCAGGTCTACCAGATGTCTTTGGATATCATGAACGGCTTACCCGTTGACAAGAACGTCCTCACCAACGAGACCGTTTACTATCCTGACAATGCTGCCCAGTTGCTCCCGGATCGCAAGTACTAAAAAATTCTTTTGAGGTCATAGACTTCAAACAAGATTGATCTTTGACGGCAGGGAGCGGCAACGTAAAGCCGCTTCCTGCCACAAAAAGGAACCTTCATAGATTTTTTGATCCGTTTGATCTTAGAGAGATTGATCCATGTCAGGAATTTCATTCCTGCAAGCTCGTAAGCCTGGATTAAGTACAGTTGTGTCTGACCCTGAAAATATCAAAGCAGGAGAATTATGAACTCGAAGTCATTCTTTAGGAAGTTCCGAGATAGCCAGATCTTCTGGCCGCTCGTTGCATGGGTCATTATTTTGATTTTTGATGCCATTATTGATCCGACGTTTTTTCGGATCGGAATCATTCAAGACCCGGTAAATGGTAACCATCTTTATGGAAACCTCATTGATATATTTAACAACGGTGCTCCATTGATGTTGGTCGCAATAGGCATGACCCTGGTCATCGCCACTGGCGGTATTGATCTATCAGTTGGAGCTGTCATTGCCATTTCTGCAGCCATGGGTGCAGTGCTTATCAACCCGGCGCTGGGAAATCAGTTGATCACCAACGACATTCTTACCAAGAACGCCACCAACACTCCTTTGCCTCTGATCATTATTGCAGATCTGGCTGCAGGTACGCTGTGTGGCCTATGGAATGGTCTGCTTGTCTCACGTGGGAAAATTCAGCCGATGGTGGCCACCCTTATCCTGATGGTCGCCGGCCGCGGAATTGCTCAACTGATCACCAATGGGCAGATCATGACCATTTATTACACGCCCTATTTCTGGTTTGGCAATGGGTATATCCTTGGCCTGCCAGTTTCAATTTACATTGTGGCTTTGGTGTTGATCCTTGGGTATGTGTTGGTACGAAAAACATCCATCGGTCTGTTCATTGAGTCCGTTGGCACCAACGCCAAATCAGCCTACTATAGCGGCATCAGCGAGAAGAACGTCAAATTATTCGCTTATATGTTCTGCGGGTTCTGCGGCGCCATTGCTGGTCTGATTCTGAGTTCTTATGTGCACAGTGCCGATGGCAATAACAACGGTTTATATTACGAATTGGATGCAATTCTGGCTGTGGTAATGGGTGGAACCCTCATGACCGGCGGCCGTTTTAATTTGCTGGCCAGTGTTATTGGCGCAGTAGTCATTTGGACCTTTACTGTAACGGTGTATCACATGGGTGTCCCGGCCAATGCTCTGCTCGCTGCCAAAGCGATCCTCGTCCTGGTTGTCATCTTGCTCTACTCAGATTACACTCGCCGCTTCCTCAACCGATTATCGCAAAAAAGAGGAGTCAAGCAAAATGAAGTCAGCTAAACGTTTCTTAATGAGCTATGGCACCGTCATCCTAACTTTTTTAGTTTTCATTTTGGTTTACTTCATTGGCGGTCGTTTATATCCGGCCATGCAAAAACCACAGGTATTCTTTAACCTGTTTATCAATGATGCCAGCCTCTTGCTCGTTTCTATTGGCATGACTATGGTCATCCTTACTGGCGGCATTGATCTATCTGTGGGTGGTGTCATTGCCCTTGTGACTACTGCATCTGCGGCCATGTTACAGGCAGGAGTTAGCGCTTTTGTTGTAATTCCATTGATGGTGGTTCTCGGTGTTGGGATTGGTTTGATGTTGGGTTGGATCATTCAAGACCTGAAAGTTCAACCTTTTATCGCGACCCTGATGGGACTCTTCTTCTCGCGTGGCATGGCTTACATCATCAGCCTTACCTCATTGCCGATCAAGAACGAGGTGTACAAGACCATGGCCTTGACGCCTATTTACATACCATTTTTTCCCAAAACATATGTCTATATAACTACCCTGGTTGGCCCTATTATGTTGTTGGTGGCCATTTATCTCAGCTTTTTCACCCGCTTTGGCCGCACCATCTACGCCATCGGCTCTAATGAGCAATCTGCCATGTTGATGGGCTTGCCAGTGCGGCGCACCAAGATCCTGGTTTATGGTTTCAGCGGTCTGTGCTCAGCTTTGGGCGGCATTGTTTTCAGTATGGCGTTGCTTGCCGGCTATGGCCAATTCGCCTCAGGTATGGAACTGGATGCAATTGCAGCAGTTGTAATTGGTGGTACAGCATTGACAGGTGGTGTGGGCAACGTGATCGGTACTCTTTTTGGCGTGCTCATCCACGGAACCATCGTTTCTGTCCTTCAGTTCAACGGTACTCTGAGTTCCTGGTGGACGCGTATTGGAATTGGCCTGCTCACGCTCATCGCCATTGGTGTACAAAGCATCTTCGCCTTTAGAAAAAAGAAATGACCTTTTGGAAAGATGCTCACTGGTTGGTCAAAAGTTTGATCACCGCGAACCTGATAACCAAAGATTGCGAAAGTTTTGAGGTACCTTATGTCTGACCAAATAAATGAAATAGTAAAAATGACAGGGATCAGCAAATCCTTTCTTGGTGTGCAAGCGTTGGATAATGTTGACTTTACCCTGCTTGAAGGAGAGATCCATGCACTGGTGGGTGAAAATGGTGCAGGTAAGAGCACTCTGATCAAGATCTTGACTGGTGTTGAACAACCCGACGAAGGGGTGATCTTGATCGAAAACAAGAAATCGGTCATCCACTCCACTCAAAATGCACAGGAATTAGGCATTAGCACTGTTTACCAGGAAGTTAATCTCTGCCCGCACCTGAGTGTGGCTGAGAACATTCTCATTGGTCGTGAGCCGCACAAATTTGGCTTTATTGACCATAAAGCCATGGAAGCCAAAGCCACGGAGATCCTAAAGGGTCTCGGTGTGGAATTGGATGTGACCCAGACCCTGGGTGCCTGTTCTGTGGCCATTCAACAGATGGCAGCAATTGCCAGAGCTTTAGAGATCTCCAACGTAAAGGTACTGGTTTTAGATGAGCCGACTTCCAGTTTGGACGTGCATGAAACGGATCAGTTGTTTGCCGTCATGCGCAAGCTCAAAAAGGAAGGCGTGGCCATCATCTTTATCACGCACTTCTTGGGCCAGATCTATGATATTGCTGACCGCATTACTGTGCTGCGCAATGGCAAGTTGGTGGGTACTTATGAAGTAGAAAGTTTGACCAAGTTGGAACTCATAACCAAAATGATCGGTCGTTCATTGGTGGAATATGATGAGATGGTCAGCCTTAAAAACAACAGCCGCAAGTTCATAAAGAACGATGCCTGGTTGGAAGCTGATAAATTAGAGCAAAGCGGTTCAGTAGAAGGGTTTGACCTTACCCTCAACAGTGGAGAGGTCATTGGCCTGGCGGGGTTGTTAGGCTCAGGCCGAACCGAAATTGCCCAGTTGCTCTTTGGGGTGGAACAGCCCACAGCCGGTGGGCTAAAGATCGATGGCAAAGAAGTAAAAGATGGTTCCCCCTTAAAGTCCATTGGGCATGGTGTTGGTCTTTGCCCTGAGGACCGCAAAGATGCAGGTATTGTGGGTGAGTTGACCGTGAGGGAGAACATTATTCTGGCCATGCAAGCAGGTCTTGGATGGTTCAAATTCCTCAGCCTTAAAGAACAATATGAGATCGCAGAAAAATACATCAAACTGCTGAATATTGCCACGCCATCCGCAGACCAAAAAGTAAAGAACTTGAGCGGTGGAAACCAGCAAAAAGTGATCCTGGCTCGCTGGCTGGCTACTAATCCACGTTTGCTGATCCTGGACGAACCAACCAGAGGTATTGATGTGGGCGCCAAGGCAGAGATTCAAAAACTGGTGCTCTCACTGGCC
>JAYFNV010000043.1:0-25247 GCA_034933225.1 Anaerolineaceae bacterium | reverse complement strand
CGCTGCGACGCAGCGCCCCTACCGATGCACCATTGTTAATTAAATCAGCAGGATCGTTTTCAACGATATGAACGATGCCATGAATATGGTTTGGCATCAGCACAAATTCATTTTCGAATAATTCAACATTTCTTCTTAACGTTGCTGTCTTAAACCACTCTTCTTTTGCGATTTTCCCCAATGCATTCGCCTGCATTTCCTCATTGCGGATCTGCCCAAATATTGGCTGGCGCTGATAGGTAACAATGGTAACAAAGTAATCGCCCACACCGGTGTAATCAAAACCCGGCACACGAATGGATCTGCGTCTTTTGGCCATACAGATTATTTTACATTTACGGACCAAAATCCTATTGAAAATTCTCAGAAGAATCTGGGAAATTAATTCATTTGACAACCCCTCTCCGGTTTTGTTACACTGACAAAAAGGAGAAGAATATGGTTTCAAGTTCTGCTCTTACCCCACAGGAATACCTGCTCAGCCTTCCCGCCGAAAGACGTACGGTCATAGCGGCGGTACGTGACCTAATACTGGCAAACCTGCCGCCGGGATATGTAGAAACCATGAATTGGGGCATGCTCAGTTATGAGATCCCGCTTTCCACCTATCCCAACACCTACAACGGCCAACCGCTCAGTTTTGCAGGGCTGGCTGCCCAGAAGAACAATTACGCGCTCTACCTCATGGTCGTGTATGCCAATCCGGTTCTTTTACAGCGTTTGCAAGATGCCTACACTAGGGCGGACAAAAAACTGGACATGGGCAAATCTTGTATCCGCTTTAAAAAATTGGAAGACCTTATTCAACCGGTGATCGCAGAGATCATCGCCGCCGTACCGGTACCAAAATACATTGAAGTCTACGAAAAATCGAGAATCAAATAAGCAAATGGGTTCACCACATTGGGTGAACCCATTTTTTTACCTACCCATAATGAAGAACTGTTATTTCAATGTTTGAAATTCCAACTGCATGGTCATGCCCCAACGCAATTTATCTGCGGCGCCTTGCAGGCGAACCTTGGCGGTGTAGAGAATATCGCTGTTCTTGTCGGTGTAATACTGTGAGATCGAATCCACTGTGCCGCTGAATTCCTCGCCAGGCAACGCATCGGCGCTGATGGTGACGGGTTGGGCCGGGTCGATCTTGGCAGTCTCGTTCTCATCCAGGTCATCGGTTTCTACCAGCCAGGAAGAGAAATCGGCCACCAGGGCAGCTTTTTGCCCCACCGTCACAAACTCACCGGGGGTCAGGTCGCACTGCACGAATGTACCAGCGTACGGAGCCGTGAGCACCAGTTGGTCGTAGGCCCACTGGGCATCTTCGGCGCGAGCCCTGGCACCATCAGCGGCGGCCTGCAGCGCAGCCAGGCTCTCTTTGCTAGGCCCCTCTTTAAGACGGTTGAGGTCGCGCATGGCGTCATCCAAATTAGCTTTCGCGGTATCCAGCTCGCCCTGCAAAATATCCACATCGATGTAATCGGGGGTGTCTATATAATAATCACGCAGTTTTTTGGTATTGTCCAGATCGATCTTGGCCTGGTTGAGGTCAGCGATCACTTTGGCTTTGCCCACATCACTATCCTCAAGTTCGCCCATATCATCCAGGCGGTCCTGCAGGGTATCCACCTTATCCTGCGCCATGGTCACCTTGGCCTCATATAAAGCGATCTGCTCGTCGGTACCCTGCGGATCGTTGCGGTCCCAGTAACGGTCAAGAGCATTGTTATAGGCGCGTTGTGCATTGGCCACGGCCAATTCTGCGGCGGATTTCATACTGCTAGAATTTTTGGCGTCGTTCAGGTTTTGGTCAGCCAGGAACAGATCTGACTGGGCGGCAGTCAGTTCTGCCTGAGCGCGGTCGGACCCTTCCAATTGCACCAGCGCCTGGCCAGCTTTGACAGCCTGTCCCTCTTTGACGAGCACCTTCTCCACCCGCCCGGAGGCCTGGAAGCTCAGCCAGGTAGAGGTGATGGGTTCCAGGTGCCCCTCTGCTGTCACCACATTGGTTGTCAGCACTGGCGTGACGGTGGCATCCGCGGCGGTTTGCGTTGATTTGCTCAAACTGCAGCCGGCCACAATGAGGATCAGAATCAGGGCTGCGCCAATGGCAAAATACACTTTCTTGCTTTTAATAAAATTGATCACTTCCATAGGATTATCCTTTTAGTCAAAAATTAATTATTCGTACGATAGAACTTCGCGGATCGTCAACCGGGTGGCGCTGCGCGCCGGGGTCAAACTGGATAGCACCGATAAGATAGAAACCACTACAAACCAGATCACATAACCTGTGATGGAGAAACCAAAACCAGAGGGAGCGCCAAACAAAGCCCGGGTGATGCCATTAGACATGAGCGTGCTGATGGGGAAAGAGAGGATCGCTCCCAATATCCAACTCAACCAACCAATGATGAGCCCCTCAATGAGAACCATGCGGGTGAGCACCTGATCAGATGCACCAATGGAGCGCATAATGCCGATCTCTCTGGTGCGTTCCATGATGTTCATGCTCATGGTGCCGGTCAGTCCAATGCTGCCCACCAGGGCAATGAGAATGGCCAGAACCAACAAGATGGTGGTGAGGATGTTGAATCCATCTGTGGAAGATTCTGTGATGCGGTTGGCTGTGGTGATGGATGAAACCTCAATATTGCTGGCCTCCAATTCCGATTGAACAGCTTTTGCAAACTGCTTTTGCTCAGATGCATTCAAACTGTTTTTAGCATTGACCCGATAAACCGAGGCCAGGTTCTGCACCTGACCCGGCAGGGTATTGAAATAATCCATATTCACATAGGCAGCATAACCGCCCAGTTTGCCTGCCAGTTGGAAAAAGCCGACCACCACAAAATCTGTGTCCTTGTCGTTGACCTTCAAGGTGATAGTGTCTCCGACCTTCAGATCAGGAAAACGTGATTGGAACTGGTCATCCAACGCAATTGCATTTTCATCACGCGGATCCAGCCAGCGACCCTCAACCATGATTGGGTTAATAAATTGGCTGCCATTTGGAACTGCTGTAAAGTTTACGTTATCGCCCACACTACCGTCTTCGTTAAGGATTGACGCTCGCGCTCCGCTCCATGCCTCTATGGAACCGACCTCCGGGTTGGCATACAGCATGTTCTCAATTTTTTGCACCCGTTCCGGGTTGGACAGCGCTATATTGATGTCCGCCAAAAAGTATCGACTGAGCGCATCAATATAGCTATTAAAAGACACCCTCACGCTGAACACTGAGATGAACACAGCGCCTCCCAGAGAAAGCGTTACCAGCGTCAAGATAAGGCGACCCTTGTTACGGAAGACATTGCGCAGTGCGATGAGGGTGGGGCGGGAAAGCCCTTTCAAACGGGCGATCAGGCGGTCAACAAAGCTCTCACTGGTAGGAATCTGCTGTTGGATGCCGCTCAAAGCCTCCTGCACCGAAAGGTTGGTGCCGCGTAAAATGGGCACATAAGCTGCCCCGATGGGGACGATGAGGGCCAGGAAGATCTGGATGATGAGCACCGCCCAATTGGTGCGGTAGCCAAAATAGGTAAAGTTGATCTGGTCAGAGAGAAAGCTCAACAACCGGTCAGACATGAACGACGCCACCGGCAGGGTGAGGAAGAAGGCCAGCACGCCAAAAATGCTGATGAGCACCAGGTAAATGGCCATGATCTGCCTGCGCGTGCCGCCTATGGACTTCATAATGCCCACCTGCTGCACCTGCTGGTTCAACAAGAATTGCAGCGAGCTGGTGATCAGGAATCCGCTCAAGAATACGATCAGGAAGGTGAGCATAAACAGGATCACCACAATGGCGTTGACCAGGTCAATATTGGGGTGGGCCAGCGAAGAGCGGGTGGAATAGTTGTAAATGGTCACGCCGTTGTCTTCAATGTCAGCCCGGAGATTCTCGCCCATATTCTTTAGGTAGGAAGCATCGGTTGAATCACCACTAAGCGAGATCTGCAGGGTGCTGTAATATTCAGGCGCCTGCACATGGATCTTTTCCAGGGTCTTTTCATCCACATAGGCCTGGGTATTGGCCGCAAAAAAGCCGCCCGCACCGCCAGCCGCCCCGAGCATCTGGTCTTTGACAATAGCAGACACCTGCAGCGAAAATTGCTCTCCATCAGAATTTTGAATGGTGATCCATTCGCCGATCTTGACATTGAGGTCTTTGATCTTGTGGTTGGCAAATGCAATCTGATTCTTGCCAGGCGGCCAGGAGCCTTCCAGCACCGTTACCTGGCCAATGCTGGCTTTCGCCCAGTCTTTGGATTGCACATTCAAAGAATTCCAGTTGCCGGCAGTGGATAGTACCTGCATGCTCACATCCCGGGCGCCGTCCACGGCTTTGACGCCGTCCATGCGCTCAAGATGCTTGACCATGTCTTGATCTACTAAACTGGTCTTGAATAGTACGTTTGCCGGCGTCACCCGGGCAAACCCCTTGCTCATATCGTTGTTCAGATCAAAATACAGGGTGGCAATAACCCCAACTGCAAGCAAGCCCACTGCAATGGATGCAATGATGAGCAGGGAGCGGGTTTTGTTGATCCATAAGTCCGCCAGAACTTTTTGCCAGCGAGGACGAATTTGCATATTTTCTACTACCTTTACAATTATTCCTGAACCACTTTACCGTCATGGATCTTTACCACGCGGTTGGAACGCTCTGCCAGGGCAGGGTCGTGCGTAACCATTATGATGGTCTTGCCCTTTGCCACTAACTGACAGAACAGATCAAAGACCGATTCTGCCGTGCGAGAATCCAGATTGCCGGTTGGCTCATCTGCGATCAGAATGGGTGGATCGTTCGCCAAAGCACGGGCAATGGCGGCAGTCTGCTGTTGCCCACCAGAGGTCATGGCCGGCAGTTTATAAGCGAAGTCTTGCAAACCTACCAATTTGAGCAGCTCCATAGCGCGAGCTTCTCGTTCGCCCACGTCATAATGATCACAAAAATCCATGGGCAAGATCACGTTTTCCAACAGTGTCAGCATGGGTAAAAGCTGATAGAACTGAAAAACAATGCCCAGGTTGTTGCCGCGCCAGGTGGACATTTCGCTTTCATTCAGGCGGTTGGTCACCTGACCGTCCACAATGATCTCTCCGCTGGTAGGGTGGTCAATGCCGGTGATCATGTTGGCCAGCGTTGATTTTCCGCTGCCGGACTTACCCACAATGCACACAAATTCACCGCGGTAAAAATCAAGGTGGATGTTATCCAGGGCGGTGAATTCCCCTGCTCCTGATTTGAAGACCTTGCTGATAGCGCGGATCTTTATAAGCGGCTCTTTCACACTCAAAATGGCCTGATCGTCTGTTTTCATCATTTCACCTTTAAAGGATGTGGCCATCGGCGATCTCCAGGGTGCGGGTGGAGCGGCTGGCAAAGTTCATATCATGCGACACCATCAAAATGGTTTTGCCCTGTGCCACCAGCTCTTCAAATAACTTGAAGATCACTTCAGCCGTGGCAGAATCCAGGCGTCCTGTAGGCTCATCTGCGATGATCACCGGTGGGTCGTTCACCAAAGCCCTGGCAATGGCCACGCGCTGCTGCTGACCACCGGAGATCTGCGATGGGTACTTGTAGGCATGCTCTTCCAGCTCTACCATGCGCAACAATTCCAGAGCGCGGGCTTTAGCCTTGTCTCGCTTGTAAAGGCCGCTCAGGTCACTTGGCATCAAAATGTTATTGATCAGGTTCAACCCTGGCATCAAATAAAAAGATTGATAGATCATGCCCAGATTGCGTCCGCGCCAGGTAGCCAGCCGGCTTTCATCCATCTCGTGGATCGATTCGCCATTAATAAACACCTGGCCTGATGTGATATGATCTACACCGGAGATCATATTGATAAGTGTGGTCTTCCCAGCGCCAGATTTACCGATGATGGTCAACAATTCACCCGGAAAAACATCCAGATTCACCGAATGCAAAGCGGTAAATTCACCTGCGGCTGTGGAATATACCTTGGTGAGATCCCTTGCTCTTATCAGTGCTTCTTGCTTATCTATATTTGGTTGCTTCATGTAAAAATACTGCTCACTAATATCTTTATATTGAAAAATTATATACAATGTATTATAATAGACATTGTTCATTATTTATAAAGCTGATTTTTTTAAATGTCAATACCTGAAAACAAACTTTTACAAGGTGTTAACCTAAGATGATCGAGGGAAAAAAAGAAGACCGCCGCATCACCCGCACCAAGGAAGCCTTACACCAGGCGCTGAGTGAGCTCGTCAAAGAAAAAGGCTATTCTGCCGTCACCATTGAAGAGATCACCTCGCGGGCAAAAATGGGTCGGACCACCTTCTATTTGCATTATCAAGACAAAGAGGACCTGGTTCTGGAGAGCATGGAAGACCGTCTCGCTGCGGTGATCGATCTCATAACCAGCCGGCCGCTGTTGGTCTGGTTTAGAGAAAGCAACGGCCGCTTGATGGAAATGATCTTTGAATCCGTTCTGGAAAACAAAGATATTTTTGCCATCATCTGTCAGGAACCCTCTAACAAGGTGTACGACCGCTTCCGCAAGATCATCAATACCATGTCCCTGAAAATGATCTCAGAAAGCCCCTGGGCGCAAAAGAAGGTGGGGCAGCTTTCAATATCGATCGATTTTGTCATCAGTTACTTTAGCGGCGCCATGTGGTCCACCATTGTCTGGTGGGCGAATCATGGCTTTGAGCCCAACCCCAAAGAAATGTCCAAAAACTTCAGTAAAATGTTCTTCCCGGGGCTGTTGCGAATTTTGAATGTTAAAAGACTCGCCGCGCTGATCGAAAGCGCGGTGATCGACTGATCTTCTTTCTTCAAAGCTCAAAAAGATCAAATGGGTAGATCAGGTCAAAGTGTGGGGGTCTTTCAATTTGCCTGGTTTTCACCCGGCGAAAGATGCACGGAGTACCAGCGCAGATAGTCTTCTACATGGGCCGACCAATATTTTTCTTCATGAAAACCAATGAACTGATAAAAGTCATGCACCACGCCCAATGAACTGAGTTCATCTTCAAATTGTAGAATGTTCTGGCGGTTCTCATCACTTTTTCCCATGTCCAGGTAAAGCACCGGTACATCTTCAATGGAATCGACAGCCTCCACCCAGGTGGGGATTTTGCTCAGATCACCATAAAAAAGCGGAGCGGAATGCGCGCCGATGGCCGCAAAGAGGTCAGGGTGGGAAAGCCCAATGCGCACTGCCCAGTTGCCGCCACGCGAAAGCCCACCGATGGCCCGACAAGAGCGATCTGTACAAACGGCCAGGTGATCTTCTACATAGGGAATCACTTCTTGAACCACAGCATCGCCAAACTTCGCAGTGTAAGGATCTGAGGTGGAGGCATCTTCCTGCGGCATCACGATGATGAGCGGCAGGATGCGCTTGTCTGCGATCAATTGGTCAGCAGTAGAAGCGATGCCAATACGGACCCACTGGTCGTTCAGATAGGTCTGTCCATGCAGCATATACAGCACCGGGTAGCGAGTGGATCCTTCCGGGTTATAGCAGGGGGGCAGGTAAACCTTTAATGAGATTGATCCGGATAGTAGTTTGCTGGGGACTGATCGGTTGATGACCTTTCCCTGACTGGCCGTACAAATTAATTGGGTGGGGGTCGTAGTCGGCAAAGGGGTGCTACTGGGCACAGGTGTTGCCGTTGGCAACTGCTCCGCGGAACCAGAAACTGGCCCTGAACAAGCGTTCAAAACACCAAAAAGCAGGAATATGCCGAATATTTGCATTGTTCTCGCTGTTTTGCCGAGTAATTTCATAGAAACCGTTCCTTGACGTGAATGACTTCTTCGGATTATACTCTACCCACCGGGGTGTAGCGCAGTTGGCAGCGCACCGCGTTTGGGACGCGGGGGCCGGCGGTTCAAGTCCGCCCACCCCGACTAGCTATAAACCTTTTCCGCCGGCAGTTCCCCCATCGAGGGATTCACAAAGTCCGCCCACCCCGACTTATTTTTCGGCAACAAAATCGACGCCGGCAGTTCTCCCTTCGAGGGATTCACAAAGTCCGCCCACCCCGACTTGAACTAAGAATCACTAAAGACTCGCTATCAAGCGAGTTTTTGTTTTAATCTCCTTCTACTAATTATTAAAATCCAACTTGATTCTTTTCTTCTTATGACCCAATTTCTGGCAAGAACATCAAAAAATACTATTGCTTCTTACTAAAAGATACAACAGATAAACTTTTGGTTTTAAAGTCACGGTGCAGCCGTGCTGCCTCCCATCGAGGGATTCACAATGTCCGCCCACCCCGACTTGAACTAAGAATCACTAAAGACTCGCTATCAAGCGAGTTTTTGTTTTAATACCGACAGATCCAATTCTCCGTATACATTTTTCCAACCCAAAATCCATAAATCAACCTTATAATATTAAAATCTATGCATACGAACTCTGTTTTTTTATCGATCTTGTTCCCAGCTCATAACGAAGAAGAACGTCTGCCTGAGACATTGAAGAAAGTAGAAAAGTTTCTGGCGGCACAATCCTTCACCTACGAGCTTCTCATCATTGAGAATGCAAGCGTTGACCGTACCCTGGCCATCGCCGAGGAGTTCGCTGCCTCCCATTCATACACCCGCGTCTTGCATGAAGATCTACCAGGCAAAGGCCGCGCCGTACAAACAGGCATGCTGGCAGCCAAAGGCGAATTCCGCTATGTGTGTGATGTTGACCTTTCCATGCCAGTGGAGGAGATCCTGCACTTTCTTCCCCCTGAATGCAGTAATTATGAGATCGCTATTGCTTCACGTGAAGCCAAAGGCGCCGTCCGTTATGGGGAGCCACATTACCGGCATCTGGTGGGAAGAGTGTTCAACGCACTGGTGCGCTGGCTTACCCTGCCAGAACTCAATGATACCCAATGCGGTTTCAAATGCTTTACAGCAGACGCCGCCGAAAAGCTCTTCCCGCTGATGACCATACCCGGCTGGACCTTCGATGTCGAGATCCTGGCCATTGCCCGCAGTTGGGGCTACCGCATCATTGAAGTGCCCATCCCCTGGTACTATCGGGGCCATAGCAAGGTTCATGTGATGCGCGACTCGCTCAAAATGGCGCTCGACCTGCTGGATATCCGTCGTAACCTGCGCACTGGCAAATATGTCCGGCCGAATTGATCCCGCTCTCATTCCCGCTCAACCTGATCTGCAATTTGAACACTTGCTCTGGCAACAGGGCTTTCATACCATTGCCGGCCTGGATGAAGCCGGGCGCGGCGCCTGGGCGGGGCCGGTAGCCGCAGCAGCCGTCGTTCTGCCCTGCGACGATGCCATCTGCGCCACGCTCAAAGGGGTACGAGATTCCAAAGAGCTTGCCCCTCAAAAACGCGCCGGGTTGGCCCCCATTATCAAAGCCAGTGCCCTGGCCTGGGGTGTGGGCATGAGCAGCGCTGCCGAGATCGACGAGATCGGCATCTTATGGGCCACCCGTCTGGCCATGCAGCGCGCACTCGACCAACTCACGCAAATTCCAGACCACCTGTTGATCGATGCCCTTTTCCTGCTCGATAACGATTCCCCGCAGACCGCCCTCTACAAAGGCGATCAACGCTGCCTCAGCATCGCTGCCGCCTCCATCCTGGCCAAAACCAGCAGAGATGAGTGGATGGTGCAGCAAGACGCTGTGGATGGACGCTACGGCTATTGCCGCCATAAGGGCTACGGCACCGCCTGGCACCAACAACAACTGGCGCTATATGGTCCAGGGCCGCTGCACCGTAGAAGTTTTGAACCCATCGCACAATTAATAGCAAAACCGGGTAACTCATAAAAGTTACCCGTTTTTTTTTGTTTTAGAAGCTCTTTAGATCACTTTTTGTCTTTTCTGCAGGGCTAATTGAACAAATTTGGTCAACTCGGCCACAATGGACGGGACCAGCAACAATGGAATGATAATGTACCATTCAGCCAGGCTCAGCGGTTCTGTCTGGAAGATCGGGTTCAAGAAGGGCACATAGATCACGGCCATTACCAGCACCAGAGAGGCCAGGACGGCCCAGTTCATCCACTTGTTGCTGAAAACACCGATCTTGAAGATGGAGTAGCGTTCAGAACGGGCAGTGAAGGCACGCACCAACTCAGAGATAGACAGGGTGGCAAAAGCCATTGTCTCTGCGTATTGGATATCGTGGGTCATGCCGCGCCAGAAAGCGAACAGGGTCACGGCGCTGATGGAAAGGGTCTGCATCACCACACCCCAGGTCATGGCCCGGTTGATGATGGGCTCCTTGGGCGGACGAGGCTTCTGATCCATAATATCCGGATCTCCCTTTTCAGTACCAAGCGCCAGAGCAGGAGCACCATCGGTTACCAGGTTCAACCACAATAGTTGGATCGGCGCCAGTGGCGAAAGAAGTTCTGCGGACAAATTGGGGAAGAGGAAGCGTCCAAAAGCTGTGGGCAGGAAGATGATGAAGATCTCTGCCATGTTACACGAGATGAGGTAATACACGAACTTGCGAATGTTCGAGTAAATGATACGGCCCTGTTCCACTGCTGAAACGATGCTCACGTAGTTATCATCGGTCAGCACCATATCTGCGGTTTCTTTGGCCACATCGGTGCCGGTGATGCCCATCGAGACGCCAATGTCGGCGCGTTTGATGGCTGGTGCATCGTTGACGCCGTCGCCGGTCATGGCCACGATCTCGCCATTGGCTTTGAGGGCATCTACAATGCGCATCTTGTGTTCAGGGGAAACGCGGGCAAACACATCGGTGTTTTCCACTTCCACTTTCAAAGTGGCATCATCAATTTCATCCAACTGAGCGCCTGTCATTACCTTGTGGCCGGGGCGTAACAGCCCAATGCCTTCAGCAATGGCTTTGGCGGTGTTGGGGTAATCGCCGGTGATCATAATGGTGCGGATGCCTGCATTGGCCGCTGTGAGCAAAGCAGGTTTCACTTCGGTACGGGCAGGATCGATCATACCCAGCAGACCGGCAAAGATCAGGTCTTTTTCAAGGTCGGCAGCCGAAATTTCTTCAGGCAAGACCTGAACCAACCGATAGGCCACACCCAGTACACGCAGGGCGTCTTTGGTCATATCGTCATTGGCGGCCAAAATACGTTTCTTGGCGGCTTCGTCCAACTTCACCGGCTCACCATCGTTCATGGGCTGGTAGCTGCTGCACAGGTCCAGGACCAGATCAGGCGCGCCTTTTACGGCGATGACATGCCATTGTTTGCGCGAATCGTCTGTAAAGGGAGAGATGTCACTTTTCGCAGGAGCATCAATGGTATGGATAGTGATCATGCGCTTGCGTTCTGAATCAAAGGGGACCTCATTAACACGCGGGTACGCTTTGTTCAGGTTGGCAGCCAGTGCGCCTGCCTTATAGGCGGCGACCAGTAATGAGCCTTCGGTAGGATCGCCCACCATATTGAAATCGAGAGAACCGTCTTCCGTTTCGATCTTTTCCAGCAGGGCATCGTTGTTGATGGCGCCTACCCACAGGGCAGTACGCACAGCAGGGAAGTCATCCAGATCTACTTTTTGGCCATCGGTAGAGAAATCACCGACAGGGCTGTAGCCCTGGCCGGAGACGGCTACAAACTTGCCATCCACCCAGATGCGGGTAACGGTCATTTCATTTTGGGTCAGGGTGCCAGTTTTATCGGAGCAGATGACGGTGGCAGAGCCAAGAGTCTCTACTGAGGAAAGACGGCGGATGAGCGCGTGACGGTTGATCATCTCCCGCATGCCCAACGCCAGGCTGATTGTCACAATGGCGGGCAGGCCTTCTGGTACAGCGGCGATAGCCAGGCTGACGGCGATCATGAACAGCTCTAGTGCATTACCGCCTTCGATGATGCCCACGCCAAAGACAATGGCACACACCACCAAACAGGCAATCCCCAGGGTCTTGCCCAACTGATCCAGGCGTTTCTGCAGCGGAGTTTCTTCCTCGTCCACAGCCTGCAGCATGGTAGCAATGAGGCCCAACTGGGTGTGCATACCGGTGGAAACCACCAGGCCTTTGCCACGCCCATAAGCCACGGTTGTGCCCATAAAGGCAGTGTTCTTGCGGTCGCCCAGTGAGCTTTGCTCGCTAGCTACCAGGGTGGCATTCTTCTGCACCGGCACTGATTCACCGGTCAGGGCAGCTTCATCCACGCGCAGATTGATCGATTCGATCAGGCGCAGGTCAGCCGGAACAAAGTTACCGGCTTCCAAAAAGACAATGTCGCCGGGAACCAGTTGTGAAGAAGGCACTACTACACGTTTGCCATCACGCAAAACATGAGAATCTGGGGCAGCCATCTTTTTGAGGGCCGCCAGAGCTTCTTCTGCTCTGGATTCCTGTACCACACCCAGGATCGCGTTCAACACCACGATCGTCAAGATGGCTGCCGCATCCACATACTCGCCCAATATGGCCGAGATGATGGATGCCACGATCAGCAAGATAACCACAAAACTCTTTAGCTGTGCCAAAACCAACGCAATGAATGATGGACGCGGTTTCTCAGCCAATTGGTTGGGGCCGTACTTTTCCAAACGTTCTTGCGAAATTTCTGAAGATAAGCCTTGCTCCACCTGTGTTTCAAGTTTCGCGGCAACATCTTCTGCCGTCAGAGCGTGCCAGGTTATTTCTGGCTGCCCTGAATCTACTGGCAAAGATTTGACTTCCTTGTTTGCCATTTACTCAACTCCTATAAAATATTTGAAACCGAATAAAAGATAAGTCCTACGGTTCGATCCTTGTTTTTGGCGGCAAGATCGTATTCTTTGGAATAACTACGATCCCGTCTCGAACGACCCATTTATCGCCGTCCAACTCTGTGCCACGTGGGAAGGGTTTGATCACCACATCATGGCCAATTCTGGCGTTTTTATCAATAATAGCCCCTTCTATGTGGCAATTGGTACCAATGCCCAGTGGAAGGTTCGGTGCGGTTACCTGATCTGCGCTCTCATAATAATCTGCGCCCATGAGGATGCTGTCTTTGATCACCACACCACAGCGTATCTGGCTGCGCAAGCCAATGACCGAATGGGTAATGTCGGCCTTTTCAATACAACACCCTTCAGCGATCAGCGTGTTTTCGAGCGTGCTGTGAGTGATGGTTGATCCTGGCAGGAAGCGCGGATGTGAATAGATGGGGCGCTCCTGGTCGAAGAAGTTGAAAGGCGGGTTGGGGTTCGCCAGGGCCAGGTTGGTATCATAGAACGAACGAATTGTACCAATATCTTCCCAAAAACCCTCAAAATCATACCCATAAACGTTATGCGTATAGATGGCAGACGGAATAACCTGCCCGCCAAAATCATCAAAGGTATTGCTTTCTAGCAGATCGCACAGGCAATCTGTGTTGAACAAATAAATACCCGTGGAAGCCAATAACGGTCTTTCTGGATCGTCGCGGCTGACCAGGTCGTTCAGAACTGCCTTGTCGGTCGGCTTTTCGGCAAAATCGCTAAGGCGTTGTTCTTTATCTCGCTTCAATATCCCAAAGCGTTTGCCATCGTCCATTGTAGCAGATTGAACAGCAATAGTAATGTCTGCTCCTTTTTCCTGATGGAACTGGAACATCTTGGCAAAATCCATGCGGTACAGATGGTCACCGGAAAGAATGAGCACATATTTTGCCCGCGCAGAGCGGATCTGCAGCAGTTGTTTGCGGACGGCATCCGCGGTTCCCTGGTACCAGTCGTTGCTCGAGACGGTCTGCTCGGCTGCCCAGATCTGCACCCAACCGGTGTGGAATACATCAAAGTTGTAGGTACGGGCGATATGTTTATGTAAAGAGATGGAGTTGAATTGGGTGAGAACTGAAATACGGAGAATGCCAGAATTGATGCAATTGCTGATTGGAATATCAATTAACCGATACTTTCCGGCCATTGGGACGGCTGGTTTCGATCTTTGTTGGGTTAAAGGGGATAAACGTGTCCCTCTTCCTCCACCCAGAATTACTGCAAGTATGTCCTCAAGGCCAGCCATATCATTCTCCCTTCAGGTTAATATAACATTCCAATATTGTATTTCTTGTGGATCACTTCAAACACGGCACACCATACTTTCTTGACAAATGATTATTCAAATAATTCTACTAAAATCTGACGCTTTTGCAAGTTGTAATTTATAAGGTGACAAAGTCAGTGTCATATTTCACTTTCATTTCTTTTTCCTTGCCAAGTATACTGTGACGACCTGAATTATTAACCAATCTTCAACACCAAACTGCCATGGGAGATTAAGTGGACTGGACAATCCCCGTAATTATTTTGCAATTGATCTTTCTTGAAGGTGTACTTTCGATCGACAATGCTGCCGTCCTGGGTTCCATGGTGGCGCATCTGCCAGATGATCGGCCAGTGCAATGGCCTAAAGCTTTTTGGCGCTTTGGGGATCGTTTACATGCTTTGTTGGGCAACCAGCGTACTGCAGCCCTGCGGGTAGGCTTGCTGGGCGCTTATGTTGGCCGCGGGTTGATGCTCTTCCTGGCCACCATCGTCAGCAACAACCCCTGGATCAAAGTGGTGGGCGCTATTTACCTGGTGCGGCTTGCCTTTGATAACCTGGGCGAGGCTGAACCCGGCGAAGCCGATGGCCACACCCACCCAATTGAGAAGGTCAACTTCTGGTCCATTGTGGTGACCGTGGAACTGACCGACCTGATCTTCAGCCTGGATAACGTGGTGGCTGCGGTGGCACTTTCGAACAAATTGTGGGTGGTCATTACCGGCGTGTTCATCGGCATTTTGCTCATGCGTTTTGCCGCAGGCTGGTTCAGCTATCTGGTAGATCGTGAGCCCATCCTCAAAAAAGCCGCCTATCTGCTCATCCTCAACATCGGCGTTGAATTGCTGCTGGCTGAATTCGCCCATGTTGAGGTCAATACCTGGGTGCGTTTTGGCATCAGCATCGCCACCATTCTGCTCACCCTGGCCTATGCCCATTCCAAACTATTGCAAAAAATTCGCCCCATACTCGTTTGGCTGGGGCAGGGGTTTGCCAACATTAACGAACTGTTGGATTGGGCGTTGGAACCCATTTTGGGCTTGCTCAAGCTACTCTGGCGTGGATTTTGCTTTGTGTTTGGCATCGGCAAACGGCCGATTGATCCCTCTTCCAAATCTGATCTTGAGATCAACGAATAACATCGTCGCCAGGGAATTCCCTGGCGATGTTTTTTTACCTGGCCTCAACCGGCCTGGGTTTCAACTTTGTAAAAGCCAGAACCGCCATCACCGCGACAATTGCCGCCCCAAAAAGGAAGGGCACACTGGACCCCAGCCACTGAAAGACCGCTCCACCTGCCACCGGCGCCAGCGCGTTGGCCCCACTGAGAAGTGCAGCCGAGACGCCCAGGGTTCCGCCAATTTCTGCCGGGCTCACATTGCGGGTGAGCAGGCTGTTGATGGAGGGCTGCAAAACACCGCCGCCGACTGCCATGGGGATCATGGCCAACATCAACCATCCAATTCCCAGCAACCCTTTATTGCCGTCCGGGGGCAGCGAAACCTGTAAACTTTGCGTGGGCGGGGTCTCGCCGGGCAGGGTGCGCCCGCCGCTCAATTCAGCGGCCACCGCCTGCTGATTGTAAGAAGGCAGCGGCTGGCGGGGCGTGAATGCCACCAATACCAGCCCGACCACCAGCAGGCTCAAGCCAAAACGAACCAGTTTGATCTCGCCGAATTTGCGGCTCCATTTGCCAATAAAGTATCCCTGCACCGCCACAATGATGATGCCCACGTAAACGAATAGGATCGAATTCGAAGATGCGCTCATCCCCAGACGGTTGAGCGTGAACAAACTCAAAAGCTGTTGGAACTGTCCAAAGGCGAACTGCTGGAAGAACATAAAGACCAAAAGCAAGCCCACCAACGGTTTGCTCATGGCTTCCCAAAAACCCTTTAAGGACACTTCCCGCTTGGTTGTCAGGCTCCTGGCTTTGTTCTCAGGGCTGAGTGTCTCTTTGAGCATGAAGATCGTCAACAAGATCGAGACAAGAGAGAAAAAGGCCGATACAAACGCCGGAATATGATAGTTGTTCTGGCCCAGGAACAATGCCACAAAGCCAATGACAGGGCCAAATACAAAGCCGATGCCAAAAGCCGCGCCGACCAGACCCAACCCCTGCGTACGGGTTTTCTCATTGGTGCTGTCGCTGATCACCGCCTGGGCCGTGGAGATGTTGGCGCCAGAAAGGCCATCGATCAATCTGGCAAGAAAGATCATCCACAGGGCGTTGGCGAAGCCGAGCAAGAGAAAGCCCAGCATAGTGCCGATCTGACTGACGATCAAAACAGGTTTACGCCCGAAGCGGTCTGAGAGACGTCCCAAAAAAGGTGCACCGATGAACTGTGCAGCCGGGTAGACCGCGCCCAGTAGCCCGATGAGGCTGGCATCCGCACCGTAAGAAGCCGCATAAAAAGGCATGAGCGGAATGATAATGGTCAGGCCAAGCAGATCAATGAGAATGATCACAAAGACGGGCAGGATCTTCCTCATATCTAATTTATCGTTTGATTCAATCGTGTTGGTTACTTCCATAGTTAGCTACCTGTTCTTTTTCTTTAATCTTACCGTTGCGAACTCCCCGCTACAATCCCAGGTCCACTTTTTGTCTAAGGTTTGTAAAAACAACACCCCTTACGGGGTGTTGTGAGCGGTTATTTCTTGTTTTCAATAAGTGGGGTAACTCATGGCGGGAGTTCGCCGCCGGAAGACGAAGGTGAGCAGTACTCCTGCCAAGAAACCACCGATATGCGCCATGTAGGCAACGCCATCCGTGCTGGAGGAGCCCAACTGGCTGATCACCTGCAGGACAAACCAAAAACCTATAACCAGCAGCGCCGGCATGGGGATGAGAAAGTTGAACAGCAACACACGCACCCGTTGGCGCGGGAAGAGCACCAGGTAAGAGGCCAGCACCCCGGCAATTGCGCCTGAGGCGCCCAGGTTGGCGATCTGCGAATTCATATCTGTGCTCATTTGGGCAAAGGTCGCCACAATGCCACACAAAAGGTAAAAGATAAGGAAGCGCCCGTGACCCATGGCATCTTCTACGTTGTCGCCAAAGATGAACAGATAGAGCATGTTGCCGATGATGTGCATCCAACCGGCGTGCATGAACATGGAGGTGAAGATGGTGATCCATTCCACCGATGGATTGGCCACAAAATAGGCCGGTACAAAGGACCAGCGGTAAATAAAGGTATCTCCGCCGGCCAGCTCGGCCAGGAAGATCAGAATATTTGCCAGGATCAAGGCATAAGTCACCACCGGGAAGGTCCGGCGCGTAGAGTTATCATCACCTAAAGGAAGCATTTGTTTCTCCTAAAAAGAATGTCAGAAAACACACAGGCTTGATATTGCATTATACAAAGAAACCACCCGGAATTTCCATTAATATTAGAATTTATAAACCAATTCAAGTAATTATGTTTTTACCATTCTCAATTCTCCATTCTCGATTCTCTATCTTTCCAAGATATTCTCAATTCACAAGAAATGTGATAAATTTGAAAAGTTGGATATCAACTAGAAAGAGTGTTTTTTGCGTAGTAAAGCTTCGGTAAATGTTAGCAGAAACGTTGAGAGGGTGCGCCTGTAGAGGCTTGACACCAGTTATTGCTATTAACTGATCAACCACGGGCGCCCTCTTTTGCCCGTGGTTTGCATTTAATGGCAAAACGTTTATCACGACTTACCGAACCACTTTGTGTTCAGAAAACGTCTTGATTTTTCGTATCGCACTGCAACCGGCCGCGGGTAAACCCTGCGGCCGGTTTTATTGTTTCTGTTGAGGTTCCAATGAGTAAGAAGAATAGCTGGCGTTCAAATTCGATGAATTTGGAGGCTTTTGATGAAATTCGTTATGAGAAATTACACACCGCCAGGCATGAGAAGCACATACGCGAAGCGCGTAAAGATACGCACCAGGAGAAGCAATTCCGCTGTCAGAACTGTGGCCTGCTGGTGAGCACCGACCCTGAGCTGGCCGGGGTACAAAACCGCAACCATTGCCCCAATTGTCTGTGGTCCAAACACGTTGATCTGAACAAGGCGGGCGACCGCAAGGCCACCTGCCAGGCGCGCATGCAGCCGATTGGACTAACGGTAAAGCAGAACGGCAAGAAATATTCCACGTCTGGCGCCAGCGGCGAGCTCATGCTCATCCACCGCTGTACCGCCTGCGCAAGGATCTCTATCAACCGCATTGCCGCAGATGATTCTGCCGGGCAGCTCTACCGCCTCTACCGTCTCTCCTTTGAAATGGAAGATAGGCTGCGGCAGAAATTGGTTGAGCAGGGCATCCATCTGTTACAGGCCGCTGACCTGACCATGGTCTTCAGTCAGTTGTTCGGCTGGCAGTCGATCCTGGAAGAATTCCAATCCCAGCCTCATTTGCTCATGCGAGAGTTGGACAATCAATACCTTACCCCAATGGGGTAAGGTATTGAACTTTCGGTTGGCACTTATTTGCTCAGGGGATAGGTCATACCGTAATTTGAATTGAAACTGACAAAACCCAAATTGAATCCGTAATAAACTGTGACGTTGATTGCGTCATATTGGCCAACTTCCGCATACTGTTGCTGGATCTCCGCCGCGAGCTTTGAGCAAATCTCATTAATTTTCTCATTGCTCATTTTTTCTGATACGTAGGCTCGAACCATAAGAGTGTTTGTTGTTTGGGTTTCGTTATTGGAATTTGTTCGCACAGTTCGATCTGCGAAAGTCAACCTGGATAGATTGTTTTCCTGGGTCAATTTCTCAGATATCGCCGACAGCGAAGAATTTACAGGTTGGCTGGAAGACTGATTGGCAACAACGATCTGCCCTCCCACTGTGATCAGCGCAAAAGCCAGGGCAATGATCCAGGCATATTTTGCCATTTTTGCGGGTTTCTCTTTTGTCTTTTTTCTCAGGTCTATCACTCGAGTATCAAATATCAGATCGTGTCCGGTCTGGCGGGTCTCTTTATTGATGAGGTAAAGCAGAACCAACCCCACAATCAATCCCAAACCGATGGCAAACAACACATTATTTACACGGGGAGCGTTAGGGAAGAAGCCGGTTATTCCATTGAAGAACATGTAACCAAAAAGAACAAAGGTGCGCAGAACAGATTGCAGCGGCGAGAGAAAATCACCGTTGTTTCGTCTTACAGAGAGGTTAAGCAATGTCTTTCCAAGAGTCTGACCATTTCTCAGGCTCGAATTCATCATGCCAAAGTAAGGCAGTACAAAAATAAAACCGATCAGTTGGGAAGCATTGCCTAACTTGTTGATCCAAGGCATCAACACCCAACCCAGAACTTCAGCCGGGATGCCAAGAATGACCAGATCGATCAGAAAGGCAAACATACGCCGCCAGAACCCGGCGGTAGGATAAGTAAATTTGGGGGAAATCGGTTCAGAAGGTTGTGATGCTGATTGTATTGTGTTGTTATCTGGATGAGATTTTTGTTTTTGGTTGGTTTTGCTCATGCAATCCCCCTTTAGATTATTTTATGGGAAGATTATATTCGAAAACTGAGGCGAACCGTATGGTCCGCCTCAGTCAATCTAACCTTTACGCCACTACCTGAGCTGTTGGTTCAGGTTCGGCTTTCTTTTCCACTGTCTTCTTACGTTTTTCCCGCTTGAAGACCAGGTGCTTTTCTTTGTCTACGTCAATAAGGATGGAATCGCCATCATTGAACTCGTGTGCCAGAACGGCGTCTGAGAGATGGTCTTCCACTTTGTCCTGAATGACCCGGCGCAACGGACGGGCGCCCATCTCAGGATCAAAGCCTTCCAGAGCGATCTGGTCAAGCGCGGGTTCTGTGGCACGCAGACTGATGTTGTGATCACGCATGCGCTCGGCCACTTTTTCGAGCTCCAGATTGACGATCTTACGCAGATGGTCCTGGGCCAGCGGATGGAAGACGATGACGCCATCCAAACGGTTGATGAACTCAGGGCGGAAGACTTTACGCAGCGACTCAAGCAATTTCTTTCGCATATCGTCGTAGTTGCTCTTCGCTTCCTCTTTTTCATCACGGCGCAGGGCAAAGCCAAGCGACCCCTGTTTGCGCAGCTCTTCAGCGCCGATGTTGGAGGTCATCACAATGATGCAGTTGCGGAAATCCACTTTGTGGCCGCGGGCATCGGTGAGCTGACCCTCTTCCATGATCTGCAAGAGCATATTGTGGGCTTCCGGATGAGCTTTTTCGATCTCATCAAAGACCACGATCGAATAGGGGCGGCGGCGAACAGCCTCGGTCAATTGACCGGCTTCTTCGTAGCCCACATATCCAGGAGGCGCGCCAACCAGTCGGCTGACGTTGTGGCGTTCCATGAACTCAGACATGTCGATCTGCAGCAGGGAGTCTTCACTGCCAAAGAGGAAGCGTGCCAGGGCTTTGGTAAGCTCGGTCTTGCCAACACCGGTGGGTCCCAGGAACATAAAGGAGCCGATGGGGCGGCGCGGGTCTTTGAGCCCGGCGCGGCCGCGGCGAACAGCCTTGGAGATGACCTGAATGGCGTCATCCTGGCCGACAATGTACTTTCGTAACTCATCTTCCATGTGCAGCAGGCGCTCCGATTCTTCGGTGGCCATTTGCATCACGGGCACGCCCGTCCACATGGAGAGCAGTTCAGCAATATCGTTGGCACTGACCACAGGGCTGTTGGAGCGGTCCCAGCCAGTACGCAGCTTTTCGAGCTGGCTTTCCAGCGAGGCTTCGCGGTCGGTCAATTCCTGGGCGTCATCATTCTGCCCGGTCTCGATGGCGATATTGCGATGTGCCCGCACGTCTTTGAGCTGGCTCATCAGGTCTTTGAAGGTCTGGGCAGCCGGGCTCTTGTACATGCGCACCCTTGAGCTGGCTTCGTCGATCAGGTCAATGGCCTTATCTGGCAAAAAGCGCTCGGTAACATAGCGGGAAGAAAGGTTCGCGGCAGCTTCAAGAGCTTCATCAGAGATGATGAGGCGATGATGCTCTTCATAAGACTTGCGGATGCCTTTGAGGATCTGAATGGTCTCATCCACGGTGGGTTCAACCACCAGAATGGGTTGGAAACGACGTTCCAGCGCCGCATCTGATTCAATGTGCTTGCGGTACTCATCCAGCGTGGTGGCGCCGATGACCTGCAGCTCGCCGCGCGAAAGTGCCGGTTTGAGGATGTTGGCTGCGTCCACAGAAGAACCCGCGGAACCAGCCCCCACCAACATGTGCAGCTCATCAATGAAGAGGATGGCTTTGGAAGCCTTGAGTTCATCAATGACGCGTTTGAGGCGCTCTTCAAACTGGCCGCGGTACATGGTGCCCGCCACCAGGGAACCTACATCCAACTGCAAAACTCGTTTGCCAATGAGGGGAGCGGGCACATCCCCTTCGGTGATGCGCTGGGCAAGCCCTTCTACAATGGCGGTCTTGCCAACACCCGGCTCACCGATCAGAGCAGGGTTGTTCTTGTTGCGGCGTGCCAAAATTTGGATGACGCGCTCGATCTCGTTCTGGCGTCCCACCACCGGGTCCAGCTTGCCTTCTTCGGCCAGGGTGGTCAGATCTACCGCCAGTTGATCCACCAGTGGGGTCTTGGCTTCTTTTTTGTCTTCCTTTTTGGGGAGAGGCGCCCCGCCGGCAGTGGTGGGCAGATTGCTGTTTTCCTGCATCACGCGGCGAGTCTGGCGGCGAACCTGCTCTGCGGTGACACCCAATTTCTTGAGCACCTCGAGCGCAGCGCCGTCAGTTACACGGGTAAGACCCAACAAAAGATGTTCTGTGCCGATAATAGGATTGCCAAGAGCACGTGCATCTTCGATGGCGTTCTCAAGTACTTGTTGGGCACCGGTAGAAAGCTCGATGATGCCAGATTCCTGCAAACCGTACCCGCTCAGATGCTCGATCACTTCGCGCACCCGCTCGGGGTCAAGGCCAAGGTCGCGTAAAGCCTTACCGGCCACGCCACCCTCTTCCAGGATCAGACCCATCAAGATATGTTCTGTATTAATATAAGGCTGGCGCAAGCGCTCAGCCTCTTCATGAGCCAGAGAGAGCACCCTGCGCGCTCGCTGGGTAAACCGTTCCATGCCTGCCATGGAGTAATCCTCCTGAACCACATACGCTCTTCATAACGATAAAAGAACGGATAAGTTGTTAACGACGGGGCGAAGCCCCACAACGATACCGACCAAAACGGTCAGATTTAAAGTCATTGTACCAGTTTTTGATTGGAATTTCCTCTTTGTACAGCCCAAAAGGTGAATATTTAACAAACTTTTATAAAATATTAATAATCAAACAGGGCGAATTCATCTCGCCCTGTTTGCCATGAACGGTAATAAAGGAGGATTAGTTTGTCAGGTAAGCCAACAACCACTGTACAGTAGCCGTCAGTGCCTGGGTATGGGTGCGTTCATAACTGTGAGAAGCGTCCACCCCGGGTCCGATGAGCGCCACGGCTACATCACCGCCGGAGCGCAGCAGCGCCTCACCGTCAGAGCCGTAATAGGGGTAAACATCCGCCTTGTATTCGATCTTCTCGGCATCTGCCAGGGCGCGCAAGCGCTGACTGAGCCCGTTATGGTAAGGACCGCCAGAATCTTTGATGCAGATGGAAGTGTGGAACTCGTCTGAGTTCTGCCCGTTGCCAACCGCGGCCATATCCACCGCCACCAGCTCCGTCAGGTCAGCGGGGAAGCCGGCTGCAGCGCCGTGCCCCACTTCTTCAAAATTACTCACCAGCATATACGTGGTCTGGACAGGCTTTTGGCCTGATTCAGCCAACACGCGCAGCGCTTCTAAAATACAGGCCACCCCTGCTTTGTCGTCCAGGTGGCGGGAGCGCACAAAGCCGTTCACCACCTCAACGCGCGGATCAAAGGCGATGTAATCACCCACCTCAATACCGAGGGCACGTGTGTCTTCATCTGAATGAACCGCTTCATCCAGGCGCACTTCCATGCTATCGGCCGAACGCTTGGTATCGCTCACCGCAGCGCCGTACACATGCACGGAGGCCTGGTTGAGCAGAATACTGCCTCGCACTTTTTTGCCGCTCTGGGTAAAAACGGTACAACCCTCGCCTTCGATGGAATTCCAGGCATAGCCGCCCACCTGGGTCATCACAAGTCGGCCGCCGGGTTTGATCTCTTTCACCATGGCGCCCAGAGTATCCACATGGCCGGTCAGACCGCGCGGGGCGTCATTGTGCTGGCCGGGGAGGGTGACCAACAAGGCCCCCTTGCGGGTCAGTTTACAGGTCACGCCGGGCAGACTGGAAAAGGTATCCTGGCACAAAGAAATGGCCAGATCCGCGCAACCGGTAGGACTGGGAGTGTTGAGCAAATCCGCCAGAAACCCGATCAGGCGTTTTTCATCGATCTTGGCTTGGGTCATAATCCCTCGATTAAAGTTGTTTTCCTTCGTACTCACTGATGATGCGGCGCAATTCGTCGCTCACTGGCACGGAGCTCTTGGTGGCGTAATCATAGGCCACCATCACTGTTTCGGCAGTGGCAAAGAGACGCATCTCATCGGCGGACCAGACCTCGTATTCCATAATGGCGCTCTTGGTGCCAATGCGGGTGGTTCCCAGCGTCACCAGCACATCATCGGTGGGCTGAATGGGCAGCAGATACTTCACGTGGACATCGGCAACAATAAACGGCAGATCATTAAAGGAATGGCCGTCGAACAAGCCCAGCTTGAGCAAATACTGCAGGCGGGCTGTTTCTATATAAGTAAGGAACTTGGAATTGTTCACATGCCACTGAGGATCAAGATCCCCGTAGCGAACGGAAATGGGGTAGTGGAAGCGAAATTTAGTCATGGGAGTAATTATAACCGGGCATTTTTAGAAAGTCAGATTGGAAGGAAATTGGTACCAAATTTAGATATTTTATGGAGAATTCACGGAGATTCGATTAATAATATTAATGAAAAGCTTTATACTATTGTCAGATTTAAAATTATATGAGATAAATAAGGTATTAATATCCCAATTGTATTAAAAAGAGGTTCGATCTATGCAAATTACACGTCAGGCCGATTATGCATTGCGGGCCATGCTTTATTTAGCGAAATTACCGCCTAATGAACGCGCCGCCACCAGTCAGATTGCGGAGACCAAAAAGATCCCGCCTTCCTTCCTGGCTAAGATCATCTCCCAGCTTTCCATTGCCGGGCTCATTCACACTTCACGCGGAGCGCGTGGTGGTGTGACCCTGGCGCGTGATGCGAAGGAAATTTCGGTATTAGAGGTAGTGGAAGCCATTGATGGCCCCATCGCCCTCAACGAATGCACCGTATCACCGGAAGGCTGCCCCTTCTCTGAAGACTGCCCCATCCATAATCTGTGGTGTGGTACTCAGACCGAGTTGGTGGAAAAACTTCGCAAGACCAATTTTGCCGATTTCGAAGGTTAGTCTTTCTTCTAATTCGGTACCAAAAGGACAATATCGCTCATGCCAGCTGGAACTCCGGTAAACCGCCAATGGGTCGTTAAGTTAAAAGACGGAACCATTGTCATCGATTGGGGCGACGCACTCTTTCAAGACGTCCATTCGGGCGACTTTATTTCTGCAAATGAGAAAGAGGTTAGCCACCATCTGGAAAATGATGAATTAGACCTGCTCATCCGTATTGGCAAGGTCACTGCCTACAATGCCCACACCGTCTGGTTCAACCGCTTGCCAGAACGACCACAAAGCACCATGGAATAAGGCCTGTATCGAAAACCCGATTCCCTCCCAAGCCTGGGAGGGAATTTTTTAAAGGAAAACGTGGACAATCCAACCAACACCTCTCAACTCAACCTCAGTCTGGGCATCATCACCACCGCTCGAACGGTGCTCAACACATCCATCCGCATGGTGTATCCCTTCCTGGCCATCTTTGCAGCCGGCCTCAACGTATCGATCAGCCAGGTGTCTCTGGCCATGGCCATTTCTATGGCTACTGCCGCCATTGGGCCTTTTGTAGCCCCCATTGCAGATCGTCACGGCCGCCGCGCCGGCATGCTCATCGGGTTGGGCATCTTTTTACTGGGGACCCTGCTGGCAGGGGTCTTCCCCGGCTACCCGACCTTCTTTTTGGTCATTCTGCTGGGTAACCTGGGCAACAATATTTTTGTGCCTGCCATCCAGGCCTACCTCAGCGACAGAACTCCCTATAAAAAACGCGGGCTGTACATCGCCATCTCTGAGCTATCCTGGGCGATCGCTTTTATTTTGTTTGTCCCGCTGGCCGGCCTGATCATTGAGAAGGTCACCTGGTA
>JAYFNV010000042.1:0-5413 GCA_034933225.1 Anaerolineaceae bacterium | reverse complement strand
TGCCGAGCTTGAGGGTGGGGTCATCTACAAGAGATTGGATGGAGGTGATGCGGGTCTCGCCGGTGCGGACGAGCAGGAGTTGGTTGATAGAAAGGTAGCCTTCAGAGAAGTCCACGGTCTTTTTGCGTTCTTCAGTAATGGTCACGCCATCGGCGCCGACAGAGAACTGACCATCAGATACAGCCTGGATCATACCGTCCCAGGCGGTCTCAACAAATTTGGGAGTGCAGTTGATGCGGGCGCAGATCTCATCCCATGCTTCGTAATCCCAACCACCGGCCTCGCCAGTGCTAACGAGGATGTAGTTGAAGGGCAAGTAGGCGTTTTCAACCGCAATGGTGATTTCCTGGCAGTTCAAATCAGCAACCATCTTGGACGGATCGCCCAAACAGCCTTCCGGTTTGGCGGTGGCTTCAGCGGTGGCAGCTTCAGTGGCGGCTGCTTCAGTGGCGGCTGCTTCGGTAGGAGCCTCGGTGGCGGCAGCGGTGGGTGCGGCACCGCATGCGGCCAGCACAAAGGCGCCGACCAAAATGACAAATACAACAAGTGACATAGACTTCTTCATTTCTTTTTCCTCTTTCTAAATTGGTGTTCTGTGTACGGCGTTTGGTACGCTCTTATTGGGGTAAACCAGTGTGTAAATAAAAAACCCTCCTAAGAAGGAGGGTTCTGGTTTTTATAAAATACTTTGCTATCTGCTAACGACCTACTTAAGCAAAACCGAACCGCCTTCATGGGGGAGGTAGTTTGACTTTCGATGGTGCTTAGGGCCGAAGATTGATAACATAGGGTTGTTTATAGCAAATTCAAACAGGCTTGTCAATAGGTTTTAAACAAATCATCATATTTTAAGATTATTAATTTTTCTGGTCAGGGTCTGCTGTAAACGCTTCTTCATTTACTAGAAAAATCAAATCTCAATAAATCTTTCCGGCTCTGATGGTTTTTTACCAGAGCCGGAGCTACCGGGCAGCTTATTTAATGTCGTCACCGGTCACAGCAAAATCATTGCCAAAGAATTTTGTGTTCAATGCGATCAAAGTGCCGTCTGCCTTCATGGCTTCTAGGGCTTTGTTGACCGGTTCCAGAAGGGCGCTGCCCTTGGGGAAGATGAAGCCCAACTCATCGCTCTGGATGGTCTCACCTGCGAATTCGATCTTGCCATCGCTTTGATTGATGTACCCCTGGCCGACGATCTCATCAATGATGAGTCCGTCCACGTCGCCGGCGATCAACGCCTGCACGGCAAAGGGTACCTGTTCAAAGGCCTGGATGCGCTCCACTGGCAGAAATTGCTCGGCGGTCTCATAGTTGGTGCTGCTGGATTGGGCAGCAAACTTTAGGCTGGGATCATCCACAAACGACTGCATGGAGGTAATGCGGGTCTCCCCGCTGCGTACCAGCAATCGCTGATTTATGGCCAGATATCCCTCAGAGAAATCTACCTGCTGCTTGCGCTCGTCGGTAATGGTCAGACCATCCGCCCCGACCATGATCTGACCCTGAGCCACTTGTTGGATCATACTATCGAAAGCGGTCTCAACGTAGACCGGGGTGCAGTTGAGCCGGGAGCAGATCTCCGTCCAGGCTTCATAATCCCAGCCACCGGGCTCGCCAGTGCTGACAAGAATATAGTTGAAGGGCAAGTAGGCGTTTTCCACTGCAATGGTGATCTCCTGGCAGTTCAGATCTGCGATCATCTTGGTCGGATCTCCCAGGCAGCCTGCGGGTTTACTGGTGGGGGCGGCGGTGGCTTCAACAGGAGTGGTCGCGGCAGGGCTGCTGGCACAGGCGGCCAGTAAGAAAGTGCTGACCAGGACAATGATTGCAATTTGGGTGATCGACTTTTTCATTTCATTTCCTCTTCTTGGTTGGTTTTGGATTCTTGTTAACCGGCCGGGCCGGAAAATCACAACAAAAAACCCTCCGCTTGAAGGAGGGTCTGGAAATTTGCTTTGCGTAAGTGGATGCTAGCTGGGGACTACTTATGCGAAACCGAACCGCCTTCAAGGGAGAGGGGGTTTGCATGATGATGGTGCAAAGAGACAATCTGGTATGCCATGCGGGCTTTTATAGCATGGAAAATTCTCACCGTCAAGGGTGTTTGCAGAAAACAAGTAGTTTTACTCTCGCAGGAAAGGGATCTATCAGAGAAAAGGGGGGAAATTGTCCTCTGCTTTCTGTAAAAAGGGCAAGCGAGTATCTTTCCAACGGATTTGGGTTTACAATTTTAAAATAATCTATTCATGAAGAGGGCACTATGTTACTTAAAAAACTGAGAAAACAAGTGATCGAAACTTGTCTTAAGATGTTGGAAGATGGCGTCGCTTTTGGCACGCAGGGCAATGTCAGTGCATTTGACCGCGAAAGTGGCCTTGTGGCTATTTCTCCATCAGCGTTAGCCTACCAGACACTTGAACCGGAAGATATTTGCGTGGTCGATCTGGCCGGCAAACCTGTGGAGAGCAAGTGGAAGCCCACCAGCGAGCTCTTCTTGCACCTCATTTTCTATAATCAACGCAGCGATGTCCAGGCAGTGGTTCATACCCATGCTTTGTATTGCACCACCTTCAGCGCCATCAACGAACCGGTGCCGATGATCTTGAACGAAGCGGCCATGAACTTGACCGGCCCAATCCCCATTGCGCCGTATGAACGACCCGGCAGCAAAGAGCTGGCAGAAGTGAGTCTCAAGGCAATGGGACCCAATGGCATCGCCGTCATCATGGCCCATCATGGTCTGGTTACCGTGGGGGCTGACCTGCCAGCCGCGTATGAATCAACCCTGGCAGCGGAGATGACGGCCCATACCGTGATCCTGGCGCGTTCCATGGGCAAAAAAGTGATCCCTATGGATGCGGCAGAATGTGCTCATCTGCGTGAAGTCTACCTGGCCACTTACAAACCCAAAGCTGCGTAAAGCTGAAATTGCACGAGCCGCGGGGATTTTGTTGCATACAGAATATTTTGCTGGCATTCATCCACCTTTATGGGGAACAGAATGCCAGCAATTGTTTTGAGCTGAGGGCTGATCTGTGATTTGCAGAAATTGTCCTTTTAATTTGTTCTGGGAGGGGTTTTCTACCTTGACATTCGCGGTTGTGTCAGGTAAAATCTTGACACCTTTGAAAACGGGCCTGTAGCGCAGTTGGGAGCGCGCTTCAATCGCACTGAAGAGGCCGGGGGTTCGAATCCCCCCAGGTCCACTAGATCGCCAGGCTCGAAAAGGTCAAAGGGAAAATATATCTGGGCCCATAGCGCAGTTGGGAGCGCGCCTCAATGGCATTGAGGAGGCCGAGGGTTCGACTCCCTCTGGGTCCACTAAAGCAAATTCAGGAGTAGTAGATCATCCATCAGCGAGCCGGGAGAGCGAGGTGGAAGCCCGACACAGCACCCGTGGAGTGCGCGATCGAACTCGCCTGAGGTCCAACAAATGGATAGCTTTTCCGGTGAAAATAAGTAACCGGTGACGGTACGCTCGTTATCGCGTCTTGAGAGGTTTGCTGCGTGATCTGCAAACAAGTAGGGTGGTACCACGGAGAATTCCTTCGTCCCTGAGTGGATGGAGGATTTTTATTTTAACTTTCACATGGAGTGAAAATGGCAAAAAAACCGATCCCCAATTACGTACCTGCTGAGATCGAAGGCAAATGGCAGCAGAAATGGGAAGCCGATGGTCTATACCATTCGGATATCGATACTTCCAAACCCAAGCACTATGCTCTGACCATGCTTCCGTATCCTTCAGGCGACCTTCACATTGGGCACTGGTATGCCATGGCGCCATCAGATGCACGTGCGCGCTTCAAGCGCATGAACGGCTACAATGTGATGTTCCCCATTGGTTTTGATGCTTTTGGTCTGCCCGCTGAAAATGCGGCCATCAAACGCAACATCCACCCGCGCAAATGGACCTATTCCAACATTGACCGAATGCGCGCGCAGTTTAAGACCATGGGTGCCATGTTCGACTGGCGCCGTGAGATGATCTCTTCAGACGAAAAATATTACCGCTGGACCCAGTGGTTCTTTGTTCAGCTTTACAAACACGGCCTGGCTTATCGCAAAATGTCACCGGTAGACTGGTGTCCCAATTGCAATACCACCCTGGCCCGTGAGCAGGTGTGGGGCGATGACCGTCATTGTGAGCGCTGTGGAACGCCGGTGATCAAAAAGAATCTGTCTCAATGGTTTTTCAAGATCACTGATTACGCAGAAGAACTGCTGAACTATGACACCATCGATTGGCCATCCCGCGTTCGTGTGCTGCAGACCAACTGGATCGGCAAATCAGCAGGGGCGCTGGTCAAGTTCAAGACCGAAGACGGTGATGAGCTGGAAGTGTTCACCACCCGTCCGGATACCCTGTGGGGAGCCACTTTTATGGTGCTGGCCCCTGAGCATCCGTTGGTCAAGAAACTAACCACACCCGCCCAACAGGCGCAGGTGGATGCCTACATTGCTGAAACTATGCGACAATCTGATATTCAGCGAGAAGCTGCAGATAAAGAGAAGACTGGCGTCTGGACGGGTGGTTATGCCATCAATCCAGTCAATGATGCCAAGATCCCTGTCTGGATCGCAGATTATGTGCTCATGACCTACGGCACCGGCGCCATCATGGCCGTGCCAGCGCATGACCAGCGTGATTTTGAATTTGCCCGCAAGTTCAACCTGCCCATCAAAGTGGTGGTGCAGCCGGAGGGCATCGACCCAATCGACGCGGATAAGATGACAGAGGCTGTCCCTGCCAAGGGAGCCCTGGTCAATTCTGGTCCGCTGACCGGAACTCCGGGTGATCAATCCGTCCAGAAAGCCATCGAATTTGTAGCTGCAAAGGGCGTTGGCAAAGGCTCTACAAATTACCGCCTGCGCGACTGGCTCATCAGCCGGCAGCGTTATTGGGGTGCTCCCATCCCCATGGTTTTCTGCCCCAAGTGTGGCGTGGTGCCCGTGCCGGAAGATCAGTTGCCCGTCACCCTGCCGGATGATGTGGAATGGAAACCGACCGGCGAAAGCCCGTTGAAGTTGCACCCGACCTGGCGTTTCACCAAATGTCCGGTCTGCGGTGGCGACGCCGAACGTGAAACGGATACCATGGATACCTTCATGTGCTCTTCCTGGTATCACCTGCGCTATCTGAGCCCCGATTGCTCCACCTGGCCGTTTGACCAGAAAGAGTACGATTACTGGATGCCCGTTGATATTTACACAGGCGGTATCGAGCATGCAACCATGCACCTGATGTACACTCGCTTCTTCCATAAAGCCCTGCGCGATATGGATATCACCAAAGGTTCTGAGCCCATGCTGCAACTGCGCAACCAGGGCATGGTACTGGGCGAAGATTCTGAAAAGATGTCTAAGAGCCGCGGCAATGTAGTGGCTCCCGATGATCTGGTGCAGAGGTACG
>JAYFNV010000041.1:0-30107 GCA_034933225.1 Anaerolineaceae bacterium | reverse complement strand
TGTTTCTGGCGGCGCCTCAGCGTTGGTGTCTTCGCCTTATGCGCCAATCACACTGGAGGAATTGCAGACCACCAACAAAGCGCTGGTCAATTGCGGCGCCAGCATCAACGAGATCAACTCAGTACGCAAACACCTGGAAAGCCTTAAAGGGGGAGGACTATTGCAGAAGGCCATTCCTGCCAGAGTTCACGCCTTGATCCTCTCTGACGTGATGGGCGACGATCTGAGCGTGATCGCTTCAGGTCCCACCGTGCCGGATGCATCCACCTTTGCGGACGCATGGCGAGTGGTCGAAGACTATGATTTGGCCCAAAAGCTGCCGAAAAGTGTGCTTACGCACCTTCAGGAAGGGCTGCAAGGCAAACAGCCTGAGACCCTGAAAGCAGAGGAGCTTTCGACTGCCGAAGTGACCACAGAAATCCTTGCAGGGAACCAGACAGCGCTGGTATCCGCCCTTGCAGAGGCTTGCAGGCAGGGTGTTAATTCAGTTGCTGCCGGCGACGATTTGAAAGGGGAAGCCAGGCAGGCTTGCCAGCAATTCTTTGCAGAGGCGCGGCTTGCATTGGAGAAAGTAAAGCGGCCGGCGCTTTTTGCTAAAGGCGGGGAAACGACCGTGACGATCAAAGGGCATGGACTGGGTGGGCGCAACCTGGAATTTGCTCTGGCAGCGGTAAAGCCAATGCTAGAATTCCCAGACGCGGTTTTCTTTACGCTGGCCACCGATGGCGAGGACGGCCCGACGGATGCCGCAGGTGCCGTGGTAACGGCTGAGACCTATAAAAAGGCCCAGGCGATGCACCTGGACCCTCAAGATTTCCTTGAAAACAATGACGCTTATCACTTCTTCGAGCAGGTGGGCGGCCTCATCAAAATGGGTTCCACCGGCACCAATGTCAATGACCTGGCTGTGATGATCATTAACTGAGCTCGTAAACCTCGGGGTTGGCACAATATGGCAATCGCTTGCCGGAGAGCCCTGCCAAAATATTTTCGGCGGTCATGATGGCCATGCGCGCTCGTGTTTGGGTGGACGCAGAACCGATGTGGGGCGTGATGACCACATTGGGGAGGCGCAGCAGGGGGTGACCTGCCGGAATGGGTTCAGGGTCGAACACATCCAGGGCGGCGGCTGCCAAATGCCCGCTAACCAGGGCGTTGTAGAGCGCCTGAGCGTCCACCATGGCTCCCCGGGCGGTATTGACGAAGATGGCGCCGGGTTTCATCTGGGCGAATTGGGCAGCGCCCATCAGCCCTTTGGTTTCGGGGGAAAGATACGCATGCAGGCTGACGAAATCAGCACGCTGCAGGAGTTCTTCAAGGGGGACGAATTGAGCATTCAGTCTTTGTTCCGCTTCAAGGTCACGATGGCGTTGAGTATACAGCACCTTCATATTGAATCCGCTGGCACGTCTGGCCATGGCCTGACCGATACGCCCAAAGCCGATGAGGCCTAAAGTAGCGCCAAAAACATCCGCACCACACAGAACTTCAGGTCCCCAGGCTCGCCAAATTCCCTGCTGAACTTCGTTATGACTTTCCACCACGCGGCGGGCAGCCGCCATCAGCAGTGCCCAGGCGAAATCTGCGGTGGTCTCCGTCAGCACACCGGGGGTGTGACCCACGGGGATGCCGGCTGCGGTGGCGGCGCGAACTGCGATGTTATCGAAGCCCACAGCCATTTGACTGATGACTTTGAGGTGAGCCTGTTTGCCCGCCTGGATCACTGCATCGCTGATGGGATCTGAAAGCAAGGTAAAGAGGGCATCCACCTGGCTGGCTTTTTCGATGAAGGTTTGCTCAGAAGGGGGAGTCTCAAGCGGCCATACATCCACTTGCGCCTCTTTTTCAAGAAGCGCAAGGGCGGGTTGTTGAATTTTCCGGCTGACGAAAACTTTATTCATCTTTACAGCCGGCATAACGGGCTTTAACCGAGGGCACCAGATATTCATTAAAGGCGCGGTCTTCGTCATAATCTGGACTCCAACCCCAATCACGGGCAGCCGCTGAATCATCCACATCACCAGGCCAGGTATCGACAATGTTCTGGCGGGCCGGATGCGGTTCAAAAGTGACCACCGCCTTGGGGAAAGCTTTTTTGATGCGTTCGTAAAATTCCATGGCGGTGGGGCTGAAGCTGGTGACGTTGTAGACCAACTGGGTGAGCTTTTCTTGCGGTGCCATTTCGAGCATGAGCAGCGATTTGATGGCATCCGGCATCACCATAAAGGGAAGGCGAGCATCGGGGCGCACAAAGCAGGCATAGGGGATGCCCTGGGCGGCGGCGTGCAGCATTTCAGGACCATAATCGCTGGTGCCGCCTGATGGGATGGTCACAGAGCTGATGAGACCGGGGAAGCGCAAGCAGCGGAAATCGACATTCATGCGGGAATGATCTGCGGCAAGTTGGCGGTAATGATAGGTATAGTAACGGCCCAACTGTTCACAATAAAGTTTGTTGCAGCCGTACATGGTGGTGGGTTTTAACCACTCATCTTCACATACTTTGCCGATGCGATTCTTGGTTTCAAGATTGGGAATGCCGTAAGCAGCGATGGAACTGGGGTAGATGAACTTGACCGGCCGGCCCTGCCAGGAAGATTGCTCCACGGCCAGACGCAGCAAGTTAAGCGTCCCCTCAACATTAATGCGGTGGGCAGTTTCAGGGTTATACTCGGCCTTGGTTGAAAGGATCGACGCCAGGTGGAATATGGTACGGATCTCGTACTCTGCTACAAGACGGCCTAGGAGCATGTTATCCAAAATATCGCCCTGGATAAAGTGCTCGCAGTTGGGACGCAAGCTTTCATCCAGCGGCATTACGTCCATGGCGATGATGCTGATGTTCTTTTTACTGCCGAGATGAGAGATCAGCCCATGGCCGATTTCACCGTTGGCACCAGTAATCAAGACAACTTCTTTACGCATAGGTTTCTCCGTATTGAAAAATTAAGAAAATGCAATAAAAAAGGTTCTGGGCATGCCAGAACCTGATCATTGAGACGCGAGAGTGTTAGTAGTTATGCGCGTAATAGTAGCGGCCACGTTGGTAGTGGCCAAAGTAAGGGCGAGGGTAGTGAGGGGATGTAACGTAATTTTACGCATATCAAAAATACTCACCGGAAGGTTGAATATGATCAACGTGGAAAATTATACCCGATACTACAAGGTGCGCTCAATGGGAAGAATGTCATTTCATTTCTGTTAAGTCAATGAACTTAAGGATCTGCAAGGCAATCTCTTTGGGAGAGAGAGGATTGGTATCGATCACCAAATCAGCATGCTCACGGGCGTGCCGCAAGCGAAAAAGCTGCTCTTCGTATTCAGCGATCGTCCAGTTGAGTTTTCTGCGTGCCAGGGTATTAGCATAGGAGACTTCCAGAAAAACCAGAATGTCCGGGTTGGTAAGCCGCTGCCACATATTTGGAACATACGAATGTTCCTGGGCAATATGGCGACAATTCAGGTCGTAAGTTCGTAACTCGGCGATGACGGTACTTTTCCCGGACGCGCAAACCCCCACGAGGCCGATGAGCGGTGGGTGATTTTCGGGAGACATGAGCTTGCTTTCCTTTAGATGTAAATAGGCGGCACCGGCAGATGAACGGTCATGCGCCGGATCTGATCGGACTCGGCTGAGGTTGTGCGCAATACCACCACTGACATATCATCCGCGGGGCGGTTCTGATCCAGACGCATTGCCTGGGCAAGAATGGTATCCGCAATGGCTTGCGGGGTGGGGTTTTCATCTTCAAGCATGCCGTTAAGCAAGGTGCAGATATCAAAAGAGTCACCGGTGCGATCCCCGGCAGTGTGGATCCCATCCGTATAGATAACTACAGTGATATCCGCTTCAAGGGGGAATTCGGTGATGGAAGGTCGAATGTTACGGGATGTCCCGATGGCCACGCTGTCGCCGCCGATACATTCTACTTTTTCTTTGCGGGCAATGAAAATGGGGGTGGGGTTGTTACGGGTCACCACCAGGGTGAGCGTCTGTAAATCAACCGAAAGGATATCCAGGCAGGCTGTCACTTTGCCGGAACGTTCAGTAAAGAGGTAGTCAGAGGCGGCACGAGCCGCAGCGCCATCCCGCACGCCTTCAGCCAACAGGCTGATCACTTTGCGAACCACCATTGTGGAGATTACTTTAGCTCCCTTACCGGATGTTTGACCATCACAAAGGACGACTGAAACTCCGCCATTGGGTCTTTCTACGATCTCAAGCGTGTCTCCACTTTCGGATACAGAATACTTGTTAATCTTCGCGACCGCAATATTGATTTCCATGTCAGAATTGTACAACAAAATGAAATGTATTTCATCTGAAACAGGCCATTTAACTCATCGCAGCGCTAAAATCGGCGTAAAAATGATCAGAACCATTTGACTTCTACTTTCTTCAACTCACGACCTTTCCAGGTGGCTCTCCCTGTGAGAGAGAGCAACATCGAAAAGAGTGCCACGGTGGTGAAGAAGAAAATGGTCAGCGGATAGAGGAAGGCCAGGTAATGGGGAATCCCCATGCGGTGATACGCGGAATAGAAAAGGATCAGGCTCTCGATCAAGATGAGCACCGCAAGATGATAATCAGCGGCGGGGATGGATTGCACTCCAACCAGGTATTTAAGGATGACCCTGAATGGCTCGAGGAAGATATAAGCGACCCCCAGCCAGGCAATCGTAAATGGCAGAATCCTGTAATCGAAAAAGCCAAAAATATTCTTGCTAAATCCCTCAAAAACCTCGGCAAAGTTGCGATACATCCGGCAGGAGACTTCACGACTGCCATTCAACAGCTTCCATTTATAGCCTTTATCAATGATGTTCCGCCCCAATAAAACATCATCATTGACATTCTCTGTGGCAGATGCGTACCCGCCCACTGCCTGATAGGCTTCTCTGCGGAACATCATAAATTGGCCAATGGTCACCGAAAGCGCTGAAATGTGGTGATTCTGACCGAAGCGAAGCGGCAAAAAACTGAGAATTGCAAAGTTCATAAAGGGAACCACCAGTTTTTCACCGAATGAGCCGACTTCCTGGTTGGGAAGGGCTGAGATCAGATCAGCTTGTTCAAACTGCATGGCGTTCACTGCGTGACGGAGTGCGCTTGGGGCGTGAAAGGTGTCTGCATCCGTAAAGAGCAAAAACTCGCCTTTGGCAGCCTGACCCAGTTGATTGCATGCCCAATGTTTGCCGGGCCAACCAGCGGGGAGGGGGAGCCCATTGATGACGCGTAGATTGTTATGATCCCTGCGTAATTTCTTGAGTATGAAGGGAGTCTGATCGGTGGAGTTGTCATTCAACACAATCACTTCAAAATTTGGGTAATCTTGCTGGAGCAAGGATGAGACACATTTTTCAATATTCTTCTCTTCGTTGCGGGCGGGAATAAGAATCGATACAAACGGTTGTGTCTTAGAGGCCGGATAACTGGCGAGGTGTTTTACAGTGAGAGCGTTGGAAATAGAAATGATCAAACCAGCCGCGAACAGCAAAACCGTTATGAGGAGGATCTGATGGATGAGGGTCATATTCTGCTACTTTCCACGTGCCAGGAAACTTTTTACATTTTCCTTGAATTGAATGGGTTGGCTTAATTCACGATGATGGGTGAATACCATCAATGTTCCGTTGATCAATGCAGTGCCTACAAGCCAGGCAGGGGAATGGGTGACCAACAGGTAGGCGACAATACCCAGCATGCCATTGATCACGAACCAGGCGTGATCTTGCTGAACCAGCGAACCCAGGAAAACAAAAGCAGCAAAGGCAACAATACCGTAGAGACCCGTCAATCCAAACCATACTCCCAGGGTGGTAGCCACTGCCTTGCCGCCATGAAAATGCAAAAATGGGGTGAAGATATGTCCAAGGATGGGCGAGAGTGCTACAACCAGCAACCCCCAGTTGGGTAAACCGCTGTAATCGCGGGCAAAGTAAATTGGTAGAATTCCTTTACCAACATCCAGTACAATCGCTAAAATACCTACGGGCCAACCGCCAGTGTGCCAGGCATTGTAAGCACCCGGGTTGCCATCACCATAAGTTCGTATGTCTTTTTTACAGAACAACTGACCGACGATTAATGAAAAGGGAATGCTTCCTAACAGGTAGCCGGTAAAACTCCAGATCAATAATTGAGCAATCATTTTCGCCTGACTTTCTATTCTCACTCTTTTGAGGACTAACACATAATTCTGCCATCAGTTACGAAAGTCTGGAATAGGGAAATATTCACATTTTAATTGCTTGACAGGTATAGGAAGGTAAAAGTATAATGTATCGGCCTGTCAGAGTAGTGACGGGCTACGGATTCTTTGACAGGAGTGTTGCAATGGTACCTCTTCCAAAACGGAAACTTTCCAAAGGTCGCCGCGATCGTCGTCGCAGTCAAGATGCATTGACAGCTATCAGCCTCGTTCAGTGCAGCAACTGTGGGGAGATGCGTCTTCCTCATACCGTCTGCCCCAATTGTGGTCATTATCAAGGGCGTGAAGTGATCAGTGTTGAGAAAGAGACCAAGAAGTAATTCTTGGCGGTCTTCTTCTAAACATTAATTATTTTCTAACTTAGACAGTATCAAAAACTTCGCTATTTCAGCGAAGTTTTTTGATTTAAGGATTAATTTTATTTGACTAAATCTCTTCCAGGTCTTCTTCTGGATCCTCAGGTTCTGGAAGTTCGCCTGGGCCTGTACTGATGAAGGGACTGTAACGAGCCAAAATGCGCCCCGGGATGAGCCCCTGAATAAAAACCCCTTTACGAGAGTGTTCGATCCGTTCCACCTGACCTTGCTCATGGAAGAGGCTGATGAGCTGGCCTTCAGTGTAGGGAATCTGAACTGAGATCTGGGTGAAGTTTTCAAACAGTTCAGATTCGATCAACATCATCAATTCATTGAACCCCAACCCTTTTAGGGCTGAAATTGCCACAGCATTGGGGAAGTTTTCTGCAATCAGGCGGGCAGCCTCTGGATCTGGCAGCCCATCCACTTTATTGAGCGCGATGATGGTGGGGATGTGGTCTGCGTGGATCTTCTTCAGGGTCTCGTTAACTGAGTTTGCCTGTGCCAGTGCGTTGGGGTGGGTGATATCAACAACATGGATCAGCAGATCTGCTTCTGCGATCTCTTCCAGGGTTGCCTGAAAGGCAGCGACCAACTGGGTGGGTAATTTTTGAATGAAACCCACCGTATCGGTGACCAGTGAATTGTGGCCGCCAGGCAGTTCAACGCGGCGGGTGGTGGGGTCAAGGGTGGCAAAGAGCTGATCGGCCACGTAGACCTCAGTTTTGGCCAGACGGTTGAGCAAAGTAGATTTGCCAGCATTCGTGTAGCCAACAAGAGAGATGAGGGGGATCCGAGAACGTTTGCGCTGCTGACGGTAGCGCTGACGATGGGCACGAACCTTCTCCAATTCCTCTTTGAGGAAGTTGATGCGCTTACGGATCTCACGGCGATCCACTTCCAGTTGAGTTTCACCAGGACCGCGCAGACCAACGCCACCTACAGAACCAGCGCTGCCGCCACCGCCACCAGTTTGACGTTCCAGATGGGTCCAGGCGCGGGTGAGGCGGGGTAGGCGATACTCGTATTGGGCCAGCTCCACCTGCAAGATGCCTTCGCGGCTTTTGGCGTGTTGGGCAAAAATGTCCAGAATGAGGGCAGTACGGTCAATGACGCGCACATGGGGCGCTAGAATGCGCTCCAACTCGCGCTGGTGGCGGGGAGTGAGTTCATTATCAAAGATGACGACATCAGCCAGATTTTCTTCGACCAGGGCTTTGATCTCTTCCACTTTGCCTGAGCCCACATACGTCACCGGGTTGGGAGAATCTACCCGTTGGGTCAATGCACCCACGATCTCCAGCCCAGCGGTATCTGAAAGAAGAGACAACTCTTCCATAGAATCTTCCAGGCTGATCTCTGAGGGTTGGTGCTTAATTTCTACCCCAACAAGAAAGGCTCGCTCTTTTGGGGGATGGGTCGGAAATGTTGATTTTGGGGACATGTATTTATTTGATCCAGTTTACGATCCGTTGCATTGCTTCTGCAATGCGGGGGGTGGCAGTGCCAAGGGAGATGCGCACATAGCCTTCGCCGTGTTGACCATATACCACACCCGGCGTCGTACTGACGCCCGTCTCCAGAAGCATGCGCTCGCAGAATTTTGTGGAATCGGTCTCGTTGGCGGGCAAATGTGCCCACACATAAATGGCTGCCTGAGGTGTGTCCACCTGGAATCCAGCTTTACGCAAGCCAGAAACAACCAGGTCGCGGCGTTCACGGTAGATCTGGTTGCGGCCTTCCAACCAGCTTTGGTCAGAAGTGAGGGCGGCTGCGCCGGCAGCAAAGACCGGTGCAAAGTTGGAGGTATCCATTTGACTTTTATAGGTAAACAAATAACTGATCACTTCTGGGTTGCCAACGGCCATGCCCAATCGCCAACCGGCCATATTGTAGGTCTTGGAAAGCGAATTAAATTCTACACAAACGTCTTTGGCGCCGGGCAACTGCAAAATGCTGGGGGCATGGTAGTCATCAAAGCAGACATCTGTGTAGGGAGCATCGTGTGCGATCAGAATGTGATGTTCGCGGGCGAAAAGGATCGCCTCTTCATAGAAACTCATCGGCGCAATGGCACCGGTCGGATTGTTGGGGTAGTTCAGCCAGAGGATCTTGGCCTTCTCCAGGTCGGCTGCGGGGATGGCTTTGAGGTCAGGCAGGAATCCATTTTCTTTGAGCAAGGGCAAATTCACCACCCTGGCGCCTGCGATGGTGGCACCGGCGCTGTAGACCGGGTAACCGGGGTCCGGCACGAGAGCAACATCCCCTGGGTTCAGGAGCACCTGGCTGAGGTTGAACAACCCCTCTTTGGAGCCGATGAGACCAATGATCTCTTTGTTTGGGTCCAGGTCCACCTCAAAACGGTCTGCATAATAATCTGCGACGGCTTTGCGGAATTCAGGGGTGCCTCCGTTGGGGGTGTAGCCGTGGGTGTCATTTTTGCGTGCAGAAACCACCAGTTCGTCGATAATGGCGTCTGTGGGGGGAAGGTCCGGGGAACCCATATCAATCCGAATGACATCCATTCCGTTGGCTTTTAGCTCAGCGATCTTGCGATTCAGAGAGGCAAAAAAGTAGGGTTTGAAAGAGGCGATGCGATCCGCCGGTTTGATGAAGGAAGGGATGTCAGTCATGGGAGTTCCTTTAGATTATTAGGTTGACTATTAAGTGTACGACAGGTCGGATTATTTGCCAACTGGTTCGCTGGATTTCAGCCAGGAAAGCAGGGTATTGCCAACGATCGACAAACTTTCAGCAGAGACTTTATCGTCGGTATCCTGGGTGGTGTGCCAGTAGGGGTAATCAAAGTCGATGATATCCACGGCAGGAATGCCTTTCTCCAGAAATGGGGTGTGGTCATCGAGCATGTTGTATTTTTCTTCATTGATGAATTGATCTGAATATCCCAGGTCTGCCGCTGCTTGCCAGATCTGATCGGTGAGGGTCTGATCAGAGCTTTTCTCGCGATAAATGTTGAGATCGGTGTCGCCGATCATATCAATGACAATGACGGCTTGAGGGGATACAGTCAAAGCATCTGCATAGGCTTGAGAGCCCAGGATCCAATCCCACCCTTTGATGTGACCCTGGTCTTCAGTATCAAAAAAGACCAACCAGACGTTTTTTTGATCTGCAGGCATGACCCTGGCCATTTCTAAAAGGACCGCTACACCAGACGCGCCATCATTGGCGCCTGGGACGGGTTGGCCGTAAAGATTGGGGTCAGAGTCCTGGTCAGCATACATGCGGGTGTCATAATGTGCCGCGAGAATAACGGGCGAAGTGGAATCAGCTCTTTTGGCGGTGATGTTTTGCACAGGATGACCCTGGTAAGTGGTGTTTTGAATTTCCACTTTCCAACCGGCATTTTGGAGCTCTGACTGGATATACTCCAGTGTTTGCTGGTGGCCGGTAGAGCCGGGGATTCGGTCACCGTAGAGCACCTGTGTTTGAACATCTTCGTAGGCACGCTCTGCATCAAAAGAATTTGCAACCGGTGCTTGAGCCGTGCAGGCGCATATCATGAGAGTGATGGTGCAGAGAAGTGTCAAAAACAGAAATGATCTTTTCATAGGTCCCCTAAGATGATTCGATCTGCATATTCCGGATGGATTCAAGGGCGCGTTTGGCATACGCTCGACCGCGGTCAACCCGTCCAGGTGGGCGGAATTGAAGCGGTGGCAGAATTCCAAAGTTGGCCTTCATGGGCTGAAAGTCAGCCGGGGAGGCGTGGGAAATGTAATGCAACAATGCCCCTGTAACGCTCTGTACAGGAAATTCTAGCAGAGATTGCCCTTTGATGTGGCGGACTGCATTCAAGCCAGCCACCAGACCTGTGGCAACATTGCCCATATAGCCTTCCACCCCGACGATCTGACCGGCAAAGAACAGATCAGGTTGGGTGTGGAACTGGAGCGTTTCATCCAGCAAAGCCGGGGAATAGATAAAGGTATTGCGATGCATTTGGCCGTAGCGGACAAATTCAGCATTGGCGAGACCGGGAATCAGACGAAAGACGCGCTTCTGTTCAGGGAAGGTCAGGTTGGTTTGAAAGCCGACCAGATTGAACAGAGTTTTAGCCAGGTTGTCTTGCCGTAGTTGCACCACAGCGTGGGGGCGGCGGTTGGTACGCGGGTCTCGCAAACCAACGGGGCGCAGCGGGCCAAATGCCAGGGATAATGGGTTGCGGCTGGCGATCACTTCGACCGGCAGACATCCTTCAAAGAAGAGTTTATGGCCAGCCTGTTTTTCTTTGCCCGGAAGACCTTCAAAACTTTCAAGATGGATGCGTTCCGCATTTACGAGCTCAGAGACAAACAGATCGTACTCTTCTTCGGTCATGGGGCAGTTCAAATAATCACCGCCGTCTTCTGCAGCGTTCTCAAACTCATAGCGGGAAGCGCGGAAGGCGATGGAGGTGTCGATGGTTTCGGCGTTTACAATGGGGGCAATGGCATCAAAAAAGAAGAGATGATCCTGCCCGGTGATCTGTTCGATGGCTGCTGCCAGCGCCGGGGAAGTGAGTGGCCCAGAGGCGACAATGACCGGACCAGAGGGGATGGATGTGACCTCTTCGCGAATGACCTGAATGTTGGGGTGGGCGGAGATCCTGGCTGTGATCAACGCAGCAAATTTCTCGCGGTCCACGGCCAGGGCGCCACCAGCGGGCAGCGCCGTTTCTTCAGCGCAGGACAGCACAAATGAGTTGAGCAAACGCATTTCGGCTTTCAATATGCCAGCAGCCCGGTCGGGTTGATCGGAACCAAGCGAATTGGAACAGATCAGCTCAGCCAATTGATCTGTCTCATGGGCGCCAGTAGACACCTTGGGACGCATCTCAAACAACTTAACTGTTATTCCGGCATTCGCTGCCTGCCAGGCGGCCTCTGTACCGGCCAATCCACCACCAATAATGATCAACTCGTCCAATTTCATTCTCCATTTCAGTAGGGCTATTCTACCATTACGGCTCAAAAAGTCGTGGCATGGAAGTTGCAACATTATCATAAATACGCTATACTTTTAGCTAAGAATTGAGGCAAAATGTTCCAAGGACAATATCAATCCACCCGCCCCATGACGACCGCGCACCTGGCTCAGACCATGGCGCTTTTGACGTTGACCAGCGACGAGTTGCAACAAAAGATCGAATCGGAACTGGCGTCCAACCCTGCGCTCGAAGTGGTGGAAGAGCGCCGTTGCCCCAATTGCCATCGTTTGATCCCGGAGCACGGCAGTTGCCCCGTTTGCAGTTTGCCAACTAACTTGAAAAGTGACGATCCGGTGGTGTTTCTCTCACCGCGTGATGAGTTCATCCCACATAAAGATTATGTGGATGAATCCATTGATGACGAACCTTTTGCCCCCGCCGAAACCGAACTGCCCACCTACGTTCTGCGCCAGATCGCTCCTGACCTGGCCGCCGATGAACGTGGCCTGGCCGCTTTTATGCTGACCCACCTGGACGAAGATGGCTTTTTGACCACAGATATTTTGGAGATTGCTCAATATGTGCACGTTACACTGGACAAGGTGCGCCGGGTAAAGAACTTGATCATGCACGCTGACCCCATCGGGGTAGGCGCTGAGAACACCCGTGAAGCCTTGCTGGTACAGATCGATGCACTCTCAGAGACCGGCGTAGTACCGCCTTTGGCAGAAAAACTTGTCTCTGATTGTTTGGATCTACTTAGCCATCACCAATATGCTGAGATCGCCCATAAGTTTGATGTCTCCCAGAAAATGGTCAGCCAGGCGGCCAAGTTCATCAGCGAAAACCTGAATCCTTTCCCGGCGCGTTCGCACTGGGGTGACCAACGTCAACCTGGTAACGATGCCACCGAGGTCTATCACCGCCCGGATATTCTGATCAGCTATTTGAACGAAAACCCGGACAACCCGCTTGTGGTGGAGATCGTCATGCCCATCAGCGGTACCCTGCAGATCAACCCGCTCTTCAAACAGGCCGTCCAGCAGGCTGACGAGAACAAGAAAGATGAACTCAAAGGCGATCTGGACAAGGCTTCTTTGTTTGTGAAGTGCCTGCAGCAGCGCAATCACACCATGGAACGTTTGCTCACCCGTGTAGTGGGATTGCAGCGTGATTTTATTCTGCATGGGGAAAAGTACCTCAAACCGGTCACCCGCGCCCAGATCTCTGTGGAGCTTGAAGTCCATGAATCCACCATTTCTCGCGCCGTGGCTAATAAAGCTGTGCAGTTACCCAATAAAAAGATCATTCCTTTGGCTTCTTTCTTTGACCGCAGTTTAAATGTGCGAACTGTTCTGAAAGAGATCATCGATCATGAAAGCAAGCCCTTGAGTGATTCCGATCTGGTTGAAATGTTGGCCGAGAATGGCTATGAAGTCGCTCGCCGGACGGTGGCCAAGTATCGTTCCATTGAAGGAATCTTGCCGGCCCACTTGAGAAAGGCTGTTTCCCAACGCCCATGAGCCCTACACCTGCACAGATCGCAACCTCATTTTTGAAACGCAATCAAACCCCGGGGTTCACTGAGATTTGTGCTGTCATGAACCTGGACGATGCACCCTGTGCGTTGATCGACCAGGAATTGGGGGTTTTGCTCTTCATCAATAGTAAGCTCATCCGTTTGAGCGGATTTACCTCCAGTGAAATCTGGGAGAAACCGTATGAGATGCTCTTTGGCGGGCTGGATCTTCACACAGTTGTTTCCGGGGGCACAGGCGAGATCACGGTGACCAAACGGGATCAATCCAGCATAGTTGTTCAATCAAAATACAATTATCTAGATAAAAACAGCCGCTGGCTACGGGTACGATTTGAAGATCCGACACAACAAGAACCAGCAGAAAAACCCGTCAATGACGCAGCCGTTTTTCAAATGCTGGAATTTGCCAGACTGGCCGATTGTGAAAGTTTGCAGATCGCTTTGCAACGCTGTGCTGAGATCATCCAGCAGGTGAGCAAGACCGATACCGTTTGCATTTATATGGCTGATGCCACGGCGCCTCAATTCACCAAAGTCGCTTCGGTAGGTGAAGAGGTTGCTTTACCGGATGTGCTGCCCACCCTGGACCTGATGCGGCTTTCCGAACCCTTCTTGTGGAACCCGGGCATGCGCGTATTGACCGACCTGCACCGCTTTGGCAGAGCAAACCAGTACAAATATATAGGCTCCGTCCCCTTAGGCGAGGAAAGTGCCACCATCGGCCTGATCATCTGCGGGGGGCAAAAAGACCTTCCCGGCGAATTGTCTTTGGAATTGCTCTCCGTCCTGGCAGGTCAAGTACTGGCAGTTGAGGAACATTACTTGTTGGTAGATAGCCTGCTCAAGGAAAACCGTTCCTACGCCAGAATGATCCACTTGTTAACCGCTTCCTTCAATAACATGTCCGAAGGGGTCGTACTGCTGACCCCCGACCTCAAAATTCAGCATATCAACCCAGCCGCAGAAGCCATTTTGGGATATACCACTGAAGAAGTTCAAGGCCAGGATTACGAGAATGTGCTGATTGGTACAGACCGTATCTCCCCAGCCCTTGAAGAAGCAGGTAAAGGCGTGATCACCCATGATATTGGTAAAGTGACTCTTAACCGTAGAGATGGTCAGGCATTTCCGGCTTTGGCGCATATTCTGCCGGTGATCATGAAAGATACCCTGATTGGGATTGAGGTCATCATCAATGACATCAGCGAAAATGAACATAACAAGACGCTGAACCAGCATCTGGAACACCGAGCCGTGTTGGGAGATTACACAGCTGCTTTTGCTCACGACTTACGCAATCCCATAAATAACATCTATACCGGCATCCAATTGCTTGAAGCCAACCTGGCTGAGGATGACCCCAACCAGAAAATCATTGGGCGGGTAAAAGACGATTGCACGCGCCTCAACCACCAGATGGAATCCTTCCTTGCCTATTCACGACCCACCGATCTGCATCTAGAACCCATTGATGTGGGGGCTTACCTCAAACGTACGTTGGATCGCTGGCATCCACGCTTGATGCGAGCCAACATCAAGCCGATCCTGCAGGTGGAAGAAAACCTTGATAAAATCAAAGGCGACCCAAAAGCATTAGACCGCGTTTTCACCAATTTGCTCTCAAATGCAGTGGACGCCTGCACCGGTATTGGAGATACACTGGCTGTCAAAGCCAGCATGAATACCAGCGTGGCTGAAATGCCCATGGTTCAGATCACAGTTTCAGATAACGGTCCAGGCATCCCGGATGATATTCGGGATCGGATTTTTGAACCATTCGTTTCAAAAAGTCAAAAAGGTACCGGGTTGGGGCTGGCCATCACAAAACAGATCGTGACCGCCCATAAAGGGAGTATCAACGTCACTTCCTTTGCCGGGGGAACCACTTTTACAGTCAATATTCCTGCATGCAATGGAGAATGCGAATGAGCATCACTGTTTTGTTAGTGGATGATGAAGAGAATACCCGCATCAATTTAGGTGGGTTATTGGCGACCAAGGGGTATGAGGTAATTCCTGCCGCAACGTTGGAAGAAGCCCGTGCGCATATTCAAAAAGGGGAAGGAGATGTGGTTCTTCTGGACCTGCAGCTTCCCGATGGATACGGACCAAACTTACTGATCGAGATGGCGAATATGGCCAACCGTCCACCTGTGATCATGATCACAGGGTATGGTGATATCGAATCTGCCGTGGATGCCATGAAAAATGGCGCCATGGACTTTTTAACCAAACCGGTCGATTTTGGCCAGTTGGAGAAATCCATCAAACGGGCCGCAGATTATGTGGCCATGAAACGTGAATTGGAAAACCTCCGCCGCGAAAAGATGCGCGACGCTGAATTTGTGGTGGGCGCGTCTACGGTGATGAAAGAAGCTGTGGACCTGGCCGCCAAAGCCGCCCTCAAAAAAGCCAATGTGCTCATCATTGGGGAGACCGGCACTGGTAAAGATGTGCTGGCACAGTATATTTACACCATCGGCTCGCGTAAAGCGAACTCTTATGTGGCCATCAACTGTGCCGCCATCCAAAACACCATGTTGGAATCAGAACTGTTTGGTCATGAAAAAGGGGCCTTTACCAGCGCTGATAACCGCAAGCGCGGCCAGATGGAAATGGCAGATGGCGGCGTGCTCTTTTTGGACGAAATTTCTTCCATGTCCTTGGAGTTACAGGCCAAGTTGTTACGTTCCATTGAAAACAAGACCTTCAAGCGGGTGGGTGGTGAACAGGATGTCACCGTGGATATTCAGGTGGTCTCTGCTTCCAATCGTGACCTGCCTACGCTGATCAAAGAAAACAAATTCCGCGAAGACCTGTACTACCGTCTGCGCGTGGTGGAGATCGTACTGCCGCCATTGCGGGAAAGAATTGAAGATATTCCCGACCTGGTGGGATATTTTGTGCGCAAATACAACATGAAAAATGGCGTCAACGTGCGCTCGGTCAGTCCGCAGGCGATCGAAGCGTTGCAAAAGCATAATTGGCCGGGAAACATCCGCGAACTTTCCAATGCCATCGAACGTGCCATGATCTTCTGTGACGGCGAGACAATTGAAGTGCGCGATCTGCCTCGCGATGTGGCTGTAAAGTCCGAATAGAAAAATTGGCATAGAACTTGCAATAAACCCTCTAGATACAAATTCTGGAGGGTTTTATGTTATCGATGAGCGTAAATGATTTTATGTTGACCATGGGCATCGCCCTGTTGGTGGCTGGGTTGGTCTTTTTAGGTATTGGCTGTTTTGTCCTGGTCAAAAAGATCCTGGGCAAAGAATTACAGACCATTGCCGACCAAACTTCCAAGTTGGCCCAAAAAGGGCTGACGGATGATGTGACCGGTCTGGTAGGCAATGCCCGTTCCCTGATCGAATCACTCAATTCACTGATCAAAACTCAGGCAGGGGTAGGGGTCATGCTGCTGCTGCTGGGAATTCTCCTGCTCGGCGGGGCTTATGCCCTCGTTTTACAAATTCGCTAGGAATAATCAGATCACGTTTATTGTTTTCTAAAGAGAGAGGACCACACTATGACAACCAGAGCCATGATGCAGGAATTGAAAAAACTTTTATCCGAGGAGAAGATCACCCCGGTACTTTCTGCTTTTAAAAATGACCCACTCTTTTGGAAAACCCTGAATGATCCAACGGTGGCAGAACGGGTGAGCAATGACTGGAATTTCTCTGGCATTGAGCTTTCTCCCTCCACTCTGGCATTGTTCTTGACCGATGCAGAATTACTCTCAAAGGGCTATCCTGAATGTGCCCCGGACACCCAATTGCTTGAACAGGCGTTGCTGAAGTATGAAGCTGCCCTGAACGGCGAGAAATCGCTTGTTTCCCTGACCGACGCAGCGGTGTTGGCCATCGCCTTGACCGAAAAGAAAAAGGTCGAAGAAAATTGGTCAGACCTTATCTCTGAGATCCTGCAAAAAGGGAAATACTCTGAGGCAAGTACGTTAATTCAGGACTGGGGAGCCGTTTTCGCCCTGGTCTGTGGCTGGACGGAAGAAAAAAGCGAGTTCTTGCAGGCCATTCTGAATGCCAAAACTCCCTCCATTGGTTTTTCAGTGGTCAAACATGTGGTCTTTTGTCTGCCGGTGCAAGCTTCCGAGCAGGCAATTTTATTCAAACAATGTCTCAGCAGCTTAACGCTCGATCAGCAGATCGAAGCACTGCAATCTTTGCGTTTCGCCGGGAAAACCGCTCTGGCCAAAGAGATCGCCCTTGGCCTGGTAGATCGATACCTGGTGGGGAATTTAGAGCCCAAACCCCTCCATGAGATCTGGCAGAATTCAGAAAAGACATTGACCTCCAGTGTATATTCCCGTCAACTGGCCGCTCTGGCGCAGATTGCCGGAAAAAGCGACAGCGCTGAAGCGCTGCTCAAAAATGCCGAACGTATTTTGGCTGCGGAACTGGCCGGTATCAAAATTCAACAATTCTCTTTACTGGATGAGAATGGTGAAGTCCCGACAAATGATGAAGTCATGTCTGCCAAAGCCCTGGTGGATGACCCTCAATTACGCACAGAATTGAATTCAGCGCTGGACGGCAAAGCCAACCTGACCAAGAGTTTGTTGGATGAGCTGGAAGAGGGAGACGATGCAGAAGTTACAGGTCTACTCTCAAAAGGAATTCGGGCGCTGAACTGGACACCCAGAAATGAGATCAAAACCGCCATTGCCAACGAGAAGTGGTTGGATGCGCTCCAGAAGGTAAATGACGCACTTGCAGATGCTCCTGCAGACGTAGAACTACTGGGGTACAAATCTCAGATCAGCAAGGAGATGGGTGACACAGGCATGTACCAGGCTACCCTGGAAGAGATCAGCCAATTTGAGCGCAGCAACGAATCTGTGAAGCGCGAACTGGCCCATTCTTATGAGACTGATGGAAATTGGGTCTCCGCATTTGCCCATTATAACGATCTGATCAATCAATTTGATTCAGAGGAAAAGGCCGACCTCATGGGGTATGCCCAGGCTGCCGCTGAGACCAATCAGCCGGTGGTTGCGCTTGAAGCGGCTCAGAAAGTGCTTGACCAGGACCCCGAAAGCGGTCGTGCATTGGCCGTGAAGGGATTTGCAGAATATCGGCTTGGACAATCTGATCTGGCCCTGGAACACCTCAGCAAGGCGGTAGATTCCGCGCCTGAGCTGGCTGAGCCCTGGAAGATGTTGGCCCAGGTCTACCGCGAAAAGGGTGAGATCGCCCGCGCAATTGACACCTTACGTACAGCACATGCTGCCGTCCCTGCGGACATCTCCATTTTGCGTGAATTGGCCGCTGAGTTGATCGGCGAGGGGCAGGCCTCAGAAGCGTACAGCATCCTCAGCGGGGATGATGCGGATGTGGCAATGGACCTGCAAACCTCTTTGCTCAAGATCGCCGCCATGAAACAACTGAACATGGCGGATGTTGAATCTGCCATTGAGAAAGCCTATAAAGCCTTCTCCACCCAGACAGACGCTATTCATGAGTATGCCGACCTGATGCTGCGCAAGGGCGACCAGGAAAAAGCGCGCAAGCTCATTGAGCCGCTGGCGCTGGCTGCGCAGGCAAAGACCGGCTGGAAATTGACCTACGTTGATTCCGTGCTGGGTCAAGATTACCGTCATATTCTGGGTCAGCCGATGGTTGAGGAGACCCTGCAACAAAAGGCCTCTCAGGTTCTGGCAGATGTACTGGCCAGCGAGCCGGAAAACCTATACGCCAACGTACTTGAAGCTGAAAAAGCTTTGAAATCAGGCGAAACCGAGAAGGCATTCGACCTGTTCTCCAATCTGCTTAACCACATTGAAGCTCAGGGCTCCAACTGGTTGGAGCGCATCCAGGCAGGCTTTGCCTGGGCGGCAAATTTGTTGGGCAAGTTCAATTACGCCCTGGCCGGGATCCAATCAGTATTAGAAGCCAACCCCAACTGGGCTGGTGCCCGTGAGACCCTGGCTGAAGTGAGTGCTGCCAGTGGAGAGATTGAAGAAGCAGTGGTACAGGCCAACCAGGTGTTGGACTCTGCTGCGGATGTGGCCGAGAGCGTAGAATGGTTTGCCGATTTCATGGGGAATCTTGGCAAGACAGACGAAGCTGAAAAAGCGATCCTGGCCTTGTCTCAGGGCCACGCGCAGAAATTGCTTCTATTGTTGAAGCTGACCGAGATCAAGCTTGCCAATGGCAAAAAAGAAGAAGCCAAACAAACCATAGAAAGCTGCAAGAACCTGTTAGCAAAATCTAAAAATGAATCTGAACTGGTACGCGGCGCTAAACTCTTTGCGGAAGTGGGCAAAGAAGATCTGGCTGTGGAGTGCTTGAAGATGCGCTCTGTATTACCGGATGCCGCGCAGCAACCCGCTTTGTTGGATCTTGCAGGGTATTACCGCATGAACAAACAATACGAGCAGGCGTTGAATGTGATCGAACAGGCCGCGCAGCAAGGTGTAAACCAGAATTGGGTAAACCTGGTCCATGCCGAAGTATTACATGCCGCGGGTCAAAGCGAAGCTGCTCTGAGCAAATTGGCAGTACTGAACGAATCAACCCAGGCTGGACCAGAAGTCAGTGACTTGAACTTCGTGCCCGCTATTTGGAAATCCCTGCTGAAGAAGGGCGCCAATGTGGACGTTTTGGCCGCTGAACTGGCTTTTGAAACCGGTGATTATGCTCTGGCAGCCGAAAAAGCCGCCAGCGGTGAACCCTCTGCTGAGCAAACCGTTCTGCAGGTGGAGATCGGGTACGCTCTTGGCAATGCCAAAGAAACCCTTTCGTTTGTGGATATGAATGTAGACGATCCCACGATCTACGTGGATGCCCATTTGAGCAGCGAGATCACAGAAAGCCTTCTGGATGCCGGCCAGATTGAAAAAGCTGGATTGATTCTCAATAAGGCAGTAGAGATCTTCCCGCAGGCGGATAGCCTGGCCCTTGTGGAAGCCCGTTATCTGGCCGAGTTGGGTCAACTGGTGCAGGCAGAATCTCTCTTCGATCAGGTGCTGGCCAAGGTAGCGATCAAGGGTGAGATCAACAGCGTGGAAGAAACGTTGACTGTGCGCGCACTTGTCAAAGCCGCCGCTGCTGCCAACCGTTGGGAAGAAGCTAAAAGTTGGAGTGACAAACTCTATACTTCTCAGCCCAAGAGCCTGGCCGCGGTAAAGATCGCGCTGGAAGTGCTGCTTCTGGCAATCGAATTTGGCAAGATGATCGCCGGCTTGCGTGTGAAGAAGCATCTCAATATTGAGACCCTGAGCTCTGATTCTAATGTGGCGACGCTCAAGGATCTGATCTCAAAGGGGGAGCAATTGGGAACCCCCGAGCTGGACCATCTGGTTACACGTGCCAAATTAGCCCTGGACGCCAACCAGACCAACATCCGCGCTATGGCCATGAACACTCCGCAAAAAGGCGACGTTGTTGCCATGATGTTGGCACTCAAAGAATCCGGCCAGGCTGCCACCGCCGTACAGTTGGCGAAGAAGCAGATCCCTGCCGCTGATGTTCTTTATGCCACTGCCTGCTGCCTGCAGGAAACCAACCCCAGTGAGGCTTTACTGGCTTTGAAACAGAGCCTGAAGAAAAACTCCGCCCAACCCTGGGCTTCCACGCTGGCCGCCATGCTGTATGAAAAGGGCGGACAGGCGTACGCCGCCATGACCGACCTGAACGAGGCATTGGAATACTGGCCGGATGAACCCGATTGGCAGGTTCTGGCCGCAGAATTTGCCCATGAGAACGGCAACCAAAAAGAAGCCGTGCTGCATCTTGAGCACGCTGCGGAGTTGGAGCCGGAAAATGATCAGATCAAGTATTGGTTGGGCAAGGCTTACCTGCAAAATAACGAAGGCGAAAAAGCCATAGAAACATTGGCCCCCATTAGCAAATCTGGTGCGAACAATTATGAGGTCTGGGAAACCCTGGCGGAAGCCTACTTCGCTGAGAATGACACGGCAAATGCTCTGGCAGCCGCCGAGCGTGCCAGTTCTGTGAACGAATTCTCCATCAGCCCCATGGTATTGAGCAGTAAGTTGTACCTGGCCAATGGCGAGAAAAAGAAAGCCCTCGAATTTGCCCAAAAAGCGGTTGCGCAAGATGCAACCAATGCAGATGTGCAGTTATTGTTGGCAAAATCATGGATGGCCAACGGTGATAAATTGCAGGCGCTGCAAGCCCTCGAAAAAGCCGTCCACGCCAAGAATGCCAGCCTGGAAGTGATGGTTGACCACGCCAAATTGATCAAAGAGATCAACGGCGCTGCCAATGCCCGACCCTTGTTTGAAGCGCTGGTGCAGAAGTATCCGGAAAATGTGGAAATTTTGAACGTGTTGGCAGAAGCACAGTTGGCCTGCGCTGATAAAGCCGCCGCTGAATTGAGTGCCCAAAAATCACTAAAGCTGAACGATCTGCAACCGAAGATGCAGCAATTCCTGGGCAAACTGGAATTCGAAGGCGGGCATCTGGATCAGGCCATCTTCCACTATAGCCAGGCGATTGCCCAGGAACCGCAGGATGTTGAAGTCTATTTGGACCTGAGCAATGCTTACCAGCAACAAAGGGAATACGATGAGGCTGTGAAGACGCTGCAGACCGCCATCGATCTGGCCCCGCGTGATACGCGCCCACTCCTGGCCGCAGTCAATTTGCTGCGCAATGGCAAAGATTACACCAACGCAGAAGCGCTGTTACGCAGAGCAGCCGAAATTGCCCCCAATGATCTCAATATTCGCCGTCAACTTGGCGCGGTTATTGCACTGAACATGGTACACAGTTCACAGGAAGCGAGCTCACACGTATGAACCCTAATCGACCTTCTGCCCATAACGAACCTAAAATGATCGACCGCAGCCGTTTGTTGCAGTACTTGCAATCAGCCCTGCAGTCGAATTCCTACCAGTTCATCCGGCAGGCAACCGTAGCCTGGTTGGCTTCTTACCCTGGCGATCTGGAGATCAATCTGCTTTTTGCCAAAGCGTTGATCCAGGAAGGGCGCGGGCAGGTAGCACTTCCGTTGATCGAAAAGATCTTACGTTGTGACCCTGAATATTTGGATGCTTTGCGTGTAGCAGAGAGTTTATTCGCCAGTGAAGATGCCGGCAAAGCTGCCACCGTCCGCGGGTTATTAAAAGCGCTCGGGAATGATTTTTCCTCCAGCGGTTCATTGCCTACCTGGACCACATCGCTTTTAAAAGCACGGGAATTGTTGAAAGCGGGTGAACTGGACGCAGCCCAGAGCGCCATATTTGAAGTGCTCACCGAGGGTGATTATCCTTCTTTGGCGGGCGCCACTCATTTATTGATCGTAGCGCAGCGGGGCGATCAAGCCGCTCTGTTGAATTTGGCTCGACTGTACCATGCGCGTTGGCCGGAATGTTTGGCAATCAGTCTGCAGTTGGCCAGGGTCTGGATGCAAAATGGCCAGCAAGATGAAGCGGTCAATTTATTGCATGAATGTGCCAGTCTGGACCCGGTGGGGCAGGTTCCTCAGCGTTTGTGGGGAGCAGATTTTGAATTCAAGCCCCTTTACCCGGAAAAGATGCAGGTGGTGGAAAATTTTGCCATTCCTGCCCAGGTCGCATCCAAGTTTGGCATGAATCATCTGTTCTCAGGGCAGACAGAAGTGGTTCCGCCCGTTTCAACCGCTCCTATGATGGACAGCAAACCATTTTCTTATCTGAACACTGAACCCGGTGGATCTGAATATAAAGGGCCAGAACCGGTTCGCCCCATGCGCACTGAAGTGCAAAGTTTTGATGGCTACGGGTTGACCAATGAAGATGATTTTGGCGGACAGCCTGATCTGGACTCAAAAGAAGCGCCGGCCAAACCAAAAGATAAAGATTTGCAAAAGATCCAGCGCGAATTTGAGAAGATGGCCGACGAATTGAAGACTCCCGGCGTGGTTCGTGCTGACAACCGCTATCCGGCTTATGTGATCTTAAGCACCAAAACTGGCCTCACCGCTCAATACGGTCAGCAGAGCGCCCAGGTAATCATGAACGAACTGGATCAATTGGCGTTGAGTATTGCCAAACGTGATGGCTGGCATGCTGTGGTCTTCTTCCCGGATGATATGGCTACCTGCGGAAAGTACGGCATCACCCCGGTAGACGCCATTGACCCCTGGAAGATCAAATTGGCCCTCACAGACCTGGATAAGGCGCTGGAGAAGACCGGCGAAATGATCGGGGCTGTTTTGATCGTTGGCGGCGATAAAGTGGTGCCGTTCCATAATCTGCCCAATCCCACCGATGATTCGGATGCAACAGTGCCCTCAGATAACCCATATGCCTCTCTGGACAAGAACTACTTTGTGGCCGATTGGCCAGTAGGCCGTCTGCCCGGGGATGCCAGTTCAGATTCTGGTCTGCTGCTCTCTCAGATCCGCAATGCCACGCTTTATCACACTGATGAAGCAGAGACCCAATCGTGGCTGAACCAGATCATCCGTATTTTGTTGTTCTGGAATCACACTTATTCCAAGAATTTTTCCAATCTGGGTTTGACGGCGGCCATCTGGCAACGCTCCTCCCTTTCGGCTTTTCGCCCCATGGGCGAGGGCAGGAACCTGTTCCTGTCTCCGAATGGAAAAAACACGGCTTTCAATCCCACCAAGATGGCGGCTGCACCTTTCTGTTACTTCAACCTGCACGGTGTGGAAGATGGTAGTAGTTGGTACGGCCAAAAAGATAGTTCCGATACCTCTGGCGCTGAAGATTTCCCGGTAGCTATGCAACCTTCGGATATTACCAAAAACAACGAAGCCCCACGTATTGTGATCTCAGAGGCTTGCTACGGCGGGCATATTTTGAACAAAGCTGAAAATGAATCTATGGCGCTGACCTTTTTGGGAAGCGGCGTGCTGGCCATGATCGCCTCCACCACCATCGCCTATGGTTCTGTGACCACACCGCTGATCGGCGGCGATCTGCTTTCAAATCTGGTAATGACCTATTTGGCCAAGGGGACCTCAATCGGTGCGGCTTTCTGCAAGGCCAAAGTGGATTTTGTACGCGAGATGAATCTACGCCAGGGCTACCTGGATGGCGAAGATCAGAAGACATTGATCTCTTTCATTCTTTATGGTGACCCACTGGTAGCTTATGATCCATACCAGGCGATGAAAACCGTTTATGCCAGAGAGAAAAACCATCCTGTGGTCAAAACAGTGGTCGACCAAGCGCTGGACGAAGCCAAGACAAGTGCCATTTCTGCCAAGGCAATTGCCAATGCCAAAGAAATGGTGCGTGATTATTTGCCCGGTATTGAATATGCCGAAGTGCGTATCAGCCAGCAGCATGTGCGGGTGGGTAACGGTACGCAGCCGCGCGTTGCAGGAAAAACCAGCGGGGACCGTCCTGCCAGCCGAACCGTGGTCAGTTTTAGCAAACAGATAACCTTTGATCACCACATTCACCGTCAATATGCCCGTGTGACGCTGGATTCACAGGGGAAAGTGGTTAAAATGGCCATTTCCCGTTAGAAATCAACCCAAAATATGGACCGCGGCTAAAAACCGCGGTCTTTTTGTTGCGAGTGAGCAGTCCTTAGAATATAATTAGGGGTCTAGATACGAAAGAGCGAAACGATACTTTAAACAGGTGAAAAATGAGCTTACCCAAGACCGGTACTGAAATCCGACAATCCTTTATCGATTTCTTCAAATCGAAAGGGCACACTTTCGTTCCATCTTCTTCGATCGTTCCTGGCGGTGACCAAACCTTATTGTTTACAAACGCCGGTATGGTGCAATTTAAAGATGTTTTCCTGGGCACAGATACAAGACCCTACACGCGGGCTGTGAATTCACAGAAATGCATGCGTGTGGCAGGAAAGCATAACGATCTGGATGATGTAGGTCGCGACGATACTCATCATACCTTTTTTGAGATGTTGGGGAACTGGTCTTTTGGCGATTATTACAAAAAAGAAGCCATCTCCTGGGCCTGGGAACTTCTGACCCAGGTGTGGGGAATTGATGGTTCGAAACTGTATACTACCTGTTTCAAAGATGACAAAGGCAACCTTCCCACAGATGAGGATGCTTTCAATTACTGGAAAGAACAGCCAGGGATGAACCCTGAGCATATTCTTTATTATGGCCGCAAAGAAAACTTCTGGGAAATGGCCGAAACCGGTCCCTGCGGACCCTGTAGTGAGATCCATATTGACCGCGGGCCGGATGGCTGTGATAAGAAGGGTGTGCCCGGTCACGTTTGCCGCGTGAACGGCGACTGCAAACGCTATTTAGAGATCTGGAACCTGGTCTTCATGCAGTACAACCGCATCAACCAGAACCAGTTCGATCCGCTGCCTGCCACCCACGTGGATACCGGCATGGGATTTGAGCGAATCGTCTCCATCATGCAGGGAGTCAATTCCAACTACCGCACCGACCTGTTCAGCCCACTGATGGACAAAATTCGCGAGCTTTCCAAAACAAGCGTAGAAGAGATGGACGCGAATTTCACGCCTTACCGTGTCGTTGCAGATCATACCCGGGCGGCCACTTTCTTGATCGCTGATGGGGTCGTGCCTGGCAATACCAGCCGCAACTACATCTGCCGCATGATCATCCGCCGCGGTGCCCGCTTTGCCACGAAGATCGGCCTGACCGAACCATTTATGGCTAAAATTGCCGAGGTCGTCATTGATAATTACGGATCAGCCTACCCAGAATTGGAAAAGAACCGCAAAGCTATTCTGGACAGCCTGACACGTGAAGAAAAACGCTTCCAGCGCACCGTTGAGGCTGGGTTGGGCTACCTGCAGGAAATGTTGACTGACCTGCAAAAATCCAACCAGACCGTTTTGGATGGTGCCAAGGCATTTGATCTGTATGCCACTCACGGCTTACCCCTGGAATTGACCCGTGACGTTGCCCGTGAGAGCAACTTGGATGTGGATGAAGCTGGATTCATGCAGGCAATGGAAGAACATAAAGTGCAATCTGGTGCTGGCAAAGCGTTTGGTCCGCTTGGTGGCGAAGATGTGGAAGTTTACCGCGGAATTTTTGACGGCCTGATCGAAAAAGGACTGGTTGCCAGGACCGGTGTGGCCTACAACCCCTACGAATGGTTGGAGAGTGAAGGTAATGTACTGGCACTCTTCAGTGAAGGTGAATTGATCGAGCAGGCTCTGGTGGGTCAGCCCGTAGAAGTGATCTTGCCCAAAACCGGTTTCTATATCGAATCGGGCGGTCAGGTTGGCGATCGCGGGAAGATCGTGGCCAAAGACGGATCCTGGGAGATCAGCGTGGACGAAGTACGCCGCCCAGCTGCGGGTGTGATCATTCACATCGGCACCGTGGAAAAGGGTTCCCCCAAGACCGGCGATGCTGCTGTGGCCAAAGTGAACTGGATGCGAAGATTTGATACCATGCGCAACCATACTGCCACCCATTTGCTGCATGCGCAATTACACAAACATTTGGGTGACCATGCCCGTCAGGCAGGCTCACTTGTAGCCCCGGATCGTCTTCGTTTTGACTTCAATCATCCTGAGGCCATCCCTGCGGATGTGTTGGATGCCATTGAGTATGACGTCAATCAGGACATTTTGGCTAACCATAGACTGCGCATCATCGAAAAGTCTCTCCAACAGGCAATGGAAGAAGGCGCCATGGCCTTGTTTGGTGAAAAGTACGGAGAAACAGTGCGCACCGTTACCGTTGACCCGGATGAACCGATCTCTTACGAGTTGTGCGGTGGCACCCATGTTGCCCAGACTGGCGATATTGGCACATTCATCATTATCAGTGAAGGCAGCGCTGCTGCGGGTATCCGTCGTATCGAAGCCGTCACCGGTCACCGCGCCTATGAGATCCTGCGCGAGCGTAACAAGGCGTTGAAAAAGACCGCTCATTTCTTGAATGTGCCCCTGGATGAAGTCCCTGCCAAAGTCGTGGCCATCCAGGATAACCTGGACGATGCACGCAAAGAGATCGGCAAATTACGGCAGGCAGGCGCCGCAGATGAGTTCAACCAAAAGCTGGCTTCTGTGCCGCTGGTGAATGGCGTCCCGGTGCTGACTGCAGTGCTGAAGAATGCAGATGTGGACACCCTGCGCCAAATGTGTGATCTGTTCCGTCAAAAATACCCAAGCGGTGTGGTCGCCCTTGGCAGTGTGAGCAATGATAAGCCCATGATCATCTGCGCGATCACCGACGACCTGGTTAAACGTGGCCTGAACGCCGGTGAGATCGTCAAAACTGCGGCTGCGGTGATGGGAGGCAGTGGCGGTGGACGGCCCAACCTGGCTCAGGCTGGCGGCAAAGATGCCGACAAGCTGAACGAAGCCATTGATCAGGTTCTGCCGTTGGTTCAGAAAAAACTTTAGAGAATAAGCTAAACAAAATTCGACCCCCTGTTTTGAAACAGGGGGTTGTTGTTATCGGGTACCGGTAATCTGCCATACGATCAGCTCTGGCCGGCAGAAAAGGCGTACGCGTGGAGCGATGCCTCCTTCCATGCCCAGTCCGCGGGAGACGTAGAGCGTCATTTCTTTGAGCAGGTAGCGGCCGGATTCGAATAGCTTGCCGTAAAGCGAAGCCGCATAAAGCGCCCCATAGACTGGCAGACGAACCTGCCCGCCGTGAGTGTGGCCGGAGAGTTGCAGGTCAAAACTTTGGCTTGCTGCCAGTGGGGCAAAATCGGGTGAATGATAGAGCAAGATGCTCAGGGCAGCGAGGTCAGGCGAATAAAAGGTCTGAAGCGTGGCAAGATCTCGTTCTGGCAGGTGGGTGCAGGTGAGCCCTGTGATCTGGAGGGTATCTGTTTCCAGTTGGAGCGTTACAGACTGGTTGTTCAGCCAATGCATGGGGGTTCCCGCAATCGTCTTTGCAAACACTTCTGGTGGATCTACCGGAGGTGAGCCTGTCACGCCAAAGACGCCCAAAGGAGCATGCAGTTTGGAGAGAAAATTGCGCGCCTCGTTCTGGGCTGTCTCCTCCTGAACATAAGAAAGATTCAGAACATCGCCGCTGAAGAGGATGAGATCCGGCTTTTCCTCTTGCAACACCTGCAAGATCCTTTGTTCGCGGCGGGTGAGGCGTTCAATGTGCAGGTCACCCAGATGCACGACCTTGAGAGAGTGACCGCTGGACAATTTGTTGGTTGTTAGCGTCTCATGGTGGACGTCCAAGTGTTGAGGCTCAAAGTAAAAGCCAATCAGAACGAGCAAGGTGCCGATGCCTTGAAGGATCAATGCCGGCCAGAGGGGCAACAAGCCAAAGAGCGAGCGCAACAACGCCAGCACCAGAACCACCGGCTTGACAGGCCCGTAGGAGCGCTGCGTCTTTGACAGCAGGGCGATCAGCAGCCAGTCCGTCAGCATGAAGGCTAACATCAGCGCGGCTTTGATGGGGTTGGTCCAGGCAACCAGCGAAGCCAATAAGGCCAGGATGATGAAAAAGGCGAAGCCCGGTATTTGAGAAATGGCAGAACCCGCAGTCAAGATCGTATCAAACGGGTTGCCGGCAGTACCAGGCAGCCAGCTTGAGTTCTCAAAGGAACGCGGTGAAAGATCGCGGTGGCGAATTTTCTCGGTCATGGTTATTTTGTTTGTAGAGACTCCAGCCATTTTTGCAACGGCGCATACGAGATGACGCTGCCGATGCGCTCTACAAAGGGGATGTTCTCCGGGTGAGAGCTGGCCAATGTATCGCGGATGATGATGGGGGTGAGGTCCAGATCCAGGGCGCCACGGTAGGTGGAGAGCACACAGTTTTCCGCCTCAAAACCGGTCAGGAAGAGCGTATCCACACCCAATTCTTGCAGTTTTTCCAACAGCGGCGTTTTGTTGAAGGCGTTGCCGTAGGTCTTGTCAATATGCAGATCTGATTCTTCAATTTCCAATGACTCAGGTACGTCGTAGCCATCAGATCCGGGTACAAAACCGAAATCGGGTTCGCTATTTCGCACGCAGATCACCGGAAGGTTGTACTTGCGGAACATGCCAATGTAATAGTTGATGATGCCGATAACGTTCGTCAGGGACTCAGCCGCTACGGGACTTTCTTTGAAGTACGCCTGTTGAATATCAATTACCAGTAAGGCAGGTTTCATGTTCACTCTCCTCAGAAGTATAGTTATCTACTTTTGGATTGTATCATTTTGGTAAATTAAATCAAAACTCCGCCCAAAAAGAAGCGGAGTTTTGAAAAATTAGATGTTCTCAGGCAGCCAGCAGCACAGTACCAGTTCTTTGGCGGCTTTGACCTCGTCGAGGCGGCCAACCGGGGTGTCGTGCGGGGCTTCTTTGAGCAATTGCGGCTCAGAATGCGCTTCCCTGGCGATCTTGAGCAGGGCATCAGCAAAGAGATCCAGCGTTTGCTTGCTCTCGGTCTCGGTGGGCTCGATCATCAGCGCCTCATGCACAATGAGCGGGAAGTAGTTCGTTGGGGGATGGAACTTGTAATCCATCAGCCGTTTGGCCACATCCAGCGCGTGAACCTCAGGTACATCTGCCCAACAGCCTTCCAGAACGAATTCGTGCATGCAAACCCGTTTATAAGGCAGTACATAGGCGTCTTTCACTTTGGAGAGCAGGTAGTTGGCGTTCAGGACGGCGTATTCAGAGACTTTACGCAGGCCTTCGGCACCGTGCATGCGGATGTAGGTGAAAGCGCGCACCATGACCCCAAATTGGCCGTAGAAAGATTTGACGCGGCCGATTGTGTGCTTGGGCTGGATGAAGCCGTACATGGGCGGAATCTCATCCGATCCTTCTTCGGTGATGGCTACAATCGGAGTGGGCAAGAAATCAGCCAGATGTTTGGCAACACCCACGGGGCCGCTGCCAGGACCGCCGCCACCGTGCGGGGTGGAGAAGGTCTTGTGCAGGTTGAAGTGCATCACATCAATACCCAGGTCACCGGGTCGGGCAATGCCGAGCAGCGCGTTCAGGTTTGCGCCATCGCCATAGACAAGTCCACCGCAAGCGTGTACCAGTTTGATGACTTCCAGCACGTTCTCATCAAACAGACCGAGCGTGTTTGGGTTGGTAAGCATCAGGCCGGCCACAGAGTCATCACAGAGAGTTTTCAGGACGGCCAGATCCACATTCCCGCGCGCCTCTGAAGGG
>JAYFNV010000040.1:0-12255 GCA_034933225.1 Anaerolineaceae bacterium | reverse complement strand
TGTACAAACAACTTGATGAATTGAATAATGATCAGGCGAAACATCGTTCCAAACTTCTTCGATTCCCCCCTTCTCAAAAGACCAAAAAAACACAGAACCCCAGGACCCACCGGCAACTACCTGATCTCCAGAAGAGCAAGTGGATATCTTTCCCACTTCTTCATTATACGGATTGTTGCCATCCAAAATTCCTACCGGGCAAGAAAATTCCTCACCCGTTCCGACTCTAGTTGGAACGTTTCCAATAAATGAACCACTGCCTGTATTCCAATACTGGAGTCCCTCATCATAGGCCGTTGAAAGAAACGTTTTATTATCAGGCGAAATTGCGAGACCATAAATTTCATAGTAATCCGTTCCCGACATTGAATGAAGAAGTTGTCCATCCGCAACCCTCCACAAATTTATCACCCCGGTGTCACTGGAAGCAAGAAATTGACCATCGGGGGAGAAAGAAAGATTATTTACTACACCCGTGATCAAATATGAGCTAATATCCATTGCACCAGTTGCAATTTCCCAAATTTTTATAACACCTTCTACAGAAGTTGCTATCAAGAATTTGCCATCCGGAGAATAATCTACACTACGGATGAATCGAGTTTTCCAATACTGTACCTCACCAGTCAATTCCTTCTTCAACTCACCAGTTCGAATATTCCAAATTTTCGCCGAGCCATCTTCTAACCCTGCTGCGACATTCTCTCCGTCTGGAGAAACTGCAATTTTGTAGGGGGTATCCACCACTCCCTCATCAACCTTAAAGTATTGTTTATTTATTCCAGTGGTTGCATTCCAAATTCCGATTGTATGGTCCACTGCAGCGCTGATGATCGTTTGTCCATCTGGCGAATAATGAAGATCGCTAACACTGTATTTGTGGGCGGCTACTTTGATTAATAAATTCTTTTCGGCGATATTCCAAATTGAAAATGTACCATCCCCTGCACCTACCGCGAGGAATTTGCCATCTGGCGAATAAGCAATGCTTTGTATTGAAGATCCTTGTAGCGGGAGAGTTGAAGATAAATCCCCATTCAGGGTTTTCCAAATTTTCACTTCACCTTGTTCAGAACCGCTGGCGAATGTAATGCCATCAGGCGAAAAGACCACTGTTGTTATTGATTTTCTGGACCCGGATATAGAATTAAGCAATGTACCATTGAATGTAGCGACAATTTTTATTTTTCCTTCTCCCGTTCCAAATGCTATCCTTTGCCCATCCGGTGAAAGCGCAATCGGATTTATGGCTGAATCTCCAGAATCATAAGTACTTTCTTCTGGGTACCATTTATCAGTTTTGTATGTAAAAATGAACTTTCCTGTTGCCAAAACCACATAGTTGCCATCAGGAGTAAAAAGTGCCCTGCTAAAGATCGGTTTATGAATAACTGCGACCTCTTGAATCTGGTCTATATTTTCAGGCGAAATCACAATCCCTGAATCCGGCAGCAAAGTACCAACTGGTGGAATTTCAGGAGTTGCTTTTTTTGTTGGTTCAATCGTAGGTGTTTGTGTAACGGGTTGAGTTGAAATTTCTTCACGAGTGGGCGTTAACTCAATCACTGCTTGTGAGGGTAGTTCGCAAGATGAGACGAAAAATGGAATAAGAAATATTGCAAGCAAAAAAGGAAATTTATTCCAAAATGTTTGATTTTCTTGTTCTTGATTATGCGTGACTTTGTTATTCATTCTGCCCCCGATCTTTGTTAGGTTAAGTATATACAAAACTACAATTCGTACCACTAAAACTAAATATTGGTTTGACACCCCCCCATCAAAAAGATAAAATGACAAAATGACTACTACACTCCTCACCAATACAAAAACATTTAACGACCAGCAAGAGTTGGTTTACAACAATATCGGCATCATGGATGGCAAGATCACATTCATTGGCAAAGAACCCCCCCAAGGATTTGTGGCCGATGAGGTTTTGGACGGTCGTTCATTCGCCGCCCTGCCCGGCTACATTGACCTGCATACCCACGGGGCACTCGGCCCTGAGATGATCGGCATTGACGCCGACGGCCTGCAGGCGATCAGCCAGTTCTACGCCAGCCACGGTGTGACTGGCTTTTTGGCCACCCCCTGGACGGCCCCGCGTGAAGAAATCCGTAAAGCCATTGAGGTGACCCAGGAGGTCATGGGGCACGAAAAAGGTGCCAGGATACTGGGTATCCACCTGGAAGGCCCTTTCCTCAATGTGGCGGTTTGTGGTGCACAAGACAAAGACCTTATTCGCACAGCAAACCATGAAGAAGCCATGGAATATCTCAATTCCGGCCTGGTAAAACTAATTGCGCTTGCCCCTGAGTTCCCGGAAAACCAGTGGTTGATTGAAGAATGCGCCAAACGCGGTATCACCGTGGCGGCCGGGCACACCAATGCCACCTATGTTGAGATCAAACAAGCCGTGGGGCTGGGCGTACGCCAGGTGACCCACTGCTTCAACGCCATGCGCCCGCTCAATCACCGTGAGCCGGGGGTGGTGGGAGCTGCCTTTGACCTGGAAAAGATCAAATGCGAGCTGATCGCCGATAACATCCACATCAACCCGGTGGTCATGCGCATTCTGTACAAGATCAAAGGGCCGGAGGGCGTCATCCTCATCACCGATTCCATCAGCGCCACCGGTATGCCAGACGGCGATTACACCTTCGAGGGCATGCCCGTCACCGTAAAAGACGGGGCGGTCAGACTGGCCGATGGCACTCTGGCCGGCTCTACCCTGACCATGGACCGCGCTTTTGTGAACTTCATCCAGGCTACCGGCGCGCCCATTGCCGAAGTACTGCCCTGCACCTCTTATAACGCCGCCCAAAATATCGGCCTGGGCGATCGCAAGGGCAAGCTGGCAGAGGGTTATGACGCTGATCTCATCCTGGTGGACCAAAACTTGCACGTTAAGCTCACAATGGTCGAAGGCTCCGTCGTTTATAAAGAATTCTGATAGGCTGTTAACACAATTCTTTGACTTCTCTTATCGACCCAATGCTATAATGACCGGTAATAACTATTGTTCTGTTGATAAGGACGGAACCAACTATGATGAGATTCGATCGATTTACAGAACGAGCCCAGGAAGCCGCTCAGCGAGCCGCTGAGATCATCCAACGATATGGGCACAACCAGATCGACACCGAGCACATGCTGCTGGCGTTGATCGAGCAACCCGATGGGGTTGTGCCGCAGATACTGGAGATCCTCAAAGTGGACCCGCAGATCCTGGCAGAACGGCTCGATTACATTTTAAAAACCAGCCCCAAGGCCAATATTTTTGGCGGGGGCGGTGCCGGTCAGATATTTATTACTCCCCGTGTAAAACGCATTATCGATTTGGCAAACGAAGAAGCCAGCCGCTTAAAAGATGAATACATCTCGACAGAACATATCTTTTTAGCGATCCTGAGTGAAAAGAACACCCCGGCTGCCCGCCTTTTGGAAACCACTGGTATTTCAAGAGAGCGAGTACTGGACGCCATCAATCAATTGCGCGGTGGTCAGCGTGTTACCGACCCTCAGGCCGAAACCCGCTACCGCACCCTGGAGAAATATTCCCGCGACCTCACCCAGCAAGCCCGCGAAGGCAAGCTGGACCCTGTCATTGGGCGAGATAAAGAAATCTTGCGCGTCATGCAGATCCTCTCTCGCCGCACCAAGAACAATCCGGTCCTCATCGGCGAGGCCGGTGTGGGCAAGACCGCCATTGTGGAAGGGCTGGCCCAAAAGATCGCTTCAAACGACGTACCAGAGATCCTTAGCGGCAAGAAGGTCATTTCACTCGACCTCGGCGCCATGATCGCCGGCTCCCGCTTTAGAGGTGAGTTCGAAGAGCGCCTCAAAGCCGCCATCGAAGACGTACAGCACTCCAATGGCGAGATTATTCTCTTTATTGATGAATTACACACTGTTGTAGGCGCAGGTGCCGCTCAAGGCGCCATGGATGCCTCCAACATGCTCAAACCTGCCCTGGCCCGCGGCGAATTGCAATGCGTGGGCGCCACTACCCTGGATGAGTTCCAGAAGCACATCGAGAAAGATGCCGCCCTGGAGCGCCGTTTTGCTCCCGTTTTTGTGGATGAGCCCAACCAGGAAGACACCATCAAGATGCTCATGGGCCTACGCGACAAGTACGAAGCCCACCACAAGGTGCACTTCTCTGATGATGCACTGGTGGCCGCCGTTCACCTGAGCAGCCGCTATGTCACCGATCGCCGCCTGCCCGATAAAGCCATTGATCTGATGGACGAGGCAGCCGCCAAACTGCGCGTGGCCCTTTACTCTCTGCCTGCTGACCTGAAACAAATGAAAACTGAGGTAGATAAATTGGCTGCCGAAGAAGAACAGGCCGGTGTAGAACGTGATTACGAACGCGCTGCCCGAAAGAAGGCAGATCGTTTACGCCTGGAAGAAGAATTCACGACCAATCGTGATAAGTGGGAAGCCGACCACATGCTGGACGAGGTGGTGGATGTAAATGACATCGCCGAAGTACTGGCCCAGTGGACGGGTATCCCCGTCAACCAGATGCTTGAAACAGAAGCCGAGCGCCTCTTGCAGATGGAAGATCGTCTGCATGAACGCATCATCGGCCAGGAAGAAGCCATTCACGCCGTCGCCGATGCCATCCGCCGCGCCCGCTCTGGCCTCAAAGATCCGCGCCGCCCCATTGGCTCGTTCATCTTCATCGGCCCATCCGGTGTGGGTAAAACGGAACTGGCCAAAGCCCTGGCAGAATTCATGTTTGATGATGAAGAAGCCCTGGTACGTATTGACATGAGCGAGTACCACGAACAGCACACTGTGTCTCGTCTGTTCGGGGCTCCTCCAGGATACGTTGGCTACGAAGAAGGCGGTCAGCTCACAGAAGCCGTACGCCGCCGCCCTTACCGCGTGGTCTTGTTCGATGAGATCGAAAAAGCTCACCCCGATGTTTGGAATGCCCTCCTGCAGATCCTGGATGACGGTCGTCTGACCGATGGCCAGGGCCGCCTGGTGGACTTCCGCAACACTGTTTTGATCATGACCTCCAACCTGGGCACCGAGTTTGTGCGCCATGCCGGCACGCTGGGCTTCTTGCAGAAGACCGACAGCGATGAAGACCGCGCTGCCCACGAAAAGATCGACAAGGCGCTCAGAAGCACCTTCCGACCTGAGTTCATCAACCGTATCGATGAGATCATCATGTTCTCGTCGCTGACCCTGGAACAGATGCAAGCCATCGTTGACCTGCAGATGAAAGAGGTCCGCTCACGGCTGGAAGAGCACGGCCTCAAGGTGGAACTCTCCAAAACAGCCCGCGAATGGCTGGCCAATGAAGGCTTCCAACAAAATCTGGGAGCCCGGCCGCTCAAACGTGCCTTACAGAAATACGTGGAGAGCCCTCTCTCCATCAGCCTGCTCTCTGGCGAATATGCCGAGGGTGACACCGTTTTGGTGGAGCTGGACAAAGAAAAAAGCGAGATCTTCTTCAAAAAGAAATAAGAATTTCAACAAACGGGTGCGGACAACCGCACCCGTTTTTGTTGTGCCTTTTGCATTATCGGTCTCTTCAGGCTGTAATGAATTTCAATGGCCAAAGTTCTTATACAAAAATAATTCGTCAAAATTCGTTGAATTCGAGGATGTCTTTCATTTTCAGTACATTTGCCCTCGCAGAATTTAATTGACAGCCTTCTGGTCACTGGTTATACTTACCATTCGATCTAATCTAGAGAACGGAGGAGCTAATGAAGAAAGCTCTTATCACTGGCATCACCGGTCAGGATGGTTCTTACCTGGCTGAGCTATTACTTTCCAAAGGGTACGAAGTGCACGGTATTATCCGCCGCGCCAGCACTTTCAATACGCGTAGAATTGACCACCTTTACCATGACCCCCACCGCAACGGTCAGGAGGTCAAGCTTTACCTCCACTACGGTGATGTTTCTGTGGTTGAAAGTCTCTCCAATGTCATCTACAACGTCCGCCCGGACGAAATTTATAACCTGGCCGCTCAAAGCCACGTGCGTGTGAGCTTTGACATGCCCGAATACACCGGCGATGTGGACGGTCTTGGTACCATCCGTATGTTGGAAGCCATTCGCCGCAGCGGCTTTGAAGAAAAGTTCTATCAAGCCTCCACCAGCGAGATGTTTGGCTCTGCCAACCCGCCGCAGAGTGAGACCACGCCCTTTGAGCCGCGCAGCCCGTATGCTGCAGCCAAAGTGTATTCTTACTGGGTGGTACGCAATTACCGCGAAGGCTATAACATGTTTGCCTCCAACGGTATCCTCTTTAACCATGAATCCCCTCGCCGGGGTGAAACCTTCGTTACCCGCAAGATCACCCGCGCCCTGGCAGCTATCAAAGCCGGCACGCAATCCAAGCTTTACCTGGGCAACCTCGATTCCAAACGTGACTGGGGTTACGCCCCTGAGTATGTGGAAGCAATGTGGATGATGCTGCAGCATGACCACGCGGACGATTTCGTGGTCGGCACCGGTGAATCTCACACCATCCGCGAATTCCTGGATGAAGCTTTTGGCTACGTAGGCATGGACTGGCACAAGTACGTGGAGATTGATCAGCGCTACTTCCGCCCCACTGAGGTAGATTACCTGCTGGCCGACCCCTCCAAGACCCGCAAAGAGTTGGGCTGGGAGCCCAAGGTCAAGTTCCACGAGCTGGTACGCATCATGGTGGACGCCGATCTGGACTACCTGGGTCTGCCCTTCCCTGGCGAAGGCAAAAAGATCCTCGACGATAAGTTCAACGGCTGGCACCGCTGGGAACACCAGATCGTCAGCATGGAACGCTAAGAATACTGAGAAGGCTGTCAATAAAGACAGCCTTTTTTACTACTTGTATTCATAGAACATTAATGCTATTATGTTGATAACATATTAGAAGGAGTGTTCTATAATGAACCCACAAAAAGCCATCATCCCCGGCATCATAATTGGCAGTCTCATCCTTATTTTATTGGCTCGTTTCCTTACCTCCACCGAGCCAGCTTCTGCTGCCACCCCGGAGCCCTCGCAGGCAGCCAGTGCGAAAACACAAAGTCCTGAATGCTCCCTCAGCAACCTGCCCGAAAAGGTTCAACCCTGGTGCAGCCTGATCCAGGATGCGGCTTCCAAATACGGCGTTCCCGCTGATCTGATCGCCTCGGTAATGCTGCAAGAGAGCGGCGGCCAGGCGGAGGTCATCTCTTCCTCCGGCGCTGTGGGCTTGCTGCAGGTCATGCCCAGTGATGGCATTGCCGCCAGTTTTCAATGCGCCAACGGACCCTGTTTTGCCTCCCGCCCCACCACCCAGCAATTGTTGGACCCGGCTTTCAACGTGGAGTATGGGGTTAAAATGCTCGCCTCGCTCATCGCTAAAACCGGCAGCGAACGGGAAGCTCTCAAAGCCTACGGGCCTTATGATGTAGGCTACTACTACGCCGATAAAGTTCTGGCCATCAAAGAAAACCTTTAAACTCAGCTCACTTAATCTCTCACCGGATGGAGAAATCTCCATCCGGTTTTGTTTGACTTTCAAAAGTCCATATGCTAACATCAAGGCACGTCACCCCCAAACCTGAACGATCCGCCTACTGGAGCCTGAATGGATTTTGATTCATTGCGTCGCCTGGATATTGTGGATGCTCACATTCACCTGCCGTTTCCGTCGCTCGGAGCCGACCTGGAGAGCGCCCTCAACGATATGCATATTGGTACTGTCAACCTGGTTTCCACCCCAGACCCCAAAGAGATCAGTCATAACCCTGCGGTGATTGCCTATAAGGCAGCCCATCCCCAAACCGCTTTCATCAGCGGCGGGCTGGACCATTTTTCGGTGCAATCCCAACCTGCAGAGATGCCGCAGGCCTTTGCCGATCAGGTAAGGGCCATGCATGCAGCCGGCTTTGATGGGCTCAAACTGCTGGAAAGCAAACCCATTGCCCGCAAAATGATCAATATTCCCCTGGACGGGCCAATCTATGCCCCCATGTGGGCAGCCGTGGAAGAGTTGGGCGTGCCGGTGGTCTGGCACGTGGCCGACCCTGAGGAATTCTGGGACCGCGAGCGCTGCCCCCAATGGGTGCTCGATTCTGGCTGGTTCTACGGCGATGGCACTTACCCACTTAAGGAAGAGTTGAATTCTGAGGTAGAGAACGTCCTGACCCGGCATCCGGGTCTCAAGGTGATCCTGGCCCATTTCTTCTTCCTGTCTGCAGACCTGAACCGTGCCGCCGCCTTTTTGGACGCGCACCCCAATACTTGCTTTGACCTTACCCCCGGCTCAGAGATGTACTTCAACTTCTCGGCCAATCTGGATGCAACGCATGATTTCTTCGCCCGCTACCAGGACCGCATAATCTTTGGTACCGATATCGGCGCCAGCGTGGTGGGCAAGCCGGGCACTCCGCTTGACTGCGCCGAGACGCTTGGCCGGACCTTCGTAGTCCGTGCCTTTTTAGAACACGCAGGCAAGATCGAAATCCCGGATGGCGTCAAACACTGGCGCCGCCCCAACCAGGAGATCCAGGGGCTTGCCCTTTCTGACGCCATTCTGAGCAAAATTTATCATGATAACTTTACCCACATGTATGGGGAGACCCCAAAACCGCTCAACCTGCCTAAAGCAGTTGAAATGATCGCCATCCAAGCCTCCGTACTGGATGCCATGGCCGGAAAACCGGTCGATAGCACAGCACGTCAGGTTTATCGCCAATTAATCTCTTGAACCGCCAGAAAGGAATCTGCCATGGCACAAGCACCCTCCGTAGTCCATACCCCGGCTAAATTTGGTTTTAAATACAAAATTGCCTGGGGAATCGCCGCCCTTGGTACCTCTTTCATCTCAGGTACCTTTTCTGCCCTCCTGACCATCTTCTACCAGGATTATTTGGGGCTCACCTCCAAATGGATCACCCTGGCGTCCATTATTTACGCCATCTGGAACGCCGTCAATGACCCTCTGTTCGGCTACATCACCGATGGTACCCGCTCCAAACATGGCCGCCGTATTCCGTACATGCGCTTCACCGCTCCCTTCCTGGCGCTGACCTTTGTACTGGTCTGGCTGGTTCCGCACGGCGCCACCAACCAGTTGATGTTTGTCTGGATGCTGGGCGCCATGTTGCTCTACGACACCTGCTACACAATCATTGGTCTGGTCTACTCCGCCCTCCTACCAGAAGTGACAGAATCAGATGCTGAGCGCAACGGCCTGCAGATCTCTTCTTCCCTCTTTGGCCTGCTGGGTATGCTGCTGGGCTTCATTATCCCCGATATGGTGCGTCCAAAGGGCGCTGATGTGTCTTTGGTGCCCTTACAGATCTCTATGGCGGTCATTGCAGTCTTCAGCATGGTTTGTATCCTCATTACTGCAAATACTGTAAAAGAACGACCTGAATTCACCCAGGTGGATAAGCCACTGGGATTCTGGCCTTCCATCAAATTTACCTTCACCAGCAAATCCTTCCTGATCCTTGTGGCTCAGAACTTCATGTCCATCCTTATGTCTTCTCTGGTATTGGCCATGATCTTCTACCTGGCCGATTACGTGCTGAAGATCAACACCATGCTGGTGCTGGCCTTCCTGTTCATTCCCCTCATTGCTGGCGTTCCTGTTACCAACATCTTCCGCAAGAAATTCGGCGTAGCTGGTGCACAACAGATCTTCCTGCTCATTGCAGGGGTTGGCCTGGTAGCAATGACTTTTGTGCCCAATTGGCTGATGCTGCCTTGCATCTCCCTGGCTGGCTTCGGTCTGGCCGGCCCGCAAACGCTGACCAATGTGCTCTTCGCCCAGGTAGCCGATGAAGACGAGATCCGTTCTGGCGTTCGCCGTGAAGGCGCCTTTTTTGGCGTCAATGCCCTGCTCACCAAACCCGCCCAATCCATTGCCATCGCCCTTGTGCCGTTCATTTTGGAAATCACCAAGTTCGTCACCCGTGCTGCCAATGGCGGCGAGACCTTTATGGATCAGCCTGCCAGCGCCATTTTCGGCATCAAGGCCCTCATCGGTCTCATCCCAGGTGTAGCCATGCTGCTGGGCGCTGCCCTGCTCTTTCTCTTCCCCCTGCGCGGCCAACATCTGAAAGACATTCAAGGCAAAGTATTGGAAATGCACGCAGAAAAGACCGCCAAACTGCAAGAAATGCAGTAATAATTCCCTCTTTACAACAAACACGGCGCCTGAGCAATGCTCAAGCGCCGTGTTCTTTTAATTGCAAATTGTTACATACCCAGGTGCTTCATCAAAGCCAGGATCACAAAGACCGGCCAGACAAGCGCCTTCAGGAAGCCCACAACCCCCATGCCAAAGGTGGTGGCTTGCCCGATGAAGTAAATGGCCGCGCCGATAAAGCCGAGGCCGTAGAAGGCATCTACGCCGCGATCACGATATACAACCTTCTTCTGTTCATTACATATCTCAGACATCGTATTCTCCTTTTGTTTGTCTACAGAGATATACGTAAATCGTCAATTTTGGATGCATTAACTAAATCGCTTCATTTTTCAGAAATGTTGAAAGTTGCTTCACAGTGATTACTAATTTAGTAAATATTTCCTTCAAATTATGAAGCGAGTTTTTTACTTGGATATGTCGGATGGTGACGGCACTTTGTCAAGATTATTTATAAATCTTTCTGTAATTTCTAAAATCACCAAATCTGGTTTCGTATAATTAATCACATCTTCCATGATTTCATAAGACGGCACAAAATAAAGTTCAGAAACATTTTCAGCTAGAAGCATTGTAATTGGCGATGAATTAAAAAATGAATCTCCATAAATTAAAACACGATACTTTTTGACATTTGGGTTTTTATAAACATAAAAACCTTTTACATCAGCCTGTTTTGTTAATTCGGTCATTTCAGTAAATTGTTCGCCGTTTTGAACCCTAGAAGCTTTACTGTTAATTATCTTGATACTTGGAGATTCTTCTTGGGGTAAATCAACATTCAGCATTGTCAATAAATCCCCATCATGGGCTGAATCTGTAAAAGTTATATCGGTCGGGGAAGTACTAAGCAGATTCATTTGATTCAATGTCTTTATTACTGAACAATACCCAACATAAGCCCCTACATCATTCCAATGGGTATCCTGTTTATAATAGAGCAAACCACTTACTTTTGCATCCAGTAATTCGTTTTTCAGGTTAATTACAGGAATTGACGAATTCTCTCCTAAAAAGGACGACAATTTATCAATTACTGTTGGCCGAATTGAATAGTTTCCGTAAAGATTCTCTGGATATACACTCACTTTACTTGGAACAAGAATTATTACATAGTTAATCCCTTGTTCATGGAGTTTTTCCTGAACCTTTTGTTGGTTGTTCTTTATATTAATTAATTTTTCCTGGGAAATGGGGTATGTGCCAGCAGCTATCTCTAAATTACTACTTCCCGTATAAAATAACCAACCACCCTTTCCAACAACCACTGATTTATTTGAGGAAACATTAAATAACCAATACTCGATCGATGCCTTAATTCGCATTGCAGAATTTCTGAAACCAATATTATCTATAAACCAAATATCAAATGAGTCTTTGAACTCTTTTAATGAGTTTAGACTGTTCAATTCAATATCAGGAAATTTGGCCAAAACTCTTTTTTCAGATTCTGATACTTCCCCGCCTTTAAAATCTGAAAATATAAATGGTAATAATATTGATATTAGAAACACAAGGTAAATTAAGTTGTTCTTGACAATTTTCATTTGAAAGTGATCGATTATTCTAGAATTTGAAATAGATAAACGAATTCGTTGAGGATGAAAGAATATAAATTGAAGAAAGCAAGAATAGTAATATCAGTAATACAGTAGACAGATATTTACTTCCTTTAGCCGTTAAGTTTACAATTTTTACCTTCTCAAGAATAACCTTCCAGGGCAAGCAAGCAAGTAATCCAGCCAGGTAAATAAAAGTCGTTTTATTATTTATATACCATGAGATGGGAAGGCTTTCACCTACCGGTAATCTTACTCCAAACATGATACTCAGATAGGAATAAGCATAACTAAGAGTTGAAGATCTGAATATTACCCAGCCAATAATTAATAACGTTGATGTAAAGATCCACTTTATTACATTTGGTACTTTTAGCTTTACCTTATTGATGCCAATTTTTTCCAAGGCCATTTCAACGCCATTAAGTAAACCCCAAACTATAAAATTCCAACTAGCACCGTGCCACAACCCGGTAAGTAAAAATACAATAATTGTATTTGTTTCTTGACGGAACCTTTTTACCTTTTTCCT
>JAYFNV010000039.1:0-56740 GCA_034933225.1 Anaerolineaceae bacterium | reverse complement strand
TTTCATATTAATAAGAGGGGTGGTAGGGTCACGGCGCGCCGTGACCCTACCGCCGCGAACGAATAATTGACAAAAAATCACAAAATCATGCTCATGTCATATCATCCCAACCGTAAACATATTCGCCTCACCAATTTTGATTACACATTGCCAGGTGACTATTTTGTGACAGTTGTTACGCATGACAGGTCGCCGATATTTGGCCGAATTGTAGATTTTGCCATGGAATTGAATGATTTTGGAAAAATTGTATCGGAGGAATGGCAAAAGACTGCGAGTCTCCGTCGAGAGGTCGATTTAGGCCCGTTTGTAGTAATGCCTAATCACATTCATGGAATCATTCGGATCGTTGATTTGGCCAGCAACAATTCTTCGAATGACGTAGGGGCACGGCGCGCCGTGCCCCTACCAAAACTGGAAACAATGGATTTTCAAAAAAATGACCAAATTGGATTTGCTGAGAATCTTGAGCGGTTTGGAAAACCAGTTTCTGGATCTATGCCTACTATCGTTCGCGCATTTAAATCTGCCGTTACCAAACGAATTAATGAAATTCGCGCAACACCAGGTCTTCCCATCTGGCAGCGCAACTACTACGAACATATCATCCGCACTGATAAAGAATTTCAGGAGATCGAGTCTTACATTCTCAACAACCCGCTAAACTGGCTGAACGATGATGAAAACCAATAGCGGCACCATGGTCGGGCACGGCACGCGGTGCCCCTACCCGATAATTGAATTGGAAATGAGGTAAACAAACACTATGACCACACGGGCGGGGATTGTTGCGATTTTGGCTGGGGTGCTTGGGGCGATCGTTGCAAACATTCTTTCTTTTCTAAATGTCCCTTTGGTATGGATTTTCATTGTGCTGATTCCTGTTTTTGTTGTTTCTGGCTGGTTTGCCGGTCAATTTGCTTCAATCCAGCAAATTTGGAATCGATATGCTTTGGGGCTTCTCGCGGGCGGGCTTTCCGGAATTATCGCTTATTTATTTTGGGGTGCCTCTTCCTTAATAAAACTTACCGGATCGGAATCGATTCAAATGGTTGTACAAAATACGCTCGAAAAGTTTTTCGCATTAATTCTTCTGGGTGTTGTGTGTGGTTCATTCAGCATACGCATAAAAATTAGAATTAGAAAATTTGTACATAAAGAGATTGATCTCTCTGATCCGCAGATGGGGATGAACGCGGCCATCAGCGCGGTTGCCGCCACGCTCTTCAACCTGATCCTGACAATCCTTTTCTACACCCGCCTGGGCGAGATCAGCCAGCAGCCGGCACTGTCTTCTCTGCCGGTATTGATTGCCATATTTATGCTGTTTGTTGCTCACTTGTCGCTCACTTTGGTGCTTCCGCACGAGGCCAAAATGGCACAACACCGCTCCGGCCTGAACGAGGTAAAGATGGCAGCGTTTGTTTCCATCGCCAACGCAGCAGCGTTTACTGCGATCATTTTTTTGCTTCATCCGGTAACACTTCGGTCGCCCTTGGCAGGCACCTTTCTTTTATTTTCCTGGGTTTTAAGCCTGACGTCATTGTGGATTCTTTTCAAAAAGATCCTTCCGCGCCGCAAAGAGCTGCCCACTCCGCAGACCCAAAAAGGGCAGAAGCAAGCCCTCTTGTTCGGATCCATTGGCTCTTCTATTCCCGGCCGTCTGGTGACGTTGTGCATCGGCTGTGGTATCGTCATCGCCCTGCCCATGTGCATCACGCTCATCTCCGTGGGCCTGAATCTGGCGGCAGCCGGATTCCTGGGTAGCAGCGCATTTACGCAGATGTTGGCTCAAAGCCGGCTGAGCCTCACTCTCTGGCAGATCCTGCTCAACGGCGGCCTCATGCTCGCCTTTGCAGCAATTCTCAGTGCCATTTATATGTTCTATCTGTTCTTGGGGAGGAAGTTTGGGTCAATAAGTGAACAGTGAAAAGTGATCAGTGATTAGTAAACAGTAATTAGTAATCAGGATAAACCAGAGCATTGGACTTCCTGATTTCTCGTATCTGGTCACTGGTCTCTGATCACTTGTTTCTGATCACTGGTTTCTGTTCCTCCCCTTGACATTCCCTCCGAAAAACCTATAATGGTAGTTATGAGAGCGCTCCCAAAACGCTCTTCTTTTAACAAAACCCGATTCACTTAACCCAACCGCCGAAGTCATGTATCGGCATTTTTTATCACAGCAGCCAGAACGGCGCCTTCTTCGCACGCTGGCAAAGGACGGGCAGACATGCGTTACGGATACTTTGATGATGCAGCACGCGAATATGTGATCACCGATCCGCGTACGCCGGTGAAGTGGGTCAACTATATCGGCACCCTGGAATTTGGCGGCTACGTTGACCAGACCGGTGGGGCGCTGCTTTGCCGCAAAGACCCGGCCCTCAACCGCATCACCAAGTACATCACCCAAATGCCTTCCAGCGATTTCAAAGGGGAGGGCCTTTACCTGCGCCTTCATGAAGGGCAGGGGTTCAAAGTTTTCTCGCCTTTTTATGTACCCACCCTGGATGCCTTTGATCGTTATGAGGCGCGCGTGGGGCTTGGCTACACCCGTTACATCAGCGAGTTCTACGGCATCCGCAGCCAGATCACTGTCTTTGTGCCTGAAAACGGCCAGGTGGAGATCCGTCAGGTGCAGATCACCAATCTGCGCGCCGAGCCAGCTCGCCTGGATGCCATCCCGGTGGTGGAATACACCCACCCGGACGCGCTCAAACAATTGACCAATGCCGACTGGGTGCCGCAGACTATGACCAGCCGTGCCATAGAGGTGGACGGCCGCACGGTGCTGACCGAGTACCCTTTTATGACGCGCGATTTCCAGATCAATTACTTTGCCGCCAGCCTGCCGGCCAGCTCATTTGAGACGGACCGCCGCGAATTCCTGGGTGCCAATGAGTACGGCACCTGGCGCGCTCCGCTCAGCCTGCAAAGCGCTGAACTGGGCAATCATCAGGCCAACCGCGGAGATGTCATCGGTGCGCTGTTGATCCCCCTGGGCACGCTGCAACCCGGCGAGACCCGCAGCTTCATTACCCTGTTGGGGCAGGCAGAGAACAATGCTCAAGCCGCCAATGTGGTGAGGCAGTATTGCCAACCCGGGGCTGTGGATACGGCGTTTGCCGCGCTGCAATCCAGTTGGAATGAACGACTTGAACCTTTCCACGTGACTAGCCCAGACCCCGATTTTGACCGCATGGTGAACGTGTACAATCCGCGCCAGTGCTGGACCACCTTCTACTGGAGCCGCTATCTTTCCTATTATCAGCTAGGCTACGGGGCCCGCGGCATCGGTACCCGCGATTCTTCACAGGATGTGCTGGCGCTCATGGCTAGCGGCGCGGAGAAAGCCAAAGGGCTCATCATCAAGCTGCTCAGCATTCAACGTCGCGACGGCTCTGCCTACCATCAGTTCAATCCGCTCACCATGGTGGCCAGCGAAGGCGACGCGCTCGAGCGCGAAGACCGACCTCACTATTACAGTGACGACCACCTCTGGGGTGTTCTGGCGGTGACCGATTACATCAAAGAAACGGGCGATTTCGATTTCTTACAGGAGCAAGTGCCCTTTTACGATAAGGACAAGCAAGAGAAACCCATCGAAACAGGCACGGTGTTAGAACACATCAAACGCGGCCTGGAATTTACGCGCACGCACACCGGCGCTCACGGCCTGCCGTTGCTGGGTTTTGCCGATTGGAACGACACCGTCAACTTGCCCACCGGTTCTGAGTCAATGTTCACAGCCAATCTCTACGGCCACGCCCTGGGCAGCATGGTGATCTTGCTGGATGCGCTTGGGGAGGATGATCTCGAAAGCGATTATTGGGAAGATTATGAGGCCATGCAAAAGGTCGTTGAAGAAGCTGGCTGGGACGGCGCCTGGTACCGCCGTTATTATGATGCTGAAGGCAACCCGCTTGGTTCTAAAGAAAACAAATTTGGCCAGATCTACCTCAACGCACAGAGTTGGGCGGTGATCTCCAGTTTCTGCAGTTACGAACGCGGCTTGCAAGCCATGGATTCGGTCTACGAGCACCTCAACACCGAGTTTGGCATCAAGCTCAGCGCGCCTGGTTTCAACGGCTTTGATCCGAAGGTGGGCGGCATCACCACCTATCCGCCGGGTGCCAAAGAGAACGGCGGCATCTTCTTGCATCCCAATCCGTGGGCCATCATCGCAGAGACCAGCCTCGGCCGCGGCGACAGGGCCTACCAGTATTACTGCCAGATCAACCCGGCCAAGCGCAATGACGCCATTGAGCGCTATGAGTGTGAGCCGTATGTGTACCCGCAGAACATTCTGGCCGACGAACATCCTCAGTTCGGCCTGGCGCGCAACTCCTGGCTTTCCGGTACCTCCTCGTGGACGTATCAGGCGGCCACCCGCCACATCTTGGGAATCAGCGCCGATTACAAAGGGCTGTTGGTGCATCCTTGCATTCCTTCTGCCTGGGATGGTTTTACGGTCAGCAGGCGCTTTAGAGGCGCCTGGTACGAGATCAAGGTCAGCAACCCCGACCATGTTTGTGTGGGCGTGAAGCGAATTGTTGTGGATGGACAGTTAATTGAAGGTAACCGTATTCCGGTCTTTGCCGCCGGCACCCACCATGTGGTGGAAGTTGAGCTTGGCAAGGCCGAATCTTAACTTTGGAGTGTTCTGTGAATCAATCTGGTCTGGACATTATTGAGTATCGCCAAGAAGGCTACAAACCGCTCATCGACTTTAATGGTTGGCGCGTGGCCTATTTACGTTATCTGGATGAATTGCATCCTCAGAACATTGCTTATTTGGAACGTCATATGCAGACCGATGAGGTCTTTGTGCTGCTGGAAGGCGAAGTGACCCTGATGATGGGAGAAGGCGATCAGACGGTAACTGCGGTCTATGGCGTGCCCATGGAACGCATGAAGCTGTACAACGTCAAACAGGGCGCCTGGCACGGGGTGTTGATGAGCAAGGATGCAACCATTTTGTTGGTGGAAAATCAAAATACCGGCAATACTAATTCTGAATACTTCAATCTGACCCCCGAGATTCGGGCTATCTACGACGCCGAAGCCAAAAAGATCAAAGACTGGGCATAGGTCCTGCGCAAATCCTTATTGTTTTTATCAATACCTATCCGGGAGTGACTGAATGGGCAAGATTTCTACTTTTCCAAAGGGATTTTTATGGGGCAGCGCCACCGCCTCTTATCAGGTAGAGGGGGCCGTAAAGGAAGACGGCCGCGGTGAATCGATCTGGGATCAGTTCTCGCATACCCCTGGCAAGGTATTAAATGGGGATACAGGCGATGTAGCCACTGACTTTTACCACCATTGGCGCGAAGACATTACCCTGATGAAAGATCTGGGGATGCAGGCCTATCGCTTCTCCATTGCCTGGCCGCGAATTTTGCCCAATGGGGTTGGTGAGATCAATGAGGCTGGGTTGGCTTTCTATGACAGGCTGGTCGACGCCTTATTAGCTGCCAACATCACGCCGGTGATCACCCTGTACCATTGGGATTTGCCCGGCGCTTTACCCGGCGCCTGGCTTAACCGCGCTACCGCTCAGGCGTTTTCAGCTTATACGGATGTGGTCACCCGCCGCCTGGGGGATAGGGTGAAGAAGTGGACCACCCTCAACGAGCCGTGGTGCGCCGCCATGTTGGGTTATCAGTTTGGTGTGCACGCCCCCGGTGAGACCGACCTGGCCAAAGCCCTCAAGGCAGGCCACCATCTGCTCCTGGCCCACGGCCTTGGCGTGCAGGTGATCCGGGCCAACGTGCCCGATGCCGAAGTCAGCCTGGTGGTCAACCCCTATCCGCTTACCCCGGCCAGCCAGAGTGAGGCAGATCTATATGCCACCCGCTTCTATGAAGGCACTTTCAACCGCTGGTTCATTGATCCAGCGTTTGGGCGGGGATACCCCGCAGAAATTGTAGCCGCTTACCAGCAAATGGGCGTTTTGGAAAAAGACCCCGCTTATATTTTGCCCGGTGACATGGAATTGATCGCTTCCCCCGTTGATGCGTTGGGCATCAATTACTATAGCCGCACCGTCATCGCCGCCGAGCCCGGCCATGAGATGGAACTCGGCCGGCTGGACCATGTTCGCCTGGAAAACGTAGAAAAGACCGAGTACAACTGGGAGATCTACCCGCAGGGGATCTATGAGATCCTGGATTGGCTGAACAAGACCTACGCCCCCAAAACCATGTTCATCGCCGAGAACGGCGCTGCCTACCACGACGGCCCCTCCGCAGACGGCCACGTTCATGATGCCCGCCGCGTCTCCTATCTGCGCCGCCACTTTGTGGAGTTGGCCAGAGCCATCCACGACGGCCTGCCCGTTACCGGCTACTTTGCCTGGTCATTGATGGACAACTTTGAGTGGTCCGTGGGCTACAGTCAGCGTTTTGGCATTGTCTACGTCGATTACGCCACCCAGAAACGTACCCCCAAAGACAGCGCCTATTTTTATCAGCAGGTCATCGCCGCCAACGCAGTAGAAGAATAGCAATACTACCTCAAAAGAATTAATTGCCATTTTGGGTCAACTGAAATGGCATTTTTATTTATGTTCGAAAAAGTGTAGGAAAATCACACTTTTATCAACATAAAAATGTACTCAGACCACACTTTTTTCAACATAGTGATGTTTTTCATCTATTCCACCTGGTTCCATAGCTTAACTTTACTTTGTTGACTAAAATAGAATCACCTTCGTTCCTTCAGGAGCCCCCATGCGTGACCTCAAGCAAACCCTGCAAAAATTTACCAAAAGGCTGTCTCTTTTTGAGCCGCTGGTCTACCGTCAGCGCTGGGAGCTGCCTGCCTTCAGCCTCAAACTATATCCTGAAGGCAGTCATCCGTTACCTTTGCAGGAGGGAGAGAGCGCAGACTGGCAGACAGTTGCCCCTTACACTTACTGGGGCAAGTGGAACAGTGATTTTGTCCTGACAGTTAGATTTGCATTGCCATCAGAAGCCCGCAACTTGGATCACCTGGCCTTGTACCTGCCATTGGGGCAGGCGGGCGATTTCAGCCATCCTGAGGCGTTGATGTACGCAGATGGCGTGCCTTTTGCTGCCTGCGACCATCACCACCAGGAGGCGAGCCTGCCGGCTGTGTGGCGCGATGGCCGTGAGCATACCCTTACCCTGCACGGTTGGACGGGGCTGGGCGGCGAGGTGGGCGCTGAGCCCACTCAGCTTTTCATGCGGCCCTGCCAGATTGTGGCCGTGGACGCAGCCACCCGAGACTTTATGGCTCGCGCTCGAGTGACGTTGGGGGTGATCGAGAATTTATCCGAGGACGAACCGGCTCGCTACGCGCTGCTGCGTGCACTGGAAGCATCTTTTTCCGTGCTGGACACCCGCGCAACGCTGGGCGAGGCTTTCTATGCCAGTCTGCCGGCCGCCAGTCAGGCACTGGAAGACGGCATCACTAAAGCCGGACCCGCCATGCTGGTGCAGCAGTTCGCCACTGGACACGCCCATATCGATGTGGCCTGGTTGTGGCCGCTGGCAATCACCCGCCAGAAGGCGGCACGCACTTTCACCAATGCCATACGCAATCTTGAAAAGTATCCACAATTCCACTTTAGCCAAAGCCAGCCGCAGCTTTATGAGTTCATCCGGCAGGACCAACCGCAGTTGTTCGCCCAGATCCAGGATCAGGTGAAGCAGGGTGGTTGGGAAGTGCTGGGCGGTATGTGGCTGGAAGCCGATTGCAACCTCAGCGGGGCGGAAGCCCTGGCGCGTCAGTTTGTGCTGGGCAGGAACTACTTTGCGCAACACTTTGGCAAAGAGGCAGAATCGCCCGTACTGTGGCTGCCTGATGCCTTTGGCTTTTGCTACAGCCTGCCCCAGCTCATCCGTGAGGCAGGGCTGAAGTACTTCTTTACCATCAAATTAAGTTGGAACCAGACCAACCGCATGCCCTACGATTCCTTCTGGTGGCAGGGGTTGGATGGCAGCAAAGTGCTGGCACACTTCTCCACCACCCCCTCCCGCGGCGGGGAATGGCAAGCCAGCACCTACAATGCTGAGGTGGTGCCGGAGCAGGTGTTTGGCTCCTGGAAAGGGTTCCAACAAAAAGAGCTGCACCCCAATCTGCTCATGGCCTATGGTTTTGGCGATGGCGGTGGCGGCCCCACCCCGGAAATGATCGAGAACCTGGCAGTCATGCAGCGCTTCCCTGCCACTCCGCAGGTGCGCTCTGGCAGCGTGAAAGAGTTCTTTGAGACCGTGGAAAGAGAAGATGGCGCGGTGTTACCTACCTGGAACGGAGAACTGTATCTGGAGCTGCATCGTGGCACTTTTACCAGCCAGAGCCGCAACAAACGCGCCAACCGTAAAAGCGAGTTTGCCCTGCATGATGCCGAGTTCTTGTCGGCTGCGGCCAAAGTGCTGAGTAAAGACTACGTATATCCCCAGGCTGATCTCACCGAGGCGTGGCAGTTTGTTTGTTTGAACCAGTTCCACGATATTCTACCCGGTAGCAGCATTGGCAAGGTGTATGAAGAGTCACAGCAGCAATATCAGCAGGTGCTCAATAGCGCAGAAAAGGTGAGCGGTGAGGCTATCCGAGCTTTGGACGCAGCGTTGAGCTCCCCGGCAAAAGGGGAGGATCTTTCCGTTTGGGTGGTCAACCCCACCAGCTTTGAACGGGAAGATCTGGTCTTCTTCCCGGTACAACTGCCGGCTGGCAGCCACTTTGTGCGTAAAGACGGGGCGGTGGTGCCCTGCCAACCCGTTGAAGCGGGTGCATGGCTGGCAGCCGGGACGCTTAAGCCATACAGCCTGACGGCCCTGGAATTACGGGAAGGAGCAGCAGGAACCCTCCAAACGAGCGTTCAGGTCAGCCCCAAACTAATAGAAAATAAATTCCTGCGCGTTGAGCTGAACGAGGCCGGCGATATTGTACGCATTTATGATAAGGTCAATGCCCGCGAAGTCTTGCCCACAGGCAAAGTGGCAGATGAGTGGCAAGCCTTTGAAGACCGCCCGGTCAACTGGGACGCCTGGGACATTGACCGCTCCTACCGCGAGTGCGTCACCCTCAGCGAGCCCGCCGAAAGCATCCGCGTGGTGGAAGAAGGCCCTCTGCGCGCCACGCTGGAGATCAGGCGGTGCATCCTGCACAGCACCTTCACAAAACGCATCTCGCTGGCCTACAACGGTCCGCGCCTGGATTTTGAGACGACCATTGATTGGCAGGAAAAGCACACCCTGCTCAAAACGGCCTTCCCGGTCAACGTTTTCTCGCCGCTGGCTACCTATGACATCCAGTGGGGCAACATCCAGCGGCCCACCCATGAGAATACCACCTGGGACCAGGCGCGCTTTGAGGTGGTGGCGCATAAATGGGTGGATCTGAGTGAGGGCGATTACGGCGTCAGTCTGCTCAACGACTGCAAATACGGCCATGATGTGCATGAGAACGTACTGCGCCTCAGCCTGCTGCGCAGTCCCACTGAGCCTGACCCCCACGCCGATGAAGGCTTGCATACCTTTGCCTACTCGCTGTATCCACATGCCGGTCCGTGGAACGAGCAAACCATCGCCGCTGCCTACGCCCTCAACGATCCCTGCCGGGTACTGCCCACCAGTGGTACCGCCAAAGTGGGGGAGATGAGCCTTTTCTCGGTGGACCAACCCAACGTGGTGATCGAAACCATCAAAGCCGCCGAAGATGGCAACGGCCTCATTGTGCGCCTGTACGAAAGTCAATGCTGCCGCGGCCCCGTCACCCTCAAAGCCGGCTATCCCCTCCGTCAGGCCTGGCGCACCAATTTGCTCGAAGAAGCTCAGGAAGAACTGGCCGTGCAGGGGAACGAAGTCCAGTTCAGCGTGCGGCCGTATCAAATTGTCACGATCCGGGTGGTGTAAAGAGCTGATTTACACATCTGTAGCAAAAGTGTAAAGTATTAATTTACAGATGTGATACAAAAGTGTAAATTACTACTTTACATATATGTAGCAAATGTGTAAAATAGAAGCATGAAAACCGTTGAACGAAGCATATTTCCGGCCTTGAAGTCTGCGTTGGAAGATTCGCGCATCATTGTTTTAACTGGCATGCGCCGTGTGGGCAAGACCACTGCTTTGCGCTGGTTGTTAGAGCAGGTGCAATCCAATAACAAGATCTATCTGGATCTGGAGCGGTTGGATCAACGAGAGGTCTTTCAGGAAAAGAACTATGACAATGTGATCGAGTATCTGCGGAATCGGGGCCTTGATCCAAATGCCCCCATGACCGTCGCCCTGGATGAGATCCAGTTTGTCCCCAACCTCCCCAGTGTGATCAAATACCTTTACGATCATTATGCGATCAAGTTCTTATTGACCGGATCGAGCTCTTATTATTTAAAGAATCAATTTACCGAATCGCTTTCAGGAAGGAAAGTCATCTTTGAAATGTTCCCGCTTACGTTTGGAGAATTCCTGGATTTTCGTGGGATTCCCCATCAAAAAAAGGAAAATTTCTCAGAAATGGTCTATAACAGGCATGAATTTGAAAGGTTGAACGCATTTTATGAAGAATATCTCCAGTTTGGCGGTCTTCCGAATGTTGTGCTTGAGCCAAAGGGGGAAACCAAGCGCGAGATCCTCAGCGATATATTTTCTTCTTACATGAACATCGACGTCAAAGGCATGGCTGATTTTCGTAAGATTGGGGAATTGGAAATGCTGCTGAAGGTGTTGGCCAACCGCATTGGCAACAAGTTGGATATGACAAAGCTCTCAAAAGTAGTTGGGATTTCCCGCCCCACACTTTACGAATATATCGATTTCCTGGATAAAACGTATGTGATCTCTTTGCTCTCTCCGCACGGGAATCCAGATAAAGCGGTTGCCGGTGGGAAAAAGCTGTACTTTCGCGATAATGGAATCGCCAATCTGTTTGTGAATCCGGGCGAAGGTGCGCTATTTGAGAACGCGCTTTTTAACCAGTTGCAAAGTTTTGGCAGCCTGAGCTATTTGGGCAGAGAAAGAGAATTTGAGATCGATTTTGTTGTCAGACGGGCAGACCAGACTGAATATGGTTTGGAGGCAAAGATCCACCCCGTTCAAAGTGATCTGGAGCGGCTGGCCTATTTTGCCGGCAAACACCACTTGTCGGAGTCCTGGCTAATTGGCCGACTGCCCACCCCCGGATTTGACCAATTCATCTGGGGCGGGTCGATCTTCTAAATCGTTTTGTTAATCTTAAGGATTGCTATATACTTGATTTTGTAAAAGATACAAATTTAGGAGTTCGTAAGCAAATTATCTTAATCTTTATATGGAGGGGAAAATGGGTTTCATGGATAAGGTGGGAAATGCTGCCAATGTAGCAAAATGGAAAGCAGATCAACAAGTTCGGATAATAAAAAAACAGGGGGAGATTCGCGATATAGAATCCAAATTGTATATTCAAAAATCTCAGATAGCCGAGACTGTTCTATATCTATATAAGCAAAATCAAATTCAAAATGAGGGGGTGACCGGTTTATGTGAAATTGCTGCCCAAATCCAAGGGCAAATAGACCAATTAAAAAATGAGATAGAAATGATTCGGCAAGAATTTCCCCCAGTTCAAGTAGTGAGCTTTGAACAAGATGTAACCTATTCAGGTTTGGTATGTCCTGTCTGTGGTGAAAGGTTGGCAGGAAAGTTTTGTGCTGTGCATGGTGTTGAGGGTGTACCCCAAACACCAGTCTCTAATATGGTTTGTCCAGTATGTGGACAGGAGTTTGTTGGGAAGTTTTGCCCCAAAGATGGTTCTGAAGGGGTATTAAAACAGGGATAGAACGTTTTTTGAATTCAAAACAAAAATCTAGGGAGGGTAATAATGTTTTGTACATATTGTGGTAAACCAAATCCGGAGAATTCAGAATTTTGTGTTCATTGTGGGAAGAAGATTGGTGGGGCAGTCGTTAAACCTGTAGCTGCAGCACCTGCCATCCCCTTTTTTAAAAAGTACGGGGGATGGGCAGCAATCACTGCGGGCTGTATGATACTACTTGGATACATTCTTCCATGGGCTTCTCTAGAGATAGGCGGTTTGATCAGCCAAACATATAGCGCTTTAACTGGTTTTTTTGCTTTATTAATTGGTCTGTTTGGTTCTATTGCAGGAGCATCATCAATCTATAGTAATTCTGGTAGCGGCGCCGGGGGATTCCTGGTATTTTTGGCTGTTATTGCAATTGTGCCAATAATTTTGCTTTTCTCCTTTGGTATTACTCATCTGACAGCTGGAATAAAGATGAGAAAGATCAAGCCATCCGATGCAGCTGCTTTTGACATGTATGGTCAAGTTCTGAAGAAAAGATCTATCACATGTCTAGTGTTTTTAGGAATTTACTTTATTTTCGCTTTGACCATTTCTTCGATCCGTTTGGGTGGAGTGCTCGGTTCACTGGTGGGCGCATATTTTTATGGAACATTCCTCGGATTTGGTTTTTGGTTAACAACTTTTGGATATATACTTGCATTGATCACAGGGATCAATCTTATTCTTCCTGAAGAGGTAAAAGAACAAAACTAAAGCAAAACAGAGATCATTGAGGGGCATGTATAAAAGCTAAAACAGCCAGTGGGATATTTTTGTTTTCAATGTAATTGCCCTATTGTAAATTAGATTTACACCTCTATACCATACGCATCACCCCCGGAAATTTTCCCGGGGGTGATGCGTTCTGTTTCGGACAGATAGGCGGACTATTTTGAAACTTTGCAGTGGTCGTTGCCTATCCGGTTTGGGTAGAAGATTTGTGGTTATTTGCCCAGGTTCTGCAGTTCGTCTGCCATGAAAAGGCAGATCTCTTCAGCCTGGGGAACGATCCCCAGACCATCGAGAAAACCATGATCACAACCAAGATATTGAACGTTTTGCACGTCAACATTCTGCTGCTTGAGCAAACGGGCAAAGTGATCAGAGCCAAGGCGCAAGAAGTCATATTCCGCTGCTGCAATGATCGTGCGAGGGAATTTGTCCAAATTGTTGTAATAGACTGGTGATATGAATGGATCTTTGTAATCAGTCCTTCCCTGAAGGTAGATGTTTCCTAGTGTTCCACCTCCAGATTTGATCCGTTCAATGCGGTTTACCGCCAACTCTTTGTGTTCCTCGATGACAGGGTATTGATCATAAGACCATGAATACCCGGCTAACTTATCCAACGGCGTGGAATCTACCGATGGATAAAGAAGGAACAGCTCTTTAACAATGCGGTTTTCATCTCTGATCTCGCATGCCAAAGATAAATTACCACCTGCACTATCACCTGCAACCATGATCTTGTTTGCGTCAATTCCAAGGGTTTCGGCATTCTCGTAGACCCAGGTGATGGTTCCCCAACAATCATCCAGTCCACACGGGAAAGGATTTTCAGGGGCGAGCCGATATTCAGGAAAAATGATCACGCCTCCAGATTTTTCGGCAAGAAATCGCATGGAATTGCGATACAAGCCATAATCACCTGCGGTAAACCCGCCTCCATGAAGGAAGATCATGGCCGGGCGGTCTTTCCTGGTAGAGGGTTGAGAACAGAAAAAGGCGTCGATGAGGTGGTCGTTGTTGATCGGGATCAGTACTTCATCTTCGACCACCTCGGTTTCCGTCAGGTCATAATTGATCTTATCGGGGCGATAGCGTTGTGCCCGCAGGCTATACTTTGGGGCAAAGCTGATATGCTTGTGGACTTCTTTTTTCTTGGCGGCTATCTGTAAAACTCTGGGATCCAGAACATTCTGCCTGTCATCATCCGGAATTGGTTTTAACATCGTCACCAAGCCGGCTGAATCGACTGTTGTTCGTTGTTTACGCTGAATATCTGAAACCAGAGTTTTATCGTATAGTCTGTTCATCTTAAGCTTTGACCTCTACCACTGGTGCACCAACAGAGATTACGGGACTTTCGGTGAATTTTACTTCTTTAAAATCTTTGCTGTTGGTCAAAACCACGATCACAGTTTCATCAATGTTGTTTTTTGCAAAGATGGTCTTGCTGTAAGATGCAATTTTGGTTTTGGGAGTGACTACGTCACCAACTTTGACGAAATTTTCCAAACCTTCGCCTTTTAAGTTCACAGAATCAATGCCGATGTGGACGAGAACTTCTTCTCCATTGCTGCCTTTGATTCCGATGGCGTGTTTGGCTTCCTGGAGCATGGTCACAACACCATTGATGGGGGAGTAGATATCTGTGCTATCCGGCAAAATGCCAAAGCAGGGTCCTAAAACGCCTTCGCGGAAGGTTTTATCTTTAAGGGAGTTCTGCGCAACAAATTTTCCGGTAACTGGAATGCTGATTGTTCCATCTTTTACCTTTGCATCCAGAACATTTTTGTCAGATGCTGCAGCCGTTTCGTCATTGTAGATGGAATCATCGAAACCGAAAATGTAGACCAGGGCAATGGTCAGGATGATATCGATGGCAACAGTGATACAGGCATGGATGAAGTTCTGCGTGTCACCAGAAGTGCCCATGTAAGCCAGCAGACTGGTGAGAGAATAAGCGCCAAATGCATAGGCTTTAAGGTGGACAAGGCCGGCATAAAGGGCAGCGATACTGGAGGCGATCAGGTTGGCCCAGTAAGGTTTGACCATCTTCATGGAAATACCATAGGTGGTCGGCTCACTGATGCCACCAAACAAGCCGCTGATGGCGGCCGGGATGGCCAACTGGCGCAAGTTCTTGTTTTTAGATTTGAGGAGAACGGCCAGGGCAACTGCACCAGCAGAAATGGTAAAGCAGAGGAACCAGACGTTGATAAGATCATCATAACCAACAGTAGCAATTTGCTGAATGGCAAAGGGAATAAGGGCCAGGTGCATACCACCCATGGCAATCCAGGGTCCAAGGAAGGTAACGATTGCAGGAGCCAGCCCGCCGGTGGTGGTTTTGATCCAAACAACAAAGGTTTCAATTGCACCGCTCAGATAACCACCTAAAGGACCGGTGGCGACGAACATGACCAACGCCATTGAAAGGGTGACGATGAATGGGACAAAGAAGCTTGAAACTGCAGTGGGTACGATCTTCTTGACCCATTTCTCTACATATGACTGGAGCCAAACAGTTAAGATGATCTGAATGAAGGTAGAGTTATATGTGGTCAATAAAACGGGCAGGCCAAAGAAGTTCATTGGCGCCCCGGCCTGGACAATGGCCACCCAGCTTGGAGAGAGGAGGGCACATGCCAGCACCAGAGAAATGACCGTATTTGTATTGAACTTCTTGGAGGCTGAGTAAGCCACGAAGACCGGCAAGAAGTAGAAAACCACATCTGAAATGAAACTTAACATTTGATAGCTTGAATTTGTTGAAGGAAGACCCAGAAGACTCAAGACGATGAGCAAAACTTTCAACAAACCCGCTGTAACCAGGGCAGGGATAATGGGCTGCATGATCCCTGCGATGAATTCAAAAAAGCGGCCCAGGAGGGCAATAAAGCCGCCCTTGCCCTTTTTTTGTTTTGATGGGGTAACTGCTTTCCCTTCGGTTCCAACAATGCTCTGGACTTCATCGCAAACATCTGTTACGATTTGTCCAAGAATAACTTGATATTGGTCTGTGGCTTTGTCCATCGCAATGACACCCGGAACTTTAACAAGTTGTTCTTTTTTAATTAATGTTTCATCTTTCACATATACCCGTAAACGGGTAGCGCAGTGAGAAACGGAGGTGATATTGTCTTTCCCTCCAAGGTTTTCTACGATCCCCTTTGCTGTTTCCTTTACGTCAATTTTTACCATTACTCATTTCTCCTTGTAAATTTTGTTAGTAGATAAATTTAAACAATTCAGGAAATGATCTTGAGAGTGAAAAGATGAGACTTCCCGGGAACGGGATCACCATTATTCACCCCAACAGAGTTTATTGCATAGACACTCCTTTCTGATTATTTGATCTTCTGACCTCAATAAACTTGAAAAGGAACTCAACTGGTCAGTTTTCTGGGATCCTTCAATTTCGAACTCGCTAGATCTTGTGCAATTCAACCCGATTGAGTGAATTGAGGACATCATTAAGGTCACAGATTTGACTGCCATCTTTTGAAGCAGTGATCGTACCGGCTGCAGTGGTTATTCTGGCGATCTCTTCCAGAGAACTATTTTTCAAAATCGAGTAAGCCAATGCTGCCACCATGGAATCTCCCGAACCGGTTGCGCCTTTTACTTTTACTGGCCAGGTATCCGCTTTGTAAAAGTGGTCTTTGTTACCGATCACGGCGCCATCAGCTCCAATAGAGACAATGACGATCTCAATGCCTTTCTGAATGAATTGCTTTGCGGCATCGATGATCGCATTCAGATCGTTCAACTTTAATTCCAGGATCGTTTCAAGTTCTTGCAGATTGGGTTTGATCGCAAATGGAGCTGCCAGCAGACCTTGCTTGAGTGCATCGCCGTCCGCATCAAGGATTACCTTTTTCCCCAGAAGTTTTGCCAACGAAATACATTCATAGTAGAAATCAGAAGGTATGCCAGGGGGGAGGCTGCCGCTAAGTACAACCACATCTGTGAATTTGAGAAGGGATTGATACTTCTCACGAAACCCATTTAGATCCTTTTCTGTAACCAAAAACCCTTTCTCATTGATCTCAGTCGTTTTTTGATTGTCTAGGTCTACGATCTTTATGTTGGTACGTGTTTCACCTTCAATTTCATAAAAATCAAGAGTGATTCCTGCCTGTTGCAGTTCTTCCAGCATGTTCTGACCGTTTTTGCCTGCGATCAGACCAGTGGCCACAGCCTCAACACCAAAATTTTTTAAGGCTTTCGCAACATTGATCCCTTTTCCGCCTGGATCCACCCTTGAAGCCAAGACCCTGTTCAACTCATAGGGTTTTAATTCTTCAACCTGGATCGTTTTATCTATTGAAGGGTTTAATGTTACGGATAAAACTTTCTCTTTCAAAAGAGTTCCTCCTTTTCTTTAAAGTATGGGATTAATCTGCGATGACCAATTGAATGTGTTTGTTTTCAAAAGCGCTTCTTTGCTCTTGAGTGATGCCATTACTCGTAATGCAGGCGTCAATATCGTTGATCTCTCCAAAGCGGGCAAAGGACACCAGCCCAATTTTGGAGGGATCCACCATGACATACACTTTATTGGCCACGCTGATCATCTTTTGTTTGGTTGCTGCTTCAACTACATTGGGAGTGGTAAGCCCTGCTTCCAGGTCCAGACCATTGGTCCCGATAAAGGCTTTATCAACATGAACACGACTTAAAACAGCTTCAGAAAGTGGGCCAGAAAAGGCCATCGTGTTCTTTCGGAGCATACCCCCGGTTGCGATGATTTCAATATCAGAGATGGAAGAAAGCCGTTGCATCAATGGAATCGAATTGGTAACGACGGTCAATCCCTTGAACTTTGTCAGTTCATCAGCAAGAAAGAAGGTTGTTGTTCCAGCATCAATGATCAGAGAATCGCCATCCTGAATGAACTCAGCAGCCTTTTTGGCAATACGTGCCTTCTCATCTCGATACTGATCTTCTTTTTCACTGAAAGTAGGCTCAAAATTTACAGATTGGAGATTGAGGGCTCCACCGTGGGTTCTTTTTAACAGGTTTTGGTCTTCCAGATCGCTTAGGTCGCGGCGGATGGTGGATTCTGAGACATCCAACAATTTACACAGCTCTTGTACAGAGACGCGTGCATTATTTTGTACATAACTCAAGATGATCTGTTTTCGCTCTTCTTCAAACATTTTTTCACCATTTGTTGAATATGATTGTATGTGATTGTTTGTAATTGTATTTGATTGATTATGACTGATAATAACAAATTCAATACCTTCTGTCAATAGGGATTATTGGTTGAATTATCTCTATCATCCAAATTGAGCGATTCCTTTTCCCAACTTGACTTCAATTTTGGGGCATGATATATATAGGGTTGTTCCCAAAAAATCTTATATTGCTGGATGAATATGGCAATCATTACGCTTTTAACTGACTTTGGATTAAAAGACGGTTTTGTGGGCATTATGAAGGGCGTCATTTGGGGGATCGCACCGACAGCTCAGATAGCCGATATTACTCATGATATTGCGCCTCAAAACGTTATTGAAGGCTCGCTGGTGCTGGCCCAGGCGGTAAAGTATTTCCCGGATGGGACGGTACATGTGGCTGTGGTGGACCCGGGTGTGGGCACAACCCGCAAGCCCGTGGCTGCCCGGATTGGCTCTCAGTATTTTGTTGGTCCGGATAACGGGTTGTTCACCGGCGTCATTGAGGCAGCCGAAGCGGATGGCATCTCGATCGAGTTTTATCACCTCACGAATCCCAAATATTGGTTACCCCAGGTTTCCCGCAGCTTCCACGGGCGCGATATTTTCTCGCCCGTCGGAGCTCATCTTTGCAATGGGGTAGCGCTCGCTGAACTGGGCACACCCATTGCTGACCCAGCCCGCATCATGGTGCCGCGCCCTGAACCCACCGCAGATGGTTTTGCGGGGCAGGTGCTCAGCGTGGACCATTTTGGCAATTTACTTACCAATATCACCCCGGAGCAACTCAACGGAACCAGAGGGGTTGTTATCAAGGTTGGGGAGGCCAGCATTGATGGGCTCAGCCTTACCTTTGGGGAACGTAAACCCGGTGAGCTAGTGGCGATGATCGATTCTTCCGGGGTGCTGCAAATTGCCGTAGTCAACGGTAATGCCGCCGATAAGCTTAAGGTCGGAATTGGTACCACAATCCTGCTGCGTTTTTGCTGATCCATACTACAATTTATTTGAAGGTCAAACATGGCATCTGAGCATCCTCTGGTCATTGAGCATTTGAATTTCCGTTACAGCAGCCGCACTGAACTGGCGCTGAAAGATATTTCGTTGTCAGTAGAAGCCGGCCAGGTGCTGCTCATTGCAGGGGCCAGCGGCTGCGGCAAGACTACCCTGGCGCGCAGCATCAATGGGCTCATCCCGCGCAGCTACAAAGGCGAATTGACCGGGCAGATCCTTATTGATGGCACCGACATCAAAGACCTGTCACTGGCGCGCATTTCTCAGTTGGTGGGGACGGTATTGCAGGACCCGGAACGGCAAATTTTAGGCACAAAGGTGGCCAATGAGGTTGCTTTTGGACTTGAGAATCTTGCCCTGCCCCGTGAAGAGATCATCCAGCGCGTAGAAGAAGCGCTGACCCATTTAAAGATCCCTCATCTGATGAACCGCGAGACCTTCAATCTTTCCGGCGGTGAGAAACAGAAGGTGGCCCTGGCCGGCGTACTGGCCATGCACCCCAAGCTGCTTCTGCTGGATGAGCCGTTGGCTTCGCTCGACCCGGCTTCTGCGCAAGATGCGCTTCGCATCATCCGCAGCCTGGCAGATGAAGGCATGACTATTTTGATGGTGGAGCACCGCGTAGAAGATGTGCTGCGCATCGCGCCAGAGAATGCCATCTTTATGCGCGACGGCGAGATCAAATATTATGGTCCCACCAGTGGCTTTGACCGCACCGTGGATTACCATGAAGTCAAATTGCCTGCTGCCATGATCATGGAGCGGGCCGCTGAAGATCCTGCCCCTGAACGCCTGACGGTTCTGCGTGAGGGCAACAATCTGGGCAGCAAACCGGCCAGCGCTGATGTTTTGGTCAAATTTGAGGACGTGGGTTTCTGGTATGAGCCGGAACGTCCCGTTCTGCACGATGTGAACCTGTCCATCCACAAAGGGGATGTCATTGCCGTGCTTGGCCCTAATGGCGCTGGCAAGACCACTCTGGTCAAACACGCCATCGGCCTGCTCAAGCCCAAAGCCGGCAAGGTGATCGTGGAAGGCAAAGATACGCACGAGATCAGTGTGGCGCAGATCGCGCAGACGCTGGGATATGTCTTCCAGAGTCCAAGCCACATGCTCTTTGCACCTACAGTGCAGGAGGAGCTGGAATTTGGCCCCACCAACCTAAAACACAGCCCGGAGACCATTGCCCGCAATGTAAAAAGTGCTGTGGAGATCGTACACATGAACGGCATGGAAGGCTACGCTCCGCTAGCACTCTCTTTTGGTCAGCAAAAACGCGTCAGTATTGCTTCAGTTCTGGCTATGACCTCCAAGATCCTGGTGATGGATGAACCCACTGCCGGGCAAGATTACAAGAATTACATGGATTTCATGGATTCCATTTTGCAGCTTCCCAGCTTTGAGGCGATCTTGTTCATTACCCACGATATTGACCTGGCCGTGATCTACGCCAACCGTGTGTTGATGGTAAATGACGGCACCGTGGTCTGTGATGGGAGTCCCGCAGAAATCTTACGGGATTATGACCGCCTTGAAAAGAACCGCCTGGTTCCAACTTCTTTGCTGGACAAGAATATTGAATTATTTAAGAAAACAGGGCAGTTTTACAGCGCCGAAGAATTGGCGCATGTGGTAAAGTAAGAGCAGTTGTCTATACAATCTTTCATTATTCCTTGAGGAGGATCACATGAAGAAAATCGTTTCAGTTGTTTTGTCGCTTTTGGCCGTATTGGCCTTCTTCCTGGGCGTCTGGCTGATTGGTCGCACCATCAACCCCAGCCTCGACCTGGATCAGACCGCTTTGCTGCGCTTCGCATTCGTTGGCGTTGGCATGTTGGTCGTGTTCGTGGTCTATCTGCTCACGAAGAATCACAAGATGTGGGAAGTTGGAACTCGCCAGGTGGTCTACATGGCCATCGGTGCAGCTTTGTTCGCCATCTTCTCCTACCTATTTAATGGAACCGTGTTCGTGGTACCTTCCGTTAGCCAGGTTGCCCTGCGCCCTGCCATTGCCATCCCCATGTTCTTTGGCTATGCATTTGGCCCTGTGGTGGGTTTCTTCACTGGCGCAGTGGGTAACATGTTCGGTGATGCGCTTACCGGCTTTGGCCTCTCCCCGCAGTGGTCCATTGGTAACGGTCTGGTCGGTTTCGTCGCCGGTCTGGCCTGGCTCTTCGCTGACAAGAAGAAGAGCATCAACCTGGTTCTGATCGTCAGTGGTGTTCTGGCTGCTGCTGTAACCGCCCTTTATCTGGCCAAGCCGGATACTGCCAACGCTCAGTTCTATGATGTGGCCAACAACATCTTTGGCGATGCCAAGATCTCTCTGTTTGCCGGTCTTTCCCTCGTCATTGGTTTCGCGGTTGTCCTGCTGGTTCGGTTTGGCTTTGGCAAGAACATCGACGTCGCCGCCGCGGTCACCTGGAGCATGCTCGGCAATATTCTGGGCATCGGCTTCGCTGCCATCAGTGATATCTGGATCAATGGTTATTCCCCAGTGGTCGCTTTGGTAGGTGAATTCCTGCCCGCTGCCGGCCCCAACCTGATCTTCGCTGCAATCCTCGTGCCCATCCTGGTGGGTGCATACGCTGCCGTTCGTAAACAGACCGGTCGCTAATTCAAAATTATTGATGGGCGGATGGTTCGCCGTCCGCCCATCCTTGAGGTCCCCTTATGCTTGTTGCCTGGCGCTACCGAAAACGTGATTCCCTGCTACAAAGTTTTGATCCGCGAGCGTGGATCATCTTCTTTTTATGCTTTCTTGGCTCCACGCTGTGTTTTTGGGATTTCCGCTATCTTTCCTTTTTCTTTCTGATCGCAATATTTTCCATTTTCACTTCGGGTATTCGCTGGCATGAGATGGCCAAAGCCTGGCTGTTCATTATGGGCTTTATCCTCTTCTTCTCTTTGCTTACTTTTTTAACCGGGCGCGGCGGCATGGAGCTGTACACCACCGAACATTCCTGGGCTAAATTCACTGCTTCTTTCAGTATTTTAGGTTGGACGCCCGTCCTCAACATCACCGCTGAGAAAGCCATGTATGCCCTCAGTATGCTGGTGCGCGTCTTTTCCATTGCCAGCATGACCATCCTCATCCCGTATTCGCTTAACCCGGCTCACTACGGCATTACCTTCCGTGGGTTGGGGCTGCCAGATAAGATTGCTTACGGCATGGACCTGACCATGCGCTTTATTCCCACCTTTGGGCGCGATTTTAGCCTGACCATGGACGCTCAAAAAGCGCGGGGCTATGAGGTAGAAAAGCTCAATGGCGGACTCTTTGCTCAGGTAAAGAAGCTGGCGCCGCTCATTGTGCCGGTCACCATCCACGCCATTGCCGGCAGTGAAGATATCATTGACGCCATGGATCTGCGTGCCTTCGGCGTGGGGCCGCGCACCTGGTTGGAGAAGCTCACCTACCGTAAGCGCGACCGCGTGCTCATCATCTTTGGCATTGCACTTTTCACTGCTTCACTTGCACTTTCATTGGTGGGCGTTGGCAAGTTCTGGGTTCCCGCATTCTTCTTATAAAAACATAAAACATGAGCCGTCAGTATTCACTGACGGCTTTTTAGTTCGCTCTATCTTGAAGATCTACGGATGTCTCTGTTACTCGTCTTCAGTGCCCATAATTTTGGGGAAGAGGCGCGTTGACCCCTCCAGCAAGGCGCCCGCCATAGAAATTGACAGCGGATCTGAGATCAGGAATCCCTGACCAAAATCACAGCTCAACTTTTTCAAGATTTTAAGCTGCTCAAGTGTTTCAATACCTTCGGCAACCGTTTCCATGCCCAGATCGTGGGCCATGGAAATTATGGCGCGTACCAATTCGGTGACCTTGGTCTTTTTGGCCACATCTTTAACAAAGGAGCGGTCGATCTTAATGATCTGAATGGGAAAATTCTGGATGTACGCCAGCGAAGAGAAACCCGTACCAAAGTTATCGATTTCGATCTGCACTCCAAGCTCACTGAGTAATTGGAACTTGTCACGGTTGGTCATAAAGTTTTCGATGAGCACCCCTTCGGTGATCTCCAGCTTCAAGTGTTTGGCACTCAGTCCTGAATCATCCAACGCTTTTTCGATCTGCTTGGCGAAATCTGGTTGCGCAAACTGTTTGCCAGAGATATTCACCTGAACTGTCAGATCTTTGTGGGAGGTGTGTTTCTCCTGCCAGGATTTTATCTGCTTGCAGCTTTCCTGCATCACCCATTGACCGATAGGCAGGATGAGCTCAGTCTCTTCGGCAGTGGCGATAAAATCGTTGGGCAGTAAAGCACCAAAAGTGGGATTGTTCCAACGGATGAACGATTCAAAACCGATCAGGTCATATGTATTTAAGGCAATGATAGGCTGATAAAGAAGCTCAAATTCATGGTTTTCCAGGGCAAAGCGCAAACCTTCGGCGATCTCGTTTTTGTTATAGGCTTGAGGGTGAAGCCCTTCATGGAAGATCTCGTAGCGGTCCTTGCCAAGCGCTTTGGCACGGTACATGGCAATATCAGCGTCACGCAAAACATCAGAAGCATTTTCGTATTCGGTCACATCCAGCACAATGCCGATACTGGTTGTAAAGAAGATGGCCTGTCCCTTCAAATCTACCTGACGCTGCACTTCATCTTGAATGCGGTTGACAATGAAGGAGATGGTTTCTTCGCGTAAAGTTCTGGGGGTATTTTCCAGCAAGATCACAAACTCATCTCCGCCCAGGCGGGCGGCAGTATCACTGATGCGCAGACTTTCCTTCAGGCGTTGAGCGATAACCACGAGCAAATCATCACCAACGGCATGCCCCATGCTGTCGTTGATGGCTTTGAACTGGTCAATGTCCAGGAACAGGACGGAATAAGCCACCTCATCATTTGCCTTTGAATTCGCAATCGCCTGTTCCAGCCGGTCAGAAAACAGGGCGCGGTTGGGCAGGTTGGTGAGCGGGTCATGCAGGGCTTCATAAGACAACTTTTCTTCGATCTTCTGCCTGACCACGATCTCAGACTTTAACTCTTTGTTGGTTTCTTCTAAAAATTGTGCTTGTTTTTGCAAATGCCCCATAAGAGTCTCAAGCCTTTTGTTGAGCCAGCGGTTCTCTTCCAGCGTTACAACCTGACGAGTGACCACCAGTATGCCGATGACCGTAACCCCAATATAGATCCACTTTATATCCATATGGATCATGGGTTTAAAAACCGGGTTCAAGAGAGAAAAAGCGAAGATCAGCCAGAGGTAGGGAATGTAATTAAAATACCGCTGCCAGGGGTAAGGTTGCAGCCCCAGGTTTAGTTCTGTGTTCATTTTTCCTTCATTCACAAGGACAGCCAGCGACTCAAAATAGCCGGCCAGGGCGAAAAAGATCGTGCTGGCCAGCCAGCCAATATCTACAAATTGACCGGAGACATAGGACCTATCCATCACCTGGTAACTGAACAGCGTATCTGTGATGATGAGGGTGGTGGCTCCAAGTACCAAAAACAAGATTGGCAGCCTCACATAGCTACGCAGGTCACTATTGATCAACCAGAATATGGCAGTGATCAAGATCAGGTCAAAAACGGGGTAAAGAAGGGAAAAGAAGCGTAGTTGAAAAGTCTCCTGGGCCAACGAAGTAGAGAGAGGTTGAATGATGAAATTCAAAAAGCCAATCCCCGTGGCGATGGCGATTATCCCCAGGTCGAGCAAATGTTTCAACCATTCTAGTTTGTTATAGGCTCTGAAGCTAATTATCGCAGTGCCGATGAGGAAAAGTATATAAAAAACGATGTATCCAAAATCTGCAGTGGAAGGGAAGGGGTCTTTCTTTAAAACGATTTCAGTAAATCCCCACAGCAGATCCCCAGCCGCAAAGGAAAACAAAGCTGCCGCAAAGAATGACCAGGCTTTGGCAACCTTGTTCGAGATACGTTTACTGGACCTGGCTGCCTTTAGCAACAAAATTGCCGCAACACAATTTAAGAGCGGAGAGAGCAGGTCTGAAATGATCACTGCTGTCTGCGTGCCTTTAGTGATCTGCAAGAGGAAAATGAGAATACAAAACAACAGTATGGCAATGGTGATCGCATACCGTGGTTTGACGATCAATCGGTCGTGCTGTGCTTCATCTGTCATTTTGTTTTATTAGTTGCGAAAAGCGATTTAGTTCTCAATCATATCGCATTTATTTGAAACAACCAATGTCAGATAATAAAAACCAGTAAACACCGACCAGCATAGAATAATGGTGAAATGAAATGTTGTTATTATAACCGGGCAATCTGGCAATTGGTTCAATCTATTGCAGTGGACTTTTGTATAATCAATATGTTGAATAATCAAGGAAAAATGATGACCTCATTCAAACTCAGCCCCTCAGATCTCACTTTTTTATGGGATGAATGCCCACGCTGCTTTTATTTGAAAGTGGCAATGGGGATCTCCCGTCCGGCCATGGCATTCCCCAAGATCTTCAGCAGTATTGACCTATTGATGAAGCGTATGTTCGAGAACAAGACCACCGCAGAAGTACTTCCCGCATTGCCCCCCGGCAAGGTGGTCTTTGGTGGAAACTGGGTGCAATCCACCCCCATCCAGACAGAAGGGTTATCTTCTTGTTACATCGCAGGTAAGTTTGACTCAGTGGTGGAATTTGACGATGGCGGGTTTGCAGTCATCGATTTCAAGACTTCGCAGCCCAACCCGCATCATGTGGAGTTCTACGGCCGGCAGCTCAGCGCGTATGCCTATGCTCTGGAGCACGCCGCTCCAGGCAAGTTGGCGCTTGCCCCGATCACACGCCTGGGATTGTTGTGCGTGGAACCCATTGATATTGACCGTGACGAGCGCGGACGCATCCGCTACGCCGGTGAGGTGACCTGGATGGAAGTACCCAAGAATGAGGAAAAGTTTTTAGGGTTTATCCAGGGAGTGATGCAGGTATTGAGTGCGCCGCAGCCTCCGCCGCCTGGGGAAAAATGTGGGTTCTGTAAGTATCGTGAGGAAGCCCGACAACATAACTGGTAAAAAAAAACAGGCTGGGAGAGTTGCTCTCCCAGCCTGGAATATTTTTATAACAGAGTCTCTGCCCAGACAGCCGCTTTTTCCAATTCGCCGTCTTGCAGGGGTCCTTCGCTTTCAAGTACATAGAAACCCTTACCTTCGGCAGTGATCTCAGCACCAAGCTTCTTGAGGCTGTTTTGCATGGAAGGGTAGGCATACCCAAAAGTCTTGGCCATAAATTTTAAGAATTTGTTGTCGATCTTTTGCACATCCACACGGGTATCAAATGCGGCGGCTTTGACGCCATTCAGACTGCCGCGTTTCAATGTTTTCAGGAATGCCTTGGTGGCCTCTGAAGGTGAAAATGCCCGGGTGGGGGAGCCCAAAACAAGCAAATCCACGCCGCTCAATTGATCAGTCTGGAAGGCATCTGCGCGCACAACTCGAACTTCGCACTTTTTGGCGAGAACCCCGGCAACTGTCTGGGCGATCTTTTCGGTGTTTCCAAAATAAGAATCATAAAGAATGACTGCTTTCATGGTGTATTCCTTTCAAATAAAATACGCATTCTTCTGAAAAAGGTTGCAACAACCGGTTTTCTAATCGGATATTGTTTGGAGAATATTAAATTTTGTTGCGAAAACCATAAAACTGGTAAAATCAACGGTTGGTCATTGACATTTCCATAATGCTCACAATTTAACAAAAGATTGGAAGACAACCGGATGGAGAATCAAAATCACTTCCCGTATGATTTTATTGATCGCGTCATTTTCTCTCAGGCCGACATTGAAACGCGTGTCACAGCCCTGGGAGAGATGATCACTCATGATTACCAGGATTCCGAAAAGCTGCTCCTGCTGGGGCTGCTTCGCGGCAGTGTAGTGTTCCTTACTGATCTGATGCGCAAGATCCATCGCCCCATTACCATGGACTTTATGTCGGTTTCCTCTTACAGCAAATCTGAATCCACCGGTTTTGTACGCATCGATTCTGACCATAAAACCAACATTCGCGGCTGGGATGTCATCCTCATTGACGATATCGTTGATTCTGGCTACACCATCCGTACCGTGCGCAAATTGCTGCTCGACCGCGAGCCCAAGAGCCTGAAGACCTGTGCTCTGCTCGATAAACCTGACCGTCACAAAGTGGACGTAAATATTGATTATCTTGGTTTTAGCATCCCCGATTACTTTGTGGTGGGTTATGGGCTGGACTATGATGAAAAAGGCCGTAACCTGCCCTACATCGCCAGCATCGATCTGAAAAAACAAGAGGAGTGATCTTATGCCTTTAGATATCGTGATCGGAACCCAGTGGGGAGATGAAGGCAAAGGCAGGGTAGTGGACCTGCTCTCAGAAAACTCAGCTATTGTCGCCCGCTACAACGGCGGTGATAATGCCGGCCATACCGTAACGGTAGGCGAAAAGATCTACAAACTGCACCTTATTCCCTCTGGCATCATCCACCCGCAGACGGTGGGGGTGCTCGGCAGCGGCGTAGTACTCAACCCCATCACTTTAATTGAAGAAATAGACATGCTCAGAGACGGCGGCGTGGAGATCAACCCGGCGCGCCTGTGGATCTCTGATGCTGCACAGCTCATCACCCCTGGCCACCGTGCCCTGGATCGGGCGCAAGATGCCGCCCTTGGCAAAGCCATGATCGGCACCACCGGCCGCGGCATTGGCCCCGCCTATGTGGATAAAGCTGCCCGCCGTGGATTGCGCGTAGGCGAGATCCTGGAACCGGAGCTGTTCGCTGCCCGTGTGCGCGACCACTTTACCCAGGTGAACCGTATGCTCACTGCGCTGTACAACCAGCCTGCTCTGGATTTAGATGCATCCGTGGCCGAATATCTGGCCAAAACCGAGCTTTTGAAACCCTACATTCGCCGTATTGGCCCCAGCGTCCAGGCGGCCCTCAAAGCAGGCCAGACCGTTCTGGCAGAAGGCGCACAGGGGACCCTGCTGGATGTAGAGCAGGGGACCTATCCGTTCGTCACCAGCTCCTGCACCACGGCGACCGGTATCTTCGGCGGGTTGGGGCTTGGCCTTCAGCCCGTGCGCAACGTGGTGGGGGTCACCAAGGCTTTCCAGACCCGTGTGGGCTCTGGCCCGTTCCCTACCGAACAAGATGGCGAGATTGCCAAATTCCTGCGCGGCAGTGGTTCCAACCCCTGGGATGAATACGGCACCACCACCGGCCGTCCGCGCCGGGTGGGCTGGCTGGACCTGGTATTGCTCAACTATGCCCAGGAAGTGAACGGTTTTACCGAACTCTTCCTGACCAAATTGGATGTCCTTTCCGGCCTGGAGCAGATCCAGGTATGCGTGGCGTACGAACGTGCCGGCAAGCGCATCACCTCGCTGGATTTTTCTGGGGATGCCCGCCTGCTGGAAACCTGTACCCCGATCTATGAAACCCTGCCGGGTTGGAGCGAACCCCTGCGAGCCTGCCGCACCTGGCAGGACCTGCCCGCCAATGCCCGTGCCTATGTGGAATATTTGGAACGTGCCACAGGTCTGACCATCAAGACCATCTCGGTCGGCCCGGAACGTTCCGCCATGATCTTGAGGTAGTGCCATGAGCAACTTTGAGAGCTATCAGAGTCCTTTCAGCTGGCGTTACGGGTCCGTAGAAATGCGTTCCCTGTGGGGTGAGGTCAACAAGCGCCGCATCTGGCGCCGCCTGTGGGTAGCGTTGGCGCAAGCCCAGGTGGAATTTGATCTGGTCACTCCCGCCCAGGTGGAAGAACTCAAAGCCCATGCCGCTGATATTGACATGGAGCAGGCTCTCGCCGTGGAAGCTCGCAACCATCACGACCTGATGGCTGAACTAAAAGTGTATGCCTCCCAGTGTCCCTCAGCGGGCGGGGTGCTGCACCTGGGCGCCACCTCCATGGACATCAAAGACAATGCCGAAGTCCTGCAGATCGCCCAGTCGCTGGATCTGATCCTGCTGCGTCTGCGCAAACTTTTGCAGGTCACCGCTGAGAAAATTGACCAGACGGCCGCGCTGCCCGTGATGGCTTTTACCCATCTGCAACCGGCCGAACCCACCACCCTGGGGTATCGCCTGGCGGGCTTTGGTCAGGATTTATTGGCTGACTACGAAACCTTATCAGCACTGCGCAAGGATTTGCAGGGCAAAGGGTTTAAAGGAGCAGTAGGCAACGCCGCCTCTTATGAAATGCTCTACGGCGCTGAGGGAGCTGCCCGGCTGGAAGAGAACCTGAGCAAGCTGTTGGATCTGCCCTTCTTTGAAGTGGCCACCCAAACCTATCCGCGCAAGCAAGACTACACCCTGTTAGCCGGTCTTTCTGGGCTGGGTGCCACTGCCTACAAATTTGCATTCGATCTGCGCCTGCTGCAATCCGAGACCATCGGGGAGCTGGCTGAGCCGTTCGGCGCAGACCAGGTGGGCTCTTCTGCCATGCCCTTCAAACGCAACCCGGTGGACGCTGAGAAGATCGACAGTCTGGCCCGTGTGCTGGCCACTGCGCCGGTCACCGCCTGGAACAATTATGCCCATTCCCTTTTGGAACGCACCCTGGATGACAGCGCCAACCGCCGCACACTCTTCCCCGAAACTTTTCTGGCGCTGGATGAAATTCTGCTTACCCTCACGCGCATCTTGCAGGGCTTGCAGGTCAAAGAAGCTGCTATTGAACGAACCCTGGCCCAGTTTGGACCCTTTTCAGCAATCGAACGTGTGCTGATGGCTGCCGTCAAAGCCGGCGCCGACCGCCAGGAGCTTCACGAAGTGCTGCGTCAGCTCAGCCTCACCGCCTGGACGAGCGTTCAGCAGGGCCAGCCCAATCCGCTGCAATCTCTTGCCGCCGCCGATGAACGCGTCACCCGCTGGGTGAGTGAATCCGCGCTTGAAGCGTTGTTTGATGTGACCGGCTATACCGGCAGTGCCGAGCGGCGGGCACGAGCGATGGCGGAAAAGATCAAGACCATCCAGTAATTACACGAATTCTTTCTATTGATAAAGTAGAAATACCAAAGGTGATGAATTGAGGCACAGGTTTGTGCCTCTTTCTGTATCTGATTGAATTTCCCCTTGACTCTCCAGTTGCTGGAGGGTGTATAAAAGGAGCATGGAGGCAGCCTGATGATCCGGATCGGAGACTTCTCTAAATTGAGCCGCGTAACGGTGAAGACCCTGCGCTACTATGATGAAATGGGCTTGTTGCGCCCTGTGGAGGTGGACCATTTTACGGGTTACCGCTACTATGAGTACAACCAGCTCCCTCGTTTGCACCGCATTCTGGCTTTGCGCGATCTGGGCTTTCACCTGGAGGAAATCGCGCGCTTCCTTGACGAAGGATTGACCCCCCAGCAGATCCACGGCATGCTACTGTTGCGGCAGGCTGAGATCAGACAAAATGTGAGAGACGAGGAAGAACGCTTGCAGCGCGTGGCTTCACTGTTACATCAGATCGACCTGGAGGATAACATGTCTGAATATGCAGTAGTTATGAAAGCTGTTGAGCCTATCCGTATCGCCTCAGTGCGAGGCGTTGTTCGCTTGCCTTCGGAACAAGGATCCATGTGGGAGGAACTGGGTGCGACATTGGGCCGCAACCACGTCAAACCAGTGGGACCGTGTTTTTCGCTCTATCACGACAAGGAAACCAAAGAATTTGATTGGGATATTGAAGTAGCTGAGCCGATCTCGGCTGAGCTGACTGAAGCAGGCAATGTGAAGGTCACCCAATAGCCGGCAGTGGCGCAGATGGCTTGTACTGTCCATCACGGCCCGTTCCAGACCCTCAGCCAGGCGTATGCTGCCATTTTGAAGTGGGTGGACGAGAATGGCTATGAGGTCATCGGCCCATGCCGAGAGGTGTATCTGCACGAGGCCGTGGCCGGGGTGCAGGACGACCCCAATACCATCACCGAGATCCAGTTCCCGGTAAAAAAAGCCGGTTAAAGGAATTGAACAAATTTATTGGGCACGGTTATCCGTGCCCAATATGTTTTTAAATGTCAGGGTTGATAATTCAAAAGATGCAATGCTTTTTGTTCTTGAGTCCACTCAACCAATGTGACGCTTGCAGGATGGATGGTTAATCGGTGCATATAGTTAACCGAAAGGTTTAAGCAGGCAGACACCGCAAGTAGCAGAATTTCACAATGTGCATAACACACAATTTCATCTTCTTCCTGATACTGAAGTGAAAGCGCATCCAGCCCTTCACTGATGCGCTTTTGAGCATTTATAACAGATTCTCCTCCGGGGAAGGTTACCTCTACAGGAGTCTTTATGAAGGTTTGCCAGACAGGATGTGCGAGTAGAAAATCGGACTCTTTTCCCTGGAAATCACCAAAATTGACCTCTCTTAAGAACTCCTGAACGTTTATTTTTGCACTTGAGATTTGAGCTAAAGCAGAGGCTGTCTCACGGGCTCTTTCCATTGGGCTGCTGTAAATCGCTTTAATGGGGAGTTTACTTAAATAATTCGCAGAAGCCTGGGCTTGTTTCTTGCCCAGGTCATTTAAATGGATTCCTGGCAGATTACCGCATAAAATCTTTCCAATGAAATCTGTCTGGCCATGTCGGACTAAATAGATGTAAGCCATCTGTCCTCCCTGAATTCCTTTTGAGATGCTTTGGCAAACAAAAATTCGTTTTCAGATCAATTATTTTCTTTTGGAGTTTCCGCTTTCCTTTTTAAGACCCTAGAAACAACAAAACAGATGGCAGCCGGCACCAGGAAAACAATGGCACGTACAATGAGGAAGAGCCAGGCGGGGGCTGAGTTTTGCCCGATGGAGATGAGATAAAGGTCAGCGGCAAAGCGGATGACGAATCCTACGGCCAGCAAGATACTGGCGAAAAAGAGGAATTTTTGCATGTCGATGGTTTTTCGCAATTGTGACTCCTGATTAAAGATACTCCAATTATACTGGGAATAAAAACGGCGTATCACGCTGGATACGCCGTTTCAGGCAGGATCAAAAATTATATATCAATGCCAAAAATCGTACGTACTAACAAACCGACCAGGAACGAGAAGGCGGCTACGCCCATGCTAATGGCGAACATTTCCCAGAAACGCTGCTTGAAAGGCAGGTCTTTAGCCACTGAGACATAGAAGTTAAAGCCAAAGATGATGAGCACCGCGATCAAAAGGGTGACTCCCAGGCTAAGGTAGATGCCAGCACCTGTTTGCGGAATGAGCAGGTAGGGCAGAATGAGCAGAACAACGGTGACAATATAGGCAAGGCCGGTGTACAGCGCCGAGCGCACAGCCTTGGGGTCATTATCGGCGCGGGAGGCCAGGAAGGAAGAGGCCGCCATAGAGAAGGCAGCAGCGATACCGGTGATAAGCCCGCTGATTGCAACCAATTTGCCATTTTGCAGAGCCAGGGTCAGACCGGCCAGAGTACCCGTCAGTTCCACCAGGGCGTCATTCAAGCCAAGAACGATGGCGCCGACGTAGGAGAGGAATTCTTCTTCGATCATGGAAGCCAGAGAGGCTTCGTGCTCTTCTTCGTCTTTTCCCATTTTGGCAGCGCCTGGGACCACTGAATCGAATTCAGCGTACTCTTTGGCACCGGCCACTTCGTTCTTTTCGAGGAATTTGATGGTGAAGGTTAGGCCCAGGAGGCGGGCAGCCAGCACAGCAAAGAAGACTTTAAATTTGTTTTCAGAAACTTCCTTGCCGCTGATCTTCTTCCAGAACTGATAATGACGCATTTCGGTGGCCGACATATCGCGGACGACTTCGGCATTGTGGGGGTCCTTGATGAGTTTTGCCAGTTCGGCGTAAAGTTTGTGGCCGGTCATTTCGTCTTGTTGAAATTCCAGAACGCGATTCATTTGGGCAGATTCCATATTAATAATCTCTTCTTTTTCCTAAAATTCATGGGTTATTTTTAGAACAATAGCCTAAAGGTCAAGTTCGGTAAGCAGTTCCTTGAGGGTTTTCATCTCTTCAGCGCTGAGGGTGACGCCCTTGCTCATCACAGTATGATCCGGGCTCCATTCGCGCAGGTCAAATTTTGCCGGACGGTCATTCCAACTGACCAGGTTGAGCTCTTTGGTCCAACCTTTTTCGCTGGTGGCCAGTACACCCAGGGTTTTTACGATCTCAAACTTTATCTCTGCCATAGTGATTTTAGTATATCAAAAATTCAGAGCCTTTCGTCCGATTTTGGCCGTTTGTAGACGAGACTCTGACAAAAGCTTAATAAAACTTGTACATGGTCGGACTATGATGAGAGTGAAATAACCCGGTAACAAGAGGTGAACTATGAATTTGGAAAAATACACACAAAAAGCACAGGAAGCCCTGGTGCAATCTCAGCAGATCGCTCAGGACAACCACCAACAAAGCATTGAGCCGCTGCACCTGTTGCTGGCCCTCATCCAGCAGGAAGAGGGGGTGGTACCCGCCATCGTCCGCAAGCTCTCCGGTAGCACCGAAGGCTTGCGTGCAGATATTGTAAAAGAGATCGAGAAACTGCCGCGCATTGAAGGCTACAACAGCGCCGAGGCAGGTCTTTCGAGACCGGCCATGGATGTTCTGCAAGGTGCAGAACGCTATGCCAAAGGCATGCAGGATGAGTACGTTTCAACAGAACACTTATTACTGGCGCTCACAGAGAGCAGCCTGGGCAAGCGCTTGGCCCAATATGGGCTGACCAAAGATGCGATATTAAAAACCCTCACCGAGGTACGTGGCAATCAGCGTGTGACCAGCCAGAACCCGGAAGATACCTATCAGGCCCTGGAGAAATATGGCCGCGATCTCACCGCTGCTGCCCGTCAGGGCAAGTTGGACCCGGTCATCGGCCGTGACGAAGAAATCCGCCGCGTGGTCCAGATCCTCTCGCGACGCAGTAAAAACAATCCGGCTCTCATCGGCGACCCGGGCGTGGGAAAGACGGCCATCGTAGAGGGGCTGGCGCAACGTATCGTCAAAGGGGATGTGCCCGAAAGCCTGAAAAACAAACGACTCATCGTGCTGGATATGGGGGCCCTGGTAGCAGGGGCCAAGTACCGCGGAGAATTTGAAGAACGCCTCAAAGCCGTGCTCAAAGAAGTGCAATCGGCTGAAGGCGAAGTGATCTTGTTCATTGATGAGATGCACACTGTGGTTGGGGCAGGGGCTGCCGAAGGTTCCATGGACGCCGGCAACATGCTCAAACCCATGCTAGCCCGCGGCGAACTGCACATGATTGGCGCCACCACCATTGACGAGTATCACAAGTACATCGAAAAAGACCCCGCGCTTGAACGCCGTTTCCAGCCTGTGCTGGTAGGCGAACCCAGTGTGGAAGACACCATCAGCATCTTGCGCGGTCTTAAGGAGCGCTACGAGGTGCATCACGGCGTGCGTATTACCGATGGCGCTGTCATCGCTGCTGCCACGCTCTCGAACCGCTACATCACCGACCGTCGCTTGCCGGACAAGGCAATTGACCTGATCGATGAAGCGGCTGCCCGTCTGCGTACCGAGATCGATTCCAAGCCGCAAGCCCTGGATGAAGTGGACCGTCAGATCATGCAACTGGAGATCGAGCGCCAGGCGTTGCAAAAGGAGAAAGACAAAGCCTCAGCTGAACGCCTTAAGAAGATCGAAGGGGAACTGGCCAACCTGCGTGAACATTCCACTCAACTCACCGCCCGCTGGCAAACTGAAAAATCGGCCATCACTGATCTGCAGAAGATCAAAGAACAAGCCGAGCAGACCGGCCATGAAATGGAAGAGGCCGAGCGACACAACGACCTGGAGAAAGCGGCCCGGCTGCGTTATGGTACCCTGCGTGATATGCAGGAAAAACGGGAAGCCGCAGAAAAGAAGCTGCAGCAACTGCAAAAAGAGGGTGCTCTTCTCAAAGAAGAAGTGGATGCTGAAGAGATTGCCGGTATTGTGGCCAGATGGACGCATATCCCGGTGGAGAGGCTCCTGGAAGGCGAGGTGCAGAAACTTTTACACCTGGAAGAACGCCTGCGCCAGCGTGTGGTGGGGCAGGAAGACGCGCTGGTTGCCGTCTCCAACGCTATCCGCCGGGCTCGCGCTGGCTTGCAAGACCCCAACCGGCCAATCGGATCCTTTATCTTCATAGGACCCACCGGTGTGGGCAAGACCGAGCTGGCGCGTGCCCTGGCTGAGTTCCTCTTTGATGATGAACATGCCATGATCCGCATTGATATGAGCGAGTACCAGGAAAAGCACACCGTGGCCCGTCTCATCGGCGCCCCTCCGGGTTACGTGGGCTACGAAGAAGGCGGTCAGCTTACTGAAGCCGTACGCCGCCACCCGTACTCGGTGGTGCTCTTTGACGAGATCGAAAAGGCGCATCCTGAGGTCTTTAACGTCCTCCTGCAACTGCTGGATGACGGTCGCCTGACCGATGGTCAGGGGCGCACTGTGGACTTCCGGAACACACTCGTCATCATGACCAGCAATCTGGGCAGCAGCCTGTGGCTGGGTGAGAAAAAAGTTACCCGTGAGCAAGTGGTGCACTCGCTGCAAGACAACTTTAAACCGGAGTTCCTGAATCGGATTGATGAGATCATTATTTTCCACCCGCTCGCCAAGGACCAGTTGAGCTACATTGTGGGCATCCAACTCCGGCGTGTGGAGAAGTTGCTCGAAGAGCGCGGCTATAAACTGGAAGTCAATGAATCCGCTCGCGCCTACCTGGCTGATGTGGGCTACGATGCTGATTTTGGCGCACGACCGCTGAAACGTGCCATCCAACGCGAGCTGCAAGACCCGCTGGCCATGAAGCTCCTCGCTGGTGATTTTCACCCCGGCGACACCATCCATGTAGATCATGGCGCCGACGGACTGACCTTCACAGCCTAGACGAAGGCTTACGAGCTCCCTCATCTGAAAAGAGGAGGGAGCTTTTTTTATTTGTAACACTTATTGCAATTTAGTGACAATAAGAGTATAATGTAACAAGTGTTACAAAGGATATCTGATGGATTACAAATGGATCTTGTTTTGCCCTCAATTACCGGCCACACCATCCAGCCCACGTGTCACTGTGTGGCGGCGCATGCGCTCAGAAGGATCACTGGGGTTGGATAACGGACTTTGGCTGCTGCCGTACTCAGAGCCCTCCCTTAAGATTATTACCGAAATGACCGACTATGTGCGCGGGCAGGGGGGCAGCAGCAAGACCTTCCTTTCCAATGCCATTGATGATGCCACCGAAGCCGACATTCTGGAGCGCTTCAGGCAGGACCGCGCTGAAGAGTACGCCGAGATCAAAGAACAATGCGCCGATTTCATCCGTGAGCTTGAAAAAGAAACGGCGCGTCAGAATTTCAGTTTTGCCGAGCTGGAAGAGAACGAACAGGACCTGACCAAGCTGGAGAACTGGTACCTCAAGGTGCAGAAACGCGATTTTGAACCAGGCGCTCCGGCTGTTGAGACCGCTGGGTGGCTGCAAAAATGCCGTGAGGAGTTTCAAACCTTCACCGATGCAGTGTATAAGCAAGAAGATCCTGACCACGAACACAAAATGCGCTTTGACCCGGGTAAGCTGGATCAAAGCTGAGATCGAGCACAAATTCCCTTAAAGTTGAGGATTTATTAAATGGAAGAACCAGAGAAGAGTATCGAGCCAAAACGCGCCACCATCAAAGATCTGCCGCGAAACGTGTGGGCGGTGGGGTTCACCAGCCTGTTCATGGATATTTCAAGCGAGATGGTGATCAACATCGTCCCGCTTTTTTTGTCCAATGTACTGGGGGTGAAGACCAACATCATCGGCCTCATCGAAGGGGTTGCTGAGGCTACGGCCAGCGTGCTCAAGCTGTTCTCCGGCTGGCTTTCCGACAAAGTGGGCGGGCGCAAGTGGTTGGCAGTATTAGGGTATGGCCTTTCCGCATTGTGCAAACCCTTCTTTTATTTTGCCGACAGTTGGGGCATGATCGCTGGTGTGCGCTGGGCAGACAGGGTGGGGAAGGGCGTCCGCACTGCCCCGCGAGATGCACTGGTGGCTGATTCTGTGCGTGCCGATATGCGCGGGCTGGCCTTTGGTTTTCACCGCGCCATGGATACCGCCGGGGCCATGATCGGGCTCATCATCGCCGCCGTGGTGGTGTGGCTGGGTCAGCGTGCCAATATTGATCTGACGCGGCCTACCTTCCAGACCATTGTACTCATCAGCCTGGTGCCGGCTTTCCTGGCCGTGCTTTCCCTCATCATCGGCGCACAAGACGTCAAGGTAGAGGGTAAGCGCGACTTGCCCAAATTCTCAATCAAGAGCATGGGCAAGCCCTTTGCCATCTATCTGGTCATTGTAAGTATCTTCACCCTGGGCAACAGCTCGGATGCCTTCCTGGTGCTGCGTGCCCAGAATTTGGGGCTCTCTGTGTTGGGCATTTTGTTGATGCTGGTGGTCTTCAACCTGGTCTATACCCTCATCAGCACACCTGCTGGCTCGCTCTCTGACCGCATCGGCCGGCGCAGACTCATCATCTGGGGCTGGGTGGTCTATGCAGCCATTTACCTGGGTTTTGCTTTTGCACAGCAGGGCTGGCACATCTGGGTGTTGTATGTGATCTACGGCCTGTATTATGGCATGGCCTATGGCTCCGCCAATGCTCTGGTGGCTGACCTGGTACCGGCCAATCTGCGCGGCACCGCCTATGGCACCTATAACGCAGTCGTCGGTCTGTTGGCCTTTCCGGCCTCGCTCATTGCTGGTATTTTATGGCAGGGCGTAGGCACATGGCAGGGGTTTGGCCCATCAGCGCCGTTCCTCTTCGGCGGCGGGTTAGCCCTTGTAGCCGCCGTTCTGATGTGGGTCTGGATGCCGAAAACCCAGCGGCAGGAAATAAAGTAAGACCTGGCAAAGACAGAAGTTATCTCTTCTAAATAATTGATTGGATTAGTAGGGTCACGGCGCGCCGTGACCCTACGCGTTTCAAAAGAATTTGTATGATGGGAATAGAACGTTGGCATTGGTAGAGGCGTATAGCCATACGCCTCTACCGTGTTGATTAGTAATATCCATTAGGAAAACACATTTTTGCGTGAATGGGCACGGATGGAAAGCAGGCTTTTTATTGGCGTGTAAGTTGTTCACCTGGTTGTGGCACGATATATCGAGCCTCTATTGCGGATCGGGTGCATTTTCTCCTGGAATTGAGTGTTGACCCAGGTAGGGGCGTAGCGACGCTATGCCCCTACCTGGCATCCTTGTGACTTTTCTTTGTGTGGGAATGAGGCCATGGTTGGGCACAGCACGCCGTGCTCCTACGGGTGAATTATTGCTATCTCCTCTTCTTATCAACTGAAAAAATTTCCACTCTCCGTTCATCCAGAGTATAATTAGTATGAATTGGTCTAGACCATTCCTCCCCACATGGGGAGATAAAAATATAAGGAGAACGCCATGATTGTTACAACCAAGAAATTATTTGAAGCAGCTTATGGTAAGTATGCAATTGGGGCTTACAACATCAATAACCTCGAGCAAATAATGGGGTTGTTCCGTGGTAACCTCGATAGCCAGGCACCTTTCATTATCCAGATCTCCAAAGGCGCCCGTTCTTATACCGATAAGATCATGCTCGAAGGGTTGATCCGCAGCGCTGACCAGGTCTTCCCCACCTCGATCTTTGCCGTCCATCTGGATCATGGCGATGAAGCCTCTTGCTATGACTGCATTAACAGCGGTTTCTACTCCTCTGTCATGATCGATGCTTCTGCTGAACCATTTGAAAAGAACGTTGAGATTACCAAACGTGTTGTTGAAGCTGCCCATAAAAAGGGTATCGTTGTTGAAGCTGAATTAGGCCAATTGGGTGGTGTGGAAGAGCACGTGAAAGTGGATGAAGCCAACGCCAAGCTGACCGATCCTGATCAGGCCAAGAAATTTGTTGAACTCACTGGCTGCGATTCTCTGGCCTGTGCCATCGGCACCAGCCACGGCGCCTTCAAATTCTCCGGTTCCCAGGGCCTGCACTTTGATGTGTTGGCTGAGATCCAGAAGAACCTGCCCGGTTTCCCGCTGGTAATGCACGGCTCCAGCTCTGTTCCTCAGGAAGAAGTCGCCCGCATCAATGCTGCCGGTGGCGACCTCAAGGGCGCCAAGGGTGTGGATGCCGATCAGTTCTTGCCCGCTGCCAAGTTGGGCGTGACCAAGATCAACATCGATACCGATGGTCGTCTGGTCTGGACCCGCGTACACCGCGAATACTTCAATGAGCATCCTGAGAACTTTGACCTGCGCCCCGTTGGCAAGATCTTCATGGCCGAATACGCCAAGTTCATCGCTGCCAAGAACGTCAAGCTCGGCTCCGCTGGTCAGCTCGAGATCGTTCGCAAATACATCGCCTAATCTTTCTAAAAAACAACCAGGCCGGGTTGGAGAAAAATCCAACCCGGTTTTTGTTTTCTAGAAAAGCAACGAGACCCATTTACCAAAGAACAGTGCGGCAATAGAAATTAGTGCCACCATCGCAAAGCCGGCGAAGAACCAACCCCAGGCAGCCCGCTTGGTCAACCAGCCTGCACGAATGCTGGCACGGGCGGACAATAGCGTTATAGGCAACTGTAGCAGTACAGCAGTCAGCACACCGGGGGTATACCCGCCAAACCAGACCGCCTGGGCAATATGGATAAAGGCATTGGCGCACAATGTGAGCATGGCCACTGACCAGACAAATTGACCCCAGCGTGGCGGGTTGGGGAAGAGCAGACGAAGGCTCAAGCCTGCCAGAAGTAAGGTCAATATCACGACTGGGATCAAGAATGAAGTCTGTGTAAGTTGCAACTGCTCTTCAATCCATCGGATGGCGACGGGCAGGCGCTGCAAATTTTGCTGCACAAAATTCACCATGGTCAGTGATTCTTCAAAGTTATGAAGTAAAAATGAAATGGGAGCCAGGATCAGTAAAGGATATATATTTTTGTTTTGCATATTCGCTCTCGCTTTCTTCATTATATAGCGATTCAAATAAATCCCGGAAACATTAGTTTTCTTAAAATATTATGAAAACACTTGTAATTGATTTCAATAAGTTGTAATATTTCATCTTATAAGGTTCACACCGATGATATTCACCCTCGCAGTTTACTTTATCATGCTTTGGCTCCTCGCTATTATTCTTCGAATAGCAGGAAATTACCCCGTTAGGTTGGCAAAGGTTTTGAATAAAAGGTCTTAGACCTGAACTTCTTAGAAAAGTAAAAGCCACCTAACAAAGGTGGTTTTTTATTTTTGTTTTTGATAAGTCTATTATTGGGAGGTCCCGTTTAGTTCAGATCTGTAATCATCTATAAGCAAAACGCCTTGTAATAGAAAGCAGTTCCAAATTCTGTAAGTACCTCAATAAGGAGAAGTTGAAATGAAGAAAGCCACTAAAGTATTATTTGTTTTGACGGTTATCGCCATGTTAGCCGCAGCCTGTGCACCTGCTGCTGCTACCGAGGCTCCCGCCGCCACCGAAGCTGCGACCGCTGAAGTTACCGAAGCCGCCGTCGCTCCTGAAGCTGTCTGTGCCACCGATGAATTCGGTTGCGCTTCCTACGCCGCTGGCGAGACCGTGAAGATCGGTATGGGCGCACCCATGACGGGTGGCAATGCCTCTTACGGTATCGATATCTCCCAGGGCGCTACCATTGCCGTTGCTGACGCTGGTGATGTTCAGGGTTGGAAATTCGAACTCGTTGCCGAAGATGATGGTGGTACTGCCGAAGGCGGCGCCGCTGTTGCCAACAAGTTCGTCTCTGATCCCTCCATCGTTGCAGTCGCCGGTCACATCTTCTCTGGTGCCACCGCCGCTGCCATGCCGATCTATGAAAAAGCCGGCGTCCCCATGCTCTCCCCCTCTGCCACCAATCCCGCTTTGACCACCCAGGGTTCCAAGGTCTTCAACCGCATCGCTTTCACTGATGTCAATCAGGGTAAAGCCGCTGCTGATTACCTGTTCAACACCCTTGCTGTCAAGAAATTGGCCCTCATCCATGACGGTTCCGATTATGGTAAGGGTTTGGCTGATATCGTAGCTGCACAGTTCACCGCCGATGGTGGCGAGGTTCTGAGCGAGCAGGCTATCACCCCGGGTGAGACCGATTACACCGCTGTTCTGTCCACTGTTGCTTCCACCTCTCCGGATGCCGTTTACTTCGGTGGTTACACCGCTGAAGGCGCTATCATCGCCAATCAGATGAAACAGACTGGCCTCGATAAAGCCATCTTCTTCGGTGATGATGGTACCTATGGTGCTGACTTCCTGTCCCGCACCGGCGCCAACGGTGAAGGTGCTTATGCCTCCATCGCCCCCGCCAGCCCCGATTCTGACGCCAAAGCCACCTTCAACGCCGCCTACCTCGAGCAGTTCGGTAAAGAAGCTGGTTCCCTGTCTCCGTACACCTGGGCCGGTTATGACTCTGCCGCCGCCCTGGCTTCTATCATCAAGTCTGTTGCTTTCGTTGGTTCTGATGGCAAGCTGTACATTCCTCGTACCGCTTTGATGACCGCTGTTCGCACCATGACCAGCTACGTCGGCCTGTCTGGCACCTTCTCCTGCAACGAAGTTGGTGAATGCAACACCGATAAACCGCAGTTCGTTGTCGTCAAAGACGGCGCCTGGGTTACCGCTGAAGTTCAGTAAGTCCCCTTTGCAAGTCTCGTTTTAGAAAAAAATATGGTCGGGGAGTGCACCACTCCCCGACCAAATCTACGAAAGAAAGGCATTTATTGCCACCATGACTGCAGATAAATCCTCAGACCTTAAGAAGCTGGGAAGTCAGTTGCAGAAACTAACACGGCCGGTCCTTGGTGTGTTAGTTGCTCTCTTTCTGATCTACAGGCTTTATGTTGTCCTAGTTGTACAACACGCTTACGGTCCAGATACCTGGACTCGTTTGTTAATTGCTGGCCTGATTTTAGGCGGCGTTTACGCTCTCATCGCCATTGGCTACACTCTGGTTTACGGTATCTTATTCATGATCAATTTTGCTCATGGCGACGTGATGATGTTAGGCGCTTTTGCCGGTTATTTTGTTTTTGAAGGTCTAAACGCCATTAAAATTGGTGACAGCAATTTCTTAAATACACAACCTATTGTTTCGATCATTATCGCATTTATTATTGGTATGTTCATTGCTGCAGCATCCGGTTACTTCCTGGAAAAGATAGCTTATCGCCCCTTGCGCAAAGCTCCCCGTCTGGTTCCGCTCATCAGCGCAATCGGCGCCTCCATTTTCCTGGAAAACGCTGCCCAGCTTCTTTTCAGTCCACAACTTCGAAACTACACTAATCCGGATATTTTGCGCCGGGGTGCGGGATGGACGCTCTTGATCAACAACAGCAACGTCGTAATTCCCTACACCGGCGTTTTTTCTTTTGTACTGTCAATTGGTCTGTTGATTCTCCTCTACACCATTGTGAGGAAGACCCGCCTTGGTCGTGCCATGCGCTCCGTGGCTTTAGACAAAAAGACCGCTGCCTTGATGGGTGTAGACGTGGATCGTACCATCAGTCAGACCTTCATTCTTAGCGGTGCCCTGGCTGGCGCTGCAGGTGTAATGTTCGGTATTCATAACGGTCTGGTATATTACTTCACCGGTTTTATCCCGGGTATGAAAGCCTTCACTGCCGCTGTACTGGGCGGGATTGGCAATCTGCCTGGCGCCATGGTAGGTGGTATGCTCCTGGGTGTGGTGGAATCTATGGGTCCTGCTGCCCTTGGCATCGATTTCCAATTAAAAGATGTTCTGGCATTTGTGATCCTGATCGTCATCCTGATCTTCAAACCCTCCGGTTTGTTGGGTGAATCGCTGTCGGAGGAAAAAGTATGAACGAGAAAATTCGTAAACAAAGCGCCAACTCTGGCGTTGTCTTTGGGATCGTTTACTTATTCTGCGTGCTGATCAGCTTTAACACCATTTTGGGTGGTTTGCTGCTCAAACCCTTTGGTTACAAAGCATCCAGCACCACCCCTGCTGTTCCAGAAGTCATCACTTTCCTGGTTCTCATCGGTCTCTGGGCGGGTATTTCTGCCGCTCGCAGCCAGCGAGAACAATCAGCCAAAACCCGTTTGCTGGCCAGCACAATCACAGGCGTTGTCCTGGGTTTATTTGGCGCCGGGCTTGTAGCGCTTTTCCAGATATTTTTGGCCAACAAGATCAACCTGCGTGATTATTTAGTAGCGCTCTCCTTCCCATTTATGAAGGCTTGTTCATTTAAGTTGCCTGCTTTGCTGGCAGTCCTTGCCAACTTCGGCACTTTCCTGGGCGCCTCAGTTTTAGGTGGCGTGCTGGTAGATCTGTGGAATTTGGGGCCAGTTGTAAAGGGTCGTACTGTTACGGGTTCCACCGTCAAAGGGTGGTTTACCTCTTTGCGTAGCGGTTCCCCTACCAAAAAACTTATCACCACCATCATTTTCTACGCCGCCATATTTGGCCTGATCGTCCTGCTTCCCATGAAGTGGGGCTCCTATTGGAACTACGTGTTCGGCATTGTCGGTCTTTATGTGATCCTGGGCCTTGGCTTGAACATCATCGTAGGTCTTTCTGGTCAATTAGTTTTAGGCTACATTGCCTTTTTCGCCATTGGCGCGTATGCCATGGCTTTGCTCAATGCACCCTTCCCGCATAACCTGATGTTGGGTTTCTGGCCTTCGTTGGTGGTCGCCGTGATTCTGGCTGCCATCACCGGTCTGATATTGGGACTGCCAATCATGCGTCTGCGTGGAGATTACCTGGCCATTGTGACCCTCGGCTTTGGTGAGATAAACCGCATCCTGCTCAAAAGCGATCTGCACACAAGCTTCACAGGCGCTCCGCGTGGTATTCAAAATATTCAGGGTCCAACCATCTTTGGACGCGCTTTCACTGATGTGGATTACATGTACCTCATCGTTCTGGCGGTTTGTCTGGCTATCTACGTCTATGGTCGGCTGCAACACTCCCGAACCGGACGTGCCTGGTTGGCTATCCGCGAAGATGAAACCGTGGCCCGCGCCACTGGTGTGAACACTGCTCGCAACAAATTGCTGGCGCTGATGATCGGTGCTGCTTTTGCCGGGTTGGCAGGCGCCATCTATGCTGCTCGCAACCAGTTCACCGGTCCGGATGAGCATTCTTTGATGGCCTCCATTAATGTGCTTTGTCTCATTATTGTGGGTGGTCTGGGCAACATCCCCGGCGCACTGTTGGGTGCATTTGCCCTCAAAGGTTTACCGGAGCTGTTACGTGAAGTAGAAAGTTACCGTATGCTGGCATTCGGTGCTCTGTTGGTGGTGATGATGTTGAGCCGCCCCGAGGGCTTGATCCCCTCACAGCGCCCCACCCTTGAATTGCCCGATGAGGAGCCCGCCGTTGCGGTCTCGGAGGGAAAATCACCTGCGGAGGAAAAACATGAGTGAGAATATCATTGAAGCCCGTCAGGTGACCAAGATCTTTGGCGGTCTGACGGCTGTGAACAAAGTAGATCTGGACATCAAAAAAGGTGCCATCTTCTCAATTATTGGACCCAATGGTGCCGGAAAAACCACCTTCTTTAACTGTATTTCTGGGTTCTACACCCCCGACCATGGTTCAGTGGTATTTGAAGGTCAGAACTTACTGGGAAAAACAACAGATGTTATTGCGGCATTGGGTATTTCCCGTACCTATCAGAACATCCGCCTGTTCTCTGGTTTGACCACCATTGAGAACGTAATGGTCGGTCAGCACTGCCGCCTCAAAGAAAGTTGGTTGGATGCAGTGTTGCAGACACGCCGCTATAAAGAGGAAGAAAAAGCCTCCATTGCAGAGGGCGTAAAGTGGCTCAACTTTGTGGGCTTAAAAGGCATGGGTAATACCCCTGCTCGTTCCATGCCGTACGGCGCTCAGCGCCGCCTGGAGATCGCCCGCGCATTGGCCAACCATCCCCATCTGCTTTTGTTGGATGAGCCGACTGCCGGTATGAACCCGCAGGAAACCCTGGAAATGACCACCCTCATCCGCAGACTGCGCGACGAGTTTGGCATTACCGTTATCTTGATCGAGCATGATATGCACGTTGTCATGGAAATCTCTGACCATATCGCTGTGCTGGATTTTGGACAAAAGATCGCCGATGGCACGCCTAAAGAGATCCAGGCTAACCCGCGCGTCATCGAGGCTTATCTTGGACCCGGTGGTGCTGCTCTGGCCAAAAAATACAGCAGGAAGAATTAACCATGATACTTTCAGTAGATAACATTAATGTTCATTACGGCGCAATTCAGGCGCTGCGAGGTGTCAGCTTTACCTTAAATGAAGGCGAGATCGTCACCCTCATTGGTGCCAATGGCGCTGGTAAATCAACCAGCCTGAACACTATCTCCGGCTTGCTGCGTCCCACTACCGGCTCCATCACATACGATGGTGCTGATATCACTAAAGTGCCCCCCCCAGAGATCGTCAACCGTGGGTTGATCCAGGTGCCTGAAGGACGTAAGATATTTTCATCCATGACCGTATGGGAAAACCTCGAGATGGGCGCCTACCTCAACAATGATAAAAAAGAGGTAGAAGAGCTGATGGAAAAGGTCTATGTTCGCTTCCCCCGCTTAAAGGAACGCCGCAATCAAAAAGGCGGCACCCTCTCTGGTGGTGAGCAGCAAATGCTGGCCATTGGTCGTGGGCTTATGGCAAAACCACGCGTTCTTCTTCTTGACGAACCTTCCATGGGACTTTCACCGATTATGGTGGAACAGATCTTTGATACGGTTCGCGAGATCAATCAATCTGGTACCAGCATTTTGCTGGTGGAACAGAACGCTCTGATGGCGCTATCTATTGCAGATAGAGGCTATGTACTGGATACAGGACGGGTCGCCCTTGAAGGCCCCGCTAATGAATTGCTGCATAACCCGGTAGTCATCAACGCGTACTTAGGTGGTAATACCGACGAGTAGGCCAACTTGTCGACTTCTCTCCTTTTGAACGGTCCGGTTAGCAACAACCGGGCCGCCGCGTCAGAGAACAAAAACAAATCAGCTCCCCTTATGGGGAGCTGTTGTTATTAGGATTGATCAAGAGTTATTCGGAGACGCGTTCTTCAAAAGCGGCGCTGATCTCACCGGTCAATTGTTTCCAGATCTCTGGGCGCACCTTTTTACAATTCATGAGCAGGTTCATCACGGGTGCGGCAGGTTGGGCAAAGGCCAGATCGCGCACTTTGGGGGGACAAATGTAAGGCGTCAAAAATGCCGCCGCAGCCTCGCCTGTAACCGGCATCAACCAGTTACTAGAGGCTAAACCGCCCTCCACCAGTTCGATGATCTTTTCCCAGGGGCGCGGCCGATCTTGCGCCACAATGTTGTAAACAATGTTCTTCACGCTATAGTCACCCGGTACGGCATAAGCCTGCGTGCAAACGAAGAGGACGGCCGTTTCCAGTGTGAAACCGTTCCAATTGGAGGGTCGGCCGGTAGGGCGGATGACCAGGCGGGTGGTTTCTTTGAGGCCGAACATCTTCTTGTTTTGTTCCAGATGCAGGGTGAGTGCGCCTTCTTCTTCATTAGCCAAAATAGCACCCACACAGATGAGTTTGGCCAGGGTAGCGCCATCTACCATACCATCACTGCATAATAAGGAAAGTTTGTTTGGCCCGCTCGATTCAGGCGCAAATTTATCGCCATTAAGGAGAATATATTCAGTTGGTGTGAAAGAAAGATCAGTTAACCCCATACATGCCTGCTTTAGATCCAATGAGTGACGCAAAATTGATACATCAATTTATTAAAAAAGAATTATAAGCGAAATTGCGCTTATTTTCATCTTCTCGAAAGAATGTACAGCCTTTCAGAAAAATATCAACAAACTAACTATTGTTAAGTTCAATTATAACCAGTTGATGGATGAGTTCAATCAACGCTTGCCTTAAGAAGCAGGCTGGATCCGTCTGACCATGGGGTGATCTGGGTTCATTTGCAGCAGGTCCCACAAGTTGCCGTACAGATCTTCGAAAACTGCCACCATGCCATAATCAGCTTGCTTTGGTTCGCGGATGAAGCGGATACCGTTTTGGCGCATTTCATTGTAATCTCGCCAGAAATCATCTGTGTTCAAAAACAAGAAGACCCTGCCACCTGTCTGATTGCCAATAAAAGGTTCCTGCTCTGGTTTGGAAGCTCTGGCAAGCAAGAGGGTAACCCCCACAGAATTTGGTGGAGCAACCACCACCCAGCGTTTATCTTGCTCAGGTTGGTAGGTGTCTTCTATCAGTTCAAAATGCAGCTTATTAACATAGAAGTCGAGAGCTTCGTCGTAACCTTTTACCACCAGGGCAATGTGGATGATCGATTGTTTCATGGCTCCTCCTGTTGGGGGCGAAAGAATTGGGTTAAATACTAGCGTTTTGAACAGTTGAATATCGTTAAAAATGTGCGAAAATTAATTATAAAACATTTCGAATGACCAAGACAGGTGGGTAGAGATGGCAGCTAACTACTATGATGACCTGGCAGTGTATTACAAATTGATGTATGTAGATTGGGAAAAGAGCGTACATCGCCAGGCCTCTATGCTGGAAAGCATTTTGACCCAGTATGGCATTGACCGCACTGCAACGATCCTGGATGCCGCCTGCGGTATCGGAACTCAGTGCCTGGGTCTGGCAGAATTGGGCTATGCGGTCACCGCCTCTGACCTTTCGGCAGAAGAAGTGAATCTGGCGAAAATTGAAGCCCAAAACCGAAGAGTAAATATTGAATTTCAGGTGGCAGATATGCGTGCAGTCTGGCAAACCTACCAGAAGCAATTTGATGTGGTCTGTGCCCTGGATAATGCTGTTCCTCATTTGTTATCAGATGAAGAGATATTGCAGGCATTCAAGCAGTTTTATTCTTGCACTCGTCCTGGCGGACTGTGCCTGATCAGTGTAAGAGATTATTCCCAGATCGAGCGTGTACCTTTGAAAGTTTACCCTCGCACCGTTCACCGCAGTGAAAAAGGTCAATGGGTAATGTGTGATGTTTGGGAATTCAACGGTCCGTGTTATGAGATGACCACTTATGTGATCGAGGATAAAGGTAGCGCTAGTGCGCAAACTCACATTATCCGTGGGGGAAAATATTATTGTATCGAACTGCCAACGTTACATGGTTTGCTCATGCGTGCTGGTTTCACTCAAGTGACGATCTTAACTGAGGAATTTTTCCAACCTTTGCTGGTAGCGAAGAAGGGATAAACGAGGACCTGATAATAATTAAGATATTGTAAATGTCTGGTATTTATACGGTTCAAATAGATATAATAAGATTGAGAAATTATGAAAATTATTTCATATATTATCAAGGACCCTTCATGCCATTGACGCTTTGGCCGTCCTATTTTAATATCTGCATTGCCACCTTTATCCTCATCCTCACCCTGGGGATTGCCTTCTATTCCTGGTATCACCGTAATATACCTAGCGCCTGGAGGATGACCTTTTTGGCGTTGTGGGGTGCAATCTGGGCAGTAAGCTATTTACTGGAACTGATCTCCAATACTCTAGAATTTAAACTTTTTTTTGAAAATATTCAATATCTGGCTTTATCGCTGGTCTTGGTTTTTTACCTGCTGTTTACGATTGCATACACCCGGCAGATCTACAAAGTATCCTTTTTCTTCTGGATATTATTGTTTGTTGAGCCGGTAGCAACTCAGTTGATCTTGTGGTCTGACCCGTTGATACATTGGTTTAGGAAAACATCCTTTGTACAAACCTCCGGGTTCGATTACCCCGGCATGCTTAACAACACGTTTGGTCCCTGGTTCTGGGTGAATTTGATCTACACCGTCCTATTCTTTGGAGTGATCCTAATCCTTTTACTTATCGGTTTCTTCACCGCACCCAAATGGGCGAGGAGCCGGATCTGGTACCTGATCATTGCAGTTTTTATTCCCATTTGTACAACTTTGTTCTCCATCCCGGAATCGATCATGAATTGGCACGATTATCTCTTGATCCTCTCGGTGGCATTCTCCATGTTCATCATTGCCTGGGGCATCTTTCACACCCGCTTGTTGGATATTGTTCCCATTGCCCGGGAAACTTTGTTGGACCAAATGAATGATGCCGTCGTGGTCCTAAATTCATCCGCCCTGGTGGTGGAAGTGAACCGAGCGGCCGAGATTCAGTTTAAGAAAACGTCCAGCGCCTGGGTGGGTAAACCATTTACCAGCCTGTTGCCAGAATTCTCTGATATCACTCTTGAAACGTCAACACAGGGCTTGAGAGAGAAGCAAGTTGATATTCGTATCGATGGCGAATTAACTTCCTTTGATTTACGGATATCCAATTTGCATACAGACACTATGACCCACGCTGGCTGGTTGGTCACTTTCCATGATATTACAGCGCATATTTTAGAAGAAGAAAAACTCCGATCTTCACAGGAACAAGCGCAAAGAGCTTTTTCGGAAGTCCAGAAACAGCAGCAAGAATTAAACGTAATGCGGAACATGACAGAAACATTGAACCAGTCAAAATCGTTAAGACAGGCTCTCTTGCCCGCCATGCGTTCGATTTCCGGGTTGTATGGCAACGCCCCGGTCTGGATCTTATTAAGTGGAAAAGAGAGTGAAAAAAGACAGCGTATTGTCTATCGAGCAAAGGATACTGCTACGCCCTTGCGCTTTTTTTCTGAAACTTTAGAGCCTTCCAATTGTTTAAAGCTCTCACAGCGGGAGAGTCCTTTTTCATCCAGGGTGGTGAAGTGCACCTGTGAAAAAGAAGCTTTTCCAGAAATGACAATTGTTACAACCCATCTTACTTTTCCTTTGAGAGTTGGAGAAAATCTGTTAGGGGTGTTGAACGTTCATTTTGCCTCTGACCAGACTCTAGATGAAGGATTGATTGAGCTCACAGCTACCCTGTGTAATTCATTAAGCGTGACCCTTGATCGGGTAAGCCTGTTCAAAGCGGAGCACGAACAAAAAAGGTTGGCAATTGCCCAGCAGCAGATCAGCGCCACACTTACCTCTGCACGTGATTTTGATGCGGTACTGGACCTGTTGATGGCGCAGGTCGGCCGTCTGGTGCCAAATGAATTCAGCAGCATTATGCTGATCGGCGAACAGGAATCCCAGATCACCCGCAGTCGTGGCTATGAATACCTTGGGGCGGCATTTCAGGCAAGCTTGCTTACCTGGAAGTTCAAGAACGACGAGACCTTTAATATTTCGCGAATATTAAAAACAAAAAGCGCCCTATTTTTTGAAGATGTCCTTAATAACCCGAATTGGGTGAAAATGGATCCGCGCATGCAGATCCGTAGTTGGTTGGGTGCACCGATCCTCATTGATGATAAAGTGGTGGCAATCTTCTCTCTTGAGAAGAAAGAGAAGGGGTTTTATACCCAAAGAGACGCAGATCGTTTAAGTTCGTTTTGCGGTGCGGCTGCCCTGGCCTTTCAGAACGCGGAATACTTTGCTGAGATCAAGAAACGCGTACGTGAGTTCGAAAGCTTGCAAACCACCATGCACGATATTACAAGCGAGCTGGATCTCAAACAGCTCCTGCATGAAATCACCAATCGTTCCATCGGTCTATTAGGCTCTACTTCCGGTTCTCTGGGTCTCTATAATAAAGAGACCAACTGTATCGACATTGTAGTAGGTATCAGCGCTGAAGGCGAATTTACCGGGGAAGTGATCCCGCTTGGCAAAGGCGCTATGGGTCAGGTGGCCGAAACACGTGAACCTCTGGTAATCAATGATTACAGCACCTGGCCTGGACAAATTCAACGATTAGTACAGGTGTTCCCGCATGCAACGATCCAGGTTCCTTTGTTGGCAGGCAGTGAATTACTGGGTGTTATTGGTGTGGGAGATAACAACCCTGACCGTAGATACTCCGATCAAGATGTCCGCCTCCTTTCAATGTTCGCCCAGCAAGCCACCATCGGAATTCGCAATGCTCGTCTTTATGCCAGAGCTAAACTCCAGGCTGAAGAGGCGGATACTTTGCGCGAAGCCAGCAAGATTGTCACCTCTGTTCTGGAACAAAAACAAGCTCTGCCACTAATTCTGGACCAATTGGCAAAAGTGGTTCCCTTCGATACAGCCTCGGTTTTATTGGAAAGTGGTGGGGAACTGGAAGTTGTTGAAGGAAAGGGGTTTACCAAACAATCACCTTTCCTGGGAATTCATGTTGATCTCAAGAGTGCCCAGCCTGGGGCAGTGGTGTACAACACTCAAACCCCGCTGATCGTGCATAATATGGCAAAGGAATTTCCGGAATTTCATTTGTTGAATCAACTCCAGGTACGCTCCTGGATCGGCGTCCCATTGAAATATGGCGAAAGAATGTTGGGCATTCTGGCTCTGGATTCTTTTGAGTCGGATCGGTATGATGAAGATCAAGCCCGTCTGGTTGCGGCTTTCGCAGGCCATGTTGCCATTGCTCTTGAAAATGTACGTCTTTATCAGAGTGCATTGCAATCGGCCAAGCGACTGGCCACTTTGTATAAATTAAGTCAACGTATCAGCGCTAATTTACAGCCTGAAGAGGTGTATCATGCCATCCACAAAGCCACCAAAGATCTCATGTCCTGTGACTCTTTCATCCTCTCGTTATTCGACGAAAAAGCGCAGATGATCAATGATGTTTACTTTGTAGACCACTCCATTCCGCAAAAACTGACCAGCCGACCACTTGGCGTTGGGCTCGCTTCAAAAGTGATCAAGGAAAAGAAGACAATTTTCTATAATCACTTTAACATCAACATGGTCAAGCGCACCAATGCTGTTCTGGTGGGAGAAGACAAGGATGAATCGGTGGTGCGATCGCTGATCATTGTGCCGCTTAAATTAGGAAGGGGTGTGAGGGGCATTATGTCCACCCAGAGCTATTCAGCAGATGCGTATAGCCAGGAAGATGTTGAGACACTTGAGTTATTAGCCTCGCATGCCGTGATTGCGCTGGAAAATTCTCACCTCTTCAGCGAAGTACAAGAATTAGCCATCACAGACTCTTTGACCAAGATCTATAACCGGCGCCGCTTTTTTGATCTAGCCGAGCAGGAGTTTGAACGGTCCCGCCGCTACAATCGTCCGCTCTCCCTTATCATGCTAGACATTGACCATTTTAAGCGGGTAAACGATACATACGGCCACGCAGCGGGGGATGCGGTGCTGGAACAGTTGGCGCAATTGTGTCAGAAATCACTGCGCGAGGTGGATGTGTTCGCCCGCTATGGCGGCGAAGAGTTTGTCATCTTGCTGCCTGAGACAACTTCCATTGAGGCGCAGCTCACCGCCGAAAGGATCCGCCAGTTGGTGGCGCGTACCCCCATAGAAGTTGGCGACGATTCGCTGACGATCACAATCAGCTTTGGTATCGTTGAGTTGGACGAGACCTGCAAAAATGTGGAAGAAATGCTGGATCGGTCCGACCAGGCCATGTACTACTCCAAACGAAATGGAAGAAACAAGGTTACTATCTGGGAGCCAAATATTCTTACAGATAAACAGGGGAATTGATGCAAAAAAAAGGTAGAGGCAATTGCCTCTACCTTTTGCAAGAATCACTCGGCTTCATCGTCATCTATCACGTAATCAAACAGGTCGTCTTCTTCTACATCTTTGGCTGAGACCACCTTGCCGCGTACAGAGATCCCCGCCTGGTGTACCGTTTTGGGGTCTCCGCTGATGAGCGGGTGCCATTCCGGCAGGTCTTTCCCTTCGGCCAGCAGGCGGTAGGCACAGGTATCTGGCATCCATTTGAGCTCATGGATGAGGCTGGCATTCAGGGTCAGGCAAGTGGGCACAAGTACAGAACGTTCTGCGTATCGGGTACACTTGCAGTGGTAGATATCCAGCAGTTCACACACCACATTGGTATGATAAATGCGGCCGGTGTCTTCATCTTCAAATTTGATGATGCAGCATTTTGCGCAACCATCGCAAAGTGATTCCCATTCAGCAGGGGTCAATTCAGTAAGGGGTTTTTCTTTCCAGAAAGCAGACATGGACTGTTTATACCACGATTGATCTGTCTTGCCAGTAATGTTTATGCTTCGGGCAGAATATTCTTTGGAGCGATATTTTTCGCCGCATCCAGTTTGTCAATCTCGGATTGCATTTCGTGCGTCAATGTTTTGAGCGCCAGGATGTGCCAGCTTACGCCGATGGCAATGAGAAGCAATAAGGCGCGCAGCCACCAAAGCTGTACCGCAAACAGGACAGAGGCTCCGATAGTCAGCCATAAAAATGCCACCGAGACGATCTTGGAGGCCATGGGTACGGCATGGTATAGGCGGTAATTGCGGATAAAGCGACCAAAAAGGCGATGATTCATGATCCAGTTATAGAGCCGGTCTGAGCTGCGCGCGAAGGCGGCGGCCGCCAGTAAAAAGAATATGGTTGTGGGCAAAATGGGTAAAAAGATGCCGATTGTACCCAGGATGACGCAAAGGATCCCGCCCGCGATAAGCAAAATCCGCCGGAATTTTGAAATGGTTTTCATGGATAAATTATACCGGAATTGGCGTATTAATTGCCAGTGGATCGTTCATAAAGGGTCTCCCCTCAGACAAGGAAATGGATTCTGAGGGGAGGATGATGGGGCAGTAAAATAAGTGAGGCTAATGCAGGGTGTCCTGGACTTCAGACCAGGCACAGAACGTTTCACCGGGATACTGCAAACAAATTGCAGTCAGGTCCCATTCAGCGGACATCGTAACATCTACGGTACCTGGTTTTGGGAAACACCATTCATGCCCATCGCGCGAAAAACAAGAACCACGGTCGAATTCAGGAAACAGACCGCTGGGGTTTCCACTTGAAGTACCCGGTTCAGTTTCGTCGGTGGGGTCAAGCGCTTCCGCCCATTCAGGGGTAGTAAGGGCCTCCGGGCTGTCACAACTACTGGGAAATTCTGTGCAATAAGGGTCAATTGATGGGTCAAAGTTCCCTTTAACGATCATTTTATTATAGTCGTTGCTATCGACACCCATGTACATCAATTGATCTACGAAATAGACTTGCATATTATCGATCGCCAAATTGAAATACTGGGTAAGGTCATTACTGTCTTGTCCCACCACCCCTATCTCGGAGGTGTAACTTTCCAATACTGTCGTTGAGAAGGGTAGCTCCACTGCATTATTAGCATACCAGAGGTTGCCATCCTGGCCAGAGACATGCTCCCAATCGTCAGAGCCAATCGTCCCAATGGCTGCTTCATCAGCGCTGAGGGAAAGGGGTGTACTTTCCCATTTTTTGCATTCAATATTTTGCCAGGAAGAGCAGCGTTGAATACTAACAGGTTCACTGTTGAAGATGGAGGTGGCCACTGTGAGTACATCCTCATTTTGGCGGGTTGCCACGATCCCGTCTGGGACAAGAACGGCTTTATCTCCAGCCAAAACGCTGAACTTTTGCTTGTCTGCATAAGAAAGGATAGACAAGATCTCACCTTTTTTCAAAAAAAGGCGATCCTCAGTTTCTGAAAGATTCACTTGAAGCGAGGCGTGCGGACTGATAAAGACAGTATTACCGTCTGGCAAGACAATGGCCGCGGAATCGGATACAGTGGTGAGATAACAGTGGTTGAAAGTCTCAATCCCATTACTGGGGGTAGAAATAACGTATCTTTTTGTGCCACAATCCAGAATAACATTAGTGAGTCTCTCCCGGTTGGGAAAAACAAAGACTCGAAAGGTAAGTGAGTCCTCTGGGTTGAGCTCTGACACAAGTCCCGAAGCGGTTGTTGTAGTTGGGTTGCTTTCTGAGGTTTCGCCTGTGGCACTCTGGGTCGGTGCTTGAGTAGGTTTATCGGGAACGCACCCTGTGGCCATAAGGAAAGCAAAAAGCAAAGTGCAGAAGATTCGTAAGTTTTTCATCGTTTCCCCGCCAGAAAAACATGTTCTATGGATCCGGCCAAAACATACCAATCTTGTTTTACCGGTGAATGAACTTATTTAATAAAATTACCAATAATTGTGGACGGTTTATTTGTAGCAAAAATCCCCTGGTTTCGCAAGGGATTTTATCAAAAATTTACTACGTGTAACGGTGACTTAGAACTTAAGCACTTCTCGCAGACGGCTCTCGTCATAATCTACGATGATGGTACCGTCTATATCAAAGGTGGGGGTGGTGCGATACCCGCCTGACCATAGTTCCACCTGTGAGGCGGCTTTGGGGTTGGTGGAAATATCCACCTCGATGTAGGGAATGCCGTGCTTGCTGAACAGGGCGCGCGCATTTTTACAATCTGGACACCACGGCGTGCAGTACATCACTACGCCGCCATGCGGTAACGGACGGTCATTCAGGGGTTGTTCTTCTGGTCGGCTTCTGACTGAAGGATCTATCTCACGCAGCACTTTGCGTAATTCTACATTACTGGGAGCGGATCCAATATCGTGGACGTCTGCGTAGCGAACTATACCGGCTTTATCGATGACAAAGACCGCCCGTTCGCTGTAACCTTCATCGCGCAAGACACCGTATTTAAGTGCCACTGCACCATGCGGCCAAAAATCGCTGAGGATGGGGTAGTGGATGCCACCCAGGCTGGATGCCCAGGCTTTCTGGCTGGCGGTGTTATCCACACTGATTGCCAGGATCTGCGCATCAAGCACAGCAAATTTTGCCATTTCAGCTTCATAGGCCGGTATCTGACTGGAACAGACAGGGGTAAAGGTAAGTGGGAAAAAGGCTAGAACGACATTCTTGCCCTTAAGTTGACTGAGGGTGACCGATTTATCCAGATGGGAGGGCAAAGTGAAATCGGGCGCCGGGGTGTTGGGTTGAATGATCATAAGATTGATCCTCCTGTTCTTATTATATCAAAATTTAGATATTATTTATCAATAATATCATAAAAACTCTTATGCAATAATTAACTTGCACAGAATGGCAAAAACAGGCATAATCCATTCAATTAATTTTGGAGGGACCTGTTATGGTGAAAAAGGTAAATCTTGGTTTGATCGGTTTTGGGAATGTTGGCCAGGGATTAGCCCAGATCCTGCGTGAGTCGCACGAGGATTACGTGCGTGACTTAGGCCTGGATATACGTATTGTGGCCATCACGGATCCCATTAAAGGGAGCGCGGCTGACCCAGAAGGGCTTGACCCGGCCATCCTGCTGGACCGAGTGAGCCGCGATGGCAATTTGAACAGCCTGGCGGAAGCAAAACCCGGCTGGGATGCCTTTTCACTGATCTTTAAGAGCAACGCGGACGTGATCGTAGAGATGTCATACACAGACCTCAAGACCGGACAACCGGCTACTGATCACATCAAAGCGGCTTTTGCCATGAAAAAACACGCCGTCACCACCAACAAAGGTCCGGTGGCGTTGTTCTATTCTGAATTACAGGAACTGGCCAAAGCCAATGAAGTGACCTTTGGAGTAGAAGGTTCTGTGATGAGCGGTACTCCTTCGTTGATTCTGGGGCGGGAGATCCTGGCCGCAGCCCATATCCGCAAGGTGATGGGCATCTTCAACGGCACCACCAATTACATCCTGACGCAAATGGAAAACGGCGCCTCCTATGAATCCGCCCTGGCAGAAGCACAGAAATTGGGTTATGCCGAAGCGGATCCAACCGGCGATGTGGAAGGTTTTGATGCCGCCGGCAAAGTGGTGATCTTGTCTGAGCTGCTGATGGGAAAACACATTTCCATGGAACAGGTGGAGCGTTCCGGAATCACCAGCCTGACCGTAGCCCAGGTGGCAGAAGCCAAAGCCGCCGGCGAGCGCTGGAAGCTGATCGGTTCTTTGGAACAGGTCAAGGGGGAAGTGAAGGCCTCAGTCAAGTTGCAGCGCTTGCCCGTCAGCCATCCGTTGGCAGGGGTGAGCGGCGCCACCAACGCCATCCATTACAGCACCGATTACCTGGGCGAGGTCACCCTCATCGGCCCCGGCGCAGGTCGCCTGCCTACCGGGTACGCCGTGTTGGAAGATATTCTGGCAATTTATCGGTAGTGCTATCCACGAATTACACAAAATTTTTAGATTAATTATTAAACACGTATTGGCACTTCACGCCGCGTCCAATCGGTGAACATTGAGATTTCCATTTTGAGTGAACCTGGTTTGGGGTAGGGGCGGTGCGGAGC
>JAYFNV010000038.1:0-4421 GCA_034933225.1 Anaerolineaceae bacterium | reverse complement strand
TCAGGTGGACGATTCCCCCACCCGCAAAACAGGCGGAACCGGTCTTGGCCTCTCCATTTGCCTCTCCCTCATCGAGTTGCACGGTGGCCGCATCGGTTTGCTCAACTCTGAAGTTGGCAAGGGCAGTACCTTCTTCTTCACCCTGCCTTTGGATGAGACCAAGGCAGAATTGGATCTCAGCCAGCTCTCCCATGAGAACAACGTCATCCTCTCCATTGATGATGACGCTCAGGTGATCGCCCTCTACGAGCGCTATCTGCAATCCAGCGGATACGTAGTCATCCCGGAGACCCATCCTACCAATGCGGTGAAGCGAGCAATCGAATTGAACCCAATGGCCATCACGCTCGACATTATGATGCCAGAAAAAGATGGCTGGCAGGTGATGCGTGACCTGAAATCCAACGAGAAGACCCGCGCCATCCCCATTCTCATCTGCTCCATTCTGGAGGAAGAAGAAAAAGGTTTCAGCCTGGGAGCTACCGATTATCTGGTAAAACCCTTTATGCAGGATGATCTCATCAAATCCTTGCAGCGTATCGATAAAGACGGCACGGTCCATGAAGTGCTTATTGTTGATGACGATGCCGGTGATCTACGCTTGACCCAGAAGATGATCGAGAACGGCGGCAATTACCACGTAACCACGGTTCAAAGTGGCAAAGATGCCCTGGACGAGTTGAATACCAACACACCGGACGCCATCATTCTGGATCTCTTCATGCCTGGCCTGAATGGCTTTGACCTGCTGGAGATCTTCCGCACCGACCCGCGCCTGAACCAGATCCCGGTCATCATCCTCACCGGTGCTGATCTGAACCCGGAGCAGCAGAACCAGTTGTCAGAATTCGATAAACACCTCTTTAGCAAGGGTATGCTGAAAGAAAAAGATCTTTTAGCCTACATCGAAGAGTCTTTGAATAAGATCAAATCACAAAATAAATAACGGAAGATTTTTATGGCCTCTCACTTCATCACCGTCTGCCAGGATTGCGGACATCAATCACCTTTTCTACCCGGCTCGCCCACCTGCCCCAATTGTGGCTCCTTTTGGCGTGAAGCAGTATACGACTACGAGAATTTAGCCTTCAGTCTTCCCATCCTTCTACCCGGTCGCCCCTTTGACCTGTGGCGCTACCGGGAGCTCCTTCCCATCCGCGAGCCAAACCCCGATCTTTGCCTGGGTGAAGGCGGTACACCGCTCATCCACGCCAAGAACCTTGGTTTGATGTTGGGTATGCCCAATATCTACATCAAAGATGAGCGCCAGGGTCCCACCGCTTCCTTCAAAGACCGCCAGGCTGCGTTGATGATCGCAGCCCTAAAAGAAGCCGGCATTAATGAGATGGTGTGCGCTTCCACCGGCAATGTGGCTATTTCCTATTCTGCCTACGCGGCCCGCGCCGGCATCAAACTGTGGGCATTTCTTACCTCACTTGTGCCTGCCGCAAAAATGCGCGAGGTTGCCATTTACGGCACCCAGGTCGTCAAGATCACAGGCACCTATGACCAGGCCAAACAGATGGCGGCAGAATTTGCCAAACAAAGAGGCCTCTTCCTCGATCTCGGCGCCCGGGCGATTCCATGCGTGGAATCCATGAAAACCATCGCCTTCGAGGTTGCAGAACAGCTTACCTCCCTGCTGGGACCGGAAACTTCGCCTGAAGAGAAAAACACCATCAGCCAATGGCGCATCCCCGATTGGTATATCCAATCCGTCAGCGGCGGTCTGGGCCCTCTGGGCGTTATGAAAGGTTTTAAAGAGCTGCAGCAGATGGGACTTGGCAAGAAGCTCCCCCAGGTTGCCATGATCCAGGCAGAAGGCTGCGCACCTATGGTGCATGCCTGGCATCAAAACCAGGATACTGCCGCCCCGGTTCGCTCACCGCATACCATGATCGCCACCCTGGCCACCGGTGACCCCGGCAGAACCTATACGGCCTTGCGCCAAAAAATGCTGGCCGGCAGCGGCGGTGTGATCGATAGCGTTTCTGATGAAGAAGCTTTCCGCTCCATGCACTTCCTGGCCAAAATGGAAGGCATCTCGGTAGAACCTGCCGCTGCAGTGGCTTTTGCCGGTCTCATTAAGTTGGTGCGTGCTGGCAAGATCAAACAAGATGCCACTGTGGTCATCAACTGCACCGGCCACACCATGCCCATTGAACGCAACATCCTCGGCCCGGGCTGGGAGCGCAATATCAACATTGCCGCCGATGATATGACCGAGAACGGCCAGGAAGAAGGTCTGTTGGCCGCCCTGAGCAATGTTGCCATTGATAAATTCCCGCGCATTGCCGTGGTGGACGATCAGCCTGAGGTTCGCAATTTGGTGCGCAGGATTTTACAATCGCAAGGCAACTACAAACTTTATGAAGCCGCAAACGGCAAAGACGCCGTTACCATGATCAATAAAGAATTGCCTGATCTGATCTTGCTGGATTTGATGATGCCCGATATGGACGGATTCCAGGTAATGGACACCCTGCAATTGAACAAGGACACCAAAGATATCCCCATCATCGTCATCACTGCCAAAGAGCTCACCCCCGCCGAAAAGAGCCGGCTCAAAGGCCACATCCAGTCTTTGATGCAAAAAGGTGATTTTATGAGCGATGAATTGCTCGATGAGGTCCGTGCTCTTCTGAAGTAGGCAGTCCGATGGACGATAAAACCAAAGGGATCCTCGCATCCGTAACATCCGCCTTGTTTCTCGGGTTAACCCCCATTTTTGGGAAACAATCCATTCTGCTTGGCTTTACCCCCTTGGCGGTGGTTGCCATCCGCTCCACGGTGGCGGCCTTGCTCTTATTGGTTTTCCTGCTCATCTTCAAACGCAACTTTTTTTACATCTACCCCTTTGGTCTCATCGGCTGTTTTTCAGCCGGATTCGTAAACGGGGTTGGCTCAATTCTGTACTATACCGCCCTGTCCCGTTTGGATGCCGGTATTGGGCAATTGCTTTATTCCTTCTACCCCCTCTTTGTTGCCCTTCTTTTGCTCTTTGACCGCCAATCCGTCAGCAAAGTAACGCTTTTGCGTCTCACCCTCTCGCTGCCTGGCGTATATCTGCTCATCTCAAATTCTCAATCCCACATTGATTGGATCGGTGCCGGGCTGATGATCGGCGCTTCTTTCTTATATGCGCTGCATCTCATCATCAATCAACGTGTTCTGGTGGATGTGCCTGCCCCAACCGTCACCCTCTACACCCTCATCTCCATGGCAGTCACCGTCACGGCGGCCTTCTTGCTCTTCAATCCCTCCCTGCCCGTCGCCGGTACAAGCTGGTGGCCGTTGCTGGCCCTGGCTCTCATTACCTTCTGCGCCCGCCTGATGCTCTTTGCCGGGGTCAAGCACCTGGGAGGGATGCAAACCTCCCTGCTGGGCCTTGGAGAGCTTCTGGTGACCATTGTGATCGCTCAGATCTGGTTTGGCGAACGACTTACCGTTGACCAATGGATAGGAGCACTTCTCATCAGCCTGAACCTGCTGCTGGTAGCGTATGACCGCCCCGCCAAAGGCAAACGCTACAGTAAAGGTCTGCTGCGCTGGCTCAACCCGCCAGACATCTCCCCCACCGATTTTCCGTATCAGGACCGTTAACCCAAAAGATCGCCGTATTCGGCGATCTTTTTATTCAATTGGTTCCAAATCGATGACGACCAGCTCAGGGGGATTGAATATTCTTGGAATACCTTTTTTCAGGCTCAAGCCACGGCTGACGATCATCGTCGTTCCTCCCATTGGATAGCGCCCACCCGCATATTTAGGGAAAAATCCCTGGTCAGGTGCATACAACCCGTTCAAGATACCCGGAATTCTGATCTGCCCGCCATGCGCATGGCCCGCCAGCACCAGATCAAATCCGCTGCGGATGTACTCTTCAACCAATTCAGGCCGATGAGACAACAAGATCGAATAAATGGATGGAGCAGTTGACTTTTGGCAAGAGCCCAATTCATCCTGCCAGCTAGAGAAAGCGGATGCCGTTGCATAAACGGGATCAAATCCATCCGGGTCATCCACACCACAAATACTTAGCTTTTGTCCATTCACCTGAAGAAAATCAGTATTTCCTTCCAGGATCGTTACTCCATTCGAACGGATAATATCTTCAATTTCCTCAACTTGGTAGGACCAGTATTCATGATTGCCAGTTACATAAAAACAGCGGTATTCTCTACAAATAATTGTAAGAAGCTGCTTCGTTTCACTGTGCGATCCAAATTCATCCGCAATATCTCCAACAAAAAGAACATAATCCGGTTTTTGCTCTCGGATCTTTTCAATTAATTCTGATTGGTTGGGACCATAAAGCGAATCATGCAGATCTGTCAGCACCACCCACCTGGTGGGGAGGTCAATTTTTTCGCTTTTAACTTGATACGTACGGACAGTCAATCCGTGCCAAAAGGCCAAAC
>JAYFNV010000037.1:0-10926 GCA_034933225.1 Anaerolineaceae bacterium | reverse complement strand
AAGGAAAAATCTATATATCAATTTCGATAGGTATCAGTGTGCTTGACCCTATCGATATTAATAGATTGAGGTAGCCCGGCCTGGGTGTTATCCTACTCGTAACTCTTTTAGAAAGGATCGCCAATGAACACATGCTTACTGACAAAACCAGTCAAAACGCAGAATACCAGGCTTGTCGCGCAGCTTGAAACCATTCAAGAAGACCTAACCCGCTTATTCGGGTATGTATGTCAGCTTTCGGATTTATCACTTGAACAGTTGGAAACCCTTGATATTGAAGATCAAGTAGACGAGATCCACAGCAATTTGAGACGATTTGAAGCTCGCTGCATGGCAAACAGGGTAATGACAAATGAAGATGAGTTTGCACAGATGGCAAGCGATGTGACTGAGATACCGTCACCAAAATCAACTGGCGATTGGAACACCGTGCGACGCGAAGCCAAACGCGCTAATAAACTGGCCAACCAATTGACTGACTCAATCGGAAAAATTCGCATGGGCTTAGGCGAAAATCAAGATGCCGGCGTAATCCCAGAAGATATCCTTCAGATCAAACAAGCTTTTGGAAATACTATCAACGATTTCGAGGCGGATGACCTGATGGTGCATGGATAAAGTACAAAACACTATTAATTAGGAGTATCGTTGGATGGAAGAAAGAATTCACCGGACAAAATTACCACATAACGTCATCATCAAAGCACCAGGGTTATTGCCGATGTTGTATACCCCGCGTGAAATTTGTGAAGAACTGGATATTGCTGAAAGCACATTGCGGGATTGGTTACAGATAGATGTTCCCCACCAAAGAGACAACCGTAACAGGATCTGGATCAACGGGGAAGAGTTTGCCAGATGGGTCAACAACCAACGTAAACCTAAAGTAACCAATAAGCTAAATGAAGATGAAGCCTATTGTTTGCGTTGTAACCAGGTATCCAAATTACTTTCTCCCCAGATTCAACCGATCAAGGGAAATCTGGTCTTAATCAAAGGGACTTGTGCAAATTGTGGAGCCGTTATTAATCGTGGAGCCCATCGTGATCGAACGCCAGAACTATCTTAAAGTCAAAGAACATCTCAAGTACCTCGAGGAAGTTCTGCAGTTGAACCAAGCCTCCGTTGAACGGTATCGCTTCTATTTGCGTCATCTACTGCTATGGGCGAATGATCAGAATTTCCGCCAAGTGCAGACGATTCGCCCGACCCTCCCGTCCTATCTATCTTCATTACCAGGTAAGGAAGGAAAAGGAACCCTGGCCAGCGCATCCCAAAAGAAAATTATTGATTCAAGTAAACGCTTTTTTCGTTGGGCTAAGGTTACATATCCTCGTGAAATGAACAGCCTTCCCATTTCGTGGATTGATACTCTGCGGCGCCCGCGCCAACCGCAAATTTCTTCAGAGAATGTTTATGTTTCTTTGGATGAGGTCCAAAAATTACTCGTCACCCCTGTTCCCGAAGAGAGCCTGGCCTTAATGCGGGACAAAGCAGCTGCTGCAATGCTCTTCCTATCTGGCATGCGTGCCAGCGCTTTTACTACATTGCCAATAGAAGCTGTTGATCTTGATAATCTCAGACTTCGCCAATGGCCAGAACTTGGCGTTCATACCAAGAATGGAAAGAAGGCGACTACTTTCCTATTGAACATTCCGGATATTCTTGCGCCGGTCCGCCAATGGGATGCTATCGTTCGAAAGTCACTTCCAGGCTCGAGTCCCTGGTATGCACCGATTGCGCATTCCTGGGGAGATCAGTTTCTTTCACAGAATGAACCTGGAAAGACGCGTTCTCAGGCGCTTCAAAAACGCCTGGGGTTGTTGTTTTCCATTGCAAACCTTGAATTCAAATCACCTCACAAATTCCGGCATGGACACGCCGTCTACGGGTTACTTCATGCTCAGACCATGGCGGATTATAAAGCGGTTTCCATGAACCTGATGCACGAGAGTATCGAGATCACTGACAGCACTTACGCTCCCATGCTATCTTCTGATGTTCAAGAGCGTATTGCCGGGCTGTCTGGTAAGGCGACGTCCACGCCGGGTGATGAGCTTGAGGTCTTCCTTAATAAGCTTGATCGAGAAAGCCAGAAAAAGGCATTGATGTTTATTGCAGGAAAGTTGGCTCAATGAAGACTTATTGGTTACAGACGCATGTTATCGGCTGGACTGGCTTTACGATGCGCTTGTTCCACATCTACTTCGGCTATTTGGGCATAATGACGTACCATATCAAGCGATCCATGACCCAGAAGCGATTGGAGAGTAAAAACATCTCCTCCAGAGCGCAAGTAGGTGATGGCGAAGGTATGCCTGAATTTATGCGGATAAGCTTTCTTGATTTCTGCCCGGTCTCCCAACCGATTGATCAAGACACGCAAACTGTCCTTATTGAAAGCTCGATCCGCATGGCTGATGAAGAGAGGGGCATCGGTATCGTCCCCATCTTCTCGGCTGGCAAGATAACGCCAAACCGATTTTCGAGCGACTTTGCCCAGGTAAACGGTACGACCTTTGCCACCTTTCGCGCCACCAGCCACTCCGTGGCGAATGGTGACCTTTCCAGTCTTAAGATCGACATCGTTGATGATCAACGAACACAACTCAGTCGCGCGAAGTCCAGTGTCCAGCAACATCAATACAATCGCCTGGTCACGGTTGGCGCTCGGCCGGCGCATCACAAACTTCTTCCTTTCTTCAGTCTGCGATTCTCGCGAGTAAACGCAAGCCTTGAGCAGTTTTTCCACATCCTCTTTTGTAAATGTTTCAACGGGATGTTTTTGAAATTTCGGGGCAGTGATTTCTTTTGCGGGATTGGGAAACTTGAACTCCACCTGCAACCATCCGAAAAAGGATCGAAAGGTTACCCACACATTTCGGATGGATTTAGCGGACAGCGGCTCGGAGCTTCCGTTCCAACGTCTCGGTTTATACTCGGTTCTCAACCAGGCCATGTAACCGGTCAGGTCGGAGGATTGAATATCCGACACCTCTCGGTCTCCAATGTATTTCAACCAATGACCAAGAGTGAACTCATAGGAGGTAATTGTGCGTTGGCTTAATCCCTCTGCTGTTTTGAATTTTAGGAAGCCGTCGATGGCTTTGGCTAAGGAAAGTGAAACTTTGGATTTTGACGTACCCGGCGAACTGCGGTTCATAAGAAATTCCTCCATTTTTGGAAAAATGTCTACCGCTGTGCGCCAGGCTAACGAAAAACCAGAGCCCGACGGACTCTGGTTTGACTTTAGTAGCGGGGAGTGGATTCGAACCACTGACCTCCGGGTTATGAGCCCGACGAGCTGCCACTGCTCTACCCCGCAACAGGTTCAGATATAATACCATATGGGGTATCCCCGGTCAAGGTAGAAGGGTGGTATTATTAAAGAACCGGGTTTTTTCTCATCTCAAATTAATATCGCAATATAATTATATAGTCAGAGGTATTTAAACTTCCCGGCTTACGCAAGCGTTGAACCATTGCCATCACCAGGTGGGAAGTAAAGGCAGTTATGGCGCAATTGTCCAAACACAAAAGAGCGTTGGTTCTCTCCATTCTTTTATTGGTGCTGGCTGCGCTTTTTCTTAATTTTGGGCTGGTACATGCCCAGGAAGATGACACCGATCCAAAACGACTTAAGTACATCAATGTGGATTCTTTACAGTACACCTGGCAACTCGTTTTTCGCTCCGATAATTCGGCTGCCTGTGAGTTTTCAGTGGACCATGCAAATGAGCCCACCGACGAAGAGATCCAGTCGGCGTGCGGCGTTACGCTCTTGGACGATTGGAAAAACACCACCGCCTGTGAGACCACCGACGAGAATTGTTCCGGCATCACCCTGCAAAACACTAGCTCAACCCCAATCCACAAACAAATATTGGTCAAGTTACCTACCCCGGAAGTGCGTATCTCACTGAGCGGTTGCTATTATTACCAGAGCAGCAATTATTGTACTGGCGAACCGGTGCTGATACTCACCGGCAGCGAGCCCCTGCCAAACGAAGAGATCATCGATATTCAAGGCACTCTGGGCGATGAAGATTTTTACTGCGATGGCAACCACTGCGCTGTCAGCCTCTCGCGCACGGATCCGCAAGGGGTGGTGCTCAGTTTTTGGGGAGATTCATCCTACGGTGATTCCACCGAGATCTACGATGCGCTTGTACGGGTGCTGCCCGTAAGTGGAACTGATAATGGTTACAAGATCGATGTCGTCAGCGACCAGTGGACTGGCAAGAACCCGCCCAGTTGTGCTGCCATCTGGAATGTTCTGCCCGATTCCGAAGGCATTCCCAACTGGCTGACGACTCCGCTTAATTCACAGGAATTGGCCAGTAACAAATCACTCTATTATCTGGCGGCTGCGCTGATCCGCAATAAGGTGGTAGATGCCAGCGCCTGTGAGCATAACGGGTTGGCTAACAACGTTACCGCCAATGAATGTGGACTCAGTGCTGCTGGTCCCAAGATCGAATACTGGCAAAACCGATTCGACCAGGAAATCCTGGCGGTTTCTCATGAAGATGATATCCCCGCCCATCTGCTCAAGAATGTCTTCTTAAAAGAAAGCCAATTCTGGCCAGGGCAATATTCTTCACTAAATGAAGTAGGACTGGGTCAATTCACTGAAAACGGCGCCGATACGGTCCTTCTCTGGAATCAAGGTTTCTACAACGCATTCTGTCCGTTGGTTTTGGATGAATATAATTGCAATAAAGGGTTTGCCAGACTGGGAAGTTACGGCCAGGCTGTGCTCAAAGGGGCATTGCTACAAAAGATCAATGCCAGTTGTCCAAGTTGTGAAGACGGCATTGATCTGACCAAAGCAAACTTCAGCATTCATGTTTTTGCTGAGTCTCTAGAAGCCAATTGCAGCCAGGTTTATCAGATCATCTTCAACTCCACCCAAAATGAGCCCTACCTGGTTTCCAGCTATTCTGATCTTTGGCGTTTTACATTATTGAACTACAATGCTGGCGCCGGTTGCTTGACCCGGGCCATCAACCGCACCTGGAATGCCAATGACCCCATTGATTGGGCCCATGTTACCGCCAATCTGGAACAAGGCTGCAGAAAAGCGGTTGACTATGTATTTGATGTCACCGGCGGCGATGCAGATAACCGGATCGTTTTTTCTACTGAGTTTCCCACACCCACACCTAAGCCTTTTTACACCAGCATTCCCACCCTTACTCGTACTCCATCGCTCACCCCTACTATCACGCTGACCCTCCGCGCAACCAAGAGCCCAACGCCTACTTTTGTGGTTGTTCCCTCAGATACACCCACCCCAACCTCACTCCACACACCCACACCCTCCGCCACACCTTCTTCTACGACTACTCCCTCGCCCACATTCTAATTCCTGGTAAAATTCGTGTCATCTGCAAAAAATATCCTGCAATTCCTGACCTTTGTTATTTGACGTAGGGTAGGGGACGTGCTATCATCTTTGTACCTGTGCAATCATCCATTTATTTTTTTGCACTTTAACATCTTTTTTTTGGAGCAATCATATGAGTATTGAATTCGTTTTTCGTTTAATTGGTATGGTAGCATTTGCCATCGCCGGTGTTCTTTGGGGCCAGAGTCTGGGCGTTACAGCTAACGCAGGGTCCGTCCCAGGGATGATGTCGGTTGAGCAGTACACGTTCACCTTTGGACTGGTAGGGGTATTGGTGGGGCTGATCTTGACCCCGTACATTACCACCCGGCCGGTTCGGGCCATCCGTAATGTGCTAACGCGCCTCTCAGCGCAAAGCCTGGTGGCCTCCCTCATTGGCCTTATAGCCGGACTGCTCGTCGCTGCACTTTTGTCTTTTCCAATTTCTTTGTTACCTTCCCCCTTCGGCAAGATCCTGCCTTTCATTGGCGTGGTCTTGTTTAGCTATTTGGGGATTGCGGTCTTCGTGATGCGTCAGGGAGACCTATTTTCGATTTTCTCCTCCCTACGCGGAGGGGGCGGTTCTTCCTCTAAAGAGGGAGGGCCAGGGGTCAATTGGGCGGACAGCCGCACCATTTTGTTGGACACGAGTGTGATCATTGACGGCCGAATCGCAGACATCACCCGCACTGGCTTTCTGCCGGGTTCACTGCTTATTCCGCGCTTTGTGTTGAATGAGCTGCAATACATCGCCGATTCACCTGATGCTCTGCGCCGCCAACGCGGTCGCCGTGGCATGGAGGTACTCTCTGCCCTGCAAAAAGAACCCGTCATTCCGGTACGCATCAGTGATATAGATGTAGAAGGGATGCGCGAGGTAGATGACAAGCTGGTGGTTCTAGCGCGGCAAATGCGCTGTCCCATCCTCACCAATGATTACAACCTCAATCGTGTGGCCGAATTGCAGGGCGTGACGGTTCTCAACGTCAATGAGCTGGCAAATGCGGTAAAATCGGTGCTGCTTCCCGGTGAGATCCTTTCTGTGCATGTCATTCAGGAAGGCCGCGAATCGGGTCAGGGCGTTGGTTATATGGACGACGGCACCATGGTGGTCGTAGAGAACGGCCGAGAGTTTATGGATAAAGAAATATTGGTTGTGGTGACCAAAGTGCTTCAGACAGCAGCCGGCAGAATGATCTTCGGCCGCCCCGATGAAAGCGCCACAACCGGACACTAGAGGAGTTTTGGCATGACGATCAGAGTTTACAACACACTAACACGCAAAAAAGACGATTTTGTAACATTGCAGCCGGGAAAAGTCTCGATGTATGTCTGCGGCCCCACGGTCTATTCCAAGGCACACATCGGCCATGCCATGTCAGCGCTGGTCTTTGATATCATTCGCCGCTACCTCTCCTATCGCGGCTATGATGTACGCCATGTGATGAACTTCACAGACGTGGACGACAAGATCATCGTCAAGGCCAAAGAAAAGAACATGGATCCGTTCGCCCTGGGCGAGATGTACATCCATGAGTTTGAGCAACATCTTAAAGACTTCAACATTCTGCCAGCCACAGTCAACCCGCGCGCCACACGCGAGATGGACCAGATCCTCACCATGATCCAGGGCCTGATCGATAAAGGGTTCGCTTACCCCATGGAAGGCGATGTTTACTTCCGGGTCAATCGTGATGCTGGCTACGGTCAACTTTCTGGCCGAAAAATTGAAGATATGCAGTCTGGCTCCCGCATTGATGTGGATGACCGCAAGGAAAGCCCCATGGATTTCGCCCTCTGGAAGTCTGCCAAGCCCGGTGAACCGGCCTGGGAGAGCCCCTGGGGGAAAGGCCGACCCGGTTGGCATATTGAGTGCTCTGCGATGAACCTCAATCACCTGGGCGAGCAGATCGATATCCATGGTGGTGGCAATGACCTGATCTTCCCCCACCATGAGAATGAGATCGCTCAAAGTGAATCGTTCACAGGCAAGCAGTTTGCCCGCTACTGGATCCATAACGGCATGCTGCAGCTCAGCGGTGAGAAGATGTCTAAATCCATTGGCAATCTGGTCACCATCGAAGACTTCCTGGCCCGCCACCCCGCCGATGCCTTGCGTATGCTGGTGCTCAACTCAGGCTATCGCAACCCGCTCTCCTATTCAGAAGATATTCTGGACCAGGCTGAAAAAGGCATTGACCGCTTACGCTCTGCCCTCAAGCCAGCCCTGCCCGGCGCCAAGGGTGCCCCCGCTGCTTCTGTGGATGCACTGGCCAAACAAATAGAGACCAGCAAAGCCACTTTTGTAGATTCAATGGACGATGATTTTAACTCAGCCGGTGCTTTGGCCGGGCTGTATGAACTGGTACGTGCCATCAATCAGGCTCGTGCCGATGGCGGCAGTGATGCCGACCTGAAAGCTGCCCAGGACGCCTTGCTGGAACTCACCGCAGTGCTCGGTCTGACCTTACAGCAAGAGAAGAAGAACGATCAGACCGTGGATGGCTTTGTAGAATTGCTGATCGAAGTACGCAAAGAGATGCGCGCCAATAAGCTCTGGGCCCTCTCTGACCGTATCCGCGACCGCCTGGCTGAGTTGGGTGTGACCCTGGAAGATAGCAAAGAAGGCTCCAGTTGGCATTGGAAGTAGAGGTACTCAATTGAAAGAGTGGATCATTGGTCGTAACCCCGTAATGGAAGTGCTCCAGGCGAAACGCAGGCAAGTGTTTCGCCTGCTTTGTGCTGCCGGCCTAGAAGACAAAGGTCGCATTCTCGAACTCATGAAGATGGCGCAGTCACGCAAGATCCCCATCGAGACAGTGCCGCGCGAAAAGATCAATGCACTGGGTGAGAACCCGCAGGGTGTGGCCGCAGAAGTAAGTGGGTACCCCTATGTTGCACTGAACGATATCCTAGATAGCGCTAGCAGAAAAAACGAAGATCTGTTTGTGCTTGTTCTGGATGTGATCCAGAACCCCCAGAACCTGGGCACCCTTTTACGGTCTGCCGAGGCTGCGGGGATTCATGGTGTGGTCATCCCACAGCATCGCTCCGCGGAGATCACCACGGCGGTCGTTTCAGCTTCTTCCGGTGCCAGCGAACACATGTTGGTGGCGCAGGGTAATTTGGTGCAATCTTTGGAAGAGTTTAAGAAAGCCGGCGCCTGGGTGGTGGGGCTTGAAGGCGGAGAGGCCTCGCAGCCCGTGAATGAGATTCCCCTCACTGGTCCAATCGCACTTGTGGTGGGTAATGAAGGGGAAGGCATGCGCCAATTGGTTCGTGATTCTTGCGACTTCTTGCTTGCCCTGCCGATGAAAGGCCACATCGAATCACTCAACGCGGCCGTGGCCGGCTCCATTGTGATCTACCTCACCCTGCTGGAACGCGAAAAGAAAAAGAAACAAAATTAGCCAGATTTCCACCGTTTTGTATATGTAATTATGATAATTTTGATATACTATTAATTAATAAAACGGAGGAAAAATGTTAATTAGCAAAAAATTGAACGATGCAATCAATGCCCAGATCGGCCGTGAGCTTGAGGCTTCCCACCAGTACCTGGCCATTGCTTCTTATTTTAACGGTCGTTACCTGAAAAAGTTTGGGGAACTTTTCTTCAAACAGGCCACTGAAGAACGTGAGCATGCTGAAAAATTCTTGAAGTACATTCTGGATGCTGGCGGTTCTGTGGTCATTCCTGCAATTGCGGCCCCCAAGGCTACCTTCGCCACTGCCGAAGAAGCAGTTGCCCTCTCCCTCAAGTGGGAGAACGATGTCACCAAGTATATTTACGAATTGGTTGAGATCGCTGCCAGTGAAAAAGACTACATCGCCCGCCAGTTCCTGGATTGGTTTGTAGCCGAACAACTCGAAGAGGTCTCCTCCATGGAGCAGCTTTTGGGTGTAGTGCAGATGTCTGGTGAGAAAAACCTGATCATGCTGGAAGCCTACGTTTCACACAACTAGGCATATTGGATGTCCACAACGACCCGCTTTTAGCGGGTCGTTTTCATTTATGCATCGCTGGGGCCAGGCTGCCAGGTGGTGTCTTCTGCCCAGACCTCAGCCGATTGAGAAATAAGATCGCAAACCGGGTCTTTGATCTCGCAGTAAGCGTCAATATCATCGGGGTGGTAATGCGCCAACGCCTTTTTCACCCGCGCGTAAGCTTCTGCGGCATCACTGTGAGAACGCAGATAATCTCGGAAGAGCAGTGGGTAACGCTGGTTTGGGTAGCCGGCCACCCGCACGTGCAAATTCACCGGTCGGGTTTCCTTGGGCGGCGAGAAAAACCACTTGGCCCACTGGGCTTGCTCTGTACAGCCGGGCGGGAGATGGTCCGCAGAAATCCGCTGACTGCGGGCATAGCCGATCTGCTCCAGAGCGGTTTGAACCGCAGGGGTAAGCGCCGCCACCGTCATCTGGATATCAATACGGTCCTTGGCATCCAGCCCCGGCACGGATGTAGAACCGATGTGGTCAATGCGCAACGCCAACTCCCCCAGTGCAAGCCGCAACTGAGATGCAATCTCTGTAAATTCAGCCGGCCATTCAGGTTTATAGGCAACGATCTCGATCATGGGGAACTCCAAGAAGAATGATTAAACTCGCTTGCATAAATTGCATTCAGCTATAGAATGTGATTGTACCTTAGTATTTTGGTACCAAGATATAAACCATCAAAATCACGGAGACTTATTATGCTTACTGAATCTTCGCAACAGGCGCTCAGCATCTTGCGTGACCCGGCAACATTCCAATGGTACATCATCCCGCTCGTGGCAATTTTCTTTTACGTTTATACCATCGAAGTACAAAAACGTGATTGGAGCATCGTCCTGGCTGGCTTTACCTTTTGGGGCATGGATTGGATCAACGAGATCTGGAATTCGCTCGTACTGCACTTCACCAACTATGCACCGGTTTGGGGTGCCCCTGGCAAGACGGCTTTCTTGCTACTTTCAGGCCTTAATATTGAGATATGCTTCATGTTCGCCCTCAGTGGGCTGATCTGGTGCAAAATGCTTCTGCCTAATAAAGAAACCAGGATACTGGGCATTCCCAACCGCTGGTTCTTTGCCATCATGGGTTCGCTCTTTTGCGTCATTATCGAGGTCATCCTCAATGCCGCCGGCGTGCTCACCTGGGAATACCCCTGGTGGAGCCGTAGCGCTCCCTGGCTCATCTTCCTCATTGGCTATCTGCCCTTCTTTATAATGGCCTTCTGGGTATACGACATGAAGACCCTCAAGAGCAAGCTCATCGCCACTGGCGTGGTGTGGGGCATCATCCTCACTTCTCTCATCGTCTTCATCCCCGTCTTGCACTGGATCTAAAACAGCTTTTAATACGGTGTTTATAAAAAAAAAGCCGATGGCAATGCCATCGGCTTTTAGTTAATGGGCTTTAGCCTGTCGAGAGAGCGAAGCGAGAGAGACAATAAACCACCCGCTATGCGGGTGGAGAGGAAGGGTTAAACCAAGAAACCACTCCAAGAGCACTAGAATAGTGATTGTTCAAGCCACTAGAAGAGCAAA
>JAYFNV010000036.1:0-23882 GCA_034933225.1 Anaerolineaceae bacterium | reverse complement strand
CCAGCCAGATATTGACCGTCTCATCCAGCCCTAACCCTTTCATGTCCAACAAAAGCGCACGCAGCGCCGCGCCAGCCAGGGTGAGCAGCACCACCAGCCAGGGGGCAGCCCCTTCAAGATCGATCTCTTCACTCATCGGATTGTCCTCAAAAGCGGATAAGTATTGATTTTTCATGCCTATCTTAGCATGTTTTTGCTCTATTTAGATCAGGTGAAAGGATAGTATTTGGAAATTGGATTTCAGGGACCTGTTGTATAATTTTTTTGAAGAGGGGAGAAGATGAAGAAGACAATTCGAGTTTTGACAGTATTGATCGTCATTTTGCTGGCCCTGGGTGCCTGCGCTGTTCCCAACGGGCATTTGATCATTTATCCATCAACGCCACCTCCGGCTGAATTTGTGGCTTCGGTCGATGCTTCCATCATCAAGGTTACCCCGGCGCCCTACCCGATGAGCTTCGTCATGTCGCAAGAAGCGGATGATCTGGTAGATGCGGTCAATGAAAGCTTTTTTCCACGGTTGGCATTTCGCCGTTTGGAGAAAGCCGTTAAAGAGGGACGCTCCGGTTTTGATAACCCGGCGGTATATAGCACAATGGCCATGTATTATGAAGATGCTGGCGATATTGACAAAGCGATCGAGTATTACACCCTATCTTTGCAACTCTATGACGATGATGCATTGATGCATCTGTTCAGAGGAAATTTATACTACCAACAGGGAGAATTTGACCTGGCTCGAAAGGACCTTTACAAGAGTTTGAGCCTTGAAATGCCCGATTTGACTCCATTTGAGTCTTATCGCAATCAGATGTATCAGCTCTTGTGGGAAATGGAAAATCATTAGGTCTGGCTGTGAGGGACAAATTGATCTATTGCGAGAGTTTGTCGACTTGAAGATAAACCCAGTATACTTTTCCCTCTGACTCTACTGCTGCAGCGGGACTGTTCACCACTTGCCAGGCAAACGCAAGTTTCTCCCCTGAAATTTCTACCCCTTCTTTAATATCGGACATCGGCTCCAGGCTGGAACCAAAAAGGGTTGACGGCCAGAGGAAATCCGCTTTTGTTATATTTCTATGTTCAGTATCTTCAATAGGAAACGCAAAAATGATCCCGCTGGTCGGGACGTAAGGTTCACCTTTACTTCCAGCTCCCGTTTTAAGAGAATTTACGATTTCCATTAGTTGTTGATTGTCCGGGTCGACCCACTCGCTGTGAGAACCGTTAATCAGGGTGACGCTAATATATGTTCCGGCATAATTTTTGCTTTTTCTAGTTGGCTTAAAAAATCCAAGATCAATCGTTTTCTGTAGGAGGCTGGTTATTTCTTGCGGTTCAATTTTTCCCTCAAAAACTTTACGGCTGCCTTCCGGCAAGTTCTCAACCCAAACGATTTTTCCATCTCCCCAAATTTGCACGGCAGGAATATCGCTATAATCAGTTTCTTCCCATACCTTATCAAGGGAAATCACCAGATTCTGAGGCGATGGGTCCCAGATAGCTTTTGGAGTCTTGAGAACAATAAAGCCGTAGAGTGCTACCAACAAAAGGAGAATCGCTACAAGGCAGCAAAAAATTCTAGTTTTCTCGTTTGGCAATATCCCCTCGCTTCCGGGTTTTCGATCTTATCGGCTTCTCAGATGGATCACCTTGCCATCTGCATTAAACCAGACCTCGCCACTTAAGAGCATAATGCCGGACCATTTCGCAAACATGTGTTTTGGGACAGCTTTTTTTAGCGTTTCTTTAAAATCGGCGGTAAAAATACTGTCATAGTTCGATAAGAACTCTGCTTCATTTTCGATCCATACTCGTTTTCCACCAAAATAGACCTGGATCGGATATTCGATCATTTGAGCAACGCGTTCCTTTTGGTCGGTCGCTGACCAGATCAAAAAATTCATGGCGGCTTGGTCGATCAGGCTGTCGTCATTCACTCCGGCGGTTTGATATTCGTGATCCAGGCTATCGCCTGATGCGTAGTCCTCATACAGCTCGAGTGATATTTCTTTATCAGTTTGTTCATCTTTGTAGGTGCCAATTATTCCCTCCCGATACAACTTAGCACCTGAATCTGTGTATTCCGGGAAGTATCCAGTCAGGGTCGCAGCCAGATTTCCCTCGTCATCGAACATATAAAGGATCAGGTTTTGACCAGCCTTGAGGCACCCCTTAACTTTCATCTCAATGGGTTTGTAGGCAAAGAAGAATTCACCATTGATGGTATTTCCCGAATAGATTGCCACCAACCCAACGTTACTATCTTCACTATTGAGGGACCCCATATAGTGATTGAGCCATCCAACTTCAAATTCTTCTGACAGATGTCCCTCATTCCTGCAAACAACCTGGTCAATTGTCTTGATCTCAACTGTAGGTGTGGGATAGGGAGTAAGTGTAATAGTGGGTGTGAGGGTGGGAGTGTTTGTCAGGGTGAGTGTTGGTATAAAAGGCGTTGGGCTGTTCACTTGCCCGCAGGATGTGAGCAGGATTGCCGCGATGAACAATGCGATGATCTTCTTTTTCATGATTCACCTAATTAATATTGAAAACACTGGTCAGTCCAGCAATCTGTAAAGTGACAGATCGAAATTTTGCATTAATGAAGATTCAACCTCATTACGGTCATCATCGTAGTACTGTAGAGTCTTCAAGTGCCCGCGGTGTAAGAAACGACCTTCTATGTTTTTGATATAACCATTCTTTATGCGTCTGGAAAGCTCTAAAGCAAAATATTGAGCTACTGAATCTTTCTGGCCGGTTCCTTTTCCACCCACAGGTTTACCAATCTTTTCAAATTCTTCCGGGTATCGAATTTTGAATTCGATGGCGATCTGGTAGGGTGTGAAAAACGGACGTCCGAAGTGATGCCCTGGTTCATGTGAGTCAACCCTTAATATCTCAACGATCTTTTCTTCCAACTGAAGTTCTTCCCACAAAATTTGAGCCATATTTTTCTCCTTGTTCTTCTTCTCTGGGAAACTGCGCCTGGCAAGTATAAAACTGCGTAGACTGAGTAATGCAAACCCGTAAAACCCGCCCCAAAAGAAAGGTCTCATAGTTAAGATAGCGGGAATACAACAAAAACTTGTCTGGGCGATCAATGTGTACGCCAGATGTTTTTGCGAAAGCCGATAAGAAATTTTCACCCGGCCTGAGATACCGCCGAATTTTCGTATGTCGTTAAAGTATAAGAGATTACTGATGTGGCTCATGTCAATAAAGAACCAGGTAAGAATAAACATTCCAATAAATAATTCAAAAACTGAAGGAGGCTCTAAAAAGAGTAACCCGAAAAAAACTAATATTATCGCTAGAAGAGAAAATAGATGTTTTTTGGTAAACCACTTTTTGGCTTTTACCTCTTTCTCGAAAAAAGGATTCAATTCAGCCCCATGTTGATAACCATAGAATTCTTTACCGCAAAGCTCATACAACTTTGCAGATGCAACCGTCAAGTAATGGTCTGCTAAAAATAGTAGAGCAACTAATATTAAAGAAAGCCACCAATTTTCAACTAAGAAATCGATCATTTCTCTCCCCCTTTTTAGCTCCTACTTATGTTGTTCGGAGAAATTTATTACACAATTAGGTTACTATGTTAATTATATTGATTTTTGCTCCATTTACAAAAAAAACCGCCCTCCACTGATGCGGAAGGCGGCGGCAATTTTGATCTTGCGGGTTCAGGGGTGTGCAGTCTCAACGCTGTGAATGAGTGCCAGCACCTCGTTGAGCTTTTCGGCGTCCACTTCATCGAAGGTGTTGAACAGCTCGCTGTCTATATCCAACACGGCGCTGATCTGCCCTGCGCTGTTCCTGAACGGCACGCATATCTCCGATTTGCTGCGGCTGTCGCAGGCAATGTGGCCCGGGAATTCGTGCACGTTGGGCACTACAACCGGTTTTCCGCTGTTGACGGCCGCCCAGCACACGCCGGTATCTTTGGGCAGTTCCATGCAGGCGATGGGTCCCTGGTACAACCTGGCCACCAGACGGTCGCCTTTCAGTTCGTAAAAGCCTGTCCAGAAGAAGTGGCTCATTTTGTGGTGCAGCAGCGCTACCACTGAGGCCATGCGCGCCTGCTCATCAGCAGATTTGGCCAACAGGGTCTTCAACTGTTCAATAATGCGCTCGTAGCGGGCAATTTTGGCTTCTCGTTCCATTTTTGTTTCCTTTAGAAAAAGGTGTCAGGTGCCTGGGTTCTGGCCAGAGCTGCATTCTATTGTAATGGCTTTTGGCCGGTCTGGGCGGTTGCCGGGATCTTGTGTTTTAACAGAATACCGCCCTCTGATCTGGAAGACGGTATTCTGTTATTTTGTTGGGGAAAGCCTCAAATTTCAACGAATTTTGATCTGTGTTTGTTCGCTGATTTTGAGGAGCCTGAGAAGTATTGAACTTTCTTTGATTGGATTCAAAATGTTGTAGATTGACCTTATTGGGAAAAGTAAAAGCTACTTGATGGAAGCAATGCGAAATGCTTCCATTGGCGTTGCCATGGCAATGCTTCTGGAAGAAGTAATGTTCGCCGGGCCGGCCGCAGCTTCGCTGGCAGCCGCCTTCAGCAGGGTCTTATCCACTTCATTGGTCAGCCATCTGGCACCGCCAACGCCTACCAGAACAGCCCCCACCAGTGAAGCCAGGGTGAGCCCAGCATTCTCCGATCCGCTTGGTCCGATCATACTGATGGTTGCGAAGGGGCCGTATAACCCCCAGGAAACGCAAGACGCAATGCCACTGATCAAGATGTTCCCCAAAAATCCCGGTCGAATGATCCGATTTTCGCCAATTTTCTCCGGTTTTGGCAAAATAAAGCCATTGTCGCTGAGCAGGGCGTTAACGATGCCACCCACAGCGCCAGCAGCAAAAATGATCAACATCATTAGCCATAGAGACATGGATCCCCTCCTTATATGACTCTATTATTGGTTTTCACAAGCCTTGAAACTACAATGACTTTTTCTTCTCAATCCCCGACACTTCAAATTATAGTGATTTTCTGAGCCACTTGATTAAAAACCGCCTCCCAATTTTGGGAGGCGGAGTGTTGATTTTCTCGTTTGGCGGAAATTATTCTGTCCAGCCGGGGGTGTTGCAAGAGCTGATGTCGCCGGACTGCAGGCCGTCTTCCAGCGCAGCCTGGCGCTGATCTGAGGAACCGTGCGTCCAGGATTCGGGCGAAACATAGCCCTGGGTCTGGCGCTGAATGTTGTCGTCGCCGACCGCCTGGGCTGCGTTGAGGCTCTCGGCGATCTCGGCGCTGGTGGGGGCGGTGAGGTAGCCGGTCTCGGCGGCGTGGTTCATCCACACACCGGCCAGGCAATCTGCCTGCAGCTCGGTGAACACAGACATACTCTGCGGCCCTGTGGCGCTGCTGGAATCGTCAAGTGCGCCCAGCAGATCCTGCACATGATGGCCGTATTCGTGGGCCAGCACATAGGCTTCGGCAAAGGGGCCGCCCTGCGCGCCGAACTGGCTGGTAAGTTCCTCAAAGAAGGAGATGTCCAGATACACCATCTGATCGCTGGGGCAGTAGAACGGGCCGGAAGCGCCGGATGCATAGCCGCAGGCGCCCTGGGTGGAACCGCTGAAGAGCACGGTCTGCGCCGGGGTGTAGGTTTCGTTGTTGGCGGCAAACTCATCTGCCCAGTAACCCTGGATGCTGTTCACATAGCCCACAATGCGGCAGTCTTCCCGATTGTTGGCATCGGCGCCGGTCTGGCAGGTGCTGGTCAGGTCTGAGTAGCTGCTGCTCGTATCCTGGTAGCCGCTGGTGGAGCTGTCTGTTCCAGCCATCATGCCCAACAGGTCACCGGGGTTGGCGCCGAGCAGAATGGCCACCACAAAGATGATGAGCCCCAGCCCGCCGCCACCCACTGCCACGGTGCGGCCTACACTGCGTCCGCCGCGGCGATCTTGCACCTGCGATGGGTCCAAACGGGAATTATCATTAAAAGGCATGGTCATGCTCCTGATAGGGTAAGTATATCCCCCATTTTACACGGTTTATGTCGGAATTATTGGGGATTGAGAGATTCGATGCCTGAATTAATCTTCACTGAACAGGTGTGGCGCATATTCATGAATCTCTGCCAGTAAATTCTTGCTTTTATAGTCTCCAAACCAGGTGATAGGTATTCCTTTACTATTATCTGTTTGGGTGTTTTTCTGATCAGATCTTCTTCTCCAGGTCTTTCTTTCAACTTCTGGATTCAAGGAGTATAAAACGAATGCATAGCCTGCTCTGCCTTGCGCTACCCATCCTGCACATCTGAGATCTTCCCAGTTGGACCGATAAACGAGAAAAAGAGATTGGTATTCGATTCCAGTTGAATTCGTAATAACTTTTGTGCCTGAAAGGAATTTTATAAAAATTCCCGCAGCCCCTATACTCATTAAATTGAATATTGCCAAAAATACAATATTCGAGAAGGTAATTTCCTCAAATTGAATGTAAAAGATCACCATATATATTCCTAATGCCAGGAAGACCAACGTCAATGGAATTATGGAAACCCAGTAACTTGGGGTCAGGTAAAACGTTTTCTTCATATTCAAGATCCTTTGGCTGTAGTGGCGTTCAAATTCCTAATTGGATTTCTGGAAAAGATCGGTTCCAATCAAGTTGTATAAAATCAAGGGCATCGTGATACATCGTCTGATCGAGGTCTTCGAATTGGTTTACTTGCCAGAATGGATAGTTTAGGAATACAGTAGTTTTGTTTACAATTATCTCCGCATGGACATCAAATGGACTGTATGTAAATGCTCTTACAAAATAGAAAAGTTGATCAATTGCATTTTTGCCCTTAATATTTGTGTTTTCGCCGACAAATCCTATAAATTCTTTGCCAAAAGAGGCATCAATAACAGATATCCTACCGCGTATGTGATCATTGAAATCCATCAGTAGCTCGGCCGGGATCCACAGCTCTTCGTGTTGTTTTCCTCCAACAATTTTTCGCTCAAATTGGCTCAGAAATTTATCTTCTACTTCAAACTGAGTCACATAGCCTGCAAATGGTTCGGATGTTGTGTTCCATTCAAATGCTATCTGGCGGGCGTATTCAATATTTAGAACCGGGTAAAAGATGGGCTGTTCAGGCAAGCGCGGAGGAAACGCCATCATACCGCTTTCAAAGATCAAACGAAGTTCAAGTAAGCCTACGGGGCGATAGAGAAGCATATTATTTTTTATACCCCAATAGGTGCTTAATTTCGTTCTTTTGCCAAAGCCCAAGAAAATCTAGTAAGCGAAACCCAATATACTCGCCGAAGTAAGGATACGAATATCGGTAATAGCAATTCCAATAACTGATGACCCTCTTTTTGAGCCGTTGAACAAAAACGGGATTCTCTTTTATAAACGATGTACAAGCTTGCTTATCCAATTGATCCAAGTTTTGAGAAATCAATTCAAGGATCTCATGTACATATTCTCCCATTAGTTGAAGGATATATGGCATTACCCAGGGCTCATGTTGTAACAAGATATTCTCCAGGTATTTTTGGCGGATATACCCATCGTTCTGCCGAGTATATATGCAAGCCAAAATCGTTTTCTGTATAGGAGCTAACTCTGAAACCACATTTTCTTCGGGTTCAGGGATGTAGATCCGGTACGGAATATGAATTGATTCACCTGCGACAACTACAATGCCTATATTATGGATAGATGTATTTAGAAATGGATGCGGTAATAATACAGCCGCACATTTGACTTCCTGTGCTAAAGAATCAGGAAACGCTCTTTGTAAGCGCGTGATTGCTTCAGTATCAGATGAGAGAGTTCGACGATATGCTTGCATGATTATCAGTTTGAGTTTTGATCAGTAAAGATTCAAATTTGAATATTGGAAATTTTCAAAATATTTGTTTGTGCGATCTAAGTTTCGTAAATTGTATTTTTTACTTGCTCAATTAATTCTTTTCGACCAACGAACCAGGGTTGGTGTGCATCGTGGGAATTTAACAATATTTGGCTTAAGATATCCCTGATTGATTCATTATCAATAAACAAAGTCCTAAGCGAGGTTGTCGCAGAATATCCAACCAGATCACCTTTTTCCATCAGTTCTAAAAGACTCAGTACAACGTTTTTAGTTTTTCCAAATTGAGGAAGAATTCCAGCTATTAAATAAAGCGTCATATAATCGGTCGGGTATTCATCGATGTAGTTAATAATAATATTTTCTGCTTCTATTGAATGCTCGATCCGATATAAAGCCAATGCAGTTTGAATGAGATCAGTGCCTTGTGCAACAGCCAGACGATTTTTTAAAGGTTTAATAGCTTTTTTCGATTTTAGTAAACCCAGAGCAATAACAGGGCGGCTATACGAGTCTTTCTCTGTTTCCAAATTTAGTAACAAGAGATTTTCGGCTTCTTGCTTTTCATTACCAGATAAACCTAAGATTGCTTTTTCATCGACCCCTTCACGGATGATATAAAATGAACTACCAAAACAACTTTCAAAAAATTTATCAAAATTTGATGATTTCATTTGAGGCCTTAATTTCTTATGGAATCGTAAAAAGAGAAAAACTTCTACTATTAATAATCTGATTCTATACAATACCCAACCTTAATGCTTTTTAAAACTTTCTCACTTTCCCCCATCCCCCTCATCCTTCCCTACACCCTGACCATTACCCTGAAGCCGCGTACGCCGTAGTAGCTATCTGCGCCGTTGTGATAGATGAAGACCCGGCCGTAGCGCCTATCTCCAAACAACGCGCCGCCGAGCTTGCGTACGCTGGCGGGGGTGAGCAGCCAACTGGAGGTCTTGAGGTCAAACTCGCCCAGGCTCTGCAAATAGCGGTAATGTTCCTCGTCCAGCAGCGTCGCTCCCCAGGCCGCGGCCGTTTCCATGGCGCTGGAGGCGGGCTTGTTGGCTTTGCGCGCATCCAGGGCGGCGCGGTCGTAGCACAGGTTGCGCCGCTCAGCGGGGGTCTCTGGCGAGCAATCCATAAACAAATACGCGCCGCTGATCTCATCGCGGCCCACCACGTCCGGTTCGCCGCCGCTGAGCTCCATCTGCTGCAACGTGGCCAGCGCTTGCGGGGCGGCTTGCAGGCGGGCCAGCACGTCTTGCCAGCTCAGGGGGAGGTGGCGCTGCGCATGTTTCTCAAAGCGGGCCTGCAGGGTAGCCAGCAGCCCGGTAGTCTCCTGGGGGGTGAGGGTTATTGTCATGTCAATATCATAGCGGATTCAAAAGGGCATGTCAATTCAGGTCAAAGGGCATCTGTATGTGATGTCCTACTGGCCGGCCATGCGTTGCAAAAGGTGCATCCCGGCCAGTATTTGTTGAACGCGTTCATGGCTGAGAGTTCCGATGCACTCGCCCAGCTCCGCTTTGTTCACCGTGGAGACCTGCGAGACCAGCACAATGCTCTGTTTGGGCAGTCCGCCCTCGCCGGGATCGAGCAGAACGTTGCCGGGCAGGTTGGCCCGTTTGAGGTTGGTGGAGAGGGCGCACACCACCACCGTTTGGAGGCGGCTGTGATTAAGCACGTCGTCCTGAATCACCACATGCGGGTGGGCAATGCCCGCCTCCGCCCCATCAGGGCTGGCGAGCGCTACCCAGTAGAGATCTCCCTGGTTGACTTCCATACAAACTCCCTAAATTGCGATGTCGCTCCTTACGGTTCAATCTGAGCGAACATTCGTTCATTATGCCATAAAAGCAACTTTCCCCACCGGTTTACGGGGCTGGCATTCTCTTGCAAGACCTACTAAAATGAAGGTTCACCGGGAGCGGGCAAATCCGCTTCCGCTTTATCAGAGAAAGACCGCAGGCCGAGGATGGATGCATATTCATTATTGAGCAATCGTGAACAAGAAGTGGCAGCGCTGCTGGTGCAGGGTAAAAGTAACAAGCACATTGCCGCCGCTTTGCACATCACCCAGAATACAGTAGAGTTCCACCTGAAGAACATTTACGCCAAATTGCAGGTCAGTTCCAGAACCGAGCTGATGCTAAAACTGGGGAATTCCGTAGTTGCGGGCAGCGCCCAAACCGCTGACAATGGAACAACACCGGGGGCGCTCTCCTGGTGGAATTCTGTGAAAGCCACCTTTGAGCGGTGGCGCAAGGAGTTGAACATGGATCCCACAGCAAGTTCTGCCCCGCTGACCTTCTTTGAGGCCATCCGGGTTTGTATGATAAAGTATGCCGAATTTACCGGGCGCGGCTCGCGGCCCGAGTTCTGGTGGTTTGCCCTGGCCGTCACCCTGGTGGCCTCGGCGCTCACATATCTGAGCGAGACCGTCGCTTCTGTGTTTGGGGTGCTCATTCTGCTGCCGTTTCTGGCAGTGGGTGCGCGCCGCCTGCGCGATGTGGGCAAGAGTCCGTGGTGGCTCTTTTTCTTGCTGGTACCGGTGGGTGGGTTGGTGATCTTGGGCTATTACTGGGCGCAGCCGGCCATGGATGCTGAACCAGTCGAAGCAAAATCATAATAATTACGCAAAAACAAAACTACCTTCCAAATATCGGAAGGTAGTTTCTTAATTGATTTTCAATTGAAGTCTTCCAGCAGCGCTAATAGCTTTGTTGCCGTGTTCCAGTTGCGGATGGTCACGTACTGATAAAATGGCCGCTGTACGATCTTGCTCAAACGGCTTTTGGAGGCATTGGCCATGGAGTTGCGGAAGTAAAGCACCTTTTCGCCCTGCCAGACCTCGTCCACCCCTGCGCGGGTTTCCACCTGCTCCATGGCTTCACTCGCGCTGTAATTCATCAGGAAAAGCACATTGCAGCGGTAGCCGCTGGCATCAGAGCCGAACTCGCGCGGCGCCTGCTGCACGATCTGGCGATAGACTTCGTGGTCATAAGCGACCACCCGGGCAATGGGTCCATCCAGGCGGAACTTTTGCGGCAGCAGCGCTTCGATGCTGGCGCTGACCGCCTCGGCGCTGAGAGGGGAGCGCAGCAACACGTTGCCGCTCTGAATGTAGGTGCTCACGTCCGTGAACCCCGCCTCTTCGAGCACGTGCTTAAGATCTGCCATGGCGATCTTGTTATTGCCCCCCACGTTGATGCCGCGCAGCAGGACCACAAAGTTGTTCATACCTGTCTCCACCTGATTCTTTGTAAAATGGTCTCACCGCTTCAATCTGAGACGGAATTTAAGTGAGCCTTGAAAAACTGAGCGATGTCATCCAGCGATTGAGTGGCCTGCGGCAGCGACAGGGTGAGCTGCCAGACGTGCCACATGCGCGCATAGACTTCCAGACGCACCTCCACCCCGGCTGCTTCAGCCACGGCAGCGATCCGCTTCGCGTCGCCGCGCAACATCTCGTCTTCGCCCACGTGGATCAGCAGCGGCGGGAAGCCGTGCAGGTCGCCGTAGACGGGGGAGATGAGTGGGTCGTGAGGGTCGTTGCCGGCCAGATAGGCCTGGTTATAAAAATGCATGATCTCCACAGAAAGCACCGGGTCGTGGATGGTGGGGTCCAGTTGTTTGTCTTCAGTCAGGTCCGTTACCGGCGAAAGACAGGCCGCCGCAGCAGGCAGAGGCAGGTTGGCGCCGCGCAGTTGTAATAAAAGAGTGAGCACCAGATTCCCGCCCGCCGAGTCGCCGCCCAGGACGATATTATGCGCCTGAACTCCCTGTGCCAGCAGCCATTGGTAGGCGCTCAGGCAGTCTTCCAGGGCAGCCGGGAACGGTGCATCTGGCGCCAGGCGGTAATCTACCATCAGCACGCGCAGCCCTGATCTTTTGGCCAGGGAGGCTGCCATCTGCAGGTGCAAAGAGCTAAGGCCAAACACAAAGCCGCCGCCATGGAAATAAAGCAGCACCTGTTCAGTAGCACCGGTCTGCGGCACGATCCAGTGGGCTGCCACGCCATTGGCCAGGACCGAAGTATGTTTCACATCCGCGCCCAGGCGTACCCTGGCCGCGCTTTTGCTCATCATTCGGTTGGCAAAGGGCAGGGGCATGTGGGTCTGCATGAATTGGATCACGGGCAGAGAGGCGCGAGCGCCGCGTTCTACATTAGAAGGGGGCATGCTGAGTCCTTTGGATCGAGTAGAGAATCCCCTCAATTATACGTGTCTTGCAGGTGTTTGAGCGTTCGTTCGATCTGCTTCAGATGGGTGCGTTCGTGCCGGGCCATGCGGTCAGCGTGCTGATGCAGGGTCTGCTGCAGCGGGCGGCCCGCGCCGATGAGCGTATTACCGCGCTGCCAGTCTTGCGGAGCCAGCGCCGAAAGCACCTTCAACAACCTGCGGCGTTGATCAGAGAAGGCAAGCAGCGAGGGCTGAAACTCCAGTTGCAGATAATTAGTGCTGAGGATCCAGGTGCGCGGGTTGAGCGCTTTGAGCGTGGGGTGCTCCTGGCTCAAGATCGGCAGCATGTACCGCTCGCCCCACACATCCGCACAGGCACGCAGATGTGCCAGCACCTGGCTAACGGACCAATCGCCGGCGGCAGGCTCCCGGCTTAGGAGCTGCGGCGATGCGTTGCTGGTCAGCTCCACCAGATGGCGGGGGGTGAATGCCAACACACTCAGAATTGTCTCAGCAGGGAGCAGGCCTTCTGGCATGGGGTCTCTTCATTAGAATAAGTGGAGCTTCTATTTAATACTTGCCTTTGATCACGAAGAACGTGCCGCGGATCACACCGGCCAGGCCCGATTTCTGCCTGGCAAACTTGAACCTATCGGCCAGTTCAACAGGGACTTCCATCATTTCACAAAGCTTGAAGCCAACCGCCCGCTTTTTGGGGTCATCAATGCTATACATCACATTAATGCTCAAACCGTTTTCGTAAAACACATAGGCCATGCGGATATTCTGCACCGTAAAAGAGGACGTTTCCAGCGGCTTCGAGAAAATGACCAGGGTTTTTTCTTTGCTCAAAATGTTATTTACATAGTCGAGGGTGGCCTTGTCTTCGCTGGCAGGGGTCACTGTAAAATCGTGATCGTATTTGTTCTTGTAGTACCTGGCTTCGTGCGCGCGCAGGCCGGCCAATGAGCTTGCCACCGGTGAGCTTTCCAATCCTTGTTCTGAAACATTTACAAAATCAACGAGATATCCCATAAGGTTACTCCTAATATTGGTTCATTGTATTGCAAATGCCTGAGATAATCCAATGACAGTACAAATATGTACAGGGTATGTAAACGAGAAAAAACGCTCACTGAGCAGATTGGCGCAGAATCTTCTCCATCTTCTTGCCCTGGGCCAGCTCGTCGATGAGCTTATCCAGGAAGCGTACCTTTTGAGTGATGGGATCTTCGATGTTCTCCACCCGGATGCCGCACACCACCCCGCTGATGAGGGAACTGTTGGGGTTGTAGGCCGGCGCCTGGGCAAAAAAGGTTTGCATGTCGTTGCCCTGGGCAATCTGCGCCTGCAAGCCGGCGGCATCATAGCCCGTCAGCCAGCAGATAACCTCATCCACCTCCGCCTGGCTGCGCCCTTTGCGCTCGGCTTTGTTCACGTACAGGGGGTAAATGCCCGCGAACTTCATCTCTGCCAATGTTTGTCTGGCCATATTGCCTCCTCAAGAGTCGAATACCAATAATTCATTCCGCTGCTGCAGAATGTATATCTATACTAACAAAAACCGCCTCCCAATGGAAGGCGGCTGTAGATGGATTCAACGGGGCGGGCTTATGCGTGCGGCTCGCCGATCTCGATCACGTAGCCGTCAGGGTCATAGATCCTGAAGACGCGCTCCCAGGGCAATTGCAGGATGCCGTGCAGCACCTTTGCCCCGGCGGCTTGCAGCTCCGCAAAACTCTGCTCCAGATCATCGCTCTGAAAGTAGACCACCACATTGCCACGCCCCTGCGCACCCGCCTGCACGAACTTTTGCGCTTCTTCTACAGGTTGCAGCGCGTCGTGCTGCAAAATGGCAAAACGCTCCTTGTAGACCAGCATGGTCTGCCAGTCGTGCAGCAGCTCCAACCCCAGTGTGCCTGAGTAGAACGCTCTGGAGGTCTCGATGTTCTCGACCAGCAGGATGGTATCGATGTGAGAAAGCTTCATAAATGTGACTCCCGCTTGATTGTTGGATGGCTTCTTGCCCGCCTCAGGCTATTCTTCCTGGCCGGCTTTGATCTCCCCGGCGCGCTCGTAGGTGATGAGCACTACGCCGTTGGGCGTGACCGTGCCCTCGCTCACCTTGAAAGCGGCTGGGATCGTCCCGCCGGCGAAGAGACGTTTGCCTTTACCCAGCGTGACCGGGTACATCATCAGCCAGAAGGTGTCCACCAGGTCAGCCGCCATCAGCGTTTGCAGCAGATCGGCGCTGCCCCACACATGCAGGTCAGGCCCCGGCGTTTGCTTCAGCGCAGCCACCTGCGCCGCCACATCCCCGTTCAGTACCACGGAGGGCTGCCAGTCCGCGCCGGTCAGCGTGTTGGATGCCACGTACTTGGTGGCAGTGTTCACATTGGGCCAAAACTGACCGTTCTTCGGCCAGTACGGCGCCCAGATATCATACGTTTTGCGGCCAAGCAGCAGATCAAAGGGCAGGGACATCTGCTTCTTCAACGCCGTTCCCAGCACCTCGTCTGAATACCCCGCAATCCACCCGCCGAGTGTGAACCCGCCGCTGGTGTCTTCCTCCGGCCCGCCCGGCCCCTGGATCACGCCATCCAGGCTGATGTGTTCCAACACGATGATCTTTCTCATGGGGATGCCTCCGAATGAATGAACGATAAGTCTTTAGAGATTTTAATATATTTCGCGGGCCATTACTTTGATTATTTATGGATTGGCAAATAAAAGCCTAAGAATCATTATGTCAAATGATTGAAAATTATACAGTTACGAAGTTTGTGAAAAGCTGTTGTTGGCGATTAATAACAGTATCTATTAGTAATCACAAATTTTGAAAATAGATAATGACTTTTCTATCCCTTATTATTTATTATTGGATAAAAATTGGAAATATGTTGCTCGAATATTCTTCTTAAAAATTCATGATTTTCCTTTATTCCGAAGATACAGGATTAGTTTGTAATCGCCCCTTTTTGATGGATATGTCTCACCAGATTCTTGAAAACCAAATTTTAAGAGAGTTTTTTTCATAGGAGTATTACTCTCTTTCGTTGTGGCAAAAAGTGGTCCGCCATTGGAAAGTTCAACGATTTTGTTTAAGAGTTCAGTTGAATAGCCTTTTCGTCTGTACTGCTCTTTAACATAAACCCAGCCAACCTCATATTGAAAAATTTCCGGATTCTCCCCAGACTTTGATTTGGAAAAAATTTCCTTTTTGTATTTCTCTTTCGGTTGCTTTATAGCAGAGATACCGGCAAGTTTATTGTCCTCCTCATAAAGAAAAAGCAACCACTTTGCACTAAAGATCCGATTTCTTAATCTTTTGAGATCTACTTCATTACCCAGTTTTACAAGCGATTCAAAATGTTCCAAATCATCCGACGTACAAATAATTGGTTCTTTTGTTATGATTTGCATAAGACCTAAATTAGCCTCCCACTATTACAAATTGTCCACATAGTAATAAACGAAGTGTATAGTATTTGTTCAAACTATCGTTTTTGATTTAGCAAAGCATATCGATACCTAACTAAAAAACTATCGAAAGAGAGAAAAATATTTGTGCAAGAACTGAAAGAGTAAAATGCATAAAAACTTCCAATACTGCTACAATTGATTATTCCCTTGCTGTTCAAAAAAAACCTGAAATCCACACGTATCACGGTTTATTTCGAGTAGCGCCATAAATTTCAAATCTATTTTTTATCTCGTTGTACGTTATGATCAAAAAATTATCAACATTCTCAAGATTTTCTTCCCACGTACAAATTACTTCCATCAAAGACTCAACAGCATTGCAGATCCATCCAGGTCTTCGAAAAATCCAGATTGGCCAGATCGTTTTTGCGGATCCAAAAATACAAAATTCCAACATCCCCCCACATCACATCAGCGCTTTCGTCCGAATCCAATTGCATTAAGAGTTGCCAATCGGCGGCACCTGGTTCGAGTTCTTTTCGCCTGGGGTCATCAATCCCTGTACTATCCCCACAATAAAGACCGTTACTTACCAGTTGAGCTTCTAATTGCATATCATTCTGTACATTCTCAGAATTTCCAAGCAGCCAATGATGGCTTTTTATTATTTTATCGTTTTGCTCCAGCAAATCATAATAATAATGTCTGTACTGCTGAATTTCCTCTTCGCTCCAGTGATTATTACTTTGTAATTGTGTAACCGGCCAGCTATCGGGGTCAGGGAAAGTGGTCCAGGGATTAAATATTAGTTTACATTCTGGTGAGATGACACATGAAGACGGAGCACTTCTTCTTGTAAATGGTTGATCAGCAAAGTAGACGACCCGATGCGCGTCGACGTTCGCTGGATCGAACCCCCAGGGTTGATTTTCTACGTCGTAGAAAAATGTGAGCAAGCCAGATTTGGGTAATTGGTTCTCGGCATCCAGCGAGGCGATATCACTCAGATCTACCTGTAACAAGAAGTCGAGTTCTCGGTCTTTGCTGCTGGGCCAGAGGAAATCTGCCGGGAGGAGGGGATCCCCCCCAAATTTGCTGCGTGAGTTTTGCTGAGCGCCTTCTTTGGCCAGTTGGAAGGCGATCGCCTTTTTTTCTAACAAAGAAATCTGTTGATAACGCTCGCTGGCCTTAAATAATTCAATCGCTTCGAGAATTAAGGCTTCCTGGTCTTCTTTTGAACTCTTTGGATGAACAAAAAGTGATCTTAGCCAGTTGAGGGGAGGCATAAGTAGCTCCTTGTGTTGAAATTATTATGGAAGGAAGAGCACCTTTGCTTTACATGGCGAAATATCTCTCATCCCCCACTGAGATTAATTATATCCATTTTCTTTTCAACTTCCCCCCTCACTCGCTCCTGAACAGTCCAAGCGGGCTGAGGGCGGGGGTGAAACCGGGGAAGATGGCCTGGGTGGAGGCTACCAGCAGGCGTGCGCTGAGCAGTTCACTGAGCACCTGGCGGTAGTCGGTGGTCACAGCCAGGTCGGCGTGGTCGTAAAGCTGCTCATTGGCAAGGCCAGGCCACTGACCGTAAACGCTGCCGCCGTTCACGCCGCCGCCAAGTGCGAACATCACTCCGCCGTGGCCGTGATCGGTGCCGTTGTCGTTGTTTTGCACCAGGCGCCGGCCAAATTCGCTCAGCACCACCACCGATAACTTTTGGGTGTACTGCGGGTCCAGGTCGGCGTAAAAATTGGCCAGGTTTTCGCCCAGGCTGCTGAGCAGTTCGCCCATATAGCCGTTTTCGCCGTCGTTCTGGTACTGGTGCGTATCCCAGCCGCCAAAATCGACCGTCACCGCGCGCAGGCCAACACCCATCTTCATCAGTTGGGCAACGGTGCGCAACTGCACGCCTAACTCATCGTCGCGGTAGGTGGCGCCATTTTGGGGCACGTAGTCTTTATCCATGTAGGGGGCAAGGGCGGCCAGGGTATCCAGCGTGCGCAGTCCGTTCTGATGCAGCAGCGAATCACCCGTGTACAAAATGCGTTGAGCCTTCTGCTGCTCGCTGATCAGGCCGTTGTCCCATTGGGTAAAATCGGAGAGGGTGGGCATGCTCACCGCAGCCAGGTTACCCAGCAGCGAGGTGGGCGTCTGCGCGGTTGACACAACCGGCAGCATGCCGACGGCGCGTTCCGCTTCAGTTTGCAGGGTGCGGGTCATCCAGCCGGTGCTGCTGCTTTTTTTGCCGGGCGTGCCCAGCTCTATATATTCGATGGCGTCAAAGTGGCTGCGGGTATCATAATCGAGCCCAACGGCGTGGATGATGGCCAGTTTGCCATCCTGATAGAGCGGATGCAGCGCCGAAAGGTGCGGGTGCAGGCCAAACGTGTCGTTCAAGGGGATGAGCCTGGAGTGGGGGATGAGGATGCCTGGCCGGGCGGCCTCATAATACTGGCGGTCTTGCCCGCTGATGGGCGGGACCACATTGAGGGCGTCCCAGCCGCCGCGCAGAGAGATCACCACCAGGGTGTCTGCGGCGGAACCGGATGCGGCGTAGGCCACCCCGGTGAGACGTGCCCCGGCCAATGCGGCGATGGAGAGGGAACAACCTTGCAAGAATTCTCGGCGTGTCAGACTCATATTTACTTTAACCTTATCAATTATCGTTGACGGAACTCGGGAGCCATCAACGCCAGTTCAACGGTTGAGCGCAGTCGACCCTCCACCTGCTCATCAGATAGCGCTTCCTCCGGCCCTGCATCCCCGCGCAGGAAATCGATCAGCGCCTGGCGCGAGGCGGCAGGTAACTGCCGGCCGTAGATGCGCTCGATCCAATAATCTACGATCGCCCGCGCCGTATGCAAGGCGGTGGGGGTCTCTGCGCGTACATCCACGCTGATCACTTTGGTGGGGTCATCTTCACTGTTGCTCCAGTTTTCAGCAGCATTGGTGATGAAGTTCCAGGAGAACAGGGTCACCATGCTGTTCACCCAGGGGGCGGTTTTATCGGGGTAGCCATCCGGGGTGTGGCGGGCATAGAGAGGCTGGCCCATCTTTTCGTACGTCCACATCAGCCCGTCTGGCAGACGCGTAAAATCGGCATTTAGCGCGCGCAGCACCTTGATGGCCAGCTCAAAGGGTTGGCTCACCTTGCCTGCCCAGATGCTGCGGAACTCCGCGGAGGTGAAGATGGTGGTGTAGACCCTGGCCAATTGGTCAGATGCGTCCTTGTTTGCCAAAAAGGTCTGTGCGGCGGCCTGCACAATGCTTTCAGGCGGGTCGTCGCAGATAAAACGGCGGCACAGCTTGCGGCTGATGAAGGTGGCCGTGCCAGGGTGCCTGGCCAGCATATCCAGTACATCGCGGCCATCTTGCATATCCGGCTGGTCTGCCGGCAGATAGTTGCCTAAAATGAACTTATTAAAGCGGTCATGCCAGGGCCGGAAGTACAAGAAAGTGCCGGTCTTGCCAACGCCGTCTTCGTAATCATAAAAATCATCGTCCACGCGCCAGCCGGTAAAGCAGCGCGCCGCCTCATAGACATCGTTATCCACATAGCCAATGGCAAGCCCTTCTGTGTTTTTGGCCACTTTGTTGGGGTCGCTTACTCCCAGGTAGTTTTCAGCGCCAAGGGTGTGCAGCTCGAACAATTCCCGCGCATAGTTCTCATTGGGGCCGGCGTCTGAATTGCTGCGGTTGTTCAGGTAAACCAGCATCAAGGGATGGGTGGCCACGGCTTCCAGCATCTGCCGGAAGTTGCCGAACAGGTGCTTGCGGATGACATCGCGGTCGTAGGAGGGGAAGGTGGGCGAAAGGTCATCATCGCCGGCATTGACGCTAAAATGGTTGTGCCAGAAGGCGGCAAGGTGCTCGCTCAACTGCTTCTTGCTGTAGGTCGCGCGCAAAAAAGCCGCCTCTTTGGCCTCATTGTAGGGCGCCATGAACCACTGCCAGTGGCGGTCATCATTATCTGCGTACGGATTGTTGACCACATGCTCATCGATGAGTTGTTCAAGCGATTTATCCAGGGTGGTAAAGCCTGCCTTTTTGAGGCGCGCTTCAAAGGCGCTGTCATCGATCTGGTCCGGATGCAGTTGTTCTTGTAGCCAGGCTTGCAGCCGTGCAGCATCCTCAAGGCCAGAACTGAGAAAGGCAGCCCGTTCTTCAGGCCGGCCTGCAAAGGTGAGCCGCTCCAGCAGCAGGGTGGCAAGATCCGGCACGTCTGCTACCTCGGGCAGTAAAGTGCTCACTGCAGTTGGCGCGGATACCGGTGTGGAGGAGGAGGCCGCGGGACTCAGCGTTTGGGTGCCGGGCAGGAGGGCGGTCTCTGCGGCGCCCTTACCAGAACAGGCCGCCAGGGCTCCGCTTGCAGCCACCATACTGGCCGCTTTAATGAAGTTGCGTCTCGTAATTTGGGTCATACATCCTCCTCACACCAGGCTCAGTACCAGATCAATATTATTGATGATTATATTCTATCGGGTAAATTCCGACCCGATTTATCACAATAAAAATTCAACACCTTCAATATTGCAAGGTGTTGAACTCTATAATCGGGATTATTACTGCCCAGAACAAGAGAACTGCAAGAGTTAGCCCTTCTTCTTCCCGTCCAGCTTCAACACATCCGATTCATCCCGGTGCGCGCCCTCAGAACCAACGTGTTTATCACTGATCTCCGCACCGTTCTTGATGATGTACACAATGGCCATGGCATGACCGCGGCCCAGCCCGTAATCTGCCTTCAGCCAGTCAACGATCTCGCCCGCTTTGGTCTTGGGGTTATCAAAGCCTTTAGCCTTGGCCATGGCAATGAACTCATTGGGGGTCTTACCGGTTTTCTCTTCGATATTATCCAGATACGCCTGAAAAGACATGGTTTCGCTCCTTATAAATACAGGGAAACAATAATCGTACCAAAACACTCCGATATTTATTATAGCGATTGCGTCCATTTATTCAACAGGAAGCCTTCATCTGTTAAGTCGGGAAAGCTCTTCCTGATCACAGGTCACTGCTTACTGTCTTTTCTAAGTATTTACCTGCCATCCGTTTCCCCCATTGGATGGACCAGACGCCGAGTCCCCACTGCAGCAACAAAAGCGCACTCCCGCCCACCAGGATAAGCGCCACGATCATGGGCTGCGTCACTGTAAAGCGAAGCCTCAACATCCCCTCCAGGTTGGCCGCCGTGGTGGGGTCGCGCAGGGCGAGGAAGGCGGATGCTGCGCAGATAAGCCCCATCACCAGCAGCGTGAAGGTCAGCGCCTGGTGAACCTTTTTCTTTTCCTCTGTGGGGTTCAAGTTTACTTGCGCCAGGCTGGCCCCAATGAACACTCCTGCTGGCAGGGCCAGACCTACATTAAATACTGGGACGCCCATGAAAAAGCCGAAAACACAAATGGAATAAAAAAAGTAGATCGCCATCAGAATGGTTGGAGGCAAGCGGTAGGCTTTGGCCACCCACTTCTTCAAGAAGAAGGCGTCTATCAATAAGCCCAACCCCAGCCCGCCAAAGGCCGCCACCCCGATGTTGAGTTTGTTAGAATTCTGGCTCAGGCTCCACCAGCCAGCCAGGAAACCCGTGATTGGCAAGATCGGTCCAATTAACAGCCCGCAAAAGATTTTTTCAAATTTGTTCATTTGTCACTCCAGAAATTGATCTCTGAAGTTGAGCATACCCAACAACGGCCCTAAAAAACTCTCGGAAAATCCCGTTTCCTCTCAGAAGCTATCAAAAATCAGTGAGGGTTGCCTCTTCGTCCGGCCGGTGCTGAGAGACAAAGAGGTACCAGCACACACCATACCTGTCCACCAAATCAGCAGAAAGAGGTGTCCAGGGCAGAGGACCCAGCTCGCGCAGCACGTGCCCGCCCTGTGAAAGCACCTCGAAGGCGTGCTCCAGCTCAGCGTTGCTGTCCAGATTGAGGCCGTAGCTCATGGTGGGGCGCTCGCTTTTGAGCATGGCCTGCACCAACTCTTCATCCGTATTTTCACTGACAGCAAAGATGGACTGACCGTCCTTCATCAGCTCAGCATGCAGGTAGGTGCCATCACCGTTTTTGGCGTTATAGCCCAACTCCATGCCAAAGGCATCCAGGTAAAACGCCAATGCCTCAGCACTGTTCTTTACGTATAATGTCGCGCCAAGATCCATTTTTTTCTCCGATGGGTGAAATATTACGAAAAACAATTAAAAGTATATGCTCTCTTGTAAATCCAGCAAAAAATTGCCCTCCGAATTTTGGAGGGCGGCCTAATCGCAAATGGCTGATTACAACTCACTATTACTTTCCCACACTCTTACCTGATTGCGTCCCAGCCGCTTGGCATCATACAACGCTTGATCGGCTTTTATAATAATGTCTTGCAAACTTTTACCATGAACCGGATAGGTAGCAATGCCAAAAGACATGGAAACTCCAAGGTGGTTGCCTTCGTCATTGATAACGATCTTCGCGCACTTTTCACGGATCTGTTCAGCGCGTTTTCTAGAAGACTCGATGTTTGATCCCAACAGGACCAATACAAATTCATCTCCCCCATACCGATAAATATAATCTGACCTGCGTAATTCACGTTGCAGTAATTGGGCAACCTCCACTAAAATTTGATCACCTACAGGATGGCCGTAAGTATCATTGATCACCTTAAAGTGATCGACATCAGCAAATATGATGCTCAAAGATTCTTTATTGCGCTCAGCCCGTAGAATCTCATGGGGGAGTATTTCATCCAAATGGCGGCGGTTAGGCAAGCCGGTCAAAGAATCATGCAATGCTTGTTCTCGCAATTCATCCTTTAGCTTTTCAACTTCCGTCATCCGTTTCTGAAGTTCCTGGTTGGCAATTTCCAGTTCACTTTCTGCACGCTGACGTTCATGCACTTCTTCTTTGACATTCTTGAAGGCCTGTGCTGTGATGCGATCAGAAAAGTAAACAATTCCCCCAATGATGATAAAGGTAATGGTCAAAACAAACCAATGCAGCATTGAAACCTTGCTGGTCGATTCGTGCATCAGGCCTGCGTTCTGCGTCAGCACCAAAATGAAAATTGCCGCTGAACTGGCAATTGTAGAAACCAGTATGCCGGTGGTTTTATAAATAAAACCTGAAATAATGATGATCAGCGGGAATAGAGATACTGCCGTGGATCGTATGGTCCCGTCACTGATGGTCGAGAGGATGGTAAAAGCAAATCCCAGAGTTAAGGCGCTGATGCCAGCAAATAAGATCTTGCCGCGATACAATGCCACTCTGGCGATAAGAAAAACAGCCAGAACAAGGATATCGATCAAGTAATTACGGAGGGGGGTGGTAGGGTCGAATAAATTGCCAACAAAAACCAATACCACAAAAAAGATGCTGGCATTGATCATACCGTTCATCAAGATCACACGGTGTTGGTCATTTTCATCAGCTGTGATCTGTGGCGAAGCAAACCAATGACGAAGGTTTAGTTTCAAATTTTTCTCACAGTATTGAATTGAAATGATTCTTGTAAGTAATTAAATTGTAACAAAAAATTGTTCAAAAATTACATCAGATTTCAATTTCGCGATTTCCCCACTTATGATCGCTGATCATAAAACCACTTGACCATAGTTCTAAACTTGCGGCCTTCGTATTTATTCTGTCTTTTCAGGTCAACCTATTGTTGGGGGCAGACCCCGGTTTGAGAGTTAACAATTGTGACCGTTACATCAAAATATCCGCTGTTGTTTTCGTAATCATTGTCATGAAAAGCCAGATAGAGTCTACCAACCTCATCACTCACTGGTTTTTCAAGACTGGAGCCGATATGAAACACATTACCATCGCCAATTTTCCCGATCAGATCCGTGTCAAAGAAATCCGGGTTTCCATCCGGGCTGGCGCACAGGTTAAGTTGAACATCAAAACAGGCTGTCCCTGTGGCTTTAATGTTCAGGGTTTCTCCGGCAACAAGGTCAAGGCCGGTATCTAAAAATTGTTTTGCCAATGAGTTTTCAACGGCGCTAACACGATAATTGCAGACCAGTGGTTCCACTTTCTCAGTGGGCAAAATGGGTGTAGTGGTAGGCAGGTCAGTTGGAATGGGTGTGGATGTTGGAGGAAGGGGGGGGTGAACAGGCGTCGAAGTGACTGTTGGCTCAGAGGGCTCATAAGTGCCGCACCCCCACGCGGGGCAAGGCGGGGTTGGTGGTTGCGTCACCGGAGGATTGTAACAACCACTGAGCAGCAGTGTGATAATGAGAAAAGAAAATGTTTGCTTTAGTAACTTCTTGTTCATATCGCCTCCCAGACTTGAAGGTTATTGCCCTCATTTCAAAAAAAGTTCCCTAACTATTAATTATATTCATTCCATTTTTACGCACAACAAAAAACCGCCCTCCGTAAAACTCGAAGGATGGGCTGACTACATATCTAGAAGCACTTGAAAGTAGCTAGGAAATCATTCCAGTAGG
>JAYFNV010000035.1:0-8197 GCA_034933225.1 Anaerolineaceae bacterium | reverse complement strand
CAACCCGGCAAAAGAGATCAGATCAATTGCGTTTTCAGCCAGCAGGGCTTTCACGCGCGGATCGGTGAGGAGGGCCAGTTCCTCGCCGCGTTTGTCGCTGTAGTCGCTGACCTGACGCAGAAAGTCATCGGGGAGGGCCGGGTGGCACATCAGCTCAAAGGTGCGGGGGCCATTCTCGGCGGCCATGCGTTCGATCAGCTCCGTCAGGTGGGCTAGGGTGGCGCCTTCATCATAGAAACTGCTCCAGAAGACCTGCGGATGGCTGGGGGCATGCCGTTTTAAAGACTCCAATATATGCGCATAGTCACGTACTGGATCGGCAGTCCACAGGTACTCAGAGGGGTTGCTTGCAGCGGGGTCAGCGTAAGGCAGGCGGATCGGGCAATTCAACTCCGCGGCCAGGCTGAGCATGCACTCAAAGAGGGCGGGGGAGGTGTACGAGACGTGATGATGCGAGTCGAGGTGGTCAGGGGCGCGGCCGGTGACCTGCTTAAAGAGATCCACCTGGGCGTGCCATTCTGCCGCCACCTCAGCGAGGTTCAGTTGGGGCAGGGTTGCGCCAAAGGGATCAGGGCGGCGAAAGAAGCCGTTTGCGTCCACCAGGCTGGGAACCTCCGCAGCGGGCAAGAGCGGTTTACCGCTGGTGAGCACCAGATGCACGCCCAGGCCCAGACGGGGACAGTCGCGCACGGCCAATGGCAGATCGGTGACGGCGTCCGGCCAGTTCATCATGGCAGTGGTGGAGGTGACGATGCCCTGTAGGTGCGCCAGGCGGATGCCTTCAGAGAGCTTCTTACCGTGGCCATAATCATCAGCGTTGACGATCAATTTTTTAGGGGTCATGCTTCCTCCACGGGTTCGTGCGGCATGGTCTGGATGAGGCGCTCACGCAGCTCTGGGCTGGGGTTCTGGCCGGCCGCCATGAAGCCAAGCAGGACAGCGCCCAGCACAGGCGGCTGGTGGCTGCGCATCACGTTGGCGCCGGGGGCCAGCGGCAGCACCTTTTCTTTGAACACTTCTGTCAGCATGGGACTGCCTCCCCACATGCCACCGATCTGCACCAGGTCGAAATGCACGGTCTGGAAGTTCAACTGGCGGATGACAGAGCAGGCCAGCTCACCCAGCTCATTGCCGGCCCAGCGGACCAGATCAATGGCCACCGGGTCGCCCTGGCGCGCCACCTCAAAGATCAGCGGGGCGTCTGCAGCAGAGAAGGAGAATTGCTCGCACATGGCCCCCTGGATCAGTTCATCCAGGCTGGCCACACCAAAGCGTTTGCAAAAAGCGTCGGAGAGGGCCGTGGCAGGGCCTCGGCCGCTCCAGGCGGCGCCCAGCACGCTGCATAATTTGAAGATCAATTCTGTGGCGCCGGCATTTTCGCCGAAGGCGTAGCCGCCGCCGCTGACCATACCGTAGTGCTTGCGTTCGGCATCCCAGCCGCGGCAGTTGCAGCCGGTACCGGAGACGATGGCGATGCCCCAGCGCTTGAGCGACCCTGCCAGCAGGCCCAGGTCGGTATCGTTGACCAGATCCGTGGCGCCGCCCAGTTGCAGGGTGTTGAGCACGCGCAGGGTGGGCTCACGCTCGACGGGCCAATCATAGCCGGCCACGCCAAAGCCAGACCCGCTGATCTGCTCTTTGCTCAAGCCAGCCATTTTGAGGGCACTGAAAACGGCCTGGTGCAGGTTGGTTTGAAAGCCATCATAGCCCACCGATTCATGGTTGCCGGGGCCGCTTTTGCTGAACCCGATCACCTTGCCGGTTTCATCAGCGATCATACAATGAGTCTTGGTACCGCCCAGATCTGCGCCTAAAAAATATGCTGTCATGAAGCCTCTAGCCTTTAAAGAAATTGGACAGGTAGCGCTTGTTGGTCGCCAACAGGTCTTCCAGCACCGCTTCCACCTGATCTGCTTCAGGGCCAAGCGGGTGGGCCAGCAAGGCCTGGTAGAGCAAAGCGCGGTCACCGCTGACGGCAGCGCGGGCGGTGAGCAGCTCGTACGATTTCACCTGGGCGATCAGGCCAAAGCAGGCGTCCGGCAAGGGCTCAGCGGGCAGGGGATGCACGCCATTGCGGTCGATCTTGCAGGGCAATTCCAGCACCCAATCTTTCGGCCAGCCGGCCACGGCGCCGTTATGTACGGCATTGACCACGTGGGTCTCGCCCAGGTCATTGAAATGTGAATTGATGAACTGGGTGGCTACGGTAGAGTAATAAGCGCCGCCGCGTTTCATCAGATCCTCGGGGGGCGCGGTAAGGGCGGGGTCGGCATACTCTCTGAGCAGGTCCTTTTCCACCTCCATTACCTCTTCAGCGCGGGAAGGCGGCCATTTTTTCTGCAGGGCCAGCTTATGTGACGTGGCATAGAAATATTGCAGGTAGTAATTGGGGATCATCTGCAGGGTCTCCACCAGTTCTGGCGGGAATTCAGGCTCTTCCTCTTTGCGCAGTTCAGCCGCATAGCCTTGCAGAATGGGGCCCCACATTTCCTCGCCTTCCACTTTGAATCCGCGGTGCCAGGTGAGGTGGTTGAGGCCGAGGCTGTTGAGCTCACAGCGGGCCGGGTCCACTTTGCTGCCCAGTTGTTTTTCAATGGCCTCGATCATGGTCATTTTGGTGTTGTAAGCCACGTTGCACACGCCCACGGCGGGCACATCCGCGGCGAACATGCTGAGGGCCTGGGTGTTGAGGCCGGCAGGATTGGTGAAGTTCACCAGCATGGCGCCGGGCGCCCCCACGGCACGGATATCTTCAGCGATCCTGAGGATGATCGGGATGGTGCGCAGGGCCTTGGCCATGCCGCCGATGCCGGTGGTCTCTTGCCCCACCAGTCCGTGACGCAGGCCCAGGTATTCATCTTCACGGCGGGCGGGCATTTGGCCCACGCGCAACTGGGTGATGATGTAAGAGGCGCCGCGGATGGCCTCGCGCTGATCAGTGCTGAGGGTCACTTTAAAGGGAGCGTTTTTGCTTTCGACCATGCGTTTGGCAAAACCGCCCACGATCTTGAGCCGTGCTTCATCAATATCCATCAGGCAAAGCTCGCTCACCGGTAAACTTTGGGTGCGGGCCAGGAAACCGTTCACTAATTCGGGGGTGTAAGTGGAACCGCCGCCGATGACTGTAATTTTCATAGTACCTCCAATAATCTTGATGTTATTTTACTTATCCACGCCTGTGATCACAATACCCTGCATGAAAAAGCGCTGGCAGAGCAAGAAGATGATGAGCGGCACCACCAGCGCCATCAGCGCCGTGGCCTGGATGAGGTTGGGGTTGGTGGAGTGAATGCCGTTGAAGCGGGAAAGGGCCACGGAGATGGGCTGGATGTCCGGGTTGGTAGAAAGGTAGATCATGGGGCCGTAGAAATCATTCCAGGCCCAGACGATGTGAAAGACCGAGACCGCCACGATGACGGGCAACGATTGCGGCAGGATGATGGACCAGAAGATGCGCAGCGGAGAGGCGCCATCCATCATGGCAGCTTCATCCATCTCACGCGGGATGGTCATAAAGTACTGACGCAGCAAAAAGACATCGTAAGCGTTGGCAAAGAAGGTAGGCACAACGAGGGGCAGGTAGGTACCCACCCAGCCGATCTTGAGGAAGAAGGTGTAGGTGGGGATGGTGGTCACTGCGGCGGGCAGGAAAATGGTGGCGATGAGCAGGGTAAAGAGGAAGCTGCGCCCCGGGAAGCGGAAACGGGCAAAACCGAATGCCACCAGCGTGCAAGAGAGCAGCGTGCCGATCTCAGTGAGAATGGCGTAAAAGAGGGTGTTGCCAAACAGGCGCGGGAAGTTGATCATTTGCCAGACATCGGCAAAGTTTTGCCAGCGCGCTGACCACTGCCAGGGCTGCTGCAGGGTGCGCCAGGCGCCGATCCAGGTGATCCCTCCGGCAACTTTGCCGGAGGGATCCACAAAGATGCTCTGTTCACGGCCGGGTTTGAGCATGGCCAGGGTCTGGGTGCTGCCATCGGGCATGGGCACATAGTACAGCTTCAACTGTTGGCCGTCGTATTCAAAGGTGGCAGGGGCGGCCGGCCAGATGGGGGCATTGGTGGCGCTCATCTGCTCAGGGGATTTTAAAGAGGTGAAGACCATGAACAGGAAGGGCGAGAGGTAGAGCGCCAGCAGGAGCAGGCTGCCGCCGGTGACCAGCAGCGTATTGATGATGGTCTTGATCTTGCGGCTGCGTTGGAGCGAGGTCAATTTGGGGATACTCAATGTGGTAGTTGACATGATCTCTCCTTAGCGGCTGTTATCGCCGGCATAGTACACCCAGTATTTGGCGGTCTTGAAGAGCAGCAACGTCACCGCCAGAATGATGATGAAGAGCACCCAGGCCAGGGCAGAACCGTAAGACATGTTCTGGAAGACAAAGAAGGTTTTGTAAAGATACAGGTTATAGAACATGGTCGCTCCGGCCGGCCGGCCTGTTCCGCTGTTGAGCACAAGCGGCACCAGGAAGAACTGGAAGAGCTCCACAATGGCCAGAACCAGCGTATAAAAAATGACCGGCGAAATAAGCGGGAAGGTCACGTTCGTCAGGGTGGAGAACCAGCCGGAACCGTCCACTTTGGCGGCGTCATACAGCTCAGTGGGGACGTTCTGCAGGCTGGCCAGGAAGATGAGCATGCTGTTGCCGACGCCCCAGATGCCCAGGATCACATAGGCCGGGTAGACCCAGGTGACGGAATCAAGCCAGAGGGGAGGGTTGCTCATGCCCAGCCAGCGCAGGCTCTCGTTGATCCAGCCGGATTCGGGGTTGAGCATGCCGTTCCAGATGAGCACAGAGGCGACGAAGGGAATAATATAAGGAAGATAGAAAAGAGTGCGGAAGACGGGTGCAGATTTGAGGTGGCGGTTGTTCATCAGCAGCGCCAGAAATAGAGGAACCAGAATGCCCACTGGCAGCGAGAACAGCCCAAATTTGAGCACCACCAGCAGGGAATCTGTGACCTGGGGGTCTTTGAAGAGGGTGATGTAATTGGCAAAATTATTCCATTGCAGCGGTTCAGACATCACCAGTTGCAGATTTGTAAAAGAAAACACCAGTGACGCCCCCATGGGCACCAGGGTGAACACCAAAAACCCGATGATCCAGGGTGCAATGAACGCATAGCCGGTGAGTGCTTCATGCCGGGCCAGCGGGGAGAGTTTGCTCAGGCGAGCCATTTTTTCTGTGTTCTTTGGACGGTTCAGTAATTCACCAATCGCCATAGCGTTCCTGCCTTCTTAGAATGCCGGGGTGAAGGCATTCCCCTCACCCCGGGAAGATCGTAAATGTTTACCTGAAGCGGTTATTTCTGCTTGTCAAAAATGGCTTGCAGGTCAGCCTGTAATTTGGCGATCTCATCGTCCATATTCAGGCCTTCAGTGGTCTGGATGAGGGAGGTGAACTCATTGACGATGCGGTCACGAGATTCCAGATAGTTGGGCATGTAGGCTTCAAAGGAGGGGTTATCTGCATAGGCTACCCCATCCACGGCCACCTGGAAATCAGGATCCCAGGCGTAATTGGATTCCACGCTGGCCAGGTAATCGGGCTGGTCGGCCAGGCGGGCCGGCATGGCGCCGTAGGTGGCCAACAACTTGAGCGAGGCATCGCCCAGCAAATAGCTCAGCACAGTGAAAGCTTCATCGGGGTGCTTGGTGGACTTCATGATGCGGAAGGTGTCTGCATTGAAGTTGGCGGTCACTTTGCCGTTATAAGAAGGCACAATGCCCATATCCCAGTTTTCCAGGGTGAGTTCAGAATAGTACCAGGTGTGGGTGAGGGCCATGGCCACGCGACCGCTGCCGAAGGCATCGCCGGCGTTCATATCGGCGCTCTGGATCACGGCCAGGTTGGGGATGAAGTGATACTTGAAGGTGCCGTCGTAGATCCACTTCCAGGCGGCGGACCATTCAGACGGGATCTGGGCGGTCTTGCCATCTGCGGCCACCAGGCTGCCTGCGCCAAAGTATGAGCCCATGGCGCGCGCGTCTTGATACTGCGGCACGTAGCCATACTGGACGATGTTAGCGGGGTCAAAATCAGCTTCAGAGGCGTTCTTGCCGTTGCCATCCACAGTGAGGAGCATGGCCAACTTTTGCACGGTCTCATAATTCCATTCCGATTTCGTGCCATCCGGCCAGACGTACTCATCGCCGTATTTGTGCGGCGGATAGTTCAGCCCGGCTTCATCGAAGAGGGGTTTGTTGTAATACATCACAGAAGGATAAATGCCAAAGGGAATGCCCAGTTGACCTTCGCCGCCGGTCTTGTAGAAATTGACCGCGCCTTCGTCGAACTGGGTGAGATCATAATTGTTCCTGGTGATCAGGTCGCTGAGGTCCAGCCACTGGCCGTGGAAGGATTCGGCGCCATCCACCCCCATCGGGCCGACGATATCGGGCGGATTGCCGCTGGCAATTTCGGTGGCCAGGGTATCAAAGGCAGACTCGTAGGTGACGATCTCGGTGGTGAGGTGGATTTCAGGATGGGCTTTGTTGAAGGCATCCACCACTTCCTGCTCGGCAGCCAGTTGCTCCGGGTCTGTACCGGTGCCCAGGCCGATGTACCAGCGGATCTCCACTGGTTTGGCTGTAGCAGCAGAGCTGGCGCAGGCGCTCAGCAGCGTGCTTAAAACGATCAGAACAACGAACATTGCGGTCAGTCTCTTCTTCATGGTTTCTCCTTTAGGGTTTGGTTCTGATTAATCAGAAGCTATATAAGAGTTCAAAAAGGGAAGGATGGAGTGCTTAACCGGTACAGCCGCAGGAATTGCGCACAACAATTTCTGTGGGCAGAAGGTTGACCAGGTCAACCGGTTCTTTGTTGATCAGTTTCAGAATACATTCAGCCGCAATAACGCCCACTCGATCGGTGGGGGCGTGCACGGTGGTGAGGGGAGGGGTCAGGAAGGGCGTGATGCGCTGATCGTCAAAGCCAACCAGCGACACCTGGCCGGGAACATCCAGACCAGCCTCTTTGAGGGCTTGCAGTGCGCCCAGCGCCGATTCATCATCCGCGGCGAAGATGGCGTCAAACTGCACGTGTTGGGCGATCAGCTTGCGCACGGCCTCCATGGCCACAAAACGGTCATAATCGCCGTTGGCGATCAACTCATCCTCCACGGCCAGTCCGTGCTGGGTGAGAGATTCGCGGTAGCCGCCCTCGCGCCAATCAGAATCCTCGTTGCCTTCCGGGCCGCGCAAGAAAACGATGCGGCGGCGGCCATGCGCCTCGATGAGGTGGTCCACCAGGTTGCGCGCGCCGGCCTTGTTCTCGATGGAGACACTGGGAATGGCCAGCCCCAGCGGAGCAGATTGCTGAATCAGCACAATGGGGTGTCCCCTGTGATGCAGCTCGCGTAGTGCGCTTGGGTCAAGCGCATCCACAAAGACCAGCAGCCCATCCGTGTTGCCCGGCCCCAGGTGATTGGTCTGGGTGAGGTTGGACTGGGTGCTGGTGAAGATGAGCAGATTGAGATTGTTCTTCTGGGTAACGCTGACGATGCCATCCAGCAGCGGGGTGAAGAAATCTCCGCCGATGTTTTCCACCACCAGGCCGATGTTGTTAGTGCGGTGGGTGGCCAGGTTGCGTGCCACCGAATGCGGGGTGAAGTTCAGTTCGTCCATGGCCCGCTGCACGCGCTCCTCAGTATCAGCGGCCAGGGGAGCTGTATGGTTGAGGTAGCGGCTGATGGTAGCAACCGAAACGCCCGCCAGGCGGGCAACATCTCGGATCGTGGAGGAGGACTTGGAAGTTGTCATAAGAATGTAACCGGTTACAGTAACCGGTTACATTATAGCAGGTGGAAATTGGGTCTGTCAAGAGGGAAAAAAGGGGAAATTGGGAGAAATAATGTGAACAGAATCCGAATCTTTGGTCTACAATATGATTATTGATTTTCTTTGAGTGTAATTGTGGGGAAAGAGGAGAAAACTTAGCATGGCAGAAGAAGCCAGAAACATAAAAAGGCAAGCATCATTCAAAAAAGTCACAGAAATAATCTCAAAAAATAAAACAGCGTTGGGAAAAACAACCCTGGGCGCTTTTGTTCTGCTTGGCTTGCTGGCACTGGCTTCCCCGGCCGCATTATCAGCCGATATCGCTGCGTTGGGAATCGGCGCTGTGGGCATATTTTTGGATAAAGTCACCGATGAGAAATTATCTGAAGAGGATATTGTTCGGGGCGTACAAAAAATA
>JAYFNV010000034.1:0-84954 GCA_034933225.1 Anaerolineaceae bacterium | reverse complement strand
GCAGCCAGCGGCTGAACCGGGCTGCGCAGAGAGTAGATACCGGTCTCATCCAGCACTCGCATGCCCCACCAGGTTCCCTGCGGCACGGCAATGCCGTAAGCGCTGCCTTCCAGCAGGCAGGCCAACCAGGTGGCCAGGCTGAGCGGCAGGAGCATCACACAAAGGTGGTCGCAGATGTGCCAGAAATCCCAGCGCCAGACGCGGCCGGCGATGGGAATGCTCAACAAAGCACCGGCCAAAGCACCCTCCCAGGAAAGCCCGCCCTGCCAGAACTGGATGATCTGTTGAGGATACAGGGAGTAAAAATGGACGTGCTCCAGCACGTAGGCAATTCTGGCCCCCAGTAACGCTCCCAGCAGACTCATCAGTCCGGTCAGCAGCCAGTAAAGGCGTTGCGCCGCCGGGGTGGTGAGGGCAAGCCGCCACAGGCCAAAACTGGCGCCAATGGCGAGGAGGAGCGAAAAAGAATTAATAGAGGCGAGGAGTCTCATAGGGCTTTGTTTTTATCTTACCACAACGAAGATCAACCTGTTCAATCGGCTCGATACCGCGGAAGTGATGATAAATCAGGCGAAAAACCAGCCGCAACGGATTAAGAAAGACTAATCCTTGGGGGTGAAGTAAATATGCCCTTTGAGGTAAAATTAAGGAGGAATAAATGGTGAGCAATGACCTCAAGTGATGAACGACTGCGGGTACTCAAATTAATTGAAGAAGGCAAGATCAGCGCCAGTGAAGCTGTTTCGATGCTGGACGCTGCCTCCAAACCGGAAAACGAAACCGGCGAGAGTACAGTGGTTGCCAACGAGCCGCCCCGCTACATCCACGTGCTGGTCACAGATATGGATTCTGGTAAAGCCAGGGTAAACATCCGCATGCCCATCAACCTGGTAAATACGGGCATCAAAATGGGGGCGCATCTCTCCACCGAGATCAACGTGCTGGACACCAACCAGATCAACGATTACATCAAGCGCGGCGTTACCGGTCAGGTGCTGGATGTGATGGACGATGATGAAGGCGAACGGGTCCAGATCTTCTTAGAAAAATAAAAACTGCGGAATCTCCGCAGTTTTTTTGTTGTCAGTTGATGGATTCCACTTTTTCTATAGTGGGAAAGAACTGCCTCACCGTACCTTCCACCCAGCCTTTGAGGGTCATGGGCGAGAGCGGACAGCCCAGGCAGGAGCCGCCCAATTTTACCTTGACGATCTTGCCGTCAAACGAAACGAATTCAACATTCCCGCCATGATAAGTGGAAATGTATGCGTTGAGCTGTTCGATCAGTCCGCGCATCTGTTCGGTCTCTGAAAATGAGGGGGTTAGGTCAGCCATAATTGCTCCCTTGGGTGTGCAGGTCGAGGTCCAGGTTCATGCCCTGGTTAAGAATGCCCATGATCTCTGTGTGGGTGCATTCCAGGCGCTCTGCAATGGCAGAAGCTAGCCTATCTAATATTACCACACCTGATTGCGGGTCGTTTTCACACAGGCGCTGCAGGTCTTTACCGCTCATACGGTAGGCTTCACAGTCACACAGCGCCTGGGCGGCAGAAGTATAGCCTTTACGCCCCAGGGTGGAAGACCAGCCAAAGATATCGCCTTTGCCAAGACGTGATACTAAAAGCGCCGGCCCGTCAAAGGGTTTGAACACGATCTCCACCTGGCCTTTTTCCAGGATGAACAGATAATTGGCTGCCTCTCCCTGCTTAAAAATGGTGGTTCCCGCCGCAATATGGCAGAGCGTCACCAAAGGCGTCAGTTTAGCTTGCAATTCAACAGACGTCCCCTGGAAGACCGGGAGGGAAAAGAGGTGCCTTTTACTCATTTTGACCATATTACTGATTCAGCTTTCATCCAAGAAGTGGCAAATTTCCCGAAACATTTGACAAATATCCTTGCAGAAAGTGATGAAGTAAAGAAGTATTGGGGGAATGCTTCAGATTGGGTAAAATAAACTTTGCCAGAAGCTGCTTTGTCACTTTTGCCAGCGGACTGCATCCAATTTGTTGTAAAGGAGAAATTATTCATGGATATGATCATTGATTTTCCGGGTGGGGCACGTGTGGATGCCCATTTTGGTAACCACGTGGTTCCCACTGACCAGCCTCTTCAGGGTGGCGGAACCGATAGCGCTCCGACCCCCTTTGCCGTTTTCCTGGCTTCCATTGGTACCTGCGCCGGCATCTATGTGCTCGGCTTTTGCCGTCAGCGCGGCTTGCCCACCGAGGGCATCCGCATCGTTGAGAAGGTGAACTACGCCGTGACCGGCATGGTAGAGACCATCGATCTGGAGATCCAGGTTCCCGCTGATTTCCCCTCCAAGTATTATGAAGCCCTGGTGCGCTCTGCTGACCAGTGCAAGGTAAAACAACATCTGGAGCATCCTCCCAAGTTCAATGTATACACCCAGGTAGCCTGATAAGCGAAAACCTGACAACAAAATAACCTTCGTGCATGAGGAGGTTATTTTTGTTTAAATCCCAGGCAGTGAAGCTAAGAGTTTGCTAAGTAAAAGGCTGCATCCTCTGTTCACTTGAATCATCATACGATATAACCAGAACTAATCATGGCCCACCTGAACTCAATATCATTTATAGGCATTATTATGCTTCGCCAAACCCAATCCGGCGCGAGCTTGTTCAGGCTTTCCTAGAAAGAACCCACACTCGATTCTAAAGCTCCCCGGAAAATCTACCGGGGAGTTTTTGATACCAAACCAATAAGGAGCAAGCAGCATGCAAAGTAAGGCAAATGATGTGGAAAGAAAGGCAAGTCTGGTAAAACCGGAACGTTTTGCGACCGGGATTGGCGTGCTCATGGCCACGCTTGGATCGGCTGTGGGTCTTGGCAACATCTGGAAGTTTCCTTACCTCACCGGCAAGAACGGCGGGGCGGCATTTTTGATCATTTATTTGGCATGTACGGTGGTATTGGGCTTCCCGGTGATGATCGCGGAGCAGATGTTGGGGCGCAAGGGCCGCGGCGATGCCGTGAGCACCTTCAAAAAAGTAGCCCCCAAGACGGTCTGGTGGCTGATCGGTGCGGCAGGCATTCTCTCTGCCTTCCTGATCATGGCCTTTTATACTGAGATCGCCGGCTGGGTTTTTGCCTACGTTTTCAAATCTTTCAACGCCAGCCTGCTCACCACAGATCCTGCCGTTACCAATGCTGCCTTCACTTCCCTGGTCACCAACCCCTGGCAGTCACTGTTGTGGCAATGGCTGGTGTTGGCTGTGGTGGGCGTTATCATTGCCCTGGGGGTTACCAAGGGAATTGAAGCTACCACCAAGAAGTTGCTGCCCATTCTGGCCGGCTTGCTCATCATCATTGGCATCCGCAGCCTCACCCTGCCAGGCGCGGCGCAGGGGTTGGCCTTCCTGTTCCAGCCCGACTTTTCCAAGATCACTGGTCCGGCTGTGATGACGGCGCTTGGCCTGGCCTTCTTCAAGCTCTCCATTGGTATGGGCTGCATGCTCACCTACGGTTCTTACTACGGCGATGATCAGAACATCCCGGCCAACGCTGCCCGTGTGGTCGGCGCTGACCTGGCCGTCTCTTTGCTGGCGGGCATTGCCATCTTCCCGGCGGTCTTCGCCTTCGGGTTTGAACCGGCCGCCGGCACCCAGTTGCTCTTCATTACCATTCCCACGGTCTTCGCTTCCATGCCGTTGGGCGGCCTCTTTATGGTGCTCTTCTTTGTGCTGACCTGCTTTGCAGCCATCGGCGCCATGCTCTCTCTCATTGAAGTGGTGGTCTCTTTCCTGATCAATCACATGAAGCTGACCCGCAAATGGGCCACCCTGGTAACCGTGCTCAGCATGGCAGCGTTGGGGGCGTTGGCTGCCCTTTCCAACAGCAGCCTGGCAGGGGTCAAGCTGTTTGGCCTCACCTTCTTTGACCTGTTCGACTACCTCACCTCCAATTTGTTGTTGCCTATCGGCGGCTTGTTCATTGCCATCTATGTGGGCTGGGTGTGGGGCTGGCCTAAGTTCAAGGCGGCCTTGACCAACGAAGGCAATCTCCAGAACGAGAAACTGGTCAGAGCCATCTTCATCATCCTCAAGTTTGTCACCCCTGTTCTGGTGGCCATTGTTCTGCTGGCCGGCTTGAATGTGATCAAACTGTAAGCGCTGAGAATCTTCCAAAACCACCCGAAAGGGTGGTTTTGAATTTAAGCGGAGAGGGTGTAAACTAACCCAAGGAGATAAAAGATGAACTATCGAGAGCTGGGACGTACCGGATGGAAAGTTTCTGAAGTCAGTTTTGGCTGTTGGGCAATTGGCGGTACCTGGGGACAGGTAGACGATAGCGAATCGTTGGCTTCTTTGCAGAAAGCCCTGGAGCTGGGGGTCAACTTCTTTGACACGGCAGATGTTTATGGCGATGGACACAGCGAGAAACTTCTGGCCCGCCTGCGCAAAGAAACCAAGGCCGATTTTCACATTGCTACAAAAGCCGGCCGCCGCCTTGATCCGCACGTGGCCACGGGCTATAACCGCGCCAACTTGACCGCATTTGTGGAGCGCAGTCTGCAGAATCTGGAAATGGAGGCGTTGGATCTGTTGCAGCTTCATTGCCCTCCCACTGAAGTTTATTACATGCCAGAAGTCTTTGGCGTGTTGGATGATCTGGTAAAGGCTGGCAAGCTCAAGTATTACGGCGTGAGCGTGGAGAAGGTGGAAGAAGCTCTTAAGGCCATTGAGTATCCCAACGTGCAATCGGTGCAGATCATCTTCAATATTTTTCGGCAACGCCCTGCGGACCTCTTCTTTGAGCAGGCGCAGAAGCATCGGGTGGGCATTCTTGCACGCGTGCCGCTTTCTTCAGGCATGCTCAGCGGCAAGTTCACCCGCAACAGCCAGTTCGCCGCCGATGATCACCGCAAGTTCAACCGCAATGGCGAGTCGTTCGATAAAGGCGAAACTTTCTCTGGCATTGATTACGAGATCGGCCTACAGGCCGTGGAAGACTTGCGCCCGCTTGTGCCGGCGGGCATGAACATGGCGCAGATGGCCTTACGCTGGATCTTGATGCACCCGGCCGTCACCTGCACCATCCCTGGCGCAAAGCATGTGGCCCAGGTGGAAGAAAACGCAGCCGCCTCTGATCTGGCGCCGCTTTCTGCAGCCACCATGCAGGAAATTCAAGCCATCTACACCAGGCAGATCCGTCCGCTGGTGCAGCATTACTGGTAAAAATGAGGCGCCCCTGACAGAATCAGGGGCGTTTTTGCCTTACCAGGGGTTGACCACGTGTGCTCCGCAACGCAGATAGGCTTCGGGCTGGTTGGTGACAATGGTCAGATTGTGGCGCAGGGCGGTGGCTGCGATGAGGGTTTCGATCACGCCCATGGGTTTGCCAGCCTGTTCCTTCCAGGAGGTGAGCGACCCCCACAGGGTGAAGGTGACCGTTTCCAGAGGCAGAATGTGTTCTTTGAGGCGTTCCTTCAGCCCTTCGTTGAGCCAGACCATCAGGTCATTCTTGCGCTGAGAGTCCGGCAGGGTCTCAATGCTGCGTTGCAGCTCGCCAATGGTCACGGCGCTGATAAACAATGAGTCTTCGGCAACGCTGTCCATCCAACGCATCAGTTTGGGGGCAGGTTTGCGGCGCGAAAATTCAGTAAGAACAAAGGTGTCCAGAAGGTAGTTCATTCTGCCAGTTTTACCTCCCGACCGGGATCTGTTGATCTGTCAATGGTTAACTCGGCTCCCAGAAGTGGAGAGGCGAGCAAAAATTGTGAGAGTGCTGAAAATGGGTGGGTGATGCGTTTGTATTCTTCTATGGGCATGACCACAACTGCTTTATCGCCCACACGCATAACCATTTGTGCCTCAGTAGAAAGAGGCCGTTTTGTTTCCCCGCTATCTTGACCTTCTGGTCGGGTCATCTGCTTTGGAGGCTCCATAATTGATCTCCAAATTCTTGAATATAAAAATTATATAATAAATGCGTAAATATACAACAACGCTTGATTTGCATTCCAGAGGATCTCATGACAGTGAACCTGATTTCCCTTCCTTTTGAAACTCCCCGCCTGATTTTGCGCGCCTTCCGGCCGGAAGATGCTGCTGCCTTTTCTGCTTACCGCTCAGACCCTGAGGTGGCCCGTTACCAGGGCTGGACGGCGCCTTACTCGCTTCAGCAGGCGCAAGAGTTTGTTGCAGAGATGATGAGAACCATTCCCGGCACCCCTGGCGAGTGGTACCAGATCGCGCTGGAAGAAAAGGTCAGCGGCCAGGTAATTGGGGATGTGGCTTTTCACATTGAGGCTAACTCACCGCAGCAGGCAATTTTGGGTATCACTCTGGCCAGTGCCTATCAGAGTAAGGGATATGCCACAGAGGCCATGCAGCGGTTGCTGCAATTCCTGTTTGAAGAGCTGAAACTACATCGCGTCAGCGCATATATCGATGTAGACAACCCTGCCTCTTATCATCTGCTGGAACGGCTGGGTTTCCGCCGCGAGGGTCACTTTGTAGAGAACACCTGGTTCAAAGGCGCCTGGGGGAGTGAATATTTTTATGCCCTGTTGGGCAGAGAGTGGCAGCAACGGAATAAAAATAGCGCCTGATCCAGGCGCTATTTTTGCTCAACCTATTTGAACTTGATAAAGGTGTCGTCCTGTAATTCCTGGAAGGCAACCTTCAGTTCTTCTTGCGTGTTCATCACAATGGGACCGTACCAGGCCACCGGCTCGTGCAGGGGTTTGCCAGTGACGAAAAGGAAGCGAACGCCGCTCTCAGTGCTCACGTGGATCTGCTCGCCTTCATCAAAAACGATAAGGGTGGTGTTATCCAACACTGCCTTTGGTTGAGTTGGAGTGAATTCTCCAAAATCACCTCTGCCATCAAAAATGTAAGCGATAGCAGAATGATCTGCTGCGGTGGGAATTGTGATTTCGCTATTAGCGGGCAAGGAGACATCCAGATACTCAGGTTGGATGGTCACTCCTGTGACCGGACCTTTGATGTCATTGAAGCCGCCGCAGATAACGCGCACTTCGCCGCCGTTATCCAATTTCACCCGCGGGATCTGGGCATCTGTATACCCCTGGTAACTGGGGTCAGACATTTTTTCAGCAGCGGGCAGGTTAGCCCACAATTGAAAGCCCCACATCTTGCCCTCAGCATCACCTTCTGGCATTTCCTGGTGGATGATGCCGCTGCCGGCAGACATCCACTGTACGTCGCCAGGGCCAATAACGCCTTTATTGCCCAGACTATCTCCGTGGGCTACCCGGCCACGCAGTACATAGGTAATGGTTTCAATCCCTCTGTGCGGATGCCAGGGGAAGCCTTTACTATAGCGGTCGGGTGAATCTCCGCGGAAATCATCCATCAGCAAGAAAGGATCGTAAAGTTCGCTGTTACCGAACCCAAAGGCTCGTTTTAGATGTACGCCGGCCCCTTCCAGGGTGGGGCGGCTTTTCGATACTTGCAGTAACTTGCGAGTTGATGCCATATGTTCTCCAGTTGGTGCTGGACATTTGCCAGAACCTATTAATTAAGATAACATAACTCCAAATTGAGCGCAAGCGATTCTGTGATTGAGGTGATGAGAATGAGAAGACTTCCCCTGTTGGTACGTGTACCGCTGATGGTTTTAGGGCTGCTGATCCTGGCTGGTGCTGCGCTTATGCTGCTCTATTTCCTGCTCAGTTTGCGTACGAATGGGCATATCACCGTCAACGGGGAGCGGCGTTCGTATATTCTGTATGTTCCCAAAAATCTGGATACCACCCGACCGGTGCCGCTGGTCATCAGTCTGCATGGGTTCGCCGGGTTTCCGGGGAACCAGGTACGAGTAACGCAGTGGAACAAATTGGCCGACGAAGAGGGGTTTGTTGTGGTCTACCCGCGCGGCACAGGGTTCCCGCTGCATTGGCGCGCCACCAACTCGCAGACCGTGGTTAACGATCTGGACTTTATCACGGCTCTGATGGATAAACTGGAAGGGCAGTACAACATTGATCCCAAACGCGTCTATGCCAATGGGTTTTCCAACGGCGGCGGCATGACCTTTGTGCTTTCTTGTGAGTTGTCTGAGCGGATTGCTGCCATCGGCACGGTCTCAGGGGCGTACCTTTACCCCTGGTCTGAATGCGCCCCGCAGCGGGCAGTACCGCTCATTTCTTTTCATGGCACGGCTGACCCCATTGTGCCTTACACGGGTGGGCCATCTGAATCGTTCGATCTGCCCTTTGCCCCACTGCCAGATTGGATCGCCTCTTACGCTGAGCATAATGGCTGTGCTTTAACGCCAGAGTCCCTTGCTCCACAGGGCAAGGCTAGCGCTATCCGATATTCAGATTGCGATCAGGGGGCTGAGGTGATCTTTTATACGTTGCAAGATGGTGGGCATTCCTGGCCGGGATCTACAGGAACACCGCGTTTTGTGGGTGGTGAAACCAACCGTGATATTGATGCCACCCGCTTGATCTGGAATTTCTTTAGCGCCCATCCGCTGCCGTAATTACTGACAGTCTTTAATATGCGTATCCACCTGGATGATGTGATTGACGATCCAATTGCTCATTACTTTGTAGGTGGAACGAGCCAATTCCAGGTCCATTTTTGAGGTTTGCCATTTGGCGTAAAAATCGCTGAACATGGTCAAAAATTCAGCGTGCTGTTTTTTGTTTTCGGCTGCCAGAGGGCAATTCAAACTGGCCATCAGTTTTTCTTCTTCTTCAAAATGCCAGGCGGCATAAAATTGCAAAAAGTCGAGCACCTCGCCGGCGGCCTGGCGAAAGCTGCCCGCGGTACTGGTGTTCATGATCTCTTCAAGCTGATTAAACTGCTCGATCAAGACTTTGTGCTGCGAATCCGTGCGTTCATCTGAAGTGCTGAGCGAATCTTGCCAGGTAACCATTAATGGGATCTCCAATTGATTTATTTGGCCGAAAACTCAATTTTACTGAACAATTGCATTTTTGGTTAATAATTATTATAGAAAATTCGTTCTTGACTTAATAGAACGAATGTTTTATTATTGGGCTATCAAATCAGTGGAGGGAACAATGATCCAATCATCAGTAGGACACTTGCAATACAACATTGATCTCAAGAACGTGGACTTTTATCGTGACCTGCTCACCTTTTTAGGTTGGGAGATTCTCTATGATGATCCCGATGTATTAGGCATGATCGGGGAAAACAAAGTGAGCCTGTGGTTTGCCTCGGTAACCAAAGACACAAAAAATGACTACGATGCCAATGGCGCCAACCATATCGGCATTGGGGTGGGACACCAGGCGGATGTGGATGCAACAGTTGCATATCTGAAAGAACATAATGTGCCGCCGCTGTTTGAAACGCCGCGTCACCGCCCTGAATTCAGTGGTGGAGATAAAACCTATTATCAGGTGATGTTTGAAAGCCCGGACCGCATCTTGATCGAAGTGGTTTACACCGGGGTCAAGGGCCAATAGGCCGTCTTCTCTCACCCACACCAGCCGACCTCTACCCGGCTGGTGCTTTTAATTAATTTTCAAAGTCCAAAACACTGCAAGAACCCCATGCTCTTACCTGCGCTCATTAGTTTGTGCGATTCATAGAATATCGCTCCTAATGCTCTTATAAATGCGTGAAATTGGAGTAATTCGTGGACAGTACTTTTCTCACGCGAAGGCGCGAAGAAGATCATAAAGCTAAATATTTTCAAACCTTCAGAGATCTCGTTAATCTGCTCACAAAAATTGGATTTGATAAATTTGTGAAATTTGTGTAATTCGTGGGCAGTACTTTTCTCACGCGAAGGCGCGAAGAAGATCATAAAGCTCAATAGTTATAAACCTTCAGAGATCTCGTTAATCTGTTCAAAAAATGGGTTTTGATAAATTAGTGAAATTGGTGTAATTCGTGGACAGCACTTTTCTCACGCGAAGGCGCGATGTGCGCGAAGAAGATCTTATAGCTGATTATTTTCAAACCTTCAGAGATCTCGTTAATCTGCTCAAAAAATGGTTTTGATAAATTAGAGAAATTTGTGTAATTCGTGGAGACGTACTTGAACTGAACTTTGTCTCGAATGGTAAAATTAGGCCATACCAAGAATTTAGAGGAATTGATTATGCAGCCCGTTGAAATTCGACCCTCCATTTACTGGGTCGGCGTTAATGACCGCCATACCGAACTGTTTGAAGGACTCTGGTCCATCCGTGATGAAGGCGTCTCCTATAACAGCTATCTGATCAATGATAAGAAGAAAGCCATCATTGATCTGTGCAGCAAGATGACCATTGATGAGCTGGTGGATCAGATCCGCAGCATCTTACCGGTGGAAGAGCTGGACTATGTCATCATCAATCATATGGAACCAGATCATTCCGGCGCGCTCAAGGCCATCCTTTCCATGGCGCCGAATGTCAAACTGGTGGGGTCAGCCAAAACGGTTGAAATGCTCAATTCCTTTTACGGCATCACCGAAAATGTGATGACCGTGGTGGATGGCGAAGAGCTGGACCTGGGTCTCCACAAGCTTAAGTTTGTGGGCACCCCTTTTGTACACTGGCCTGAAACCATCATGACTTACGAGATCACCCAGAACATCCTCTTTTCTTGTGATGGCTTTGGCGGCTTTGGCGCTTTATGTGGCGCCATCTACGACGACACTTGCCCCAATCTGGCCTGGTACGAAAAAGAATCGCTGCGCTATTTCGTCAACATTGTGGCCAGCTTTTCCAAACCGGTAAACAACGCCATTGCCAAGCTGAGCAACTACCCCATCCAGGTGGTGGCTCCCTCACACGGGTTGGTGTGGCGCAAGAACCCACAGCGCATCATTGAGTTGTACAGCAAGTGGGCCAGCTATGCCGGCGGTCCCGGTGATGTGGGCGTGACCTTCCTGTATGCATCCATGTATGGCAATACCGAACGCATGATGGAAGTAGTGGCTCAGGGCATCATGGATGAAGGCGTGCCGGTGAACATTTACAACGTCAGCCGTGTGACCATCAGCAAGATCCTGCCCTCCTTGTGGCTGAGCCGCGGCGTCATGATCGGCGCCCCCACCTACGAAGGCGGCCTCTTCCCCGATATGGCCCATGTGATGAAAATGGCCCTGCGCAAGCACATCTTTAACAAATACACCGCCGGTTTTGGCAGCCATGCCTGGCTGGGCGGCGGTCAGCGTGAGTATAACGGCCGCATTGAGGCCCTCAAGTGGACGCCTTTTGGCAATTTTGAATTCAAAGGTGCGCCTGACAGCGAAGAAATGAGCAAGGGCCGCCAGTTTGGCGCCGAATTTGCCCGCTTTATCAAGAACGTTTAGAGAAAAGGGCTGTATGCAATTCAACATCCGTCCCATGACCGAAGCCGATTGGCCACAGGTAAAGGAGATCTACCAGCAAGGCATTGATGGCGGCAACTCCACCTTTGCCAAGGACCCCCCGCAGACCTGGCAGGAATGGTGTGCCAGCAAAGCAGAGGAGTTCAGCTTTGTGGCTGCTGATGGAGAAACTGTGTTGGGATGGGTGACGCTCAGTTCCACCTCTAAACGCGATTACTACCGCGGGGTGATGGAGGTGAGCCTGTACATCGCCAACTCCGCACACGGCAAGGGCGTTGGGCAAGCCTTATTACAGCATCTCATCCAATATTCTGAGGCGCATGGGGTCTGGTCGCTGACGGCGCTCGTCTTCCCGGAAAACGAGGCCAGCATGCACCTGCATCAGAAGCTGGGCTTCAAACTGCAATGCGTACGCGAACGGCTTGGCTTTATGACCTTTGGCCCTTATGCCGGGCGCTGGCGCGATGTGGCTTTTTTGGAGCGGCGCAGCAGCGTGGCCGGTAAATGAGCATGAGCGAACACACCCCCAATCTGGATATCCGTGATCTTTACGATCATTTTAATGAACCCGTCACCGCCTTTGATTGCGGTCAAAAATGCGCGCCATTCAACCCCAGCGGCAAACCCTTCTGCTGCGATATTTGCCACGCCGTCCCGGTGGCCTACAAGCAAGAGTGGACCTACCTGAAAGATCGCACGGATCTGTGGCATCTGTGGCGCGGTGATGAATGTCCTGACGACCCCGCTGACCCCGCCTTACTGGAAGAGGAGACTCCGGAACACCTGCTGCTGATGGCCTGCAAAGGACCCGCTCACTGCCAGCGTCAATTCCGCTCCTCCAGTTGCCGCCAGTTCCCGTTCTTCCCCTACGTGAGTAGCGATTTCCGCTTCATCGGGCTAGCCTACGAGTGGGAGTTTGAGTCCAACTGCTGGGTGATCAGCCATCTGGACACGGTCACCGAGGCTTACAGACGCGAGTTCATTAAGTTTTACGATGATATTTTCTGCCTGTGGCCGGATGAGTTTGAAAGTTACGCGGCCCTTTCTGAAGACATGCGCACTGCCTTTGGCGAACAAAACCGGCGCATTCCCATTCTGCACCGCAACGGCGGGGTGTACTTGCTCAGCCCTAAAAGCGAAAGGCTGGCAAAAACACAGTTCGCCCGCCTTAAGAAGTTTGGGTTTTACCGCGAGTAGATCAGTTCTTTCTTGTGACCAAAAAATCGCATAGCTGACGGGCGCCGTCCATCAGGTCAGAAAGCTGGCGCACTTCTTTGTTGTTCTTCAGGCGCAGATTGTAGCGGTTGTAGAGCAGAAAATCATTCTCCCCGCGCGCCACCAATTGCTCCTGGCGGGCGATCCAATCTTGCACTTCATTTGTAAAGACCTTCTCCACGCGGTCATCTTCTTTGACAAAGAGCATGTACTTGGCGCTGAAATCTGGGGTCACCAGCGTGTACTCGTTCAGGCCGGCATTGAGTGCCGCCAGGCTGAGCAGGTTTTCCAGCATACCAGAAAGCCCCATGGGCATGGCCGGGAAACGCGGCATGAGCATAAAGGCGGGCAGGTCCAGGTAAGGGGAGAGGATGCCAATGTTGCCAAACTCGTTGCTGCTGGTCGTCTCAACATCCGTGTTGCTGCTGGGGTTATCGGTCTGGCTGTCAAAAATGTAGTAGGTCTCGTTACCAAACGATTTGCGGAAAGCGTTGCTCACCTTGCGTACCGGGTAAGGCCGGTAGAGGGCAGTGAGGCGAGAAAGCAGTTCCGGGTCTGCCTCAGCCAGCGGGCTGAAACCCAGGTGGGAGGCCGCATCACTGACCTGTTGCTTGCGCTTACTGGCAGATACAATTGCCACCACGATTAGGACTACGAACACCAGCAAGAAGAGCCCGATACAAAGAACTGAGATCAGAGCAGTAGACATATTCGCCTCTCAAACGTACATAAATTATGGCTTGCAGTACTATAATTTTACTGGAGAGTACACCCGATTTCATAAGGAAAATTGCATGTCACGATTGATCACCGCCGCTGAACGTTTGGAAAAAGCACGCCAATTGATGCAGACTGCCCGTGATCTGCCGATTCCGGAAGGTATGGGTTGGGCAGATTTCTCTTACGCTGCCGAGATCAAAGATCTGATGCGCCAGGGCAGGGAACTGATCAAATTCATCCCCTACACCAGCGGCCTGACCGCTGAGACCAAAGACGAAGCCAAACTGGTGGCGCAAGAAATTGACCGCACCGAAAAAGAGCTGCTGCATAGAGGGTAGATCCCCATGAAGTTTAATCTCACCTTCACCACTTCTGACCGCGCCGAATGGCGCCGCTGGCTGGCCGAAAATGGCAGCCTTGAAAAAGAAGTGTGGCTGGTGTATTTTAAAAAAGAAAGCGGCCAACCTTCCATTGATTATGAAGACTCAGTGGAAGAGGCGCTGTGCTTTGGTTGGGTGGATAGCCTCATCCAGAAGATTGACGAAGATTCCTACGCGCGCAAGTTTACCCGTCGCACAAACGCCCAAAAATGGTCGGCGTCCAACCTGCGCCGTATGCAAAAGATGATCGCAGAGGGCCGTATGACGGAAGCCGGTCTGGCAGTCATTGACCCCGAAATCCTCAAACTCACCCCCGCTGATCTTGAACGCCACGATGATGAAGACGCCTTTGAGGCTGTGCGGCATATGCTGCAAAAGCACACCCTGGCCTGGCAAAATTTCTGTGCCCTGGCACCCTCTCATCAACGCCGCTATCTTGGCTGGATCAGCTCTGCCAAACAGCAGGCCACCCGCGAACGCCGGGTGGCTGAAGTAGTGGTGTATCTAGAAAAGAACGAGCCGTTGCCGTTGAAGTAGATTAGAAAATTGATAAGGCACTTATGGACCCCAACCGCAAACAATGGAATGAAGACTTCAAACACTTGCGCAGACTGTTGAGCGCTACCTCGACTCTGGAGGAGGGTAAAGCGCTCTTCCTCCGCTTGCATGCGCAGTTGCACGCCCGCGAGGTCTCCGGGCAGGCTGGCTGGAACGTGGAGGAAGAACTATGGCAGGGGTTGGACGAGGCGGCCTTCCGCAAGGTGCCAGCTGGCGAGGAGCATTCCATCGCCTGGAGTTTGTGGCACCTGGCGCGCATTGAAGACATCACCATGAACGTGCTGCTGGCCGGGCAGGATCAGCTCTTTGAACGCGATGGCTGGGCAGAACGCGTGCATGCTCCCCTGCGCGACAGCGGCAATGAGATCACTCCGCAGATACTGCAGCGTCTGAGCGAACAGGTGGACTGGCAGGCTGTGCGCGCCTACCGTAGCGCGGTGGGTGCCAGTACCCGCAAGGTGGTGCAATCGCTCACCTTTGCCGACCTCAAACGCAAGACTCCGCCGGAGCGCCTGGAAAAAGTTCTGTCTGAAGGCGCCATCAACCCCGATTCCACCGGCGTGCTGGCCTACTGGGCTGGACTGACCGGCAAGGGGCTGCTGCTCATGCCGCCCACGCGCCACGCCATCCATCACCTCAATGAATGTCTCAGCCTCAAACGTAAAGCGCAAAAGGCGCTGCAAGTAAAGTGATCCGGCTATGACGACGCAAATGCAAGGCCCTGCCGGCGCCGTGACCCTGATCAACGGCCGCGCCTTTGATTACTTCTGCGGCTGCGGCTATCTGGGGCTGCAACGCCACCCGGCCGTGCTGGCTGCGGCGGTAGAGGCGTTGGCGCAGTACGGTCTCTCCACGGCCACCTCACGCGGAGGCTATGGCGAGCACCCTGTCTATGAGGAGCTGGAAAAGCAGGCCAGGTTGACCCTGGGCTGTGAACGGCTCCTGTATTTTGCCAGCGGGTATATGGGGGCGGCAATTCTGGTGCAAAGCGCCTTGCAGGCGCGTGACCATTTCTTTTTAGATGAAAGCGCCCACTTTAGCCTGTGGGATGCTGCCGCAATGAGCAACCGCGCGGTCAGTTCTTTCCGGCACCTCAACGCGGGCAGTCTGGCCGCCTGCCTGAAAGCTGAATTACAGCCAGGCGAGCACCCGCTGCTGCTGACGGACGGGCTCTTCCCCATTTCTGGCGAGATCGCGCCGCTGCCGGAGTATTTGGAAGTGCTGCGCCGCTGGCACGGCCATCTGATCGTGGATGATGCGCATGCGCTGGGGGTGCTGGGAGCACACGGCCGCGGCAGCCTGGAGCATTTTGGGCTGAGCGGGGAAGATTGCCTGAGCACTGCCACATTTAATAAAGCCCTGGGCGGGTTCGGCGGCTGTATTGCTGGCAGCACGGCGTTGATCAATTCACTCGAACAAAATTCGCGCATCTTCATCGGCTCCAGCCCGCCGCCTTTACCGGCCGCGGCTGCCTCAGCCAGGGCGCTGCAGGTGCTGCGCGAGGAACCAGCCCTTTTGGACGCGCTGCATCAGAACGTGAGCCGGCTGCGCGCCGGTCTGCGCAAGATCGGCTGGAAGGTAGAAGAAGGCCCCTCACCGGTGATGTGCCTGCAGGGCAGCGGCAAGATGAATCTCTTACAGGTGCGCGACCGCCTCTTTGCACAGGGTATCGCCGTGGAATACGTCACTTCTTACCCCAGTGCCCCGCCTGGCGGAGGGCTGCGCCTGGCCGTGTTTGCCACTCACACAACGGAACAGATCGAGCGCTTGCTCAAAGAGTTGCGCGCGGCCCTTTAATCAGCCTGAACAGGCCGAAGATCACCAGAAGTGCAGCATCCAAATGGAAGAAGCCAGGGGTTGCCGTGACCCACAGAGTGTAGAGGCTCATGAGCCCCTTCCCCAAAGGCAAAAAAGCGGTCCAAAAGAAGTATCCCTGAACCGTTAACGACACAAAAAGAAACCCCCACAAAACCAGCAATAGGATCGCAAAGATGGTTCCTCTGCCCGTTTGCCGGGAGGCACTCTTAAGGGCCATCACGGTTAGAGCCGCCCAGATCAGATACCCCGGCAAGAGAATCCACAGAGGAAGGGTGTGGGGGGTAAGGTTTGGGTTGGATTGTTGTAAATACCACTGGCTGCCCAGGTCATACAAGATCGAAAAGGCCAGCCAGATCAGCACCCATTTATAAGCAATAAATCGTTTCATTTTTCCCTCCTGAATCAAACCATGGAATCATACTAGCACAAGGCCCGGTGAATTTCCATCCTCTCCTCTGCTTTTGTGGAGAATATGTGAATCTTTAAATATCCCTTAACAATTCCATAATATGGGCATGATTTCGCCTTAACCTCCTCTGGATAAGATAAATGGAGCAATTGTATTTTGCCAAAATTCCAAAGGAGTTAGTATGTTGAAGAAGTTCTCTAGCCTTAAACTTGTTTCATCCGTTCTTCTTCTGGGCATTCTTTTAACAGCATGCAGCCAGACCGTTCCCACCGAAACCGCCACTGAAGCCCCCGCCACCGAAGCTGCAGCCACTGAAGCTGCCACCGTTGCCCCCGCCGCCAGTGCCATGGACGAGCTTGTTGCCGCTGCCAAAGCCGAAGGTGAACTGACTGTTATCGCTCTGCCTCACGACTGGTGTAACTATGGGGAAGTCGTGGATGCTTTCAAAGCTAAATACGGCCTGACCGTGAATGAGCTCAACCCCGATGCCGGTTCCGGCGACGAGATCGAAGCCATCAAAGCCAACAAAGACAACAAGGGCCCGCAGGCTCCGGATGTGGTTGACGTTGGTTTCGCCTTTGGTCCCTCTGCCAAAGAGGAAGGCTTGCTCATGCCCTACAAAGTCTCCACCTGGGACACCATCCCCGCTGAAGTAAAAGACGCCGATGGCTACTGGTACGGTGATTACTACGGTGTGCTCTCCTTCCTGGTCAACACCGATGTTCAGCCTAACGTTCCCGCCGATTGGAGCGACCTGCTGAAATCTGATTACGCTGGTCAGATCGCCCTGTCTGGTGACCCCCGTGTTTCCAACCAGGCCATCCAGTCTGTGTACGCTTCTGCCCTGGCCAATGGCGGCTCCTTGGATGACGCCCAGGCTGGTTTGAACTTCTTTGCTGATCTGAACAAAGCCGGCAACCTTATCCCCCTCATCGCCAACAACGGCCTCGTTGCCAAGGGTGAGACCCCCATCCGCATCACCTGGGACTACAACGCCCTTGCCGCCGTCGATTCCTTCGCCGGCAACCCCAAAGCTCAGGTTGTCATCCCCGCCACCGGCCGCTTCGCTGGTGTGTACGTGCAGGCCATCTCTGCCTATGCACCGCACCCCAATGCTGCCAAACTGTGGATGGAATTCCTCTACTCTGACGAAGGCCAGACCCTGTGGATGAAAGGCTATTGCCACCCCATTCGCGAAGCTGATCTGCGTGCCCGCAATGTGGTTCCCGCCGAAATCCTGGCAAAACTTCCCGATGTGAGCGGCGCTGTCTTCCCGACCGTTGCCCAGCTCAATGCTGCCAAAGAACTCATCACCAAGAACTGGGATTCTGTGGTTGGCGCCAACATCCAGGATGCTCAGTAATCTGATCCATTAATCCTTTCAGGAAAGAGACCCCGGAATTTGAACGCTTCGGGGTCTCGTTCAATTCATAAGCCATGACACAATTGACCCTTCCCCTTCCCAAACAACGCAACAACCGCTTCACCGTCTGGTTGGGCGTACTTCCCTTCTTCTTGTTTGCCCTGCTCTTCCTGATCTTGCCGTCATTACGGCTCTTCGTGGGCAGCTTTACCGATAAGCAAGGGAACTTTACGTTCGATAATGTGCTCCAGCTATTTACCACGCCCAGTATTTTGAATGCCTACTGGCTCAGTATTCGCATCAGCCTGGTCACTGCTCTGGGTGGCGGGCTGTTGGGTCTGCTCATGGCGTATGGCATTACCCAGGGCGGCTTGCCCAAACCCATCCGCTCTGCACTGGTCACCTTTTCTGGGGTAGCCTCCAACTTTGCGGGCGTGCCGCTGGCCTTTGCGTTTGTGGCCACGCTGGGGCGCACCGGCATCATCACCGCGCTGATGCGTGAGGTCTTTGGCGTGAACATCTACGCGGCCGGTTTCAACCTGTACAGTTTTGCCGGCCTGAGCCTGACCTACATCTACTTCCAATTTCCGCTCATGATCCTCATCATTACACCTGCCCTGGATGGCCTGAAAAAAGAATGGAAGGAAGCCGCAGAAACCCTGGGCGCCAGTCCGCGCCAGTATTGGCTGCGCGTGGCCCTACCTGTTCTCATGCCGCCCATATTGGGGTCCATGATCTTGCTCTTTGGCAACGCCTTTGGCGCTTATGCCACTGCCTATGCCCTCACCGGCGGCTCCCTGCCCATCATCTCCATTCAGATCGGCGCCCAGATCCGCGGGGATGTGCTGTACAACCCGAACCTGGGCTACGCCATGGCGCTGGGCATGGTGCTCATCATGGCCATCTCCATTGCGGGTTATTCCTGGCTGCAAAACCGCACAGAAAGGTGGATCAAATGAACCGATCTAAAAAGAAGATCCCGGTTTGGAGCTGGATATGGTTCATTATTGGGGCGCTGTATTTTGTGCTGCCCCTGCTGGCTACGCTTGACTTTTCTTTACGCATGGAGCGCGGCACGCTCAGCGTGCTGGCCTACCAGAAAGCTTTCAGCGACCCGGATTTTTTGGAGTCTTTCCTGTTTTCCACCCTCATTGCCGTGGTGACCATCTTTGGCAGCATTCTGCTGATCTTCCCCACTGCCTACTGGGTACGGATGCGTTTACCCCAGGCACGGCGCATTATTGAGTTCATCACCCTGCTGCCCTTTGTGGTGCCTGCCATTATTTTGGTCTTTGGCATGATCCGCATTTATAGTGTGCCGCTGCTGATTCCCTTTACAAGCATTGAGTTCTTCCAGCCGCTGACCAATTCGACGTTGGGGACGAACGTGTTGCTGGTGGCCGGGTATATTGTGCTTTCGTTGCCGTACATGTACCGCTCCATTGATACCGGTCTGCGCGCCATGGACGTGCGTTCACTCAGCGAGGCGGCTCAGAGCATGGGTGCCAACTTCTCGACCATTCTGCTGCGGGTCATCTTTCCGAACATCCGCTCGGCATTGCTCAGCGGGGCGTTGTTGACCTTTGCCATCGTCATCGGCGAGGTAACACTCTCTTCGTTCCTCAACCGTCCTGCTTTTGGACCGTATCTGTGGCTGCTTGGACAACACCGGGCCTATGAACCGGCTGCTCTTTCCTTTATCAGTTTCCTGCTCACCTGGGCCGCGCTCGGCATTATCCAGTTCATCAGTGGTGGGCAAAGCCAGACGACCGGTGCTCATTAATCAATAGGGATCAGATCATTTATGTCATACCTTACCCTCAAAAACTTAACCAAATCTTTTAATGAAAATATCGTCATCAAAGATGTTGATCTGGCGGTAGAAAAAGGGGAGTTCGTTTCCTTCCTCGGCCCCAGTGGCTGCGGCAAGACCACCACTCTGCGTATGGTGGCCGGTTTTGAAGCCCCCAGTACCGGGCAGATCTTTTTGGATGGTGCTGAGATCACCGGTCTGCCGCCCAGCCAGCGCAACCTGGGCATGGTGTTTCAATCTTATGCCCTCTTCCCCAACATGACCGTTTACCAGAACATCGCCTTTGGTCTGGAAGTGAAGCACGTCCCGGCTGTAGAGATCCGCACTCGCGTGAATGAGATGCTTTCCATCATTCAGATGCAGGCTTACGGTCACCGCTTCCCTTCGCAATTATCGGGCGGGCAGCAGCAGCGTGTGGCATTGGCGCGGGCCCTGGCCAGCCATCCGCGGGTACTGTTGCTGGACGAACCCCTCTCGGCGCTGGATGCCAAGATCCGCGTGGAACTGCGCCAGGAGATCCGCCAGATCCAGCAGGAGCTCAAGATCACGGCCATCTACGTGACCCACGACCAGGAAGAGGCTTTTGCGCTCTCCGACCGGGTGGTGGTGATGAAGGACGGCGTCATTGAGCAGGCCGGCAAGCCCTTTGAGATCTATAACTACCCGGCCAGCCAGTTTGTGGCCACCTTTGTTGGACAGATCAATTTGTTGCCTGTTACAATGGTGGATCATACCCAGATGCAGGTAAGCGTAGGCCAGCGCAGCATTCAGGTTGGTAGAATGGGCGAACGCGCCGATAAATTGCCGCTGTTAGCCATCCGCTACGAAGAGATCAAACCAGGCCACCGTGAGGGCTGCAACAACCTGCGTGGCAAGGTCAGTAGTCTGGCCTACCTGGGCGCCATCTTGCGCTGCCACATTGATTTTGACGGCATGGATCTGGTGATGGACCTGTTCAACGAAAAAACGCTCGCGTTGCCCGAAGTGGGTAGCGAAATCGACTTTCATTTTTCACAAGAGGCTTGCTGGCTGTTATGGTAAAAACCCTGGCGATCTTTGATCTTGACTCCACCCTCTACGAGGGCGATTGTGAACTGACGTGGTGTGAGCTGTTGTATAAACACGGAATTGTCAACACCGCCTTCATGATCAAACTCAAAGTGTATTGCGTGGAATATGAGATCGGCGGGATCAATTACGAAGAATACGAACGTTATATCCTGAGCCCGGTGGCGCAGAAGTCACCGGCTCAGGTGCAGCAACTGATGGGGGAATACTTGCAGGAGATCCGCAAAGGCATCCGCCCTGCTATGCAGGCAGTGGTGGATGATCACCGTGCTAAAGGGCACAACGTGCTCCTGGCCACTGCTTCCAACAGTTTTGTGGCAGCGCCCATTGCCGCTTTGCTGGGTATCCAAAACGTGGTGTGTACGTACTGCGAACTGGTGGAGGGAGTGCCCACCGGCAATCTGCTGGGCAAAACCGCCTTCAGAGAAGGCAAGGTGGGCGGCGTAAAAGCCTGGGTGGAAGAGCACAATGCTTCACTGGCAGACAGTTGGGGATATTCAGATTCTCACAACGATATTCCCATTCTCACACTGGTGGAACACCCTGTGGCGGTAACACCAGATGCCAAACTGCGCCGACTGGCACAGCAGAATGGCTGGTTGATCCTAGATGCGAACGCTCAAGCACTCTGACGCACCAATAATTCTGGTTGGACGATAATTTGTTCAGGGGGTTCCCCGCTGCCGTTGATGAGTTGCAGCAGGGCTGTCATGGCTTTCTCGCCCAGAGCAGCCAGGTCAATATGCAGAGTGGTGAGGCCGGGGTTGGTGAGGGCGGCCAGCGGAATATCATCCGCGCCGATGACAGCCACCTGGTGCGGAATGCTGCGGCCGGTTTGCAGGCAGGCACGCATAGCGCCAACGGCCATCAGATCGTTGAAGGCGATGATCGCGTCTACATCGGGGAGTTGTTTGAACAAGCGCATGGCAGCTTCTTCACCGCCCTGGGTGGTGGGAGATCCGTGCACGATCTGCGCCTGTGTGCAGCCCAATCCGTTCTGGCGGCAGCCTTCCTCGAAACCGAGCAGACGCCGCTTGCTGGACACAGAGTTTTCCGGCCCGGCAATAAGAGCGATCTTGTAGCGTTTGTGTTCCACCAGATAGCGCACAGCCAGTTCGGTGCCGCCGCTATCGTTCACGTTCAGGGTGGCCACTTTGGGGCTGGCCTCTGGCAGGTCACGGTTCACCAGCACAACCGCCGGCAGGGAATTCAAATAAGGGAGCATCTCTTCTTGTGAGAGACGGGAACTACATAAAACGGCGCCTTCGATCTCTTTTTCTAGCAGAGAACGCAGAGCGTCTTTTTCGCGCTGGGCATCTTCTGCGGTGTTGATGAGGAATAGGTTGTAGCCGTGCTGATAGGCAATATCTTCAGCGCCGCGGGCGATCTGCGCAAAGAAGGGGTTGGCCACATCTGGCATCACCAATCCCAGGGTGGAGGTCTGGCGTGTGACCAGACCACGCGCCAACTGGCTGGGGTGGTAGCCCAAATCCTCGGCGATCTTCAGAATGCGGGTGCGGGTTTCAGAATTGATGCCGTCACGGTCGTTCATGGCGCGCGAGACGGTCATTAAAGAGACCCCCGCGGCTGCCGCAACATCTGCTATGGTAATGCGATTTCGGTTCATGTCGTGACCTTTTTAATCAAGATATTGACAACGTAACCAATTATGGTTATTATAAACGTTAACCTTACCGTTAGCGCTAACTATTATTATTTTACATCAAAAACGTGCGTCAGATCATTCAAATCTCGCAATTATGGAAATCGCGTTGAAACTTTGCATCATGGAGGTGCAATACCAGGCAAGCGAACCCAGATTTGCAATCCTAGAAAGAAAAATCCATTTCTATCCAAATTTTTCAAGGAGAATGATATGTACAAACGCATTTTAGTTGGTCTCGTGCTGGCAAGCCTTTTGCTGGCCTCCTGCCAGGCAGCACAGACTCCCGCTGCTACCGAAGCTGCAACAGAAGCCCCTGTTGCCACTGAAGCCGTCGCTGCTAAACCTTTTGAAGGCGTTACCCTGAACATGGTAGACAGCCCTGAAGGTCAGACCGATGCCATGATCGCCCTCGAAAAGAAATGCATGGACGAGACCGGTATCACCCTGAATGTCGAAGTCGTTCCTCAGGACGATGTTGACACCAAGATGCAGACCGCATTGGCCGCCAAGAGTTCTGCCTATGACATCATCGGCATCGACATCATTGATCTGGCCAAATACGACGCCGCCGGCTGGCTCACTCCCCTCGATAGCTACATTGATGACGAAACCAAAGCTGACATTATGCCCTTCGCTCTGGATGGCATCAGCTACAATGGTAAGATCCTGGGCCTGCCCTGGAAATCTGAGTACATGGTCTTCGTTTACAACAAGAAGATGCTCGAAGATGCAGGCATTGCAACTCCCCCCGCTACCTACGATGAATTGATCCAGGATGCCAAGACCCTCAAGGAAAAAGGCATTGTCGATTATCCGATCGCCTTCACCTGGGGCGCTGGCTACGAACAGATCAGCTCTGACTACACCATGTTTGTAAAAGCCATGGGTGGCGAGCTCTTCGATGATTCTGGCAAACCCGTCTTCAATACCGGTGCTGGTGTCAAAGCCCTGCAGATGATGTACGACATGATCAACACTGACAAGATCGTGGATCCCGCTGCCCTCACCATCAAAGGTGGTGGTACCCGCCGCGATATCGTCATGGGCGGCAACGCTGCCTTCGTCTTCCTCTGGGGTACTCCCCTCGTGACCATGAACGATACCGCCAACAGTGCACTCGCCGGCAACTTTGAAGTTGCTCTGGCCCCCGATGGTGGCGCTGGTCACATCTCTTTGGCTGGCCCCATGGGCATGTCCATCTCCGCTTTCTCTGCCAACAAAGATGCCGCCTGGGCGATGTTGAAATGCATCGCTGGTCCTTCTGGCGAAAAAGATCTCTTCCTGGCCGATGGCTCTCCCTTTGGTTACACCAGTGTCTTGAATGATGCTGACGTGCAGACCAAGATGACCGCCGCCGGTGGTGAAGTGACCGCAGAACAGGCCAAATCTCTGGCCGTTCGCCCGTCCCTCCCCTACTATGCCGATTTCTCCTCCGCTTTGCAGGATACCGTTCAGAAAGTCCTGACCAACCAGGTTTCCGTCCAGCAAGGTTTGGACGATCTGGCTGCCAAGGCGCTTGAATTGCAGGCTGAGTACGCTCAGTAATCCTCTTTAACATAAAAAGGCGCCACAGTGAGTTTGTGGCGCCTTTTTTAAAGGAAATTTTTCAGGTTTTGACCGATAATTTATTGGAAAGAACGACCGATCTTGAAATGAAATCAGTAAGCTGGTTGGAAAGGGAACAGGATGAACGCGTCCGTCACCAAGCGAGGTCTCACCTCTAAACAAAGATTCGGTTTGATCTTGATCGCACCTTCTTTCTTGATCATTCTGGGTTTGATGATCTACCCGCTGATCTACTCATTGGGTATCAGCTTCTTCAACCTTCACATCACCGCTCCCTGGTTGGGAACTACCTTTGTTGGCATTAAGAACTACCTCAATGTCATCACAGACCCCGATATGCACTCGGCGCTACTCCATACCCTGTTTATGGCTGCGGTGGGCATTGGTCTGGGCATTCCCATTTCGCTTTTCTTTGCACTCATTCTCAATCGAAAATTCCCGCTGCGCGGATTGGTTCGTGGCATTCTCATCATCCCCTGGGTCATTCCGGGATCCGTGCAGGGTTTATTGTGGAGCCGCATCTTTGACCCCCATTACGGCGCACTCAATGGCATCCTTATCCAATTTGGCATTATTCAAGATCCCGTCACCTGGCTGCTCGATCCGCACCGCGCTCTCTTCTTCATCGCCTTTGCCAGCCTGTGGGGCGCTGTGCCGATGATGACGCTGCTGTACCTGGCCGGGTTGCAGAGTGTACCTTCCGAACTTTCAGACGCCTGTTCTGTAGATGGCGGCACGCGCTGGGGATATTTTCGCTACATCGTCTTTCCTCTGTTGCTGCCAATCACGCTCATCAACCTCATTTTGCGCACCATTGATGCCTTTACCATGTTCGATCTTGTGTATGTGCTCACAGGCGGCGGTCCTGCCGGAGCCACCCAGGTGACCGGGTATTACCTGTACGAAGCAGCCTTTACCAAACTCAACTACGGTTACGCTTCTGCACTGGCCTGGCTCATTGCCATTACGGTCACTGTGCTGGCCGTCTTCTATAGCCGCTTCACCCGTACCGAGGAGACTGCCTCATGACAACCGCTCAGCGTACTTCCCATGCCAAGTTTTACCTGCTTAAAAAATTCTTGTCCGGTCTCTTTCTTACCCTGGCTGTACTCTTGCTATTGATCTTCATTCTGGCGCCGGTGGCCTGGCTGCTTATCAGCAGTGTGTCTTCTCAAAAAGAACTGCTGCAAATGCCGCCCAACTGGTTCCCCTGGCCGCCTGATTTTTCGCGCTACAAACAATTGCTCTTTGGCGCCGGTGAAAGCGGCACCACCCTCACCGATTTCACCTTGCGTGCTTTCCGTTACTCTTTGCGCAACAGTTTGATCATCGCCAGTTCCGTCACAGTGTTGGCACTGATCTTTGGCTCCATGGCCGGGTATGCCTTCGCTCGCATCAAATTGCCCTTTGGCAACAAGCTCATCTATGTACTGCTGGTCAGCCAGATGATCCCGGTGGCCGTGCTGCTCATCCCGCTTTACATCACCATGGGCAAGCTGGGCATGCTGGACAAGCTGCCAACGGTGATCCTCTTGTTGGTGTCCATTCATCTGCCCTTTGTGGTGTGGATGTTGCGCGGCTACTTCCAAACCCTGCCCGCAGAGATGGAAGAGGCAGCTCTGGTGGATGGTGCCAACCGCTTACAGGTGCTGCTTAAGGTGATCTTACCGGTATCCATACCGGGGCTCTTCTCTGCCGCAGCGTACACCTTTATGCAGAGCTGGAACGCCTTTATGATCCCGCTCATCTTTACCTCCAGCGACACCGCCCGTTCTGTGACTGTGGCCATTGCCATGTTCATTGGCCGAAATTACACTGATTACAGTTTGATGTGTGCTGCGGGTGTGTTGGCCAGTTTGCCCCCTGTTTTGCTGGCCGTGTTCTTCCAACGTTACTTACTTTCCGGCCTTACTGCCGGTGCTGTGAAAGGATAGATCCTCCATGCAGGTACTCCCTCAATCTGACGGAAGCCTCAAGATCAGCGAGCCGCAAAAAACGGCCGGTTATGATCTGGGCAACCGCAGCCTCTTCGTCAAATCCAATGGTTACGGCGATGTGAACCAGATCTACTTCGCTCACGGCGCCCACGCTGGCTGCTGGAAGTTGAATTTACTGGTAAACGGTTCCAAAGTGGAATTTCAATCCGCGCGGGCTATTGGCCGCCAATGGCAGCTTTTTGCCAACGCGAATGGGGCTTCTATTGCCGCCGAGGTGTTTTTACAGGAAAAAACCCCTGCGGTCTATCAGACCTTGCGTATTAGCGCGCCTGCCGGAAAGGCGCTGGAAGCAGAACTATCCCTGCTCCTTGATATTACTGCGCCACCTCCGCCCAAGGGCGCCTGGCAAAATTTTGTAGCCACCTATCTGCCGCGCATGCCGCGGCACGCCTGGCTGTGGGGCTTTGGTTGGGGACGCTGGCTGCAGACGCCGGCGCCGCGCTCCATGAAGCGTACTTCAGAGCGCAGTCTTAGCGCTGAAGGCAAAGTGAAGTGGACTTTCGCATCCAATGAGGCTTTTTCCACCTGCCAGATCAGCGGCAAAAAGGCCCGTCTCAGCTATAAGATCCAGGTACCTGCTGGTGAGAGCCGTGAGTTGAAGTGGTTGTTGGTGGAAGATGGCCAAATGTTTGCAGAAGCTGAACTGGCCGACCTTCCCCAGTCGCACGCTGATGCTGAAGCCTATGCAAGCTGGCTGAACAGCCAGATCGACATTCAGGACGACTTGCTGCGTTCTCTGTACGCTGCCGGGCTCAATGCCGCCAAGGCCATGTTCAAAGAGTTCCCCGGTGGGTTCGCAGGGCTGGTGGCCGGGCCAGATTACGGCTTCCCGCCGCGCATCTACTTTAGAGATGGTTACTGGACGGCTCAGGCGCTGATTGATACCGCACCGGAACTGGTACGGGCGCATTTGCTGCATCTGGCGGCAGGCGTGCATCCCAACGGCTCCTGCCCCAGCGGCGTCTTTGCCGCTCATTTGCTCAAAGAGTGGAAGGCTCCTGCCAACTGTGATGCAGACTGGCTGGCCGACCATTTTGATTCGCCCTCATTCTTCATTTTGCTGCTCAACGATTACCTGACCATCACTCACGATTGGTCGCTGCTACAGGAAGTGCCGCCGCAGATCAACCCCGGCCTCAACTGGCCTGCCACCACCATTGGCGAGCGAGCTGGCAGCGTCATCCGCTACCTCATCAGCCTGGATAAAGACGGCGATGGGCTGATCGAAAAACCTTACAAGGCCAACGACTGGGCAGATAACATCAACCGCTCAGTGTGGGTGGCTTATGACCAGGCGCTTTATATTGCTGCCCTCAAGACCTATGCCGGGCTGCTGCCACACCTGAAAGACGCGCAGAATGAAGCCTATTACTTGAGCATGGCCGCCAAAGCCCTGGAAGGCATGCGCCGTGAATTGTGGGATGAAAAGCTGGGCTATTTTGTCAATTACAAACGCCCCGACTTTACAGAGACCAACCTCTCGGTGGATGCCCTGGTGGCGCTTTATTACCATCTGCTGGACGAGCCGGAGACAAAGCGCATTTTGGCCGCTGCCGATAAGCTGCTGCGCGCCAGCCAGAACAATGAGCAGCCTTATGGCGATTACGGCCTGCTGTGCGCCTACCCCATTTACTCCAACCAGGCAGACTTGTTCGATAAATCGGCCAGTCCGTTCTGCTACCACAACGGCGCCGATTGGCCCTACTGGAATGGCATGTTGGCCAATGTCTTGCTGGAGCGCCGCGACCCCACCGTCCTGGATGTGTTGACCGGCTGGTGGAGCTATGGGCTTGAGCAGGGCTGGCTGACCCCTGTGGAATACTACTCGCCGGCTTTCCCGGTGGGCGGTATGCTGCAGGGCTGGAGCAGTATGCCCGCAGCCATTTTGTTGCGTAAACTTGCCCTGGTCAAGGAGCTGACCCATGAAAAATAATTTCCCGCTGCCCACAGCCCACCCCCAGAACGGGCATTGCGTAAACTACATTGCTCCAACCCTGGAATTCAGCGCCGCCAACAAAGAGAGCCTCAGGGTGACGGCTCTGGAAAATGATATCGTACGCGTTGCCTTCTGCCCCAATGGCGCTCCCCGCTTTGAGCGCACCTGGCTGGTTTTGGGTAAAGACGGCGCCATGCCCAAAGAAGGACGCCTGCGCAGCGATTTTTCTGGCTTTTCCCTGCCAACGGTCAAAATAGCCGCCTCAGAAAAACAGGTAAGCTTGCAAACCGCCGACCTGCGCCTGGAGATCGACCCGCACACCTTTGCCCTGCGCTGGTTTACTGCCGCTGGCAGCCCCCTTGCCGCTGATGTGGCCGAGGCTCCCTATGTTTATGACCCTGCCGGCGAAACCGTAGGCCACAACCTGGCCTGCAAGAGCGGAGAATACTATTATGGTTTTGGCGAGATCTCCGGCAAGCTCAACAAGGCCGGCAGCCATATTCTGCTCAAGAATGTAGATAACCCTGGCTACAGTGCCAAAAATGGCAGCCCGCTCTATAAGCTCATTCCTTTTTACATTACCTACAATCCGGACACCCATCAGGCGTTTGGCATCTTCTACGACAACCTGGCCACCACCACCTTTGACCTGAATGTCCGCGCCGATGGCCTGCCGGAACATCACCGCTATGCCGCTGAGACCGGTGACGTGGAGTATTACTTCATCTACGGTCCCAGCATGGAAGCGGTGATAGAAAAGTTCACCCGGCTTACCGGCCGCAGCATCTTGCCGCCGCGTTGGAGCCTGGGCTATATGGGTTCCACCATGAACTACACCGAGGCTAAAGATGCCCAGGTGCAGTTGGCCAAGTTTGCCCAAAAATGTGAGGCCAACCAGATCCCCTGTGATCTGTTCCACCTCTCTTCTGGTTACACCCTGGGTGAAGATGCCAAGCGCTATGTTTTTAACTGGAACCGCAACCGCGTACCTGAGCCGCAGCAGATGGTGAACGATTTTCATGCTCATGGCATTCGTCTTGCGGCCAACATCAAACCCTGCCTGCTGCTTACCCATCCGCGCTTTGAGGAAGTGAAGAAGCTGGGCGCCTTTATCCGCCAGCCCAACAGCGACGAGCCGGAGATATTCCCCTTCTGGGGCGGTGACGCAGCCGCACTCGATTTTTCCAACCCGGTGGCCGTGGATTGGTGGAAGAAGAACGCCAAAGAACAATTGCTCAACTACGGCATTGACAGTACCTGGAACGATAACAATGAATTTGAAGTGCAGAACGGCGAGGCGCGCTGCCTGGGCTTTGGCAAGGACTTCCCGGTCAAATATGCGCGGCCGCTGCAAACCTTGCTGATGATGCGCACCTCCTACGAGGCGCAGATGGAAACCCGGCCCAATGAACGCCCGTTCCTCATTTCGCGCTCCGGTTGTGCCGGCATGCAACGTTATGTACAGACCTGGTCGGGAGATAACTTTACCTCCTGGCAGACCCTGAAGTACAACATCCCCATGGGGTTGGGGCTCAGCCTGTCTGGCGTGCCCAACACCGGCCATGATGTTGGCGGCTTTGCAGGTCCGCGTCCCTCCCCTGAGCTGTTCGTGCGCTGGGTGCAGAACGGTATTTTCCATCCGCGCTTCACCATCCATTCCTGGAAGCTCTTCTTTGGCGCCAACGAACCCTGGATGTACCCTTCGGTCTTCCCCATTGTGCGCGAGACCATGCAGTTCCGTTACCGCCTCATGCCCTACCTTTACAATCTGCTGGTAGAGGCCGCCGAAACCGGTCACCCCATTATGCGGCCGCTGGTCTACGCCTTCCCAGAAGACAAAAACTGCCTGGAAGAATCTTTTGATTTCATGCTCGGCCCCTCTTTACTGGTGGCCTCCGTGGTCACCCCGCTGACGCGCTTCCGCAAGGTGTATCTGCCAGCCGGGCAAGACTGGGTGGACTTCTACTCCCACAAGCTCTACAAGGGTGGGCAAACCATCCGTGCCGCCGCGCCGCTCAGCCATCTGCCCCTCTTCGTCCGCGCCGGCGATATGATCCCGCTGGGTGAGGTGGTGCATCCGCAGTTCCATACTCAAGACGACGTGCGCCAGATTCTGGTCTTCCCCACCAATGGGGCAGGCAAGGGCAGCCTGGTGCTGCACGAAGATGACGGCGTTTCGCTGGGTTATCAGCGCGGGGAAGTGACCCGCGTGACGATCGAAGCGGAGTACTCCAGCAGCGAGGTCAATTTCTCGGTAAAGGTGGCTCCGTACGGCTATGCTTTGCCTTACAAAGAACTTGAATTTATACTGCCCAGAGGGGAGCAGCGCAAAGTGAAAATGAATGGTATTCAAAAACAATGGCAAGACCAAAACGGCCAGACCCACTTTACCTGGCTCGTCCCGGATCGGAGCGCTTGAAATGTCCGTTTTCTCAGATAAATATTTCAATATCGATCCGGCACAGTTGAATATCGCCCGCGCCTTATATCAGCAGGCCGCCGCGTTGCCACTGGTCTGCCCGCATGGCCACGTGGACCCGCAGCTTTTTGCCGACCCGGACTATCACTTTGGCGACCCGGTGGAATTGCTCATTTTGCCAGATCATTATGTGCTGCGCGTCTTGCATGCCAACGGTGTTGCGTATGAAGACCTGGGCATCCCCAGGCGCGATGGCAAGAACAGCCCGCGCGACCCGCAGCAGGTATGGCAGATCTTTGCCGACCATTTTTACTGTTACGCAGGCACTCCCACCGGCATCTGGCTGCGTGATGAGCTGACCGACGTTTTTGGTATTGATGAGCCGCTTACCGGCAAAAATGCCAGAACTGTTTACAAAGCCATTCAAACAACGCTTTCTTCTGCTGATTTCACCCCGCGCAAGTTATACAGCCGCTTCAATATCGCTGCGCTCAGCACTACGGATGGCGCCAGCGACGACTTGCACCTGCACCAGCAGATCAGGGCCAGCGGATGGCAGGGGAATATTCTGCCCACCATGCGCCTGGATACCATCGTCAATATTGATGCCTCCGCCTGGCGCACTGAAGTAGAAAAGTTGGCTGCGGCCAGCCAGACAGCCATCAGCACATTTGCTCATTTCTTGCAGGCCATAGAGGCACGCCGGGCTTACTTCTTGCAGAACGGCGCCACCGCCACTGATCTGGCTGTGGTACAGCCCACCACTGCTGAGGTTCCGGCCACTGAGATGGAGCATCTCTTCCAAAAAGGGCTGGCAGGTACCATCAATGCCGCCGAGACGGGCCGCTTCATTGCCGGGATGCTGGTGGAGCTGGCACGCATGAGCAGCGAAGATGGCCTGGTGATGCAATTGCACGTGGGCAGTTACCGCAATCATGATCAGGCGCTGTTCAGCGAATATGGGCCTGATCTGGGGGCAGATTTCCCTATTCAGGTGGAGTTCACCCGCGCTTTACAGCCGCTCCTCAACCGTTTTGGCAACCACCCTAACTTCAGCCTTATCCTTTTTACCCTGGATGAAAGTACCTATGCCCGTGAGCTGGCGCCGCTTGCCAGTTATTACCCTGCCGTCAAACTGGGCCCGCCCTGGTGGTTCCACGATAACCTCAATGGCATGCAGCGCTTCTTTGAGCAGGCCATCGATTCTTGCGGATTGTACAAGACGGTTGGATTCAACGATGATACGCGCGCCTTCCTTTCCATCCCAGCCCGCCATGATGTCTGGCGGCGCGCCTCGGCTAATTGGCTGGCGGGTCTCACCATGAAGAAGATCGTGGATGAAGCCGCCGCTGCTGAAATGATGAAGGCGCTCTCCTGTGGGTTGGCGTTGAAGGCTTACAAACTGGAAGAATTTGCGCCACAAGAAGCGAGGTTGGCATGAAAAGTGACGATCTGAAGCAGATGTACGATTTCAGCGGCCAGACGGCCGTTATCACCGGTGGGGGCGGGGTGTTGGGTGGAGAAATGGCTGCCAGCCTGGCCTGGTTTGGTGCCAACGTGGTCATTTTAGACCGTTGCGCCACCCTCAACGAACACATCCTGGCCGCTGCGGAAGGCGCTCCCGGCAAATTGACGCTGGTCCAGTCTGATGTACTGAGCCGCGATGTGTTGCAGGCCTCCGCCGACGAAGTGAACCGGACTTTTGGCAAGGTGGATATGCTCATCAATGCCGCGGGCGGCAATCACCCTTCGGCCACCACCTCCGCTGACAAGTCGTTCTTTGATCTGCCTACGGACGCTCTCAAATTCGTTTTTGATCTCAACCTGATCGGTACCATTTTGCCCTGTCAGGTTTTTGGCCGCCAGATGGCTGAGGCCAAACGCGGCACTATTCTGAACATCTCTTCCATGAATGCCTACCGCCCGCTCACACGCATCCCGGCGTATTCGGGCGCCAAGGCAGGGGTGAGCAACTTCACCCAGTGGTTGGCAGTCCATATGGCCCAGGAATATTCGCCCAACATCCGCGTCAACGCCATTGCCCCTGGTTTCTTGCTGGGGGAACAGAACCGTTTCTTGCTTACCGATGAAAAGACCGGCGAGCTGACCGCGCGCGGCCGCACCATTCTGGACCACACCCCCATGAACCGCTTTGGCAACCCGGAAGATCTGCTGGGAGCTGTGCTGTGGCTGCTTTCTCCAGCGGCCGCATTTGTCACCGGGGTGGTTGTACCCATTGACGGAGGTTTTTCGGCCTTCGCCGGCGTGTAAAAAAGGTTGGCTGGAATGCAAATGTTAACTGAAGAACAGGTGATCGAAAAAGTAGAAGCAGGTCTGGCTTCTTTGCCGCTGCAGGGCAAACGGGTGCTGGTTATTATTCCCGACCCCACCCGCACTATGCCCTTGCCTCTCTTCTTCCGTACTATTGTGGCAGGGCTCAAAGGCCGCGCCGCCGCTGTAGATTTTCTGGTGGCGCTGGGTACGCACCCTTCGCTGACGGATGAAGAATTGCTGCATCTGGTGGGCATCAGTGCAGAAGAAAAGCAAACGCGCTATGCTGATGTTCACCTGTTCAATCATGCCTGGCAAGATCCAGAAGCACTGGTGCAGGTGGGCACTATCACCTCTGAGCAGGTGGAGCAGATCAGCCGCGGCTTGCTGCATCAGAGTGTGGCCGTGCGTCTGAACAAGCTTATCCTCGATTATGATCACCTACTTGTCTGCGGACCGGTCTTCCCGCATGAAGTTGTGGGTTTTTCCGGCGGCAACAAGTACTTCTTCCCTGGCATCGCCGGGCCTGATATCATCGATCTCAGTCACTGGCTGGGAGCGCTTATCACCAGCTATGAGATCATCGGCACCAAAGACACCCCCGTGCGCGCCCTCATCAACCTGGCCGCTTCGTTCATTCCGCGGCCGCGCTCAGCCATCTGCGTGGTGGATACCCAGGAGGGAGTGGCCGGTGTCTTTTGCGGCACGCCCGAAGAAGCCTGGTCGCAGGCGGCAGACCTTTCGGCGCAGGTACACATTCGTTGGGTGGACAAGCCCTATCAGACCGTGCTGTCTGTGATGCCCCTCATGTACAACGAAATCTGGGTGGGCGCCAAGGGCATGTACAAGATGGAACCGGTAGTGGCAGATGGCGGCGAGGTCATCATTTACGCCCCGCATATCCATGAGTTCAGCGTGGTGCACGGCAAATACATCAAACAGATCGGCTACCATGTGCGCGATTATTTTGTAAAACAACCCGGAAAATTTACGAGCATTCCCGGTGGCGTGCTGGCCCATTCCACCCATTTACGCGGCAAGGGCACTTATGACCCCGTTAGCGGCATCGAAAGCCCACGCATCCGCGTTACCCTGGCCACCGGCATCCCAGAAGCGGAGTGCAGGGCGGTCAACCTGGGCTATCGCGACCCGGCCGGCATTGATGTGGATGAGTGGCTGAGCCGCCAGGACGAGAATTTGTTGGTGGTGCCGCGCGCAGGTGAATTTCTTTACCGCCTCAAGAAAAAAGAGTGAGCATGTTTCTTATCGTCATGGGTGTCTCAGGGTGTGGAAAATCGACCGTCGGCAAAGGCCTGGCCGAGGAATTAGGCTGGCCGTTCTACGATGGCGACGACTTTCATCCGGCTGAGAATGTGGCCAAGATGAGCAAGGGCATCCCCCTCAACGATGAAGACAGGGCCGGGTGGCTGGCCGCGCTGGCAGACCTCATCCGCAGCAGCCTGGCACAGGGCAAGCCGGGAGTGCTGGCCTGCTCTGCCCTCAAACAGAAGTACCGCGATCAGCTTTGTGTAGACGCTGAACAGGTCAAGTTCATCTACCTCAAGGGCAGCTACGAGCTTATCAAAGCGCGTATGCTGGCGCGACCGGGCCATTATATGAAGCCTGGCATGCTGGACAGCCAGTTTGCCACCCTGGAAGAACCGCAAGGTGCCCTGACCGTAGACATCGATCAGTCGCCTCAGCAGACCTTGGAATTCATCCTGAAGAACCTGCATTTGCCCGGATAAGCCAATTATTTCTAGAAATTATTCAGCTATCCAATAAATACGTTCAAGCTTCGTAATTATTTCTTGAAATAATCACTTTTTCTAAGAATGCGTTTATTTTGTTGAATCCAAAAAGTAGAAACTCGCTATAATTGGTTCAAGCAATCAAATTGGTTGAATCTATGCGTAGAATTATTGCCATCGTCCTTGCCCTCCTGGCTCTTTTAAGCCTGATCCTGATCGTCCGCGCCGCCGATGCCGGCAAGCTCCCCGACTTCATAACACAACTCTACAATTTTAAGAACGGCGACAAAGTGGGTCATTTTCTGCTCATGGGCAGCGTGGCTTTTTTGGTCACTTTGGCTATGCCCAGGGCCTGGCGTCTGCGTGGCTTGATCGTGTTGGCGGGCTTGATCACGCTGGAAGAGTTTTCGCAACTGATCTTTACAACGCGGACTTTTGACCTGCTTGACCTGGCATGCAGCCTGGCCGGTGTGACAGTTTTTGGTACATTAAGCGTCCTTTTTAACCGGGCGCTGGACAAGAAATTGGAAGGAAAGAAAAATGGAAACAAGAAATAAAAAGATCTTCGTTCGCGCCTTACAGGTGGTCGGTTCGCTGCTGGTTCAGTATGGAGTTCTGAGACTGGCGGCAGGCACCCGTTTGTGGCTGTGGATGTGGGTCTATTTCTTGATCTATGTGCTTGGCGTTTTATACGTCTCGCAACTCTTTATGCGCCGCATTCCGGAGACGGTGGCCCGCCGATCTGAATCCAACGAGATGAAGGGTTGGGATAAGATCGTGGGCGGCCTGTGGACCTGGACGCACTTCATCATTCTGCCGCTTGTGTCCGGGCTGGATTTTCGCTTTGGCTGGAGCCAGGGGTACCCGTTGGAGATGCACGAATTTGGCATCATCTTTTTTGTGATCGGCTTCGCCCTTTTCTGCTGGGCGCTGTTTGAAAACGCTTACTTCTCCACCGTGGTCCGGGTGCAGGTAAAAGAAGGCCAGAACGTGTGTGAAAGCGGCCCCTATGAGTTCGTACGCCATCCCGGTTATACCGGTGCCTGCCTGCAATCATTGGGCACGGGCATGATCCTTGGCTCGTGGTGGGGGCTGGGCGTGGCCATTGTGGCCATTGCGCTGCTCGTCTGGCGTACCCAATTGGAAGATGCCGCCCTCATCAAAGAACTGCCTGGCTACAACGAATTCTCTCATCACGTAAAATACCGTCTGCTCCCGCGACTTTGGTGAAGACTCTCTAATTATTGGAAGAAATAATCGGCCTCCCTGAGTGGGGGTTCTGGTAAAATCAAATCTGTTTGGCAGGGATTTAAAGCTCCTCTTCCAAACCATTTTGTTTTGGAAGAAGCTCATGGAAGAATCCTCGACCCCCAAAAGTAATTTTAACCGTGGCTACCTGATCGCTCTGCTCAGTGCGGCCATTCTATCCACTACCGGTATTCTCATCCGTTATCTGACCCTCAACTTCCATCTGCCGGCCTTAATATTGGCCTTCTGGCGTGATGTGATCATGGCCATTACCCTGCTGGTGATCCTGGGGATTTTTAAACCAGCATTATTGCGATTACCCAAAGACAAGATCCTTTTTGTAGTGATCTATGGCTTTGTGGTGGCGGTGTTCAACTCGATGTGGACGCTTTCGGTGTCTATCAACGGGGCAGCGGTGGCCACCGTGATGTGCTACTGCTCGGCAGCGTTCACCGCGTTGTTGGGTTGGTGGTTGCTCAAAGAGAAATTGGGCATCTGGAAGCTGATCGCGGTTGCCTTCAGCCTGGGAGGTTGTCTGCTTGTCTCAGGGGCGTTGCAGGCTTCTGCCTGGCAGGCGAACTTTCTGGGCATCTTTACCGGTATTCTGGCTGGCCTGTTTTATGCCATCTACAGTCTGTTTGGACGTTCTGCCTCACAGAAGGGCATGAACACCTGGACCACCCTGCTTTACACTTTTGCCGTGGCTTCGGTCTTTTTGCTGGTCTTCAACCTGCTGCCCTTTGATATCCCCGGGGCGGCCGGGCAGGTGAGCAATCTGGTCTGGAAGGACCTGGGTCTTTCGGGTTGGTTGATGCTGCTCTTCCTTTCTGCCGGTCCCACCCTGTTGGGCTTTGGCACCTACAACCTCAGCCTCAACTATCTGCCCTCCAGTGTGGCCAATCTGATCGCCACCTCGGAACCGGTATTCACCACCATCACCGCCTACTTCATTTTTGGGGAGGTACTCAAGCCCATTCAGATGGTGGGCGGGCTGCTCATCGTGGGCGGGGTCATCCTCATCCGCCTGACGGAAGGTCGCAAGGCATAGAAATTTGGTGAATAGATCGTCCGGCCGCAGGAATTCCTGCGGCTTTTTTATATCTACTATTGGAAACTTAATTCTATTACGTGGCCTAAATGGATATTTGAAAAGATATTTCGGGAAAGAATTACGTAGTGACGTATGACCATAAGCCCCTATGTACGCCAAACAAACATCTGGTAAGGGAAGGGCTATCATAACTATCGGTAGGGGCACGATATATCGTGCCCAGACGATGGCCGGAATGAAAATATAAAGAGAAAATAAGGGGAAGAATTACGTAAGGACGTATTGCCGTAAGCCCCTATGTAATCCAAACAAACAACCGGTAAGGGAAAGGCTATCATAACTATCGGTAGGGGCACGATATATCGTGCCCAGACGATGGCCGGAATGAAAATTCAAAGAGAAAATAAGGGGATGAATTACGTAAGGACGTATTGCCGTAAGCCCCTATGTATGCCAAACAAATACCTATTAAGGGAAAGGTTATCTCAATTACCGGTAGGGGCGCTGCGTCGCAGCGCCCCTACGTGGCCTAAATGGATATATGAAAAGAGATTGTGGGGACGAATTACGTGGGGGCCCGGCGCGCCGTGCCCTACCCCTGCTAAAGATTATTACAAATATGGGAAACGCAATCCAATTACATCGGCATAACGGATATGTAGAGCGATATTATTACGATCTTACCTGATAATCGCCGCGAACGACCCATTTGTAGGTGGTGAGTTCGCTCAACCCCATGGGGCCGCGGGCGTGCAAACGCTGCGTGGAGACGGCGATCTCGGCGCCCATGCCGAATTGCCCGCCGTCCGTGAAGCGGGTGGAGGCGTTGACGTAAACCGCCGCAGAATCCACCTCTTCTAAAAAACGTTCGGCATTGGCAGCATTCTGGGTGAGGATGCCGTCTGAGTGGGCGGTGGAATGCACGGCAATGTGTTCGATGGCTTCGTCCAGGCCGGAAACCACTTTCAACCCCAGCACCAGTGACATCCATTCGGTATCAAAATCCTTTTCGCCGGCTGGCAGGACGCAATCAGCGAAATTGTCTTTGAGAAGGGCATAGGCTTGAACCTCAGCGCGGAAGGTGACGCCATCCGCTTTGAGATGCTGCACCAGCGCGGGCAAAAAGCGGGCGGCCACGGCTTGATGCACCAGAGTGGTATCGAGGGCGTTGCAAACAGAAGGCCGCTGCACCTTGGCATTGCGGATCACCTCAATGGAGCGTTCCAGATCGGCGCTTTCGTCTACGTAAAGGTGGCAAACGCCCATCCCGCCGGTGATGACGGGGATGCGGCTGTTCTTGCGGCAAAATTCATGCAAACTTGCGCCGCCGCGTGGAATGACCAAATTCACATACTCATCCATTTGCAGCAGTTCCAGCACGCGCGCCCGGTCCGGGTCCGCCACCAGTTGGATGGCCTCGGCAGGTACGGCGCTGCCCGCCAACCCGCGCTGAATGGCCTCGGCTAGCACACGGTTGGAGCGGATGGTCTCTGAGCCGCCGCGCAGAATGACGGCGTTGCCAGATTTTAGCGCCAGGCCGGCCACATCAACGGTCACGTTGGGGCGGGCTTCATAGATCACGGCCAGTACCCCCAGAGGCACGCGCCGCTTGCTGAGCAGCAGGCCGTTGGTGAGGGTTTTTTCTTCCATTATCTCGTTCACAGGGTCGGAAAGCTGTTTCACCTTGCGCAGGTCTTCCACAATGCCGGCCAGGCGTTTTTCATCCAGGCGCAGACGGTCCTGCAGGGCGGCGGTCATGCCATTGCGGGCGGCCTCGTCCAGATCCTGTCGGTTGGCCTCCAATACCGCATCGCGCTCCAACCAGATCTGGGCGGCCATGGCTTCGATGGCGGCGTTTTTGGCCGCAGTGGGAACATGGGCCAGTTTGCGGGCGGCCGCTTTGGCCTGATGGCATAACGTTTCAATGGAAGGGAATTCGCTCATTTTCTACCTCTATAAAAGGGCCATGTGGTCACGGTGGATCACTTCGTCGCCAAAGGTGTAGCCAAGGGCGGCCTGGATCTCACCGGATTTGTGTCCGATGATCTTTTGTACGTCCACCGCTGAGTAGTTGCTCAGGCCAATGGCCACTGCGTTTTGCTCAAGAGACACCACGCGGATGGCGTCGCCGCGTTCAAATTTGCCGTTGACGCGCACTACGCCGGCCGGCAGCAGTGAGCCGCCGCGCGCCAGTGCTTTTACCGCGCCGTCATCGATGACCAGTTCGGCTTTGCTGCGACTGCCCGCCAGAATGCGTTTCTTGCGGCCTTCCAGCTTGTTCATCACCGGGGTGAAGCGGGTGCCAATGGCTTCTCCGTGGCAGATCCGTAAAATGATGTTTTCCAACGAGCCGCGGGCAATGACCACTGCGGCGCCGCCGTGGCGGGCCAGATCGGCGGCCTGCAGTTTGGTGACCATGCCACCCGTGCCCAGCCCTGAATTGGAACCGCCCACCGCCTGCCACAGGGCAGAGGCGATGGGTTCAGGCCCCACCTGCTGGATCAACCTGGCATTGGGGTCGCTGCGCGGGTCGGCGCTGTACAGGCCGTCTTGATCGGTGAGCAGCACCAGTAGGTCGGCCTCGATCATATTAGCCACCTGGGCAGACAGGTTGTCGTTATCGCCAAAGCGGATCTCTTCAGTGGCGACGGTATCGTTTTCGTTGATGATGGCTAAAATGCCCTGCCCCAACAGTGCTTCCAGGGTGTCGCGGGCGTTCAAATAGCCGTGGCGGTCGGCCAGGTCAGCGCGGGTGAGCAGCACCTGGGCCACTTGCACGCCGTAGATGGCAAAAAAGCGTTCGTACATGGCCATCAGGCGCGGTTGACCCACGGCAGCCAGCATCTGCTTGGCATGCAGCAGTTCCGGCAGCGCAGGGAAGTTCAGCGCTTCACGGCCGGCGGCGATGGCGCCGGAAGAGACCAACACCACCTGGGCTTTTTCGGCCATCAACGCCGAAAGTTGACGCGCCAGGTCCACCAGGTGCGGTGCGGATAGTTTTTTGCCGCCGCCGGTGAGGGTAGAGGTGCCGATCTTAATGACAATGCGCTGAGGAGGGGTCATAATTTACTCAATTAACCAAATAATAAAAAACAATAATACACTATTTCAGTATAATACAATCAGATTAGGGAGAGATTTTATGTCAAAATCAGGGGTTACTGTTTATGATTTATTAGTATCATGTCCAAATGATGTGAAATCCTTCATTCCAGTTATTAATGAAGTAGTTGAAAATTTTAACAGGTTTTTGGGGGATTCAAATAATATCAGAGTTAGTATAAAAAATTGGGCTTCTGACACTTTCCCGCAGAGCGGAAACTCACCTCAAGAATTAATTAATTCCCAACTTGTAGATAAATGTGATGCGTTACTAGCAATTTTTTGGTCTAGATTTGGAACGCCAACTAATAACTATGATTCCGGTACAGAAGAGGAGATTATTCGTGTAATTAATGCAAAAAAGCAAGTATTTTTATATTTCCTGGATAAATCAATTCCGCCATCAGCAATTGACACAACTCAACTTGATAAACTAGTTGGTTTCAAAAAAAAATATAAAGGATTGTATTGCGAAATTAAAGATGAAGCTGAATTTCAAAAATTGTTTAACAATCACTTAACTCAATATTTTATTTCCGATGTTATTCCAGGAAATTTCAAAAAATTACAATCCACTCTCCTAATTAAAGACCTTTATTCTTTGTCGCAAGATGAAATGAAGTTACAAATCAGGAACACAAAAAACAATCAAAATTATTCAAAAATGAAACAAGAATTTTTGACCAAGATCAAAGAGATTTCTGAAATCAAAGTAAGTAATCAGACTAAAGAACCTAATAAAAATAATGACAATGTCGTTTCAATTCTACCTAATTCTGTTCAGGCAAATTTGGTTCTTTCGCAAGCTTTTGAAATGTATTCAAAACAATACAAAAGAATTGAATTTGACCCAGAAAAGATTGAGTTTATTATTAGTGCTACAAAAGCGATGGATATTAATATCCCCAATAATTTTTGGAATTTAGGGGATTTGAAGAAAGACAATTTCCATATTAATTCTATCTTCAATTCTTCTCCTTTATTAGAAGGTTCTGAAGAGGAGAAAAACAAATACAATCTCTTGGAGAACCTCTATACTGAGTTAGAAAAATTTATTGCCTATAAAAATTATTTTTCTGAAATGAATAAATATAATTTCATCGAAGGTTTTATTACAAATCAAGGTACTACCTTCGATGAAGAAATTGAAGTAAAGTTAATTTTTCCTCCAAATACTATTCTTCCAATAAGACAAATGCCAATTCCATCTTCTTGGATCATTTCTGGTTTTGATGATGAAATGATAACTTACCTATTTACGACAGAGGAAAGTGATTCAATCGAGCAGTTCGAATATGATTGGCGCCTTAATACTGGCCAATTTACTCCTCCTCCTATTTTTGGACAAAAATCGTATGAGACTAAAAAAGAAGAGTTCTTTTCAAAAATTGAAAACGTGTTCTTCTATAAATATTTTTTTACAGAAAGTAACGATATTCTAAAATTTGAAATTTCTCACTTAAATCATAATAAGAGCGTATCTTTCCCTTCAAAAATATTATTTAAATCGAACCCGAAGAGTTTTGAATATGAAATTCGCTCAAAGCATTATCCAGATATTCAAAAACGAACTATTTCAATAGTTTAAATACACCACCAAGAAGGTAACTTTATGAAAACAATTGGCATGATCGGCGGGATGAGCTGGGAATCTTCCCTGGAGTATTACCGCATTGTAAACGAGCGCGTGGCAAGCCGGCTGGGCGGGGTACATTCCGCCAAGAGCCTGATGATCTCGGTGGACTTTGCCGAAATCGAGACTCTGCAGCGCGAAGGCCGCTGGGAAGAGGCCACGCAGATGATGGTGGAGGCGGCGCAGAGCCTGCAACTGGGCGGCGCTGATTTTATCGTCATCTGCACCAACACTATGCACAAAATGGCCGATGAAGTGGCTGCCAGTGTGAGCATCCCTCTGCTGCACATTGCAGACGCCACCGCTGAGCAGATCGTGGCCGGTGGGCTCAAACGCATTGGCCTGTTGGGAACGCGCTTTACCATGGAAGAAGACTTCTACAAGGGCCGCCTGGAAAAGAAGTTTGGGCTGGATGTGTTGACCCCTGAGAAATCTGACCGCGACATCGTGCACCGCGTCATCTACGAAGAGTTGGTACTGGGCAAAACTGAGCCAGCCTCCAAAGCTGAGTACCTGCGTGTCATCGAAGGCTTGCACGCACGCGGGGCAGAGGGCATCATTTTGGGCTGCACCGAGATCGGGCTGCTGGTGAAACAAAGCGATTGCAGCCTGCCGCTCTTTGATACCACTCTGCTGCACGCCGAAGCCGCCGTTGAATTTGCCCTGAAAGCGGCCTGATGCAGCCAGAACGACCGTTCAGCCTGCGTCCTTTGCTCCCGCAAGACCAAAGTTTCTTATGGGAGATGCTCTACCAGGCCATCTATGTTGCCCCGGGCAGCCCGCCTCTGCCGCGCAGTGTGTTACAGCAGCCAGAGCTGGCCCACTATGCCGCCGGTTGGGGAAAACCGGGTGACCTGGGCAGGTTGGCCGTGCTGGCGGAATCTGCTCAGCCCATTGGCGCCGCCTGGCTGCGCCTCTTTCCGGCAGAAGACCCTGGCTATGGCTTTGTGGCCGCAGACATCCCGGAAGTCTCGGTGGCGTTGCTGCCAGATTACCGTGGCATGGGAGTTGGCACAGCCTTACTGGAAGAACTGATCCGCGCCGCCAGCGTACTCTACCCGGCCATATCTTTGAGCGTCAGCCCGGGGAACCCGGCCAGACGGCTCTACGAGCGCCTCGGCTTTGAGCTGGTCAGGCAGGAGGGCGATTCATTCACGCTGTTGATGAATTTGAACCCTGAATAAATTCTAGAAATAATTAAGGGTTTGAAGGGTCTGTTTGCCGCTTGAATTGGTATAATGAGACCACAATTGTAGAAAATGAGGGTAAGATGAGCGAATTATTGGAGTTTTTAAATAGCGCTACAGAAAGTGAACTGCAGGCCAAAGGACTGAGCGCCGCCTTGAGCAAACGTCTGCAGGAAGCGCGTCCTTTTACATCAACGGAAGAAGTTTTAAACGTAAAAGGTCTGACTGCTGCCAGATTAAGCGAACTTGAGGCCGAACTGGCTCCCAAAACAGAAAGTGAACCCATTGCCGAACCCGCAGCAGTCCTGGAAGAAACACCCACCGCTGAAGTGAAAAAACCGCGCGTCTGGGTACGCGTACTGCGCTGGGTGCTGATTCTGCTCATCCTGGGCGGCGCCGTCTACGCTGCCATTTTGTATGGGGTGCCTTACATCTACAACACCTTCCTGCGCCCGGTGGAGAACAATGCCGCACAGCTCTCAGAAGTGGCCGCCCAGCAAAGCGCAAATACCACGCGGCTAGATGCGGAGATCGCCACCCTGCAGGCCCGTGTGACCGATCTGGAAACCCGCGCCGATGCTGTAGATCAAGCTTTGGCAGCACAAAACGAAACCCTCACCAACCTGGCTGCCCTGCAGACCGAGCTGGACAAGACCCTCAATGCTGAATTGACCTACCAGGTGGAACTGCTGCGTGCGGTCAACTACCTCAGTCGCAGTCGCTTGTATCTCTCGCAGAGCAACTTTGGCCTGGCCCGCGAAGATGCCCTCTCGGCGCGTAATCTGCTCAGCCAGGTGCAGGCAACTGCCCCGGCCGACCAGGCGTACGCCATCAATGAGGCCATCAACCGCCTCGACATTGCCCTCTCCAACCTGCCGGCTTACCCGGTGGTGGCCGTCTATGATATTGATATTGCCTGGCAGTACCTGGCCGACGGGCTGAAAGAAACAGCGCCCACCCTGGCCGCCCCCACGGTTGCCCCCACTGAGGCGACCGCCATCCCAGAGGCGACTACCCTGCCAGAGGCGACTACTCTGCCAGAGGCCACACCCATTCCATAATTCTTTCTACCTATAATTCGACCCGTGTGTTTGAACAGCACGGGTCGTTTTTTTAAGAGGTTCATCACTGGAAACTGGGAAGGGAATTTCGTGTACTTGATTGTATAATTTTTGAGTCACCTCTTCGCATTCTTAAAAAGAAAGGGTAGCCCATGCCCTCATCCAGGACAAAGATCACCTTATCCATCAATCAGCAAGAACGAGACGTAGAAGTTAGCTCCGACGAGAAGTTGCGTGATGTTTTGCGCCGTCTGTCTTACTTTAGCGTTAAGAACGGCTGCGAGGATGGGGTATGCGGTATTTGCACAGTGTTGCTGGAGGGTAAGGCGGTGCGAAGCTGCCGTTATAAAGCTGTAGATGTGACGGGCAAAGCCATCACCACCCTGGAGGGAATTGCAGAGAATGAACTGCATGCCTTGCAGCGTGCTTTTATGGAGGCAGGCGCCAGCCAATGCGGCATCTGCACACCTGGCCAGATCCTCACCGCCAAGGCGCTGCTGGATGCCAACCCCAACCCCAGTGACGCTGAGATCCGCCAGGCCATGAACGCGGTACTGTGCCGCTGTACGGGGTACATCCGCATCATCGAGGCCATACAGCGCGCGGCTGCTGAGCTGCGCGGCGAGGGTAGCCCCATTGTCAAACAGGTAGAACTTTCCTTGCCAGCCGATACCCGCTTCATCACCCTGCCGGAAGAATATTACCGCCGCGATGGCTCGCGTGCCTCCCTGCCGCCGCTGGTGTTCACCCCGGCCGGTATGCCCCCCACCACGGTGGTGGGCAGTTCCGAACCCAAAGTGGACGGCGAAAAACTGGTGCGCGGCCGCCCTGTTTATACCGATGACATTCATCTGGAGGGCATGCTCTATGGCGCATTGCTCACCAGCCCGCACGCCCATGCCCGCATCAAGAGCATGAATGTTTCCAAGGCACGCGCTTTGCCGGGGGTCCGGGCGGTGCTCACCTGGCAAGACGTCAAACGCATCAAATATGCCAGTGGCGGGCAAAGTTACCCCCAGCCGGTACCCTACGATCAGGTCTCCCTGGACAACAAGGTGCGCCACGTGGGCGACCGGGTGGCCGTGGTGGCTGCGGACTCTTTGGAGATCGCAGAAGAAGCCCTCAAGCTGATAGAAGTAGACTATGAACTCTTGCCTGTGGTGATGAGCCCTGAAGACGCCATGAAGGACGGCGCCCCTATCATCCACGATGAAACGGATACCGTGGGCATTTATGACCGCGCCCATAACATTGTGCAGCATATTGAAGCCCAATGTGGTGACGTCGAGAAGGCCTTTGCCGAGGCCGACCACGTATACTCGGCACAGTACCGCACCCAGCGGCAACAACATGCCCATCTGGAACCGCACGTGTGCATTACCTGGTGGGATGAAGATCACCGCCTGGTGATCCGCTCCAGCACCCAGGTGCCGTTCCATGTGCGTCGCATGGTGGCCCCACTGATCGGGCTGCCGGTCAAGCAGATACGCGTCATCAAACCGCGCATCGGCGGCGGTTTTGGCAAGAAACAGGAAATGCTGCTGGAAGACCTGTGTGCCCACCTGACCCTGGCTACCGGCCGGCCAGTGCGCATGCAGTACACCCGCGAGCAGGAATTTACCAGCTCGCGCAGCCGCCACCCTGAGATCATGAACTACAAGGTGGCCGTCAAAGACGGCAAGATCACCGGCACCGAACTGTACATGATCGGCGATACCGGCGCCTACGGCACCCATTCCGTCACCGTCAACATGGTGGGCGGGTTCAAGGGGCTGACTTTGTACAACAACCCCAACATGCGCTTTGTGGCGGATGTGGCTTACACCAATGCCCCGCCCTCCGGTGCCTTCCGCGGCTACGGCTCCATGCAGTGTGAGTACGCCATTGAGGTCATCATGGCCGAGGTGGCGCAGCAGATCGGCATGGATGAGGTGGAGTTCAAACGCAAAAACTGGATCAAGGTGGGCGACCCTATGTATCTGTCTGCAGATCTGGGGGAAGGCCGCAACGGCACCGCCCAGACCATGCTCAGTTCTGCCCTTGAAGAATGCGTCAATATAGGCCTGCAGGCCACTGACTTTTATAAGAAGCGCGAAGAATATAAGCATCAAACCGGCAAGGTGCGCAAGGGCATCGGCCTGGCGGTGAGCATCCACGGCTCCTCCATTGCAGGGCTGGATATGGCCGCCGCTTCCATCAAAATGAACGATGACGGCTCCTTTAACATGCTCATCGGCGCCACCGATCTGGGCACCGGCTCAGATACCATTCTGGCCCAGATGGCCGCAGAAGAGTTGGGGGTGTCGGTGAATGACATCATCGTCTATTCCTCAGATACCGATTTCACCCCCTTTGATAAGGGCGCCTATGCCAGCAGTACTACCTATCTGAGCGGTCTGGCTGTGCAAAAGACCGCCCGTCTGGTGGCAGAACAGATCCGCGCCCATGCTGCTGATATACTGCAGCTAACCGACCCGGCTACGTTGAAACTGGCCGACCGTAAGGTGACTGCCCCGGACGGCCGCGCCGTGACGATGGAAGAGGTGGGCCTCAGCAGTCTGCACATGCTCAACCAACATCAGATCATGGCCACCAGCTCAGAGCTCAGTAAGAACAGCCCGCCGCCCACGGCAGCCCAGTTCGCTGAGATCTCGCTGGATACCGAGACCGGCAAAGTGAGCGTGGATCGCCTGCTCATCCTCATGGACTGTGGACGCGTCATCAATCCGCGTACCGCCACCGGCCAGGTGGAAGGTGGCGCGGCCCAGGGCCTTGGCTTTGCCCTCAGCGAAGAAATGACCTATGATGCGGAGGGGCAGCCAAAGGTGAAGGGGCTGGCCACTTACCGCGTGCCGCGCATCAAAGATATTCCGGTGATGGATGTCTATTTTGTGCAGACCAACGAGCCGACCGGACCCTTCGGGGCCAAATCGGTCTCAGAGATCGCCATTGATGGGACTGCGCCGGCCATTGCTAGCGCCATTCACAACGCCACCGGCATCTGGATGCGCCAGTTGCCGTATACGCCTGAGCGGGTGTTAAAAAACCTCAAAGAGAATTTAAAGTAATGAAAATAAATACTCCCGGTTCTAAATAAACCGGGAGTATGCTGTAGGAGGCAGCAAAAACTAGGGACGCACCAACTTCCAGGCGGTGGTAAACCCTAAGTTATGCTTGATCTGTAAGGTAATACCCAATAAACCCAGTGCTTCAAGCTCGCGGGAGCGCAACAGCGGGCCGGCATCGACGGCAACAAGGCCGCCATCTTCCACCAGTTTGGCTACCACTTTCTTGGCCTCTTCATCGTCCCCGGCAATGAACACATCCAGCGGGGTGCCGCTGACGTTGCCGTTCACCAGTGTGCCAGCGAAGGTGGTGTTGAATGCCTTGACCACTTTGGCGCCCTTGGCAATGCTCTTGGCCAGATCTTCAGCAGATGAGGTGCCCGGCGCGGTGGCCAGACCATCGAAGGAGGCGTTGAGGGGGTTGGCAATATCCACCACGATCTTGCCGCTCAGTTTTTCGCCCAGTTTCCTGGCAACTTCCATGTTCACGCCGTACCAAACGGCCAGAACCACCACATCACCGGGAACCACGTTCTCCAGGCTGGCAGTGCTCACTTTGGCGTCGTTGCGGGAAAGCGCACGCAGCTCGGTGGCCAAATTTTCGGCTGCTTCGGCATTCTGATCCACCACTGTTACAGAATGACCACCGCTGACCATGCGGGTTCCGATCCCGCGCCCCATGTTTCCTGCACCAATTATTGATACGTTCATCAGATTATTTCTCCTGTATAGTATATATTCATTACCTACTTACATATTTATAGTATCATATTAGCATGTTACTATACTATTGTCAAGTAGCTCTAATAAAGTTATAATAAAAACAAGGAAGTTAAAAATGACTGAAATAGTGAAAGAAGAAAGATGCCCTGTAGAAGCCGTTGCAGAGATCATCGCCCGCAAGTGGGTCTCACTGATCCTGCGTGATCTGGCCAATGGTCCACAGCGTTTTGGCCAGTTGGAGCACTCCATCAAGGCCAGCCCGCGCATCCTTTCCATGCGGCTGCAGGAACTGGAAAGCGATGGGCTCATTACCCGTCAGGTCTTTGCCGAAGTGCCTCCGCGCACCGAATATACCCTCACCGATCGAGGTCAATTGTTGATTCCACTCATTGACGCCATGCGTCAGGTGGGCAAAGATTTTATTTAAAAAATCCATCTTGAGTCTTAAAGGCAGTCCTGATAGGGCTGCCTTTTTTGTTCCCGCAAAATATCTTTGCTTCGTTTACAATAAACTGAGTGACCAAAACGAGGCTCTGAATTTTGATGATGAGCCAACCAGGAAAGAAACCGAAGACAATGAACAAACCGATCAAATTAACTTTAAAAGTGTTTATTGTGGCAGCCGTGGTTTTACTTGTGCTGTCAATTTTGAGCGCTTATTGGGTCGCAACCAACCTGACTTTTGCCCGCATCCCCGTCAGTGATGTGCAGCAGACCCTTGGCTCGCAAACGGTGTTGGCCCGGGTAAGCGCCATCACAGATGCAGGACAGATCACTCTGGGCGACCACACCCAGAACTATCAAACTCTGGATATAGAGATCTTGCAGGGCAAAAGCAAAGGGCTGCACTTCAGCATGGATTACGGCAAGGTGCAGTTACGCTCAGATGATTTCAACTTCAAGGTGGGGGACAGGATCTATGTAACCCAGGGAACCGCACCTGACGGAACAGTGCGCGTTTACTATGCCGATTTCGACCGCTCCAAAGCCCTCATCATTCTGGCGTTGGTCTTCCTGCTTTCCATTCTGGTCATGGGTCGTTGGAAAGGTCTTGGCAGCCTGGTCTCGTTGGGCATCAGCATGTTCATGATCATCAGCTACATCATCCCGCATATTCTGGCCGGTGATGACCCGGTGCGGGTGAGCATCATCGGTTCTGTCATCCTCATGGCCGTCACACTCTACCTCACCTACGGCTGGAACCTCAAGACCCACTCCTCGGTGCTTTCCATGGGGCTGTCGCTCCTGCTCACTGGCGGCCTGGCCGCCCTCTTTGTGACCTTCAGCCGCCTGAACGGTTATGGCGATGAAAATGCCCTCTACCTCATTCAGCTATCCTCTGTGCAGATCAACCCGCAGGGCTTGCTGCTGGGCGGCATCATTATTGGTACGTTGGGCGTGCTCGACGATCTGGTTACTTCTCAATCGGCGGCGGTGGTGGAAATCCACAACGCCAACCCCAACCTGAATTTCTTTGAGACCTTCAAACGGGCCATCAATATTGGCCAGGATCATGTGGCTGCCACGGTGAACACACTGGTGCTTTCTTATACAGGTGCCTCCCTGCCGCTGTTGCTGGTCTTTACCCTGGGCAACGGTGGTTACCAGTACCTCTTCAACTCTGAGATCCTGGCAGAGGAGATCGTGCGCACGCTGGTGGGCTCCATCGGGCTTGTAGCAGCCGTGCCGATCTCCACTTTGATTGCAACCTTGATCATTGTTAATCAGCACCGCCTGGACCGGTTGGGCGAGTGGCGGGTCCTACTGGGTGCGGGCACAGAATCTGAGGGAGGCGAAGAATGGCATCATCATCACTAGAGTGGCTGCAAAGCCTGCCCAAGGCAGAATTACATCTGCATCTGGAAGGCGCCATTCCCCTGGATACTCTGTGGCAGTTGGCACAAAAATATGGCGGCGACCCGGAAGTGGCAGACCAGGCCGCTCTGGCCGGCAAGTTCCAGTATTCCGATTTTCCGCACTTCTTGGAAATGTGGCACTGGAAGAACCGTTTCATCCGCGAGTATGATGACTTTACCTTCTTTGCCGAAGCCATTGCCCGTGACTTGCAGCAGCAAAACATCCGCTACGTAGAAGCTTTTTACTCCCCCGGCGACTTTGAGCGTTTTGGTCTCACCCCGCAGCGTATCACCCAGGCCATGCGCGCCGGTTTGGACAAGGTGCCCGGCGTGCGGGTGCAGCTCATTGCCGACCTGGTGCGCGACCGCGAGCTTGAGAAGGCCGCCTGCACCCTGCGGGACGTGGTGGAAGTGCGCGATCAGGGCGTCATTGGCATTGGACTGGGCGGGTCGGAGCACAACTACCCGGCCCAGTTGTTTGAGCAGGTGTTTGAAGATGCCCGTCAATTTGGCCTGCACACTACCGCCCACGCCGGTGAAGCCTCTGGGGCTGAGAGCGTGCGTGCCGCCGTGGAAGTGCTCAAAGCCGAACGCATCGGGCACGGCATCCGCGCCATTGAAGACCCCTCTCTGGTCGGTCTGCTGGCAGAGCGGCGCATCCCGCTGGAAGTCTGCCCCATTTCCAACCTGTGTACTGGCGTGGTGCGTTCCATGCCGGAACATCCCATCCGCCGCTTGTTTGATGCCGGTGTGTTCGTCACCATCAACACCGATGACCCCAAGATGTTTGGTAATTCGCTCGTGCAGGAGTACCAGGCGCTGATGGAGACCTTTGCTTTTACGGAAACTCAGGTTCGAGAACTGATACTGGCAGGGATCGAGGCCTCCTGGCTTGACCCACAGGAAAAATTGATCTATAAAAAAGAATATCAGTCCAGTCCGGTCTGGCGATAAACATTAATTGATGGGGGTTCAATCCATGACAGACAGCTACCAACCCGATGAGATCGTCCTGCGCAGCATCCGACAACGCATGCAGGTAAGGGATACCGAGGAACTGCTCAAGATCTACGCCGACCACGACACTGAAAGTTGGATCCCGGCCACATTTAATATTATCCGGGCCATCCTGCTGGAACGGGGCGTGGATACCACCCATCTGACGGATATGACCGCCATCAGTGAGCCTTTCCATCTTGCCAAAATTGACCCCGACCACTCTGGCATAACTCTCAAACTTTCCCCGGCGCTTGCCTCGCAAATAAAAAAGATCCAACGCTCTATCGTCTATGAAGAGATGAAGCAAAAAGACGAAGACGAACTACTGACGATCCTGGCAGAGCGAGATGCTGAATTATGGACCCCGATCACATTTGAAGTGGTCAGGTCCATTTTGCTGGAAAGGGGGTTCAGCCGCGAAGAACTGAACTCATTACAACCCGGCATGTTTAATGAAACCGACGTTGAGCAAACGGATCCGGAATTGGAATCTATTGACCCCACCCTGAAAATTACGATTCGCCAAGCCATGGGCGTCAAAGAGACTGAAGAGCTGTTGGGGATTCTTGAGCAGCACGACACAGAAACCTGGATCCCTGAAACATTTACTATCGTAAAACAACTATTACATGAGCGGGATATAAGTGACGAAGAGATCGAACTTGAGGGAAAGCGATCTCGCAATGTTCCAGGTATACTCAGCAAAGATTCCCTAGCAGATTTGAGCCAGCTTTTTACTGTACCTCCCGCGAGGGAATCGATTCTGGTCACTTCTCTGCGCCAGAAATTGGCTCAGGCAGAAGATGATATGCTGTTACAGATCTACAACCAGCAGGGAAGCCAAAAATGGCTTCCTGTGACCTTCGAGATCGTGTTATCGATATTGCATGAGCGTGGCTGGCAGGATGCTCAGATCCACGAATATTTGGCTGGGATTGCAGATCAGCCAGATGAAGATGAAGAAGTGGAGTACTTGGACTTTTCCAACATCGATTGGCAAAATGATTCAGTTGAAGTCATTTACCGCACCCTGGCCAAATTGGAGAACATTTCTGAACTCAGCTATTTTTCCAATGATGAGAATGACCCCATCGCTTTGATGGCAGAAGGACCGGAATCCTTTGAATGTACTTTTTGCGGTAATCAAATCCCCTGGTCAGCAGAAATATGCCCAATTTGTGGCATCGACCTTTACCCGGGTCACAATCTGGCTGATTTTCTCGAAGTAAAAGAGGAACCCATTGAATCGGAGGTGGAGGAATTCGCCGCAGAACTTCGCGAGATGAGCAAAGATGAATTACGCGAGATGTGGTTTGATCTGGACCCGATGGATTGGTCAAGATCAGAGTTGCAGGCCATCCGCCTGGTCTTTGCCGAAAAAGACGTTCATGTTCCTTACCTATTGGATGCGCCGGCTGATCTGGCTCAGCGCCTACCTTATTTAACACAAGATGCACTAAACTTTCGTGGAGAGTTTGGTTATCGCTTGCGTCCTGGTAGATCAGGGCTGGACTATATAGATACAGCCGCAGAACTAAACAGGTTTACCGGTGTACTGATCCGTTGGGTCATTGATGCGATCAAAAGAGAATTGTTGTTTTGGGTTTAATTTGTATATTATTTTTGTAGAATATGATTAACCATCTTCGTAAAAGGAAAACTAAATGTTCGATCAAGATAAACCCGATGAGATGATGCTGCGCTCCATCCGTTCAAGGATGGACTCAAAAGAAACCGACGAATTATTGGAGATCTATGCTGACCACGACACAGAAAGCTGGATCCCGGCCACCTTTGATATTATCAAAGAGCTTCTGCTGGCGCGCGGATTTGAACTTTCGGAGTTGCTCAGCCTCACCCATGAACGAGCAGCTGCCCTTGCCCAGACCCATGCATCGGAAGAGGAAGAAGACGAAGAAACCTCAGAGGATGAGTATGTGGAGGATGACGAAGAGGAAGATGATCTGATCGAAGATGCCCTTTCTAGATCCATCCGGCAGGCTATGAACAACAAAGAGGATGACGAACTCATCCACATTCTGGCCGATTCCAAGCCGGGCGAATGGGTGCCGGGCACGTTCAAGATCATCCACGAGATCCTGGAAAAGCGCGGCGTGATCGAAACAAATGAAGACGCCATCGCCCTCGTCAACGAAGGTAAATTGGCCGAAGAGGTCAATTATGCCCCCGGTGACTATATCAATTCTAAACGCTACTTTACCCACCCGGTCACCAAAGAAGACCATGCCAAAGCCGGGCGCTTTTTGGAAATGAACCAGCAAAGCACGGAAGATCTGCTCAACCTGTACGCCACCCATGACGAAGAAAATTGGCCCGATTTCACCTTCGATGTGGTCCGCGATATCCTCATCGATCGGGGGTGGCCAGCCGACGAGGTGGATAACCTTATTTTGGAGACCCCCGCGGAAGACGAGTGGGATTCAGAAGACGAAGAGGAATGATGCCCGCTGATAACCAGCATCTGGAACTGGCACGCAAATTGGCCGCAGAGTTTGGTCGCTTCGAGGAAGTGAAGGCCATTGCCCTGGGCGGATCCGTGGCCAGCGGCGCGGCAGGTCCAGGCTCTGATATTGACCTGTACGTGTTCACCATTGCGCCTGTACCACTGCAAAAGCGCACAGATCTGGCAGCCAGATGCGGCTACACCCGCGCTGACCTGGGGCTTGAGTTCTGGGACCCCGGCGATGAATGGATGGATGCAGCCAGCGGTATTGAGGTGGACGTGATCTACTGGGATACCTCCTGGATCGAAGATCAACTGGCACGGGTGTTGCTGCGCCATCAATCCAGTATGGGCTACACCACCTGTTTTTGGAACACACTGCAAAAAGCCCTCTCACTTTATGACCCACAGGGCTGGTTAGGCGCCGTTCAGCAAAATACGCAGGTGCCCTACCCGGAAGAACTGCGCCTCAACATCATCCGCAGCAACCATGCCGTGCTACGGCGGGTCATCCCCTCTTATGCCCATCAGATCGAGAAGGCGCAGAGCCGCGGCGACCTTGTCAGCGTCAATCACCGCGTGGCAGCGCTGCTGGCCAGCTATTTTGACGTTCTCTTTGCCCTCAACCGCGTGCTCCACCCCGGCGAAAAGCGTCTGCTCGCATTTGCCGAACACAACTGTGCTTTCCTGCCCAAAGATTTTTCTGCCGATGTGACGGAGCTGCTGCAAGCCGCCGGCTCTACCCACCCACCTGTGGTGCAGTGCACCCATCGGCTCATTGACCATTTGGACGCACTCTTGATCTTACAGGGGTTTGACCCCGCTACTTCAGCCCTCAAATAACGGAGGAGACTATGCAACCTGAGATTGAAGATCTGCTGGAAAAATTGAATTCGAAAGAAGATGAAGTCCGTTACCCGGCCTTTTTGCGTATGCAAGCCTTGACCGAGCACAAAGTGGACTGGGTGTATGAGGTGTGGGACGCGTTGGTGGCCAAACTAAGCGATCCCAATTCATATCAACGCAATATTGGCGCCACTTTGCTGTGTGCCCTCAGCCAGAGCGACAGCGAAAACCGTCTGGCTGCGGTGATAGACCGTCTGCTGGCGTGCAGCAAGGACGAGAAGTTCATCACATCCCGCCTGACCCTGCAAAACTTATGGAAACCCGCCTGGTTTGAGCCACAGTTGAGAGACACGATTATTTCTCATTTACAGCAGCGTTTTGAAGAATGCGAAACTGAGAAACACAGCAATTTGCTGCGTCAGGACATTCTGCAATCTCTCTTTACCCTGGCTGAGCTGAGCCACGATGAGGCCTTGCAGGAAAAAACGCTAGACCTGATCCAGACCGAGAAGGATGAGAAGAGCCGCAAATCCTATCTGGCGCTGAAGAAAAAGAATTGATGAGTCTGTATTAAGCAAAAACGGCTGCCCTGATTATTGGACAGCCGTTCATTTTTTATTTCTCTTCGGAGATCATCTGCTCCAGGATGCGCGTGGTGAGCGACTTGGGGCGTTCAATGGGGCGGCCCAGGGCTCGGCACCAGACCGCATGAGTGGTCAGACCAAGGCTGCGGCTGACCCCAAAGAGCACGGTGTAAAAGTCAAACTGGGTGATGCCGTAATGGTATTGCAGGGCGCCGGTGATGGCATCCACGTTGGGCCAGGGGCTCTTCACCTTGCTGGTCTTGGCCAGCACATCCGGCACAGTCTGGAAGACCAGATTGGCCAGGCGATAGATCTCGTCATTAGGCATGTAGCGCGCCCCGAACTTGTTCTGAGCGGTGAAACGCGGATCGGTGACGCGCAGCACGGCGTGGCCGTAGCCAGGGATGACCTTTCCGCTGGCCAGCCACTCTTCGGCGTACTGGCTCACCTGCTCGGCAGTGGGGAACTCTGTAAAGCTTTTACGCATGTTCAGCAGCCAGCGCAGACAGTCCTCATTGGCCAGCCCGTGTAACGGTCCTGCCAACCCGTCCATCCCGGCTGAGACGGCATAATACACGTCAGAAAGAGCAGAGGCCACAATGTAAGAAGTATGTGCGCTCACATTGCCGCCTTCGTGGTCGGCATGCAAGAAGAAGAACAGCCGGCATTGTTCCTGATATTCTGTGTCGTCGCCTTTACCGATCATATAGGCAAAGTTGGCTGCCCAATCCAGGTCGGGGTTGAGGGGGATATATTCGCCGTTGCGGTACTTGAGGTTGTAAATAAAAGCCGCCAGGCTGGGCAATTTGGCTGTAAGGTTCAGGCTGTCTTCCAGGTAAGCATCCCAATACTCGGCCTTCTTCATCCCATCAATGTAGCGTGGGGTGAACACCGATTCGTTGTGCATGGCCAGGATGGCCAGCGAGAGCATTGTCATGGGATGGGTGGTGGCAGGCAGATTCTTGAGCAGGTCAAACACATAGCTCGGGATCTCGGCACGCTTTCTCCATTCCATCTCCACTTCCAGAGCTTCTTCTTCTGAGGGGAATTCATCCGTCAAAAGCAGGTAGTAAAGCCCACCGATGAGCGGGTAATCTGAGTTTTTAGCCTTTGGCAGCAGGTTGAGCAGTTCTGAGATGTTATAGCCGCGTAAACGAATGCCCGTCTGCGGATCTACGTAAGAGATGTCGCTTACCTGAATAGGCACGTTGCGAATGCCGCCGTAAAGCTGCTCGACGGTCACATCTGCGACTACTTTGGAACCATAATCTTTGATCAGTTTGCTGATGCGTTTGTGCCAGCCAGGGATCTTTTCTGCGATGCTTTTCTTGATGATGGATTCGCTCTTCGTTGACTTGCTCATTACCGACCGCCTTTCAAATTCAATACATCTGCGCGAAGCGCAGTTAATCAAGCAATCTTATTTCTCATCCCTCGTCGATGAGACCGTTCAGCGAGGTGCCGTCGCCTTTACCGGCAAAGCCCATCTCACGGGAGATGAGGGCAGCCACGCGGGTAATATCGGTGATGTAGCGCTGCACCACGTCTTCTTTGAAGCGCTGTTCAGGGCCAGAAATGGTGACGGCGGCGATGATCTCACCGCGGTGATCAAAGACAGGGGCTGCCACGCCGGCGGCTTCTGCCACCCATTCGCCAAAGCTGACTGCATAGCCCTTCTTGCGGATGCGCTTGAGCTCGTCGTTGAGTGCCTCAATATCTACAATGGTGGAATCTGTGATGGCCTGCGGTGGGGTGGAATTGAGGATCTCCAGCCGTTTTTCGTTGGAGACGAAAGCCAGGAACACCTTGCCTGCCGACCCGGCATACAGGGGAACCCTTCTGCCCAGGCGGGCAATGATGCGCACATTTTGCGGGCTTTCCAGGCGCTCCACGCAGACCCGTTCGGCCCCTTCCAAAACATACAGGCTGATGGTCTCGCGTGTGACGCGGTGTAATTCTTGAATAAAGGGCAGGGCAGCGTTGCGTACATCCAGGCTGGCCGAATATACGCCAGCCCAGGCCAATACCTTGCCGCCCAGCGAGTAGCACTGGTTGGTAGGGTTCTGCTGCAAGACGTGCAGCTCCTTCATGGCCTGCAGCAATCGGCCGGTGGTACTGCTGGAATACCCGATCTTGCGTGCGATCTCACGCACGCCCAGTTCAGGGCGATCGTAAGAAAAGCAATCGAGGATCTCCACCATTCTTTGCAGCGTTTTCGGCTTATCGTTGTCCATGCTCACCTTTTGTCTCATTATATGGGACGGCGTCCCATAATTTGCCCATTATAGTACGGCTTTTCCTGTCAAGTCAAGCGAAATTGGCAATAAATCTGAGGATTTAGTGGAAAATGCAAAAATTCATTGAAAATTGTAGCGAGCGAGTCTGGTAATGGGTAGCCCCCTCCCCGTCCAATTTGACCTTTGGTTTCCCCTCAGGTCAAATTGGTTTGGAGGGATGAAGATAGCGCTAAACGCGATGGCGGTTTAGATCATCAAATCTGGAACGGGTCTCAATTTCAGTCATTTGTAATGCGGCAAACTGAACCGCTGCTCGCAAATACATTTGTTTTTGTTCTAAGGAAAGCTGATTAAGCTCAAAGAACTCGTAGCCGTTGGCACGCAAGAATTGCTTGATCAACATCATCTCAAGTTGACCACACATATCCAAAGGTTGGTTTTCAGGATCTGATTCGGTCATGGATCCTCCTTTTACAGTAGAACGTGCCACTTAAGGTTCTGGGTTTGATTAGTTTGTCAGTTGAACCTGGAGCTCTTCAGGAAGGTTCATATCCAGCAGCTTTTCCTGAATATTGCGCAGAATTTCCTCCTGGTTCTTTAGCGATCTCTTGAACTGAAAATTATCTGTGTGTCGAATTTCTGAACGAAGATCTTGATATGAGGTTTCGATCAGATGTTTGATCAATTCATATTCTTCTTTATTTAACTTGATCATTTGCATTCTTTTCTCCTTTGAAGAGATGAATAGGTTTCCCTGGAAGGGATCGATACAAAATTTGCCACTTTTGGAACCCTTTCGAACAACTTATTCCATCTGGTATGCACTCTCTTTGACTCCCTAATCAAGAAATCCATCTTTGTGAAAAAGATCGTAAAGTGACCGTAGATAGAATTAACAGACCCAAGCCGGTATAGCCGATAACCGTTCCTTCACCCAGGGCTATGAGGAAGATGGCGAGAAGATCAATAATCAGGTGGAGCCATAATCGCCAACCTTTGTTGATCTTTTTTTGTGGTCTCTTGCTTTTTGGCTCTACCAGGATCATTTCTGCTGTCCTCTCTGTTTGAATGCGATATCCTCTTTATTAGGAGATGCAAAAAACAACTGGTAGCCTGTTAGGATAGAAACGGAGATGCCTGTGAGGACACAAAGGAGCTCTTTGGTGGTGGAAAGTCTTATTTGGCCATCAAAAGGAGCCAAAGAGGCAAAAAGTCCTGCCATCAGTAAGCAAACCAGAGCATAGCTTGTTTCCAAATTCTTCCTCTCTGCCAGTTTTGTTTTACAAGAAACGAGCAGCAGAAGAAATCCGCACAGCACCAGAATGGCACTGAATTGGAACGAGGCGGTAAACTGCTCCACTCCAACAAAAAGGAGCAGGGCAAGCAGACAAATCCCAGACAAAAGGATCTTTAGTTTCATACAATTCCTCCGAATATTATGACCGACCAGTCAGTCATTATTTTGATAAATATTTACTTCCCCTTCGGTTGCGTAAAAATTTTCTGATTTCGTCAATGATGAGCAAAGAAGGAGAAATACAGATCAAGAAAAGCCATTCATTTCCAGATAAACCAGTAGTACCAATAAACCCTTGTAAAGCCGGCACATAGAGAATTGCAAGTAAGATCACAATTTCACTCAATATGCCGATGAAGATGAAGGGGTTATTGAAGAAACGGATGGAAAATACCGAGGAGCGTTCAGACCTTTGTGTCAAGACATTGCCAATCTGGGTCATTACTACTGCTGCCAAAGCCATAGAAACTGCAGTCTGATAAACTGGGCCGCTATCTGGAAGGTCAATAAATTGACCCCAAAAGCCATTGGTCCAATATGCAAAGTAGAAAGCCAGCATGGCAATTGCACTCTGGATCAACCCCAGGTAGAGGTAAGCCCGTACCATCAGTTTTTTGGTGATGATATGGTCGCTCAGTTTTCTTGGAGCTCGTTGCATAATGCCCTGCTCGGGTAATTCAGCACCCAACCCCAACGCCGGCACCATATCAGTTCCCAGATCAATGGAAAGAATGTGCATTACATTAAGCGCCAGAGGAATGCGAGCGGCAGAAAACGCGTAGAAAATGAATGGTACGGCCTCGGGTGTGTTGCTGGTGAAGATGTAGGTCGTGAACTTTTTTATATTCTCATAAACAGCTCTGCCTTCTTCGATCGCATTCACGATCGTGGCAAAATTGTCATCGGTCAGAACCAGGTCGGCGGCTTCTTTGGCAACATCACTGCCATTGAGGCCCATCGCCACGCTGATGTTGGCTTTCTTCAGGGCAGGTGCGTCATTTACTCCATCGCCGGTCACTGCCACAATATTTCCCATTTCTTGAAGAACCGTTACGATGCGTAATTTTTGTTCTGGTGTTGACCTTGCAAATACCACTTCGTGCCCTAGCGCATTTTTTAATTCTTCGTTGGTCATTTTTTCTAGATCTGAACCTGTAATGACCAATGCATCCTCTGAACTGATCAAACCGATCTGAGAAGCTATGGATTTGGCCGTGAGACCATAATCGCCGGTGATCATAATGACACGAATCCCCGCCGTGTGACATTTCTTCACGGCCTGAGCCACTTCCGGGCGTGGTGGGTCGATCATGGCCGTTAGGCCAACAAAGGTCAAATCAACTTCAAGACCTTCGTTGATCATCTGGGTGGAAGAAACCTCCACAGCGCGGTAGGCATAGGCCAGAATACGCTGTCCCTGGCTCGAGTAATAATCATTGGCGGCCAGGACAACTGCGTAGAGAGCCTGTGTGAGGGGGAATACTTCATTGCCAATTCTGATTCTTGAACACCTGTCCAGAATCTCTTTTGGGGCTCCTTTTGTGAACAGGTAGCTTTCGTTCTCGATACGATGGTAAGTACTCATACATTTTCTATACGAGTCGAACGGGATTTCACCCACTCTGGAGATCTCTTTATGTAGCTTTTGTGTATCTATGCTGGCTTTTTCTGCGACGATCTGTAAAGCCACTTCTGTTGGATCTCCCAGGATGGACCGGGTGGGGTTCGCGCGGTCAGAATCTACCACAAAGACATTGCGGGCATTGTTGCACAGGCTGGCAATTTCAAGTAATTTCTTTAGGGCAGAGCGGTAAGCAGGGGTTTCTTTGCCCATGGCAAAATTAAGCTTCCCGTTTGTATCGGTGCCCTGACCTGTGGTAGTGATTTCCACCCCATTCTCGCTTTTGGAACTCTCCATTCCCAGAGAAGGTAGCCAGATATTGCGCACAACCATTTTGTTTTCGGTCAGTGTGCCGGTTTTATCTGTGCAGATCACGTTGGTACAGCCCAGGGATTCTACAGAAGAGAGCTTCTTCACCAGGGCATGCCTGCGCGCCATCCTCTGCGTACCCATGGCAAGAGCCAGCGTTACGGTTGGGAGCAGCCCTTCCGGTACAAAGGCGACGATCATTCCCAGGGTAAAAATGAAGCTTTCCGCCAGGGTGATATGTGCCAGAAAAAAGGCAAAAAAGAAAAATAGCAAACCGACCAGCACCGCAACCAAAGAGACCATCTTGGTCACCTGCTGCATTTCTTTTTGCAGAGGAGAAAGATCAGAGCTGACAGATTGCGTCATCCGGGCAATCTTGCCGAACTCGGTCTCCATACCGGTAAAGAGAACCACCGCCTCCCCTGTGCCAGAAAAGACACAGGTTCCGGCATAAATAATATTGGGCAAGTCCAGGTTTGAACTGACTGGTTCTGCGATGGCATTTGTCTCTTTTGCCATCGGGTGTGATTCACCGGTGAGTGTGGCCTGATCAATGCGCAGGTTGTTTTGTTTGAGCAGGCGACAATCTGCTGAGATACGGTCTCCTTCGCTTAAAATGACAATATCGCCAGGAACAAGCTCTCGAGCTGCGATGCGTACCTCTTCGCCATCTCGAATCACATGTGCATAAACCGGCAACATTTTCTTCAACGCTTCTGTTGCTTTTTCTGCTCTGAATTCTTGCCAGAAACTGAACAACCCGTTAATAATATTGACCATCCAAATAGCGAAACCTAATTGGGGTAATTTCGCCAGGAATGCAATTCCCCCACCAATCCAGAGCAAGATGGCCATCAGGTGGGTAAAATTCTTTACAAATCGTAATAACAGAGATTCTTGTTTTTGTTCGCGGATCTCGTTTTCACCGAATACTGATAAGCGTTCTTGTGCTTCATTATGAGCTAAACCATTCTCTGTACTATCAAATCTTTGCAGAACAAGTTCAGGTGTTTGATGTGCAAAAAGCTGTAAATTTGTTTGTTGCAATTCTTGCTTCAAAGTTAACATTCTTCTCCGTTACAACCTATTTACCGTTATTGATCAATTTGTTTGAATTCTGGCCATGAAGAGATTGACCACCTCATTTACCCATTCTTCTCGTGAGATCGGATTGATCTTGCTTCCTTCCAGAAAGCGTTGAGTTAAAACATAAACAAACAAAGAGCTTATGAACAAAGTGGAAATCACCGAAATGTTCATTATGTTCTTTAATTCCGGGTAGTGGCGGGTAAAGATCTTTTCCAGGTAGCGAATCCCCAGTGTTGATAATTCATGGTAGACCTTTCGGGTCAGCTCCGGAAACTCAAATGCGCCGGCAAGTGACATCTTCAAGAAGGGCATGGCACTTTCGATGAAGTCCAGATATCCGTTGGCAATTACTCTCAATTTTTCTTCCAGAGTGCCATCAGGCTGAACCGCTATCTCCTTAAGTTTGGGGAGAAAAGATTTTTCCTCCATGAGTGTGATAAAGAGCTCTTCTTTACTTTTGAAATATAGATACACTGAGCCTTTACCTATGTTTGCCGCTCTGGCAATTTTATCGATACTGGTCTTTTCAAAACCTTCGGAAAGGAAGGTTTTGTAAGCAGCATCCAACACGATCTCTCTCTTTACTTGCAGATATTCATCTCTATTTGCTGCTGAAACTCTCGCCATAATCACCTCTTTAAATGACTGACCGTACAGTCATTTATTATAATGATATTTAAAAAAGAGTCAATACCCTTAAGGGATCAAATAAGGAAATTGATTATCCTAAAAAGTCGAGATTATGTCTCATTATATGGGACAGCGTCCCAAAAAATTGTGATAGAATCGGCCTATTGACACTGAAATCACTGAGGTTCTGATGGACGAAAACAAAAAAGACAAGATCACGCAGGAACATGGACGGCTGATCGTCCCCAATTTTCCGATCATTCCCTTTATTGAAGGTGATGGCTCCGGCCCCGATATCTGGCGGGCTGCCAGACGGGTGCTCGATGCGGCCGTGGCGCTTGCTTATCAGAATACAAGAGCCATTGCCTGGCAGGAAGTCTATGCCGGGGAAAAGGCGCAAAAATTGTTCAACAATACGCTGCCCGCTGAGACGCTGGCAGCATTCAAAGAATACAGGGTGGGCATCAAAGGCCCTCTTACTACTCCCGTGGGGGAGGGAGCCCGCTCGCTCAACGTGGCTTTACGCCAGGAGCTGGATCTGTACGTCTGCCTGCGCCCGGTGCGCTGGCTGAAGGGCACGCCCTCCCCGGTGCGCCAGCCTGAACTGGTGGATATGGTTGTCTTTCGCGAAAACACAGAAGATCTCTACGCTGGCATTGAGTTTGCCTCCGGCACGCCGGAAAATGCTCAATTTTTGACGCTGCTGCAGGAACATTTTCCGCAGGAATATAAGCGCATTCGCTTCCCGGCTACCTCCGGGATCGGCATCAAGCCTATTTCCAAAGAAGGCTCCACCCGTCTGGTCCGGGCTGCCATCGAATACGCTCTGCTGAACAAGCGCAAGAGCGTTACCCTGGTGCATAAGGGTAATATTATGAAGTATACAGAAGGCGCTTTCCGCAAATGGGGCTATGAACTGGCCCAAACCGAATATGCCGAACGCACCTACACCTCCCTCCAATTTGAGGCAACCAAAAAAGCGAGCGGCGTGGATGCTGCGAATGCTGAAAAAGAAGCCGCTTTGAAAGCCGGCAAACTGTGGGTCAAAGATATCATCGCTGATGCTGCCTTTGAGACGGCGCTGACCCGCCCCACTGATCTGGATGTGCTGGCCACGCCGAACCTGAATGGCGATTACCTCTCAGACGCTCTGTCTGCACAGGTGGGCGGGCTGGGCATTGCCCCAGGCGCCAACATTAACTACGTCAGCGGGGCGGCCATCTTTGAAGCCACCCACGGCACTGCACCCACCCTGGCAGGGCTTGATAAGGCCAACCCGTGCTCGGTGCTCCTTTCTGCGGCCATGTTGTTGAACTACATCGGCTGGCACGATGCTGCCACTTTATTGGAGGCTTCCATCGAGAAGACCATTCAGGCCGGCACCGTCACCTTTGATCTTCAGGCGCTCATGCCCGGCGCGACCTCGCTCAAGACCTCTGAGTTTGGCGATGCGCTTATAAAGAATCTTTGAGAGTAGAGAAACGTAAGTGCGGAGAGTCGAGAATTGAGAATCGAGAGTCGTAAGTACAAACCCTTCTGAATGATTTTAAAGGGATATTGAAACAAGTATCCGGCTCTACTGTGGCTCCCGCTTTTATTGTACAGTGCTCGCGATAAAGGGGATTGCTTCGCCCTCTACGAGGGCTCGCAATGACAAACTACGAATTGCGTATTGGCCATGTGTGGTCATTGTGGTGAGGTGGATTGTTTTAGACAAAAGATTATGTTTTTTTGTCTCGTTATGAGCTAAGACATTAGAATGTATTCTGATTTTTATAATTAGTGAAATTTGTGCAATTCGTGGATAAGATTTTGACCTTGCTAACCCCAAACAGCCTTCGCTTCGTAACAATGGGCGAAAAAATGAACTTTGAATAATAAAAAATTGGTGTAATTAGTGGATAAGAATTTTTTGAGGTAAATATGAACAACGATCCCTTCCAAACACGTAAAACATTACATACCTCCGGCGGCGACGTAACAGTCTACTCTTTGCCGGCTTTTGGCTTGCAGCAAGGCGCTGACCTGAACCGGCTGCCATTTTCCATTCGCATTTTGCTGGAAAACCTGCTGCGCAAATTTGATGGCAAAAACGTCACCCGTGAAGATGTGTTGGCCGTGGCCAACTGGAGTCCCACCGATCCAGACCGACCAGCGGTTCCCTTTTACCCCGGCCGCGTGGTGATGCAAGATTTCACCGGTGTACCTGTTATTGTAGATCTGGCGGCCATGCGCTCTGCCGTGGCTAAACTGGGCGGCGACCCCAGCCGCATCAACCCTGTGATCCCGGTGGATCTGGTCATCGATCACTCCCTGCAGGTGGATGCAGCCGCCATGCCAGATGCCATGCGCCGCAATGTGGAACGTGAATATGAGCGCAACCGTGAGCGCTACGAATTTCTGCGTTGGGGTCAGCAGGCGTTTGAAAATCTGCGCATCGTACCGCCTTCTTCTGGCATCATTCATCAGGTCAACCTGGAATATTTGGCCGGCGTGGTGCTGACCAGTACTGTGGAGGGCCAGACGGTGGCTTACCCTGATTCATTGGTAGGGTCTGATTCGCATACCACCATGATCAACGGGCTGGGCGTGCTCGGATGGGGCGTGGGCGGAATTGAAGCCACCGCCGCCATGTTGGGTCAGCCCCTGGATCTGGTTCTTCCCGATGTGATCGGCATCCGCCTCAGCGGAAGTCTGCGTGAGGGCGTCACCCCCACAGATCTGACCCTCACTCTTACGCAATTGCTGCGCAAGATCGGGGTGGTCAACAAATTCATCGAATATTTCGGCCCCGGCCTGGCCTCGCTATCCCTGGCAGACCGCGCCATGGTGGCCAACATGACCCCGGAGAACGGCTCCACCATGGGCTTTTTCCCGGTGGATGAGCAGACCCTGGCCTATCTGCGCCTGAGCGGACGCTCAGACGAGCAGGTGGCGCTGGTGGAAGCCTACACCAAAGCCCAGGGACTCTTCTGCGCTGACGAAACGCCTGCTCCAACCTACACTCAGGTGGTGGAGCTGGATCTGGCCAGCATTGAACCCAGCCTGGCTGGCCCGCGCCGACCGCAAGACCGGGTGCCCCTGGCCGGGGTGAAGAGCGGTTTTGCCGTCTTCCTGACCCTACCCAAACCGACCGGTCTTGGCCTGGAAGCTGTCGACGCAACCAAAAAAGTAACTCTCTCATTGAATGAAAAACAGGTTCAACTGGGGCACGGCGCGGTGGTCATTGCCGCCATCACCTCCTGTACCAATACTTCCGACCCGTTTGTGATGTTGGGGGCAGGTCTGCTGGCCAAAAAAGCGCTTGCCCGCGGACTGCGCTCCAGGTCCTGGGTCAAGACCAGTCTGACCCCTGGTTCCCGCGTGGTCACTGCTTATCTGGAAAAAGCAGGTCTGGTAGAGCCGCTGGCCGAGCTGGGCTTTACCCTGGCCGGGTACGGCTGCGCCACCTGTATTGGCAACAGTGGCCCGTTGGCGGCTGAGATCGAAGAAAGCATCAAGGCCAATAAACTGGCCGTGGCGGCCGTCATCTCTGGCAACCGCAACTTTGAGGGACGCGTGCATCCACTGGTGCAGGCCAATTACCTGGCCTCCCCGGCGTTGGTGGTGGCTTACGCTCTGGCCGGCAGTACCGAAGTAGATCTTTCTTCCGAACCGCTTGGAATGGATGCAAACGGCCAGCCGGTCTATCTGCGTGACATCTGGCCGACCACAGCAGAGATCAATGCAGCCATCGCCGCCCATGTAACGCCAGAGCTGTACCGTGCCAATTACGCAGATCTCTTTAAAGGCGATGAAGAGTGGCAAAGCATTCAGAGCCAGCCTTCTGCCCTCTATGCCTGGCGGGCTGATTCGTCCTACATTCAGGAGCCGCCTTTCTTTGATGTACTGTTTGAGCAATCAAAAACAGGGGCTACTGCCCCCATGCGGGTACTGGCCTTTTTGGGTGATTCTGTGACCACGGATCACATCTCACCGGCCGGGGATATCCCCTCTGCCAGCGCAGCCGGTCAGTACCTGAAGAGCCTGGGCGTGGCGCCTATAGATTTCAACTCGTATGGCTCCAGACGCGGCAACTATCAGGTGCTCACCCGCGGTACCCTGGCCAACATCCGCATCAAGAACAAGCTTGTCCCCGGCGTAGAAGGGTCCGTCACCGTGCACCTGCCCGATGGCACGCAGATGAGCCTGTACGATGCCGCCATGCAATACAAAGCCGAAGGCACACCGCTCATCTTGCTGGCAGGCAAGGAATACGGCACCGGTTCCAGCCGCGATTGGGCCGCCAAGGGTCCGTTGCTGTTGGGCGTGAAAGCCGTGCTGGCGGAATCCTTTGAGCGCATTCACCGCTCCAATCTGGTGGGTATGGGCGTATTGCCGCTCACCTATTTGCCCGGCGAAAACGCGGAGAGCCTGGGGTTGACCGGGCTGGAGACCTTTGAGATCGAAGGGCTTGAGCCACTGGAAGTCAAGAAGCTGGTGACTATCCGCGCTTACAGTGAAGATTGCAGAGCCAAATATTTCAAGGTGCAGGTGTGCATCAACACCCCCAGTGAGCTGGAGTATTTTGGCCGCGGTGGTTTGCTGCCTTCATTTGTAAAAGGGATCATGGAAAAGTAATTAAGAGCAGAGCCTCCAAGCGGAGGCTCTGTTTTTTGGTTAATTATGGTTGAGGGGGCGAACCGGTCGGCCTTCAATGTAGCCGCGGTAGCCTTGCGGTTCCAGTTGGAAGCGCGGCCCTTCTTCATCGGCCCAGGCAAAGCCGTAGATCTGTGGGTTGTAGTGTTTGACGGTTTCCCACAGATTTCCGATGGCTTCTTCAAATTTAGCGTCATCGTAGGGTTGTCCCTGGAAGATCATCATTTTACAGGCAGGCAGATCGATGAGGTCGCACCCCTCGGGAACGGGGCCGCTGTAATCGGCTGGCATTTCCACACCCTGGGCATATTCTGAGGTGCCAGGCTTTTGCAGATTTTTGGGCAGCCAAACCCCGATCGGTTCGTACAGTGCACCTTTGACGTTGCACAGGACCTCCCAGATTTCGCAGCCCACTTCCTGACAGTAGGCGTAATAATCTTTGGCTTCAATGCCGCGTTTGAGGATGAGTTTTCTGGCCGGGCGGTCTACCACCTGGACAAAGATCGTATTCAGTTCAGACATGTTTTTTTCTCCTTTTTGAAGGGCGAGGTATCTTTGCAAGACGCTTTGGGGAAGGAAATAGCGGATGGGCCTCTGGGTCAAAGAAAATTGCTGCGGGGTCACGCCGAATTCCTTTGAAAAGGCGCGCGTGAACCCTTCGTGAGATCCAAACACGAAATCGAAGGCCACATCCACAATACGAACCTCTTCGTTGCGCAGGCGCTGCGCTGCTGCAGACAGGCGCATCAGACGGATGTACTCGAAGGGGCTTTTCCCGGTCAACGCTTTGAAGACCCTGGCGGCGTGCCATGGCGAATACCCGGCCGCTTCGGCTAGCATGTGCAGCGTGATGGGCTGATTCAGATGCGCGTCAATACAAGACTGCATCCGCTGCACGGCGTTGATCGTTTCCCAATTTTCCATACCTTCACCTTAGGATCACAAGGATATCACCCGCTGGGAAGGGCTTCTTGACCTGTGTTGTGATTCTTCTTGAGAATTATATTGAAAAATACCAGATCGCAGAGTGATTGTTGTTATGGAACTTTGATATATCCCCCGGTTTTGGAAGAATTATCGAGAAGTGTTGAGAAAACGGCTTTATGGCAAAACAGTCTCTATAATGAAAATGTAACTTGCATTTTGAGATAAAAAATTGGAGAAAAATATATGGATACTGACAAGAAAAATGCAAACCAGTCATTCCCCGGAAATCCGCCTTTAGATAAAGACGGCAAGCCGCTGCCGCCGCCCGCTGGCGGGAAACCCCCGTTGGGCAAAGATGGCAAACCCCTACCCCCTCCTCCCGGTGGACATCCGCCGCTGGGCAAGGACGGCAAACCTTTACCTCCCCCCGCTGGCGGAAAACCGCCACTGGGTAAAGATGGCAAACCACTGCCTCCTCCGGACAGGAAAGCCTAATTTTGAAGATCAAGGCCGCTCAACTGAGCGGCCTTGAGATTTAACTTGTCTTTTTGATCTGCTGGTTGAGCACAAAGGCCAGGATCAGGGCCAGAACCAGGGCGCCCATATAGTAGGTGCCAGAGCGCATGCCGTAGGCTTGCAGGGTTACCCCCAGCAGCCACGGAAAGAGGGATCCACCGATGGAGCCCATGGCGGTGATCACCCCGCCGGCCTGCCCGGGCGCGTGCCGGAAGGTGTTGGTCATGACGGCCATGATGGTGGGGTAGATGGCGCCAAAACCCAGCCCCATGATCAGGAGCGCCACCACGCTGAACCAGCCGTTACCGTAGCTCAACAGGAACAACAGCGCACCCACAAAAGAGATGGCCAGACAAAGAATGAGCAGCTTCACTTCTGAGATGCGTGAGCCGATGAGTGCGCCCATCAGGCGGCCACCCGTCAGAGCCAGCCAGAAGGCAGATGCTCCCATGGCAGCCAACTCAATGGGCAGAGAGGTGGTCTTTTGCAGGTAGGTGGTGGACCAGCCACCCAGGGTGGCTTCTGTGCCCACGTAGACGAGCACTACCAGGCTCAACGTCCACAGAAAGATGGAGCTGGTGACGCGCTTGCCCGGCTGAATTTCCGCAGCAGGTGCCTGGTTCTCCAACTGAAGATCGAAGACCTGCAGGATCATGACCACCATGATAATGAGCATGGCAATGGCGCCGAACCAGATGGCGGGGGCACCGTCTTTTAGCAGAAATAGCGAGAGGCTTACCAGCAAGGGGCCGGTGAAAGCGCCGATGCCGTAAAAGACATTCAGCCAGTTGACGGCACTAACCGACTTTTCTTTATACACCCGGCCGACCAGCACATTTCCGCACAGGTTGGCGGTACCATACCCCAGGCCAGCCACAAAGATGAGGCCAAAGGTGAGAGGCAACCAACGGCTGAAGGTGGCAGCCGTCATGGCAATAGCGTAGAGGATGAGGGATACGATCAGCGCCCGGTGCTGACCCCAACGGTCAGTCAGGCGCCCCAGGGTCATGTTAGCCAGCAAGGCGCCAATAAATAACGCGCTGTACACGCCGCCAATTTCTGCCAGGGAAGCGTTGTTATTGCTGGCAAATTGGCTGAGCAAGGGTCCCACCGCAGCGGTGATGATGCCATTGGCCAGGTAGGCCAGGCAGGTGAGGACCAGGATCTTTTTTGCGACTCGTTCTTCCATGTTGAATTTCCACTCTTACAGGAATATGAGACCGGGAAAACTGGTACCGGTCTCATGGTTACGTTCTAATGAATTAATTGTAATCCCGCCAGCGAGCGCAGTGGGTTAAGCTTCGTTAACAATTGGCGGCTGCACGGCTTTTCGATATTGCGTTTTGTACAGGGTCGCATACAGGCCGTTCAGGGCCAGCAATTCAGGGTGAGTGCCGTGCTCTACGATCTGGCCGCGATCGACCACCAGAATGAGGTTGGCTGCCAGAATGGTGCTCAGACGGTGGGCAATGACGATGCTGGTGCGACCGGCCATGACACGCTTAAGCGCATCCTGGATGAGAGACTCAGATTCGCTGTCCAGGCTGCTGGTGGCTTCATCCAGCACCAGAATACGCGGATCTTTGAGGATGACGCGTGCCAGGGCGATGCGCTGTTTTTCGCCGCCGCTGAGGCGGTAACCGCGTTCTCCCACAATGGTGTCGTATCTCTCTGGCAGTTCATGGATGAAGTCGTGGATGTTGGCAGCTTTGCAGGCTTCTTCCAGCTCTGCCTGGCTGGCATCAGCCCGGGCGTAGAGCAGATTGGTGCGGATGGTATCGTGGAAGAGGGTGGTCTCCTGCGTGACCATACCGATCTGCCGGGTAATGGAATCGAGGGTCAGGTCGCGTAAATCGTGCCCGTCAATGAGGATGCGTCCCTCGCTGGGATCGTACAGACGGGGAATGAGGTAGGTGAGGGTGGTCTTGCCTGCGCCGCTTGGCCCCACCAGGGCAGCCAGTTGGCCGGGGGCTACGTGGAAGTTAATATCTTTGAGGGCATAACTACGTGCCTGTGAATGAGACTCGGTCTCTTCTTCGTGGGTCTCACCGGGCTGTCCGGAAAGGACAGCGGTGACATTATCAATGGAGCCGTATCGGTGTACATCACTGAGAAAAGGTTCATCTCCTTTTTCATATTTAAAGGAGACGTTCTCAAAACGGATGTCGCCCTCTACGTTCTGTAAAACTAAAGCGTCTGGCTTTTCTTCAATTTCCAGCGGCAGGTCCAATACTTCAAAGACGCGTTCAAAGCTGACAATGGAGGTGGAAAATTCCACAGGGGCATTGGCCAGACCTTGCAGGGCAGAGTAGAGGTTGCCCAGGTAGGCGCCGAAGGCCACAATGGTACCCACGGTAAAGGTGCCGATGATGACCAGGTAACCGCCTAGCCCGTAGACAAAGGAAGACCCTACCGCGCTAATGAGGCCGACAATGGCGATGAAGAGCGAGCCGGTAAAGGCACGCTGGATCCCCTGGTTGGCCACATAACGGGAGCGTTCGCTAAAGCGATCCACCTCGCGTTCACGTTGGCCGAACAGCTTGACCAGCAGCGCTCCGCCGATGTTGAGGGTTTCGTTCATCATGGCGTTCATCTGCGCGTTGGCTTCCATTTGCTTGTGGGCAATATCGCGCAGTCTAAAGCTCAATTTACGGGTGGCTACCAGGAAGAGCGGCATGATGACCATGGCAATGAGGGTGAGGTGCCACTCCATGAAGAACATCACCATCAGCACAGCGATGGCCTGGATGAGATTGGTGACGATGCCCACAATGGTGCTGCTGATGGCAGTCTGCGCGCCAACCACATCGTTGTTCAGACGGCTCATCAGTTCACCGGTGCGGGTGTTGGTGAAGAAACGCAGCGACATGCGCTGCAGGCGTGAATACAGGGCCACGCGCAGGTCATAGATCACGCCTTCGCCTACATGGGAGCTGACCCGGCGTTGAAACACGATCAGCCCACCGTTGGCGGCTGGCAAAATCAGTAAGGCCAGGGACAACCAGATGAGTTGATGGATATCTTTTTGAGGGAGCGCCTGGTCGATCAGACGCCGGATCACCAGCGGGGTCAGCAGACCCAGCCCGGCGGAGACCAGGATCAATATCAGCAAAAAGACCAGTGATCCCCAGTAAGGTTTGGCATAGGCCAGTACCCGCTTGAGTAGAGTGCGAGTGATCTTGGGTTTCTCATCGGAGGCATGAATAATGCCGTGTAATGGACCGTGCATTGCCATGATACCGTCCTTCTTTTATGAATGGGTGCACAAAAAGAATACCACAGAACGAATTAATTGCCAGAAAACGGGAGTTTCCATGAATTCCTGACATTTCAGGTACACTTTTTATGTATAATGATAGATAGATGCAATTAACACGATAATTATTCTTACGGAGGACAACTATGGCAGCAAAATTTGAGATCAAAGAAGCAAAGAATGGACAATTTGTCTTCGTCCTTAAAGCAGCTAACGGGGAACCCATTCTCTCCAGCGAAACTTATAAGGCCAAGGCCAGCGCTGAAAAAGGCATCGAATCTGTGCGCAAGAATTCACAGCTTGATTCCGCTTACGACAAGAAAGTCGCCAAAAACGGCAAACCCTTCTTTGTGCTGAAAGCCGGCAACAATGAACCCATCGGCACCAGCGAGGAATATTCCTCAGAATCCGCCATGGAAAAGGGCATCGAAGCCGTCAAGAAGGCTGCCCCTGACGCCAAAGTGGAAGATCTGACCACCAAGTAATTGATCATTCGCGCATGCAGAAAAGACATCCCCGCCCTCAACCAACGGGGATGTCCTTGTTTAGAAGATTCATTGCATTCCCCTTTCTTTCTTATCGGTTCATAATGGAGGATCAATGTCTGAACCCAGAGTATTACGACCGCAATTCCCTGAAGGATATTTGGAAAATCCCAAAAGCCTGTTAAGTTGGCAAGAGGTGGAAACCCGCCTCGGCAAAGCCATCAATTATTGGGTATGCACTACCCAGCCCAACGGTCATCCGCATGTTGTGCCCAAGTGGGGCGTGTGGGTGGGCAGGCAATTCTATTTTGACGGCAGCCCTGAAACCAAGCATGCCCGTAATATGAAGGTTAACCCCAACATGGCGGTGCATCTTGAAAGCGGTGAGGAAGTGGTCATTGTTTACGGTGCTGGTACAGCCATTGCCAAGCCTGAAGCAGAGGTGGCAGTGACGGTGGCCCGGCTGTACGGCGAAAAATACCGCGATCTGGGCTATGCGCCTGAGCCGACTCAATGGGATGCCGGCGGCCTTTTCGTCTTCACTGCGCAGAAGGTGCTGGCCTGGACCAAATTCACAGACGACCCGACCAAGTTTGTTTTTGATGAGGAGAATTAATGAGTGAGACACCTTTGAAAGAAAGGTTGTTGCCCATTCTCAATAGCTTGCTGGATGAGACGTTCGAATCGGTGCAGGGCATCTATCTGGATGGCGGTACGTCACTTTTTGAGACCCTGGCAGGCATCAGCGCTGAACAGGCTTCGGTTCCCATATCTGATAAATGCGCATCCATCGCCGCCCAGGTGAAACATGTGAACTTTTATCTGGAAGTGCTGGAACGCTACATGTTGGAAAATGACAATTCACGAGCAGATTGGGGTGAAGTGTGGCGTACCACCCATGAAGTGACCCCCGAAGAATGGCAGACAATTGTTGAGACGCTCAAGAGCACGTATCACCGCTTAAGAGAACGCCTGGTTGCCCTGGAAGATTGGAGCGCAGAGCGCCCCCTGGAAGGTGTTTTGGGCATCATCACCCATACTGCTTATCACCTGGGCGAGATCCGCCAGGCGACCTGTGTGGTCTGTAAGTAAGGGTCATTTATAGGCGCGTTTCTCGTACCAGCCGTGACGGGTGCTGGCAAATACATCGAAATCGGGGAAGTAGGGTTTGATGTCCAGCAACGGCGTGCCATCCAACATGTCTACCCCTTGCACGGTCAGGCGGTTGCCTTCCCGTTTGAGCAGCTTTACCACCGAAAACCCTAACTTGTTGGGACGTACGGGGTAGCGGGTGGCAAAAATGCCGTGCTCCTGGTCATCCAGAAAGGGTTTGTTTTTTAGGGGAATCTCATCAGGCACACGATCAAATAGGTAGAGAAGGTAAATATGAGAAAACTCCTCCACCCCTTCCAGCCCCTCAGCAAATTCAGCAAAAACTTCCACTTCGCCCACTGCTTCTGAGCGAGCAGATTGGATGGGCGTTCCTGTTTGTTGTGAAAAAGGGGAATGGATCACCCCAATGGCTTCCATGTGGTAACTCATTCCCCTCTCCCTTGTTAATGCAGTTTCTCTGTATGGTCTTGCAAGGTGCCTGCTACATATTGGTTGACGGCTTCTTCAGCATCGGCCACCGTAGTCACAACCGGGGTGATGCCCAGCATACGCATGCTCTCGTATGCGCCGCGACCCATACCACCGCAAAGTAAAACTTCGCAGTCTGAGATGGTTTCGGCCATCATTACGTGTTTGGCGTGGCCTTCACCGGAAGAGCCGTGTTCGCCGCCGTGCTCGCCATGCTCGTGGCCACCACCCAGTTGGGCATGCCCCAGTTTTTCGCGCACTTCTTTACCAATAATCTTCCCATTATCAACTGAAAACACCAGGTAATAAGGGGCTCGTCCAAAATGCTGACAGACGGTCTTTTGGTCCTCTGTGATCACTGCGATTTTCATGCTTTTCTCCTTGAGGTAACATCCGGATAAAATATGTTTTTGGATCGTTTCCTGGTTGGGTACTTCATCGGCTAAGACTAACAAGAATTGTGCAGGCGTATCTTCCTGACTGTTCTCCCAGCAATGGTCCACGCTGCTGTCAAAGATCAGGCTGTCGCCGGCTTCAAGCTGATAGGTCTCATCCTGCACGTGATAGATGAGTTTGCCGGACAGACAGTAGATGAATTCAAAGCCAGAATGATCTACTGCGTGGGGGCTGGCTTCTTCTTTGTTGGGGATGGTGATGACGAATGCCCGCACGCCATCTTTGACAAAGCCGCCCGTGAGCGATTGCATGCGGGTTTGTCCCAGCAGGGAGGAGTTGCGTCCTTCAGCGCGAGTGAGTACGACCTGGTCTTTCTCGTTGTTGGGCATGAAAAAATCAACGACCTGGATCTCCAGTGCGTTGGCCAGTTTTTGCAGGGTAGCCACAGAAGGCGATGTCTTATCATTTTCGATCATGCTCAAAGTATTGATGTTCAGCCCGCTCAGTTCAGCCAGCCAGCGTAGAGAATAGCCCTTTTGAATTCTTGCTTGCTTTAACCGATCGCCGATACCTAATTCCATAAGATCCTCGCCTTGATTATACCTTAAAATTTACTATTTTTATTGTAAAGTTTACTAGTTTTGTGGTAAAACATGTAGCAGAGGTTTGAATTGCTACAAAGGAAAACTAATTTTACCTCTACTGTGACCGTAATTTCGCCCTTTGTATGCAGGACAGGAGAAAAATGAAAAAAGGATTACTAATTACGATCATCGCTGTGATGATCTCGGCTCTGGCACTTTCAGCTTGCACCGCTACGCCGGCTGCAACTGAAACTAGCAAGAAGACCATTGTTGTGACCTATTCCATTCTGGGATCTGTGGTCAAAGAGCTGGTGGGAGATCAGGCCAATGTGGTCGTCTCCATGCCAGATGGGCAAGACCCGCACGAGTGGGAACCCTCTGCCAAAGATATTGAGACGTTGACCCATGCAGATATGATCGTGCAAAATGGGCTGGGTCTTGAAGGCGGCATGGAAAAAGCCCTGGCTCAGGCCCAGGAAGCGGGCGTTAAATTCTTTACGGCCTCTGACCATATCACCATTCGCACCGTGGGCGAAGGCGAAGGCATCCCCACCGGTGATCCTGACCAGGCCATTGGCGCACAGGACCCGCATCTATGGACCGACCCGTTGACCATGAAGGCAGTTGTGGCCGCTCTGGCGGACCAGTTGAAGACTGACCTTGGCCTGGATGTCTCTGCCAATGCCAGCACCCTAGAAGCAAAATTGGATGCGGTGAACGATGAGCTGACCGCCCAGGCAAATTCATTGCCGGAAGCTCAGCGCAAGTTGGTGACCGGTCATGAGTCACTGGGGTATTTTGCCCAACGCTACAACTTCAAGCTGATCGGCGCCATTGTGCCCAGTCTGTCCACTGAGTCTGAAGCCTCTGCTGCCGATATGGCTGCACTGGCCAAAGTCATTCAGGAAAATCAGACCAAAGCTGTGTTTACCGAGCTGGGTACTCCGGCCAATGTGGCTGAGACCATCGGCAAGGAAACAGGCGCCAAAGTGGTGGAGATCACCACCCACTCGTTACCTTCTGATGGCTCTTACTTTACCTTTCTGCGCAACTTGATGACGGTCATCGTCACCAATTTACAGTAAGCGGCAGGGTCCTTTCTTTGATATACTTCAACCAGAGGCAGGTCTGTGCCTCTGGTTGTTTTTCAGGAGTATATGAACTTATTCGTAGATCCTTTTTTGGGGAACACTTTCATGCAGCGGGCGTTGTTGGCCGGTTTTCTGGTCTCCATTTCCTGCGGCGTGGTGGGTACCTTTATTGTATTGCGCGGCCTGGCCTTTATCGGTGATGCGCTGGCGCACGGGGTGCTGCCTGGCATTGCTATTGCCATTTTGCTGGGGGTGCCCGGCATCGTAGGCGCAGCCATCAGTGCGGTGGTGATGATCGGCGGCATCAGCCTCATTACCCAGAAAACTTCGCTTTCTTCTGATACCGCCATCGGGCTGCTCTTTGTCAGCATGCTCGCGCTGGGTGTGGTCATTGTCTCGCGGTCCAGTTCCTTCAGCGGTGACCTGGTGCGCATTCTCTTTGGGGAGATACTGGGCATCAACGCCACCTCGGTGATCTTGCAGGCCGTAGCCACAGTGGTCATTCTGGTGGTGGCGCTGGTTTGTGCCCGTCCCTTTTTGCTGTTGTGCTTCAGCCCGGAGCAGGCCCAGGTTTCTGGTTTTTCCTCCAAGCTGTACCACAACATCATGCTGGCCATGATCGCCCTGGCGGTTATCATCTCCTTCCAAACGGTGGGTACCATGCTGGTCTTTGGAATGCTGCTGGCGCCGGCAGGAGCAGCGGCACTTTTGGCCAAACGCATCAAGGCCATGATGATCTATGCTTCTCTCATCGGCATGGTCTCCGTCTATTCAGGCTTGCTCATCAGTTATCATTTCAACCTGGCAGCGGGCTCTTCCATCGTTTTGGTAGCCACGCTGATCTTCTTTATTGTCCTCTTCATCAAAAACGCTCAGGCCAACCGCATAGCCCGCCTGGAAAGGGGGACGCATGGATAATTCTGTGCAAGCTGCCCCGTATATCCAGGCGAAAGACCTGACCATTGGCTACAAAGATGAAGTGATCGTTCCTTCGATCACATTTGAACTCAAACCGCGCCAATCACTGGCGCTGGTGGGTACCAACGGATCGGGCAAGTCGACCCTGCTTAAGACCCTGGTGGGGTTGCTCCCCAAGATCAGCGGTGAGCTGAGTGTGATGGGGCTGCCGCCAGAGCAGAGCATTCGCCGCCTCTCCTACTTGAGCCAGTTCCATTCCAACGGATTCATTCTGCCTTTGTGCGCCGTAGACGTGGTGCGTATGGGGCGTTACGCCGAGCACGGCCTGCTGGGCAAGCTCAACAGTGCCGACCTGGACATCATCCATGATTCGATGAAGCGCATGGGCATTGAAGCCCTGGCAGATAAACCCCTGCGCAGCCTTTCAGGGGGGCAGCAACAACGCGTTTTTATCGCCCAGACCCTGGCCCGCCAGGCAGATATTCTAATCCTGGATGAACCCACCGCCGGCCTGGATGCCGGTGCGCAGGAGATCTACCAGCAGGCTGTCCGCGACGAGTTGTGCCGCGGCGCCAGTGTGGTGATTGCAACTCACGACATCCAGGAAGCCATGGATTGCACCCTGGCTATGCTGCTGGCTCATAAGGTCATCGCCTACGGCTGCGGCAAAGAGGTCATCACCCCGCAGGCGCTTTTAGAGACCTTTGGCATCACCATTAATCTGGGCAGCGCTCCTTTGGAAGTGACCGTTCTGGAACGCGAACACGGCCACGATCACCCCTGCTAAGATCGTAAATTAATATTTGGAGAGTGCAATGACCTATTCAGCCAACCCGGATCGATATCAAAGTATGGTGTATAACCGCTGCGGTAAGAGCGGCATCAAATTGCCGGCCATCTCTTTGGGGCTGTGGCATAACTTTGGCAGTGTGGACGTCTTTGAGAACTGCCGTGCCATGCTGCTGCATGCCTTTGACGCTGGCATCACCCACTTTGACCTGGCCAACAATTACGGCCCCATTCCTGGTTCAGCCGAAGAGACCTTTGGCATGGTCATGCAAAAAGACTTTCGCTCTTACCGGGACGAGATGATCATTTCTTCCAAAGCCGGTTATGGCATGTGGCAGGGACCTTACGGTGATTGGGGCTCACGAAAATATCTTGTCTCCAGTTTGGACCAGAGCCTCAAACGTATGGGGTTGGAGTACGTGGATATTTTCTACCATCACCGCCCCGACCCTGAAACCCCGTTAGAAGAGACCATGCAGGCGCTGGATTTCATTGTACGCAGCGGACGGGCGCTCTATGTGGGCATTTCCAACTACAAACCTGAAGAGGCCAGCCGTGCCATCAAGATATTGCACGAATTGGGCACCCCTTGCCTCATCCATCAGCCTTCTTATTCCATGTTCAACCGCTGGATCGAAGACGGCCTGATCGATGTTCTGCAGAAGGAAGAGGTGGGCGCCATTGTCTTTTCGCCGCTGGCGCAGGGGCTGCTTACCGATAAGTATTTGCACGGCATCCCGGAAGGCTCCCGTGCCTCCAAACCCAGCGGTTTTTTGAAACCGGAACAGATCACCGCAGAGAAGGTGACCAAGGTGACCCAATTAAATGAAATGGCCAAAGCGCGCGGTCAGAGCCTGGCGCAGATGTCCATTGCCTGGGTGCTGCGTAACCCGGTCATCACATCAGCGCTGATCGGCGCCAGCCGGGTAGGCCAGATCGATGATGCGCTGGGCGCGTTGACGCATCTGAATTTCACCCCCATTGAACTGGAACAGATTGAAACGATCCTTAAATAAGCAGATCCCCCGAGAAATCGGGGGATCTTTTTCAACCAAGGAATGCTCTAGATGCATTCGCCCAGGTCACATTTGTTGTTGCCATTTGAATCTGTATAGCGGTGGCAGCGACCCGGATAAGAGCAGCCGTTCCGGCAGCGAACTGTGCAGTTCGTTGTGTTGGCGGCCTGCACTACGGTGGGTTGGCTGGTGGCCGTGGGTTGCACCGCGGTCGCGGTCGGGTCCGTTTGGGCAGCCTGGGCCGTTGCCTGTGTAGTGGGCTGGCTGGTAGCCGTGGCGTCACTGTCGGCAGAAGCCTGCTCAGACTGTGATACGTCACTATTGGCCTGTGCTGTTGTGTCTGAATCCCCTTTTACCACGTGGGTGATGGCCAGCGTGGAGACCAGGGTAAAGGCTCCCAGCATGGCCAAAAAATCACGGCGGCTGACGGCTTTGTTGTTCCCCATGGGAGTTGTGGCCAGAGCCGGCTGCAGGGTGCTGGAACGCGGGGGCATGCTGGCGGGCTGCGGCCTGGCAAACAAACGGCGTATCTGCACGCCGATCATCTTCCAATGCAGGAGAAGTTTCACCAGCAGCGCCACCAGTGTTTCTACCGCAAAAGCAGTGTGCAGTACGCTCCAGGTAGCGTAGTTATTGAGCGGCAAGTTGAACCAGGTGGACATGACCAGCCCGCTGACGAGGATTGCTGCCATTCCCAGGGCGATTGCTGCATCTACCATAAAGTTGATTTGGGTACGGGAGGGCATGTCTGTGAATTTCCCCAGGGTGGCCTTCACCCAGGCACCGTGCTGCAGCAAATGCACCAGACAAATAATACCCACTCCGATCCCCAGCCATTGATGCAAGGGCAGGCCGGTGAGATCGAGGTAAAACAAAAGCATGAAACCAATATAAAGGACCAGATTAAGCATCCATTTGAAATTTTGTTTTTTCATTTTTCACCAGATAGTTTTGTTGAAGGTACGCTTTTAACTTTACCGACAGGTTGTGAACATCTGATGAAGATTTTGTCAGAAAAGAAAAATTGCATTCATCTCAACTGACTTGACGGTTGGGCTGAACTTCCATACAATACAGGTAATTGAATATACCTTTTAGGTGCCAATTCCCCCGGATGGGAAGGCATAAAGGCGAAACCGGTGCAAGTCCGGTACTGTGGCGCAACTGTGATTCAGAATTTCTGATAAGTCAGGTCGCCCGCCTAAGAGGGTTTACCACGATCTCGCTGATAGGAGGTGGAAACTCGCTCGTTCCTTGTTTGTTTCCCCCCGGCCGTACCAGCCGGGGGATTGTATTTTAAGGTTCAAAATTTTGGAGAATTATTCTATGAAAAAAATAAATTTCTGGCTGATCCTGACCCTGGCACTCGGCCTGGCGCTTTCAGCTTGCAGCCCCAAAGTGACTGCCACACCCACAGATGTTGCCACCCTTGCCCCCACCGAAGCAGCTACCACGGCCTCAGAACCGCTCACCTTTACAGATGGCCTGGGGCGCACCGTCACCCTGGCCGCGCCTGCCCAGAAGATCGTCTCGCTGGCGCCCTCCACCACTGAAATGCTCTACGCAGTGGGTGCTGGAGACCAGATGGTTGGCCGTGATTCCTTCTCGAACTACCCGGAAGAAGCCGCCACCCTCACCGACATTGGTGGTTCCAATGGCGCCTATTCTTATGATTCCATTGCCTCCCTGCAGCCCGATCTGGTGGTGGCAGCTGCCATCAATACGGAAGACCAGGTAAAGGCGCTCACTGATCTGGGCCTGACCGTTTACTATGTGGGAAACCCCACTTCGATGGAAGATCTTTACACCAGTTTGGAAACGATTGGCGAGTTGACCGGCCATATGGATGATGCTGTTGATCTGACCGACTCTCTGAATACTCGTGTGCAGACAGTGCTGGATGCCGTTGCCCGCGCCGATAGCCAGCCGGTCGTTTTCTACGAACTGGATGGCAGCGACCCCGGCAAACCCTGGACCAGCGGGCCCGGTACCTTTCTGGATATGCTCATCACCCTGGCGGGCGGCAAGAACGTTGGTTCCAGCCTCAGCAGTGCCTGGGCACAGATCAGCGTAGAAGAATTGCTCACCCAGAACCCCGACGTGATTTTGTTGGGAGATGCCGCTTACGGCACCACCATTGACACAGTGAAAGCCCGAGAAGGCTGGGACAAGATCAAAGCTGTACAGGAAGGCGCTATCTACGCCTTCAATGATGATCTGGTCAGCCGCGCCGGTCCCCGCCTGGTGGAAGGGCTGGAAGATCTGGCCAGGACCATCCATCCTGAACTTTTTAAGTAAGGAAGCCTCGTGTTAAAGCGCATTAACCCATTTTTGATCCTCATTGTCTTGCTGGCGATGGCAGCTTTGCTTAACGTCATGGTCGGAGCGGTGAACCTCACCCCCGGTATGATCGGAAGTGTCATCACGGCTGCGCTTCAGGGCAAGTTCGCAGCCGCGGACCCAAATGGTGTTTTTGCGACCATCTTTCTTAAATTACGTTTGCCGCACATGGTGCTGCTCCTGCTGGTAGGGGCAGCCCTGGCCGGCAGCGGTGCCGCGTATCAGGGGCTCTTCCGCAACCCACTGGCTGACCCGTATCTCATTGGGGTCGCCTCAGGGGCGGGGTTGGGAGCCGTTGCCGCCATGAGTATTCAATGGCCGTACACCACCCTGGGGTCGTTTGCCATCCCCATGGCGGCATTCCTGGGCGCTACTGCTGCGGTGACTTTTGTTACCCTCATGGCCAGGGTGGGCAAGACTGTGCCCACCACCAACCTGATCCTGGCCGGAGTGGTGATCAGTTCTTTTTGTACGGCCATCTCTTCCATGCTGATGATCAACTCAAGCGGTGACCTGCGCAGGGCGCTGGTCTGGCTCTTTGGCGGCAGCACCATGGTGGGTTGGACCCCCGTGCTGGCCATGCTGCCTTATGCGCTGGTTGGCTTACTGATCTTGCTCTCACTGGGGCACTCTTTAAATGTGATGCAGTTTGGCGATGAGCAGGCCATGCAGTTGGGGGTACCGGTTACCCGCGTGCGCTGGTTGACCGTCATCTCTTCCACCCTGGCCACAGCCGCTGCCGTCTCTTTTGCCGGCATCATCGGCTTTGTGGGGCTCATCGTGCCGCATCTCATCCGCCTGCTCTGGGGAGGCGATTACCGGCGAATTTTGCCGCTTTCGTTGTTGGGCGGGGCCATTTTGTTGCTGCTCACAGATGCTGTGGCCCGTACTGCCATGGCCCCGCAGGAAATTCCCATTGGCATTATCACGTCATTGATGGGTGCGCCGTTCTTCCTGTGGCTGCTGCGCCGTTCAAAATCTCAAAATTACTGGTGAGCCATGCTGAGCGTTGAATCCATTCATGCCGGCTACGGCAAAAAGAACATCTTGAAAGGCATTGATCTTAGCCTGCAGCCGGGCGAGATGATGGCCCTCATCGGCCCAAATGGGTCGGGCAAATCGACCTTGCTGCGGGTCATCAGCGGGGTGCTGCACCCTGAAAGCGGCAGCGTCAAGATCGATGGGAAGACCGTTCATAGCATGAACGAGCAGGAACGCGCCCGCAAGATCGCCGTGGTGCCGCAAGCACGCAACCTGCCGCCCGCATTTACCGGAAAAGAGGTGGTATCCCTGGGGCGCACCCCGTATCTCAACTGGCTGGGGCAGCTTTCTGACGAAGATGAAGCCATCATCGCAGCGGCCATGCGCCAGACAGATACTCTCAGCTTTGCCGACAACCCCATCAACGAGCTTTCTGGCGGTGAGCAGCAGCGTCTGTTGTTGGCGCGCGCCCTGGTGCAGCAATCCCCACTCATGCTGCTGGACGAACCCACTACCTTTTTAGATCTGCAATTTCAATATGGATTGATGAAACATATCCGCGATCTGGCCCATCCCCCCAGCGCAGAACAATCGCCGCGGGCGGTTCTCATCGCTTTGCACGACCTGAACATGGCCTTCCAGTTTGCGGATCGCATTGCCCTGCTCGTGAAAGGACAGATCATCAAAATGGGCACGCCGCAAGAAATGCTGGATGCAGACTTGCTCAGCCAGGTGTACAAGGTACCGCTCACGCTGATCCAGGATGCCGGCAGCGGGCGGGCGGCATTATTGCCCGGGAAGTAAATGCGAGTAGATCAATCTGCTGCTGTCAGGCTCTTGCGCAGCAGGGAGAGCACGGAGATCGAACAATCGACCTTGCGGTCAGTATCGTTTTTCCAGTTTTCTGAGAGCGGGAAAGCCAGGTCTCGTTTGGCTGCCGTCCCAAAATCCCAACATCCATCCACAGCCCGTTCTTGCCACAGCCAGTTCAAAACCGGAGCGCAAACTGCTCTTCCATGCTGGAAGCGGCAGATCAGCTCTACCCCATTGAGCCAGCTCTGAAAATGCGGGTCCCTCATGGGCGGCGGCTCAAGCATCTCTGCACCATAAACGTAATAGATCCCATCCCTTTTTTCACATACCCAATCAATAAGCGCTTTTTCAATGCCCGGATCCAGCTTTACGGCCGGCAGGGAGAGCAGCACCAGCGGGTAAAGCCCTGCCAACTTGAGGTATTTTCCCCTGGTGTAGATACCATTGATGGCCATGTGGGCGGCCCGTTCAGATTCTGCGTCATATCTGCCGGTGGCGAAGGTGGCGTCGACCACGTTTCCCCAGCGCTCAGCCAATGGGGTCAAGAGCGTATTGGCCGGGTCAAACATGGCCAGCGTTCCTGCAGTGATAAAACGGGTATTGATAGGCCAGCCCTCATGTTTTTCGGGCGGGTCTTGCCAGCCAGTTTTTCCCTGCAGCATTTCTTCCATCAATTGAAGGGAACGGCTAACCAGTTCATCTTGTTTGCTCAAGCCCAAAAAACGTGCCCGGTAAAGTGCCAATTCAGTTGTGGGGAAGCGCAGTTTGAGCGCAGAATTACGAGAATGAAAACGGCCCCAACTACCATCAGGATGTTGGGACCGCACTATTTCAAGAAACCAATTACTGGATTGCAGCGCTTGATGCGCGCTCTGAAAACCTTCACTTTTTTCTGATTCACCGATCACATCTCGCAAAAGTCGGAAACGCGGCACGGGCTGGTGGGTCCTGGCCAATAATTGTTCTCCGAGCGATTCGATCTCAGCGAGGGTGTACATCGAAGCCGGGCTATTTCTCCAGGTTTGCCTGGTCTGGAATGATGGAGTCGGCCAGCGGCACGTTGGTGGGTTCTGCATTGCGGAGCGAGAGGCGGTGCAGCACAAACAGGAGGGCATAAAGCACCACCATGCTGACGGCAATGGCCTCGAGCGAAATATTCTGTGCCAGTACACCGATGACCGCTGAGATGGTGGCGCCACCCAGCCCGGAGGCGGCCATTTGCATACCAATGGTGTTGGTGGCGTGTTTGGCGCCCACACGGGAGCTGGTGCCAGACATGAATGCCGGGAAGATTGGGGCGATGGCAAAGCCGATGATGGCCACACCCAAAATGCTGACCGCAGAAGAGATATTCAGTAATAGCAGAATGGCGCCGAAAAACGCTCCCAAAATGGAGATGTCCAGCACTCTTTTTAGACCCAGACGTTTGGTATACCAACCCGCCAGAATGCGGCCCAGGGTGAAGGAAACCCAGTAAGAACTTGTGAGGTAACCGGCAATCTCAGCAGGGATGTGGCGCGATCCCGTCAGCAGGGTGAACACCCAGGTGCCGAGGGCGGCTTCGCAGCCAACGTAAACTGCAAACAGGCTGGCGCTTAACCAGGAATTCCCCCGCCGCAAAGTCTCACTAAACGGTGTTTTGTAATCGGTGATCTGCTTTTCGGCTTCAGGTTTGTCTTCGCCAGATTCTTTTTTCCACATTTTCAAAGAAAAGACGAAGGCCAGAGCCAGAACAATTTGGGCCACACCCACCACTCGGTAGCCGATGCGCCAGTTGTCGTAAAGGTTCAGGCCAGTGGTCATGATGATCGGTCCCAGGGTAACGCCAATGCCGTAACAGGCGTGCATCCACTGCATGGCGCGGTCATGGAAGTTGGCAGCGGCAAAGGTGTTCAATCCTGCGTCGATGGCGCCTGCGCCCAACCCGGAGAAGATGCCCAGAAAGACCATCAGACCCCAGACAGGGACCAGCGTATACGAGATCAGCGCGAGGCCGGTGAGAGCACAACTGGCGGCCAGTGTGCCGCCCACGCCCAGTTTGCTGATGATCTTGCCGCTGAAGAAGCTGGAGGTCATGTATCCGGCGGTTCCGGCATACATCAGCAGGCCGATGGAATCAAGAGAGATCTTGAACCCGGTGTGCATGGAAGGCCAGGCAACACCCAGCAGACCGTCGGGCAAACCCAACGAAATAAACGCTACAAAAACCAGTGTGATCAAACCGATCTGATAGGTCGTCTGTTTAGTCTGCTTTGATTCCATACTTTATTCCTAGAACGCTGGATTTATTCGTGCAATTTGATAATTGTAATCGCTTTTGGGGACAGAAAATCCCGGAATAAAAAATTCCCTCTGCTTGAGAGGGAATTTTGTTTGGTTCAATCTAGTAGCGGTTGTTGGAGCCACCGCTGCGTTGTTTGTGGCCACCGGATTTGTTGTTGAATCCGCCGCGACCACCACCACCGCCATAAGCGGGGCGATCTTCGCGAGGTTTCGCAACGTTAACGGTCAGGGGGCGGCCGCCGATCTCTTTTGAATTGAAGGTGCTGATGGCCTTTTCGGCTTCGGCTTGCGTGCTCATGGTGATAAATGCAAAACCCTTGGGCATGTGGGTGTCACGATCTTTGATCAGATCGACTGCTGATACGGTGCCGGCTTCAGAGAACAATGTGCGTAATTGTTCTTCGTTCGTGTCATAAGACAAATTGCCAACGTAAAGTTTAACTTCCAAGAAATTCCTCTGCTTTCACAAGTCTTGAATGGACAAAAAAAGCCACCATCTTGACTAAGGAGATGGAGGCTAAAACTTTAACCATTCAATGTATAAGATGTAATCAGTATACCACAGTATTAGGTCCGTTTTTTGATTCACAGCGTATAATCAGGCCATGCCCAACGCCGCCTCCATCCTCAAAGAAACTTTTGGCTACGATACCTTTCGTCCCCTGCAAGAAGAAGTGATCAAAAATGTGCTGGCAAAGCAAGACACCCTGGCCGTGATGCCAACGGGTGGTGGAAAATCATTGTGTTATCAGATCCCAGCGCTGATGTTGCCCGGGCTCACAGTGGTGGTCTCACCGCTGATCGCCCTTATGAAAGACCAGGTAGAGCAGATGCGCGCAGCCGGAGTTCCGGCACTTTTTTTGAATAGCACCCTGAACGCCAAAGAATACCGCGAGAATATGGCCTCTGTCAGCCAGGGCAGGACAAAACTGCTCTATGTAGCGCCAGAAACGCTGATGACTCCCAGGCTCTTTGGTTTGCTGGATTCTATCCAGGTTTCCCTGCTGGTCATTGATGAAGCCCATTGTATCTCTGAATGGGGCCATGATTTCCGGCCAGAGTACCGCCAAATGACGGAAGTACGCCGCCGCTACCCGCA
>JAYFNV010000033.1:0-27533 GCA_034933225.1 Anaerolineaceae bacterium | reverse complement strand
TTATTGTTGTGCCTGCGGCGGTTGCCAGGCTGGGTCTTTATCCAGGCCAGGGTGATTGGTGAGGTTGGTCACGTTCTCACCGCTGGCATCCATGATGTAGATCTCGGAGTTGTCATCACGATCTGAGGTAAAGACAATCCACTGCGCATCTGGAGACCAGCAGGCGGCGTAATCTTTGCCAGTATCGGTGAGCTGAACCGAGTTCTTGCCGCGGTCTTTGACCGGAGCGGTGAAGATGTTCTGGTCGCCGTTGCTCAACTGTGTGTAGAGCAGGGTTTGCCCGTCCAGGGTGATCTGGGCATCCAGAGCATTGCCAAGGCGGCCGGTATCTGAGGTCATATCAAATTTCTTCTGGTTAACGTACAGGCTCCAGCGGTCACGCATTGAAAGGATCTCGTGCCCGTCAAAAACCAGGGTGTAATAAAGGTAATCATCATTCGGCGTCCAGGTGGGGAATTCCTCACCAAAACGTTCGCTGATGCGCTTCTGGTCATACCCTTCTGAATTCATCAGGAACATTTGAGGAATGTTGTCTTCACGGTAATAACTGGTGAAAGCGATCAGTTTGCCAGAAGGTGACCAGGCCGGGTCAACATCATCGCCGGCGCGCTTGGTCAGGTCCACCGCCTCAGCGTCTTTGTTGTTCAGATCCAGCACCCAAATATCCTTGGCAAAGGGAGTGCCATTCTTGGCGAAATCCGTGCTGACGCCTACATATAATAATTTTGTGCCATCAGGTGACCAGGCGGGTTGAGATTTCTCGCCGGGGGAGAAGGTCAGTTGTTCCACATTGGTGGCCACCAGCTTGCCATCAGCGTCTTTTTCCACGTTCATCAGCCAGACCTGATTGATGCCGTCGCCCTGACGATTGCTGATAAAAGCGATCTTACCGCCACGGCCGAGGGCGCTGTTGGCAGGCAAGGCGGTGATTTCGGCTGTAGCAGTGGCAACTTCAGCGGTGGCAGTGGGGATGGCTTCAGTGGTGGCGGTGGCTGCTTCAGCCGGGGTTTCTGCCAGGGTGGGTTCCTGTGTCAGCGTGGGCGCGGTTGTAGCAGTAGCTGTGGCAGCCGGGCTCAGGAAAGGCAACGGTTGCAGAATGCCCAGATTAGTGAAAGCCAGATACCCCCCGATCACCACACCGGCGAAGATGAGTATGCCAAAGATCCACCCCAGCGGGCTTTTGCGGGAGGTGGGTTTATTTGATTTCGCATTGGCCGGGGTGGGCGGCAAAATGGGTGGGTAGCGACTGGCGATCACCGTTTTTTGGTCACCCTGTGCGATCTGTGTGACCTGCGGATTGGTGAGGGCGGTTAAAAATTCTGAGATATTGGCAAAGCGATCTTCCGGTTTAATGGCCAATGCCCGGCTGACGGCTTCTGAGACATGCAGGGGAACACTGGGAACTGCCATATTCAGCGGGGTAAAAAGGGCGGCGCCCATCATGCGTTGAGCGGCGTCCACCGGGGGTTTGCCGGAGAAGAGGTAATAAATGGTGGCGGCCAGGCTGTACTGGTCAGAATAAGGGCCAGTGCGTAACCCGCTGATCTGCTCTGGCGGCGCGAAGCCGGGGGAAAACGCCCATGCGCCTGTCTGCGTTTCAGTGGAGGGGTCGCCGGTCTTGGCAATGCCAAAATCGACCAGCAAGACATCCCCGCCGGGAGTCAATTTGATGTTGGCGGGTTTGATATCGCGGTGAAAGATCGGTGGTTTACGATTGTGCAGGTATGTAAGGGCATTACCCAGTTCGACCGCCCATTTGACGATCAACTCAGGGTTGAGCTTGTCTTTGCGTTCCACGATGGTCTTCAGATCATCGCCGGGGATGTAATCCATCACCAAATATTGGGTGTCATTTTCGGTGAAATAATCGATAACGCGCGGCAGGTTGGGGTGTTTGAGGCTGGCCAAAAGGCGGGCTTCACGGATGAACTGTGCCGAAGTGGACTCGTTTAAGTTGTGATTGATCTTGATGGCAACCTGGGTATCCAGCGATTCATCTTGAGCCAGGAAAACCTCTCCCATGCCCCCGGCGCCCAGTTGTTTGACGATTTTGTAGCGTTCTTTTAATACAGTACCGAGTTCGACCTTTTGCATAGCGACCCTCTCAACATGTTCTTCAATTCCTTAATCATACACAAAAAAGTTATAATATTTCAAACCAATTCGTTACCAAATTTGCAAAGTCAACATAGGAACCTAAAGAATGGATAAAACTCAAAAGCGGGTCTTTCTGATCCTGATCGTGCTCAGCCTGGCAATTCTGGCTGTGAACATTCCGGCCAACTTCAAGGGGGCTCAGAACCCTGAAATGCTGAGTATTTTTGAATCAGATGAATTTGCGCAGTATCCGTATGCGCTGCACATGCTTGCCCCGGGGGCGACCCTCTTTGCCTCGATCCATAATTTCGCTGTTTACGGTCATTATTACTATGGTTATCCCTTTTACTTCTTCTCAGGGCTGATCTTGCTGCCCCTCAAATTAATTCTGGGCGCCAATTGGACAGCCAACACTGCCCTCATCGTGATGTTGCTGCGCGAATTCCTCAACGTCTTGCCCATGCTGGTCTCGCTTCTACTGCTGGTGTGGATGCAGACGGCGTACAAATCGTATTGGAAAAGCATTGCTTTGTTCCTGCTGCTGGCGGTGTTGCCGGCGGTGCTGGTGAATAACTTCTGGTGGCATCCAGACAGCCTGCTGGTGTTGGGCTGTGTGCTGACGCTTTTCTTCTTGAAGAAAGACGATCTGCGTTTTGGGAAGAATTTTTACTTCTCCGCCATTGCCTGCGGGTTTGCCATCGGTGCCAAAGTGTTGGGCGTCTTGTTTGTGGGTACTTATGCGCTGTATTTAATTTTTGGGCTTGTGCAAAAGCGCATCAATCTGTGGGGAGCTGTCAAAAAGGCTTTGCTTTTCCTGCTGGTCATGTTTGCCACGGTCATCGTTACCAACCCGTTGTTGCTGCTGCCGCAGGAGCGTGCTGAGATCATTGCGGTCTTCAAAGGAAATTATTTGGAGAACGCGCAGGGCTTCTGGATCAGCGGGGGTGGGCTGGCCGCCAACTGGCAAAAATTCTCTCGCTTTGTAGCCCAGTATTACGGTACCTGGCTGCTGGTAGGGGGAACTTTGGCTCTCGCGGTTGCTGCCCTGTTCCGCCAGAAAACGCGCCTGCATGCCATGCTGGTCCTGAGTTGGGTGGTTGGCTATGTGGGCTACTTTCTCTTCTGGGCCTCCACGCTACGCCCGCATTACTTTTTACCGGTTTTGTTGCCGCTCATTGCCTTTATTGCCTTCCCGTTCATAGAAGATGCCTGGAAGCGGGCTAAAGTTCAACGCGGGGTGCAGATCGCCTGCCTGGTTCTGGGCGGGGTGGCGCTGATCTTGTTGGCGCGGCAGGGTGCGCTCAGCTATCAAAGCCAGATGCATAAGGAAGAGACCTCCGGGAGCATCCATTTCTTTGATGCGGTGGATGGGGCTTACCTGGCTGGATTGCCTGCTGACACGACCTTTACGTTTTACCGCGATTGGCGCTCTTATGTGGCGCCGCAGTCCAATTGGTCACTGGCGATGAGCTGGGATCTGATGGATTACGACACCCTCAAGGAAACCAAACCAGATTTTGTGTTTTTGGAAGCCGAAAACATCACCTATTTTTCAGATGCGGCCAAATTGGCCATCGCTCTGGATGAATCGGTGATGAAGAGCAAATATGAGTTTTATTCTGATGCCAAAGAGAATTCGATTGAAGGGTATCAGTTATTGGCAGAGGGTGCCTTTGGCAAAGCCTTTGTGCGCCAGGATGTGGCCGAAAAATATTGGAGTGGGGTACCCCTACCGTTGGAAGTAAAGTAAGTATGCCTTGGTAGGGGCGTATAGCCATACGCCCCTACCGTGTTTGGAATGGATTCTCTTCATCTTTGAGCCAATTTAAGGGATTGTCGTAGATGTACTTCTCGATGCGCAGATAATCTTCATCTGGGCGGATGATGTGCTCGTAATAATTCCGCTGCCAGACCGGAGCCCCTGGCAAGGCGCGCAATTCATTGATGCGTTTGGTAACGGACCCTTTAAATCCACGCACGAAAGCCCCCACCGTTCGGGATGGGGAATAAAAACCGACATTGTTTGTTTCGGAAACGTTTGGCCTCGGTAGAGGCGTATAGCTATACGCCTCTACCGTATTTGGAGCGGAATGTGTTGTTACAATGTTTGAAATTATTGGTTCTTCCAGAATATGAACAATGGCATGAACATGGTTCGGCATCACAACGAATGCACCTAACCCCACGGTCGGCCTTATCAATGGTGTTTTCTGCCATTCATCCTTTACGATGTTTCCAAATTCGTTCAGGATCATGACATTCTCACCGATCTCGCCAAACACACATGCTCGGCCGTGTGTGACAACGGTGATGAAATATGCGCCGGGCAAAGAATAATCGAATTCGGCCAGGCGGATGGAACGATGCCGGTAATGTTGCTTTTCTATCATGCCACCCTTTACTTCACCTGTGTCACTCCCGCGGCGGTTTGCCAATCTGCGTAATTCAGATCGCCAAAGGCTACGGTGACGCACTGCTCAAAAGTGGTCAGCGAGGTGAAATGGTAAAGGTCGTCCACTGAGGTAGTGTTGATGCGAATGGAGGGCTTCTCTACGCCGGTAAAGGCTTTGATCTGGTCGGCCATGGTATTGCTGCAAAATCCCGAAAGCTGTTTGACGATGGCGTAGGCTACCTCGGGCTGATTCTCGGCGGCCTGCCATTTTGTCTGCAGGTCGATCTCGATCACATCTCCATCCAACTTGACCCAGTGCACCACACGCACTCCATCAATGCCAGTGATCAGGTTGTTGATGGTTTGTTCAAGCGTAAACCAGGCGGAGAACTGGTCAGTGGCGGCCGGGGTGGCCGTTTCTGCCGGGGTCGAGGTGATGGTAGGCGCCGCGGCCGTCTGCGTTTGGGCAATGGACAACTGGATCTCTTCCGGGCTGGGGGCACAGGCTGCCAGTACAAGAGTGACGATGAGGGTGATGAACAGCATTTTCTTCATGGGGTCCTCCTTAAGAGTACGAGAGTTGAGAATTGAAAAAAACGAGAATTGAGAATGGAGAGTCGAGAATAGTCAAAACCTTTGTTGTTGCATGTTATAGGTTAATGGTCCAGATCAGAAGGTTTTTGCTTTTCCTGATTTCTTGTTACTAATCACTGATCACTATTCTCCACTCTCATGTTATTAGATACTGATATAGATCTTCTTCCTCTCCAGATGCCAGGCCACCCAGGTGAGGATGCCCAGCAGGGCAGCCGCCTCTACGATTACCAGCCAGAGAGGCGCCCGGGAATAGATGGCGGGGACGTCCGGCAGGTAGACCAACCCGAGTAAGAGCATGTGTAAAAGATATAGGACGAGCGGGTTGCGACCCCACAAGGGCAGCAATTGGCTCTTGAGGCGGAATTGTTCCACCAGTATGTGGCAAGCCGAAAAGATCAGCCCGCTCAAACCCAGGCTGAGCAATACATAGGTGGGGGAGACGCGGTTCTTGCTGATGACGAAGACCATGCTTAGCAGCAGGCCGGCCAGAACGCTGCCCGCTGAGAGCGCGACCAGGCGGCGTTGACCATACGGCCTGAAAAACACATCTGCAAAAACCGTGGCCAGCACCAGCATACCCGCCCAACTGATGGACCCCAACAGCCCACCGTGCGGCTCTGAGAGGATACGCGTCAGCCAGAAAGTGTTGAGCATATACTGGTAAAGGGCGAGAATACCCAACCCGCTGAGCAGGCGCGCCCAGGTGGGCAGGCGTAGCAGGAGCAAGGTCACCAGCCCGGCCACGCCAATGGCCTGTAGCACGCCCCAGTTGACGGTTTGCCCATCCACGCCCAGCAGCACCTCGCCGGCGCTGAACAATGCACCCATTCCCAACAGGGCGGCGAAGCGCACCACAAAATGCTGATAGGTCTTGCCTGCGCCGTCGCGCTCCAATCTGCGCCGGAAAGAGCCTCCATACGTCAAGCCGATGGCGAAGATGAACATGGGTGCCACCAGATCGATCACCGTAAAGCCGGCGTCTTTGGCGTGCTTCAGCCAGGGGCTTATCCACTCCACGCCGGCCAGGTAATTGGCCAGCACCATACCCAGGATGGCCAGCCCGCGGAAGAGGTCAATGGAGTTTAATCGGGGGGTGGATGAATTCATCAGTTTTCCCAATCCATATAGTAGATCAACGCAGCAGCCAGACAATCATCAGGCTGACCACAATGGCATATAGAAAACTCAGAAAAGTACCGATGATGATGTATTCGGCTTCCATGCGGTTTTCACTGTCTTTGAACTCGCCAAAGCGGAAAATGGATTTGGCCGCCACCAGAAAACCTATGCCGGCATATTGACCCGTAGCAATGAACACGAAGATGAGCAGCCGTTCCAGGTAGCCAATCACCCTGCCGCCGTTCTCAAAGCCATTTTGCAGCAGGAGAGTAGGTTGTTCCTGTGCAGGGGGAATGGCTTCAGATTGATTTCCAAATAACTGTTGCCCGATGGTTTGCAATAAACCCGCTTTGGGTTGTGTTGCCGGCAGGGAAGCTCGATGCGTAGCATTTTTTAAATCACGATACTTTTCTTTTTCTGTATGGAAGGGTGTCATTACTGATCCGATAAATCTTCCGCCCAGCGGCAGCAGTAGGATCAGAGCCAGCAACAAAATTAACACTGTGGAACTGATGGTAGGAAAGGTATTCAACCATAAAGGTGCGGCGTATCCCAGGCTAGATAGAGAAAAGAATAGAATAATGCGCAAGAAAATCAAAACACATTGCAGGGTAATGTTAAACGGAAGCAGATTGTCTTGTTTTCCCTTTTGCAGCACATATCCCGTGAACAAATGGAAGGCAAACACAGTAAGTGGCAGCCACCACAAGGCCCACGCTTGGGTTAACAAGTACACCATACCCGCATGGAGAAGAGCAGCTAATGGAGGCCAAAACCAGGTCTCCTTCCAGACCTTATTTGGGTGTTTTTTCGCCAGTTGTTTGTCCAGCGCGCTGAGCGCCCATTCAACTAACAGGTATCCCAAAATGAATGCAATAAAAAGTTGTATCCAGAGTGCTTTCATTTTTCCCCCGTAGACCGCAGCAGGTCTTTGACAGTGGTTTCAAAATTGACCAGAATGAGATCAATTTGATCCCAACCGGCACTATGTAGATTATATGAAACAGAGGCCTGGGTAATGGCCGTTGGCTGCCAACTTTTAGCAATTTCAGCCTGTTTTTTATACTGTAATGCCCAGAAAACCGACTGGCATTGGCTGGCGCTCCACTTTGTCACAAGCAGGTCAAGCAGTATGACCGTATTTTGTAACCCCAAATAAACAGGATTTTTCTCTTTACCGGCAAGGTCGATATCCAGCCCCATACAGGTCCTGGTAAGTGATTCAAGCAATCTCCCAGAGAGTGTGTAAGCGGGGCCATCCCCGGCTGAGACGTTCTCGCTCGGAGAAAAATTGATCTCTCCCATGCCAATGGCGATACGCGTATCAATTTTTTCGGTGCCAAAGGTAAAGCGGAAATATGTGCGTAAGAAAAGGGCAACCTCCAACGTCTTTTCAGGGCGATCAATCACGAGTTGCCACCCATCCCCCCTAAAGTTGCTGAGCGGATACGGAACGATGTCTGGCGGATATTTGTTTTGGATCAAGTCCGAAATTGATTTAAAGCTCCTGTACAGCTCCTCGCGTTTGGAGGTGCTCAAAGAAGTTGATTTGACAATATCACCTGTAATTACAGCCTTCATTTCATTTTCCTTTGATGCAATTAATTATAGCGAAAACAACCCCGAAAGTATATAGATAAAATCTCTATAATTGTATTATATAGAGAATCTGTTTATAAAAAAATAGACAAAACTCCTATATTTTGAATATATAGAGGTTTTGTCTAAAATTACGAGTTAATTTATTCAGGTAGAATGGCTGGCCTAATTATGCGTCAGCACAAATTCCAGGGTCACATCTTTGGGCATGGGCAGGGTCACTGGCTGGGCAATGGGGAATTTGTAGGGCAGTTCACAGCGGCCAACCATCAGGTTGCCTTCGCAATTGTAGCCATTCAGTTCAACAAAGAAGTCTCCCTCCAGGTGGGTGGGCAGGTAAAAGTAAAAGGTTCCAGTGGCGTCAGTGAGGGTATTGTCGCCGTTGCTGCCGCTGTATCCGCTTTGTGGGGAGATCATCACCCCAATACCTGAAGCGAACTGGTGGGTGTCGTTGGTGGTCACGTGCCCGATGATTGTTTGTACGTTGGTTGGCTGGATCAGCGGGATGGTGGTGGGGTCCCCCGTAAATTCCAAATATTCGGCCTTCATCCAGCCGGAGCGGTTATCGGCGGTCTGCACAAAATACCAGGCTTCCCCGGGGGCGGCACCGATGATGAGGACTTGCTGGTTGGCTTTGTAAAGGGCGACGGCATCGAATAGAAAACCGGGTCCGCTGCGCAATTTGAAGTTATCTACGTTGATGGTGGCTTCCAGCGGCTGGTAAGGAACGGTCGTGCCAACTATTTGTGGGGTAGGTGTAGGGGAGAGGGGTTCAAGGGTTGCTGGGATTGGTGCTGCCGTATCGGTTGGCATGAGCAATACCCCTGTTGTAGGGGTTGGGGCTAATGTGGGCTGGGTAGGAGTCGCCTGGGAACAGGCAGTAAGCAATAGGGCAAAAAGAACGATTAAAAGTGAGGTCAGTCTACGCATAGATCCCATTTCCTTGAAAATTTTTCTCATTGTACAAGATTTAGACGCAAAATAAAACACGGCGGTTCCGCCGTGTTTTGATATTACTCCATTTTTAGTGCAGCCATGCGAGTGCCTCGGTTCTATCATCAAAGGCTTTCACATGCAGACCCAGGTTGCGGCAGACGTTTTCGTAAAACTTAAGAGCTTCCCTTGGTTTGGACGCCAGAGGCAGGATCACAGCTTCTTTGATGCGCCTGTCCAGCCCCTGGGCGGCATAAAGTTTGGGGAAGTCGTAGATTTTAAACAGGCTGGAGGTTTTTTCTATGGCACTGCAATCGGCCAACACCCAAAGGCTATGGTTTTCATTCAACTTGACCATCATGTCCTTGATCAGGTCTGTAAGTTCGTTGAATTGAAAATCTTGGCCAAAAATGATCTCAACCACCCTTTCATCAACTAAAAACTCGCTTGTCCAGGCCATAATCTCTCCAGAACGTACTCGCTAAGAAATCAGCTCATAAAGTCATTATACAATCGGAATTTGCCAGGTGTTAAGTCAATTCAAGGTTTTGAATATTTTGTGCAAGGCTAACCAGGACCTCATTTTTGCTCACTTCTATCAATTCAAAATCAAGTTTATAAGGTTGAAAATGGCAGCGAATTCGCTCGGTGAGGGGTTCGCAGAGAGCGGCTGATTGACACATAATGATGACTCGTTCAGCGCCGCCCAGAACGGAGAGCATCGCACCGATCTGTTTGATGAGCCCGTGGAAATACATGGAGCGGGCCAATTCCAACCTGACTGAACTTCCGTTCAGGAAATCTTGAAAGGTGAGTGGCTGGCGGCTGAAGGATTGCCACCCGCTTTCTTTGTACAGCAGCTCGCGAATTTGAGCGGCCGTCTGCCCCTGCTCGGCCAGGAACAAGATCAGGCTGGGGTCGATCTCACCGCAGGTGGTCAGGCCGGGTAGACCACTCAGCAGGCTATAGCCGGCAGAGCAATCCACAGCCTCGCCGTTGCAGATGGCGGCCAGGCTGGTGTTGGCAGCCAGGTTCACACTAACAATTCTGGGGTGGTGGGGGTGGCATGCGGCAGCCCAGGCGTGCATCAGCCCATCTGTACCAAAGCGCTTCAACCCGGCAGCATCTGCGCCGGGCAGGGCATAGCTGGCCGCGATCTGCGGAAGCCCGGCAAAGAACGCCGTTTCACAGGCTAAATATTGGGTCTGGTTGGGTGTATTTTCAAAACGCTGCCGGATCGCTTCTACCACAGCCCGGTTTTCCTGCGGCCACTGCTCAGCGCAGGCTTGCAGGTCGGGCAGGTCAGCCGGGTGGATCTGCTGGCAGGGGTGAACAAAAAGAGTCCCACCGCGGGGCAATACAGAAAGGGTGCGCTCCCTTGATAGTTGAAGGATTTCAGGCATAGTCTTCCTCCTGAATCAGGTCCAGGGTTTCGCGGGCGATCACCAGTTCTTCATCTGTGGGTGTTACAAGAATGCGTACGTCTGAGCCAGGTGAGCTGATATTGCTCATGCGGTCAAGCGGTGCATTCTGATTGGCCACTTCATCCAGTTGGACGCCGGCCCAGCCCAGCCCATCGCAGGCCAGGGCGCGGATATGCGGATTCTGCAGGCCGATATCATCTGTAAAGAGCAGTGCATCCACTTTACCTAACAGGGCCATGTAACTACCTATTGTCTTTTTTAGCCTCAGAGTGTACATCGCTACTGCCAGTGCTGCTGCGCCGTCGTCCTGCTCTTCTGCGGAGGTGATCAGATCGCGGATGTCGCTGGAGGTGCCGGAAACGCCGAGCAGGCCAGCTCTCTTGTTAAGCAGGTCGCTCACGGCCTGGGGGCTGCCTTTCTTCTGGAGCAGGTCAAGCACCGCGCAAGCATCCAGGTCGCCGCTGCGTGTGCTCATCATCAGGCCAGCCAGCGGCGAATAACCCATGGAGGTGTCAATGGAGCGTCCGCCCTGGATAGCCGCCACGGAGGAACCGCCGGTTCCCAAATGGCAAGCCACCAGTTTTAGCGCCGCCAGGGGTTGACCCAGAAATTCAGCGGCTTTCTGGCTGACATACTGGTATGAGAGGCCGTGAAAGCCATACTTGCGCAATCCCTGCTCACTCAGCAAGGGTTCTGGCAACGCATAGCGGTAGGCTGATTCAGGCAGGCCGGCGTGGAAGGCGGTATCAAAGGTGAGGGTTTCGGGCGTGCCTGGCATACGCCCCAGGCAGACCTCGATGACGCTGAGCGAGTTGGGGTTATGGATGGGCGCCAGCGGTATCAGCCCGGCCAGTTCTGGCAGGACCTCCGCCGTGAGCAGAACGGAACGCTGAAAGAGTTCCCCGCCATGAACAAAGCGGTGACCGACTGCATCCACTGTAAAATGTTGCCCGGCCAGAAAATTCAAGATCAGGTGCGCCGCGGTACGGTGATCTGGCAGGGGAACCACTTCTTTAATAGTTTGATCTGACCAATGGTGTTCAATAAATGAAGGTTCAATCCCTTTCACGCCCACCCGGTGGGCTTTGCCTTTGCAGAGGAGCTCCAATGAGCTGCCTTTGGATCGATACAGTTTGTAGTTTTGTGAGGAACTGCCGCAGTTGAATACGAGGATGTTCAAAATTCCCTCCGAGAACGGATACTTTGTACTATATCACCAGCCATTACATTTAAGAAAGAGGAATGACTGCCATTTTGGTGAAGTTCTGCACAGTGACAATATTAGACTTTTATAAGAGAGCGGAAATCACCCCTTTACATCAATAGTTCGACGTAGTATAGTTCGATGCCGTACTATTAGAGAGGATCAATGAAAGATTTTTCAACCCTAACGCCTGAACAAAGGCTGGAACGCAGCAAAAAGATCGACGAATTCATCCGCCAGAAGATCGTTGAAATGTCAGGTGTGGAGAATGTACGCGGTATCCAGGTAAGCAACATCATCCGCCGGGTTGCCAACCTCTATGAGGTCATTGGCAATCAGGTTGGCAATGATGAAACGCTTTCCGGACCGCGTTTGGGTATTTTGTTCCGTCTTTATGGAGGCGAGGTCTTGCATGGAGAATCTGGGGTTACGCCCACCATGCTCAGCCACATGCAGAATGTCACTAAGAACACCATCAGTTCGCTGGTCAAAGGCCTGGAAGAGCAGGGGCTCATCCGTCGTGAAATTGACCCTGTGGACCGCCGTATTTATCGGCTTTATCTAACAGATGCTGGCAGAAGTTACATCATCAAGACAGCGCCTTCGCATATAAATTTCCTCAACTCCCTCACTGAAGATTTGACCTCGCAAGAGATCGATCAGTTGATGGAGTTGTTAGGAAAACTGCAAAATTCATTGTTAGGTCGTGCCAAGCTCAAGCCTTTTCATGGCCATCGGCCCATACCGGACATCGTCAATTCTGACGAAGAGTCAAAAGATCTCGAGAATTAATTCTTATATTTAATCCATTCTTTTCTGGTTGATTATCAGAAAAGTTTGAGTGAAAGGAAAATGCTCTCTATGCTACGAATTTTGAAGTATTTAAAACCCTATTTATTATTGATCCTGATCTCCATTGGGCTGCTCTTTGTGCAGGCCCAGGCAGATCTGGCGCTGCCAGATTACATGTCCAAGATCATCAATGATGGCATCCAGCAGGGCGGTATTATCAATGCCGTCCCTGAAGCGGTCCGTCAGAGTGAGATGAACAAACTGACCACCTTCATGACTGATGAAGACAAGGCCAGCGTACTGGCAGATTACACCCTGGTAGATTCCTCATCGGCTGATTACCAGGCCTATCTGAAGAAATACCCCACTCTGGCAACAGAGCCGGTCTACGTGCTAAGTACCAGCACCTCCACTGAAACTGACTCGCTCAACACCATCATGGGCAAGAGCTTCCTGGCGGTTTACGCGGTAAACCAATTGATGGCTGACCCCACCAAGGCGGCTGCCATGATGCAGGGTGCCCAAATTGATCTGAGCAAACTCCCCGCCGGGCAGGATGTTTTTACCGTTATTCAAGCGTTACCCGGCCAGGTAAAAACTCAGATCTTGAGTGCGATCAACACTAAATTCGATGCGATGAGCGCCAGTATGATCACTCAGTCGGCAGTAGCCCAGGTAAAGGCTGAATACACCGCTCTGGGGATGGATACCGGCACCGTGCAGATGAGCTACATCATGAAAATCGGCCTGCAGATGCTGCTGGTCACCTTGCTCTCTGTATTGTGTACCATTCTGGTGGGTTTTTTCTCTGCCAGGGCAGCGGCTGGCATGTCTCGCGACCTGCGCCGTGACCTGTTCACCAAGGTGGAGAGCTTCTCTAAAGCTGAATTCGACCAATTCTCAACCGCTTCACTCATTACCCGTACCACCAACGATATTACCCAGGTGCAAATGCTTGTGATCATGAGCATGCGGATGATCTTTTACGCTCCTATCATCGGCGCCGGTGCCATCATCCGTGCAGTAGAAAAAAGCGTTTCCATGTCCTGGGTCATTGGCCTGGCAGTGGTCATTCTGCTTGGGCTCATCACCGTGGTCTTTTCTGTGGCTTTGCCCAAGTTTAAGATCATTCAAAAACTGGTGGACCGGCTCACCCTGGTCACCCGCGAGGCGCTCTCCGGTATGATGGTCATTCGTGCCTTCAATACTCAAAAATTTGAAGAGCAGCGGTTTGACAAGGCCAATGTAGATCTGACCGAAAACAGTCTGTTCGTCAACCGCATCATGGTCATTATGATGCCCATGATGATGCTGCTCATGAATGGACTTTCCATCCTGATCATTTGGTTGGGCGCGCACCAGGTGGCTAATTCAGCCTTGCAAGTGGGCGACATGATGGCCTTTTTGCAGTACGCTATGCAAGTGGTCATGTCCTTCTTGATGCTCTCCATCATGTTCATTATGTTCCCAAGAGCCTCAGTTTCCGGGGATCGTATCGCAGATGTTCTGGCGGTAAAACCGACAATCGTTGACCCCAAAGAACCGAAGACCTTACCTACTCCTGTAAAGGGTGTGGTCAAGTTTGAACATGTATCCTTTAAGTACCCGAACGCCGAGGAAGATGTGCTCCACGACATCACTTTTACCGCTCAACCCGGCCAGACCACCGCTATCATCGGCTCTACCGGCTCAGGTAAATCGACCGTGGTTAACCTCATTCCGCGTTTCTTTGATGTGACCGGCGGCTCCATTAGCCTGGATGGTGTAGACATCCGCGATCTCAAGCAGATGGACCTGCGCGACCAGATTGGCTACATCCCGCAACGCGGCATGTTATTTTCTGGCACCATCGCCAGCAACCTGCTCTACGCTGATGAGAACGCCAGCACTCTAGATATTGAAAAGGCAGCCGAGGTAGCCCAGGCAACTGAGTTCATCTCCACCATGCCAGACAAGTTCGATACCGAGATCAGCCAGGGCGGCACTAATGTTTCTGGCGGACAAAAACAACGCTTATCCATCGCCCGGGCCCTGGTAAAGAAACCCCCGGTGTATATCTTTGACGACAGTTTTTCTGCCCTCGATTTCAAGACCGATGCTACCCTTCGTAAAGCTTTAAAAGACTATACCGGCGGCAGCACTGTAATGATCGTAGCGCAGCGCATTGCCACTATTCGCAATGCCGAACAGATCATTGTTTTAGATGAAGGAAGAGTTATGGGTATTGGTACCCATAAAGAGCTTATGGAATCTTGTGAAACTTACAAAGAAATCGCTCTGTCACAATTGAGCAAGGAGGAATTGCAATGAGCATGCCTAAAAGCAATCCTCAACCGCAAGGACGCGGTCCAATGGGTGGCCCCATGGGCGGCCCGGGTGGTCCAATGATGCGCGGGGGTGAAAAAGCCCGCGATTTTAAAGGCACCTTTGGCAAGCTGTTAAAATATCTTGCCGTTTACAAAGTTTCTTTGATAGTGGTGTTGATCTTTGCCATTGCTTCAACGGTCTTTGCCATTTTGGGTCCAAAGATCCTGGGCAATGCGACCACCAAGTTGTTTGAAGGCATCATGGCGCAGATCGCTGGCTCCGGTACCGGTGTTGACTTTGTCTACATAGGCAGAATTCTTCTCTGGTTAGCGGTTCTTTATGTGATCTCGGCTGCCTTCAGCTACGTCCAGGGATGGATCATGACCAGCATCACCATGAAGGTGACCTATCAGTTCCGCAAAGAGATTGCGGCCAAGATCAACCGCATGCCCTTGCGTTACTTTGACGGTACCAATCATGGTGAGGTGCTTTCACGCATCACCAATGATGTGGATACCATCAGCCAGACGCTGAATCAGAGCATGACCCAAATGGTGACCTCTGTTGTTACCATGATCGGTGTGCTGGTAATGATGCTGTCCATCAACTGGATCATGACTCTGGTCACTCTGATCGTAGTTCCGCTCTCGGCTTTGTTTATCAGTATTGTGGTCAAGAGCTCACAGAAGTACTTTAAGGAACAACAAAACTTCCTGGGGCATGTGAATGGCCACGTGGAAGAGATGTACGGCAGCCATACCGTTATGAAAGCCTTCAACGGAGAAAAGAAGAGCATTGATAAGTTCAATGGTCTGAACAGCTCCCTGTATGGCGCGGCCTGGAAAAGCCAGTTCCTTTCTGGCCTGATGATGCCGGTGATGATGTTCATTGGCAACCTGGGGTATGTGGCGGTCGTCATTTTGGGCGGCTGGCTGGCAATCAAAGGGACCATCACCGTGGGTGATATTCAAGCGTTCATTCAATACGTGCGCTCGTTTACCCAGCCCATCACACAGATCGCTAACATCTCCAACGTGATGCAGCAGATGGCAGCCGCCGCAGAACGCGTCTTTGAATTCCTGGCAGAAGAGGAAGAAGTCTCCGAAACCGAGCGCCCCATCCAACTTGAGCACGTAGAGGGTCGCGTAGAGTTCAAAGACGTTCACTTCGGCTACAACCCGGACAAGATCATCATTAATGATTTCTGCGCAGACGTAAAACCGGGTCAGAAGATCGCTATTGTTGGCCCAACCGGGGCTGGCAAAACCACCATGGTCAAACTGCTCATGCGCTTCTATGATGTCAGCAGCGGCTCCATCAAGGTGGATGGTCACGACATTCGTGACTTCAAACGCGAGGACCTGCGCAAGATGTTCGGCATGGTTCTGCAAGATGCCTGGTTGTACAACGGTTCGATCATGGAAAACATCCGCTACGGTCGGTTGGATGCCAGCGACGAAGAGGTAGTGAAAGCGGCCAAGACCGCCTATGTGGACCATTTCATCCGCACTTTGCCGGAAGGCTATAACATGGTTTTGGATGAAGAGACATCAAACATCTCGGCAGGGCAGAAACAGTTGCTCACCATTGCCCGCGCCATTTTGGCCGACCCGCGCATCCTCATCTTAGACGAGGCCACCAGCTCGGTAGATACTCGTACTGAGGTGCTTATCCAACGCGCCATGGACGCCCTGATGCAGAACCGCACCAGCTTTATCATCGCTCACCGCCTGTCTACCATCCGCAATGCGGATCTGATCCTGGTGATGAACAACGGTGATATTGTGGAGCAGGGAACGCATAATGAACTGCTTGAAAAGAAGGGTTTTTACGCCTCGCTGTACAACAGTCAGTTTGAAGTAGCAGAAGTTTAGAGGTACACAGGAGCCGTCTTTGAAAAAAGGCGGCTCTTTTTTTGCAACGAAGTACGCAAATTTGCGTATTTGTTTATGAAATTCACTTGAATGAACGGATGAAACTATGAAAAAAGTACTGGTCGCATATTCCACCCTGTCTGGAACCACTGCCGATGTGGCACGTACAATCGCAGAAGAACTAAAAACCTTCTCCCGGTTTGATGTCAACCTGGCCTCCCTGGCAGAGATCAAAGACTTGCCGTCCTATGATGCTTACATCATTGGCGGTCCCATGATCGTTGGATGGCACCGCGATGTTAAGATGTTCCTGGCCAAAAATCAGACTGTGTTTTCGGGCAAGCCTCTCGCCCTTTTCGCCACCGCCATGAGCTTGACCCAGTCGGGTGAGACGGAGATCAGCAGTGTGCCCGTCTTTGTAGATCCAGGCCTGGCGGTATTGCCTGCAAACCCGGCCCGCCTGACCTTCAAAGAGAAATATGCGGCCATTCCCACTTATGTTCAACCCATGCTGGCAGCCTGCGGCAAGGCCAAACCGGTCTCAGTGGCACTCCTCGGTGGTCGACTGGATCTTTACCGGCTCAAACTTTGGGCGGTCTTGTTTGTGACGCTTATCATCCACGCTCAACCCGGCGAGAAGCGCAACTGGAAAGCCATCAAAGAATGGACAGACCAGTTGGCTTCAGTGTTCTCCTGAACTGTATTTTATTCTTGACAACCGTAGACAAAACATATAATGCTTTGTTTACGGTTATAATTTAATTTGCAGTGAATCTCCAAATCCCTGGGGCAAAATTGACGAATATAAGCAGTCCGGAACAAACCACCGAATTGAAGCTAAAGATCAACTACAAACCGTGGTTGGTGACGACCCTGTTTTTATTGGGAGATATTTTCTCAATATTTTTAGGGTTTGCCATTTCTTTTTGGCTAAGAAAGTATGTTTTTATTTTTCTTGGCGGCGAAACTCAGATCAGTACCCTTTTGCCGGTTTTTTGGCTCTCGTGTATCCTGATTATTGGACTGTTTACTGTTAATCGTATGTATCCTGGCACAGGCAAAACGGGGATTGTTGAGATCAAATCAGTTTTACGCACGATCACTATCTCTTTCATTGTGATCGGCCTGGCGATTTTTGTTTTTCGCTTCAGTACACAATTTTCCCGTTCGATATTCATCATGGCCTGGTTCTTCACGGCCGGCTTTGACAGTCTGATCCGCACCTTTTTGCATAACCGCGGATCACTCATCTCGTGGTGGGGGCAACCCGTTGTGGTGGTGGGGAATAGCAGGGATGTGAGCCAGGTGATTCGATACTTGCACCGCGCCAGGCGCATGGCAATCAAACCGGTGGTTGCTTTGCTCTTTGATAAAGAAATTCGTCAGGGCCAATTTGAGGGGGTCCGCTTTTACGAATTCTCGCAAAAGAATGTTGATCTGGTCAAGAAACAGGGGGTAGGACAAGCGGTGTTTGCCAGCCATACCATCGACCTGAACAAATCTCAAAAAGAATACCTTTACTCACTCAGCCTTTCTTTTAATCGCTTGATCTATGTGATGGGTGAATCTACACTTAACACACTCTCCATGCAAACCTTTGATCTTGAAGGCCACCCTGCGCTGCAAGTGCAATACAACCTTTTAAACCCGTGGGCAATGAAGTTAAAACGGATCTGCGATCTGATTATTTGCATTTTATCGGCCGTATTGATCTTCCCGGTGCTGCTATTGTTCGCCTGGATCATAAAGCTAGACTCACCCGGACCGGCGTTCTATACTCAAGCTCGGATGGGGAAGAATGGAAAGATCATCAATCTGTATAAATTCCGCACCATGCAAATGGATTCTGAAAAGCGGCTGCGCGAATTGTTGAAAAATGATAAGGCCCTGCGCGAGGAGTATCGGAAATATCACAAGCTCAGTAATGATCCGCGTGTGACCCGGTTTGGACGTTTTCTGCGTAAGACGAGTCTGGATGAGCTGCCTCAATTATGGAATGTTTTCAAAGGCGAGATGAGTTTGGTGGGGCCGCGGGCGTATCTCCCCGAAGAATCGCCCCAGATCGGGGATTCCATCAGCCTGATCCTGCGTGTATCCCCTGGGATGACCGGGTGGTGGCAGGTGATGGGCCGCCATGAGGTGACCTTTAAAGAACGTTTGCGGCTGGATAAGTATTACATCAGCAACTTTTCTTTGTGGATGGATTTTTACATTATGGTGAAGACGGTCTGGATCGTAATTAGCGGTAAAGGGGCATAAGTTCTGCCAAGTCCTTCGGATTATTTGTAGTAGACTTAAAAACCTTCAAGTTTTACATTCTATTAAGGGGTGCAGTCCTATTTATTGAATGCTATGATCACTAGAGATAAAAAAGATTTTTATCGTACTGGGATATTTTTCCTATTAAATATTATTGAAGGCATTATTGCCATACTGGTTACGGCATCCATCAGCGCTGACCCTCAAAACGCTGTGATTTTTGGTCTCTCTAAATCGCGTTTTGTATTTTTGGCGATTGCAGGGTTGGCAGTTTTAATTCAGGTAGTATTCCTGCTTTCTTCAAAGGCGTTGGCGAGGCTCGAACGTTTCATTTCTGACCCCAAACGAGCTCATTCCTGGCTCACCTGGTTGGGTATACTATCCCTTTCAGCCCTTTGGGTCACCATTTGGTTCCCGGCCCAACGTTTGGCTGAACAAGCAGCTTTGTTTACCCGGTTCCAACCCATGTTAGTGTGGGTGGAGCTGATGCTGTTCCAGTTTTACCTTTATGCCAGAATTTCCAGGCATGAAGTAGATTTCGGCTATTTTGTAAAGTTCTTACAAGAAAACAAAAAGATCGTCTTATGGGCTTTGGCTCTTGCAGCAGTTTTGCTGGGAATATTTTTGGCTTTAAGTTTTTTTGGATCTGACAAGACAGAGAATCAATATTATTTTCCGCCCAGCGCTCCTTTTTCTGCTTTAGAGATACTTCTGTCACTCTTGTTGTTTATTGTCTTGAAACAATTTGAGTCCAGGTCTGGGAATAACAAAATTCCAAGATGGGTCAGTTGGTTTGGTTTTTTCTTCTTTTGGGTAGTAACCGCGTCAATCTGGGGTTCTACTCCACTGGCCTGTTCCGATGATCGGCTTGGCCCGTTTCCACCAAACAATATTTGCTATCCTTCCATTAATGACGCCGTTTACAGCATCGGCTCCCATTACATCACCCTGGGGCAAGGAATCTATCATCACTGGTTAACTGATAAACCGCTGTACATGGCTTTTTTGGCATTCTCACAATGGCTGCTTGGCCCCTCGATTGACAAGTATATTCTGCTGCAGGTCGTGCTTATTGCCATGATCCCGGCAATTCTCTTTTTACTCGGGAAAAAATATTTTGGACTCTCTGGAGGTATTTTTGCCGGGCTGCTTTCAATTCTGGCTGGCGAGAATGCTATATTGCTATACACAAAAGTGAGCGGAATCAACGTCTGGTTTGAGAACCCGGAATTGTTAGTGGCTTTACTTTTGATCCTGTTTTGTCTGGTCGTAGTAAAGTGGTTCGAATTTCCCAACAGGTATTACCTGGCCGCTGCAGCCGGTGCCTTGTTCGGGGCCGCTCTGCTGACCCGCTATAACCCGGTTTTTATTGCACCAGTTATTTTACTGGTCTTTATTGTTGTTTTCCGTAAATATCCAAATGTTCTCTGGCGGGGAATTCTTGCATTTGTGCTTGCTTTTCTATTGGTGTTTTCTCCCTGGATGATTTCTGCTCGAGACAGCAATGGGAAAAACTATTACCTGACAAAAATTGAAGATGTTCTGATCTCCCGGTACTCGATTGGAGATCGAACCAATGATGATGAAACCACCTCTGTTGTTGAACCGGAAGCACCGCAGACATTGCCCTCCACTGTAACGCTGAATTACAAAAATCAACCGGTAGATAGCAGTGGGCTTGGCGGAATTGTCTATCACTTCTTGAACAATGAGTATCAAGCGTTGGGGATTTTGCCGGTGAACTTCACCATCCTCTCAAATTCTGATCAGGTCTCCCAGCCAATTTGGGATCTCTCTGAGTCTCGCCCATTTTGGAAAGCAGAATTTTCAATTGAAAACCTGATTCTGCTATTTGTGAATTTGAGCATATTCCTCATTGGCATTTTTTCACTGTTCAAAAAATTTGGCGTTATCGGGTTGATCCCTTTGATCATCCAGATCAGCTACCATTTGGGTAACGCCTTTGCCAAGACCTCTGGTGGCCGATACATGCAGCCGGTTAATTGGGTCACATACCTGTATATTGTGGCCGGATTGGTTGCACTGCTACTCTTCTTAATGAATCTTTTCCGGAAAGAAAAATTCCGCCTCAATATGCCGGCGTTCCAAAAAGAGGATCAGATCCATCCGGTTGTAGGTCACTTCTTTGGACCAAAGCAATGGGGAGTGTTGGGATTGGCTTTACTGTTGGGAATGGTTTTACCAATTTTGAATATGCTTCCCAATCAATTACCGGTGGAGTCTGGGCAGGATGTGACGCAAACCGCCGCTCAAACCCTGCTTAATGCCGGGGTGGTGACTGAGGAACAGTGGCAGAACTTCATCAGCAGCCCGAACAGCCTGGTCGTTCAAGGTGCTGCTTACCATGCCAGTTACTTCCGTTCAAGATTCTATAACATCGGTGACCCTGGCTTAGAGACGATGGTATTGGGGCAAAAACACGTCCTGGTCAGCTATCTGTTTATGAAATATCCTCAAGAGAAGCTAACTGATGGCAGTAATGTGATCCTGGTAGGCTGTAAGATCGGCCAGGACTCGTTATGGGGAGCCAACCGACTTGTTTTACGCTCCTATGCCCTCATCCAGACCAATAATGAAGCATCGTTGCGGGTGGATACCAGGGCAAGTTGGACGTGCCCGTAAGGCAATTTACTTTAACAGGAATTTTCTTCTCTCATTGATCACCGCCAGGCGCGTTTCGGCATCTTGATATTCGAGCTGGCAGGCGGGAATGGTGGTGTAGGTCAGGTTGGGAGAAAAATAGGGGTCGTCATGAATGACCCACTCTTGCAATAGATCAAAGCCCCTGAGCATATCTGGTCGGGGGCTTTTGTATCCCCGCGAGCCACCTTCCAGGTGGTAGAGGCAGGCATGCGGATTATAAAGAACGCGGTAGCCTTTGCTGATGGCTGCCAGACACAGGGCCACATCACTGAAGACCAGGGTATAGGCTTCATCGAAACCGCCCAATTCGCTGAAGGTGCTTCTGCGCATCATCTGGCAGGCACCCGTCACGGCGCTGACGTTGCGGTACCAATCCACAGATCCGAGCAGGCCATGATAGTGTTCCGGTGTGTTCAGGTAAAGATGCCCCACAAAGTTTTGTAGCCCAAGTACCACACCGGCATGTTGAATACTATTATTGGCGTGCAGTAGTTTGGTGCCAACTACGCCGATGTCTGGCCGGGAAGCCCACATGACCAGCTCGCTTAACCAGTTGGCATGTATGACCTGCATATCGTTGTTGAGGAACAGCAGATAATCTGCCTGCGAGTTAGCCGCGCCCAGATTGTTGGCGTGAGAATAATTGAATGCCTCGTTATAGGGGACGATCCGCACCGGCTTTGATTTTTGTAACTCCTCGTAATAGGCAAGCACCTCTGGCTGTGTGCTGCCGTTATCTACCAGGATCACTTCATAATTTGGGTAGTCAGTGAGGGCGAACAGAGAATCCAACAAGGTTTTTAAGACCGCAAAGCTGTTGCGTGTGGGAATGATGATGGAAACGGACGGGCCGCCAAATTGCCAGGACACATGGCTTTCTGGAGATCCCTCTACCGCAACGGAAGCCGGGAAGCCCAGTCGAAGCAGATGATCTCGCAGCAGGGCATTGGCCTCAGCAGAAAAAGGCTCGCTTTCCACTTGATGAACCAGCGTACAGGCAATGTGTACCGGTTTGGATGGGCCTTCGCTCAACAGCAGTAAAAGTTCGCGTTCCTGGTTGAAGAACTCAAACCCGGCGTGGACTTGATGAAGCGCTTGAAGAGCGGCTTCTTTTTTGATTGCGGCGCGGGTCAGATAATTGACTGAGAGTAATAATTCAGGTGAGTATCCGCTCGGTTTGAAGAAGGGCGTTTCTTGTCCTTTGCCAAGAACGTGTGTGCTGCTGTCTGCATAAAGAACATTGGCCTGTGGGTGCTGATCGATCGCCATACGGAATTGCTGCAGGCTATGTTCATCAAAAAGATCGCCGGCAGCGCAGCAGATCACCCACTCGCCGTGGCTTTGAGCGACTGCTTCAACCAGAGAGCGCACGCTGGCAAGTCCAGGCACGGGTTCCGGGGAGACGAGCAGAACTTCGGTGTTCTCGCCCAGTTGAGCCTGGATCGAATGCAGGGTTCCCTTTAGTTGTTCGGCCGCTTTGTTCAAGATAATGAAGGTGAAGAGAGGAGCGCTTAGAAGAGTGCTGACGGCATCGAGTTGTTGTGCCTGATATTTGAGCCACTTATTATAGGATCCGGCTGATTGCCTCAATGTGCGGCGCACGTACCAATCGGTTGCGGTGATGCGATGATACTGGGTACGGATCATCCGCTCCACCGGTCGTTCAGGTGGGAAGATAGTCCACAGAATGGATTTGGCGAATTTCATCAGGTTCATTAAGCAGCTCGTCAGAAAGGTTTGAATGCGCCTGTCAATTATACCAACTGCTGACCTCACGCCTGCCAAAGCGAAGGATGCGATTCTCTGATAAACTAGACGTATCCAACAAAACTTTTTGGAGATCTGATGAAACTGGCGATCGTTCATGATGCATTGACCGTCTCGGGTGGGGCAGAACGCGTGGCGCTCTTTATGGCGCAGGCCTTCCCGGACGCCGCTTTTTTTACCTCGGTCTATCTACCTGGAAAAACTTTTCCTGAGTTTAAACAATTTGAGGTACGAACTTTGCCCTTGTCTGGGGGGGTACATTCTGACCGTCAATTCAAGCTGATGTATCCGCTCTGGCTGGCAGAAATTCGCCGGCTAAAATTCTCAGAATTTGACGTGGTTTTATCTTCTTCCACCTATCTGGCCAAATATGTTCGCCCTGCCAAAGGGGTGATGCACCGTTCTTATCTGCATGCGCCTTTTCGCTTGCTCTGGAAACCCGAGTCTTACTCTGCTGATTCATTGCCAACGCCGAACTCTATGCGCGGGCTGGTTGAGTTGGCTTTGCCGCCGCTGCGAAGATTTGATATTCGGGAGACCCGCCAAATCGACTCTTTGGCCGCAAATTGCCAGAATATTGCCAATGAGATCAAAACAATTTACGGACGTGAATCAACGGTCATCCATCCGCCGGTAAGGCTCAAAGATTTCGAGCTGGCTGCAGGTAAGGGTACGTATTTTCTTTCCGTTTCCCGTCTGATCTCACACAAGCATGTTGAGATCGCAGTAGAAGCATGCAACCGTCTGGGAGTGGAGCTGGTGGTCGTGGGGGAGGGACCGGAGCTGAAACGGCTTCAAGAGATGGCGGGCAAGACCATCCATTTCGTTGGCCGGGTCAGTGAAGAAACGCTGCGAGACCTTTATAAAGGTTGCCGCGCGCTCATCTTCCCCAGCCACGAGGATTTTGGCTTGACTCCTATTGAGGCACAGGCTTGCGGCCGCCCGGTGATCGCTTTTGGGAAGGGGGGAGTGTTAGAAACGGTGCAGCCTGGCGTTACCGGATGTTTTTTTTCGGCTCAAACGGTTGAGTCACTTCAAGCCGCGTTGGAAGCGTTTGATGAAACGACCTTTGAACCCTCCACAATCCGCGCCTGGGCTGCTCAATTTGATGTGGCTAATTTCAACAATAAACTTCGTGAATTTGTTCAAAAATAAACCGCCTTCCAGGAGATCTTGAAAGGCGGTGGGGGCACTTTTTATTTTTTAGTTAGAATTGCCGAGTCTATGTAGTACGCTAAACCGGTCCCGCCGTGATAGAAGGTGAAGCCTTCCTGACCACTTTTTAAGCTGGAATCGGTGCCTTTCCAAACCAGTACATTATTGATATAGCAGTAGATCGAACTTCCGCTGGTGACAACTTTTAAGTCATTCCAGTTGTTTTTCTTGATGGCCGCAGAAGTTTTCCAGCCAACAAGTACCTTGGTTGTGCCGTTGACACGTTTGTAAACTCTGAAGGTTCCGTTGTTCTTGTAAGTAAAGAAATAGCCGCTCTTCCATTTGTTGGTTGAATCAGTACTGGGGGAGCCTCTAAAAACCAGGCCAGATTCATAGCTGCCGTTGCGTTTTACTCTGGCCGTAAAGGTGAAGTCAGCATAGCTGATGGGAATACGGGTGGTAGACCAGTATTTTGCTTTACCGGAGCTGTAGTAATTGGTGGTGCCTGAAACCCATTTACCTCCAGAGGTAGGGGACCAGCAAACGGCATTGGAGGAGAACTGATAACTGAATCCGCTGGTGCTGCACACTGAAAAATCAGAGGGGCTGCTATAAGAGCTGGTTCCGGCGCTGTTGGAGGCTGCAATGGTGATGTTGTAATTATCGTTGTCCAGCTTGCTGCCAGGGGTAAAGCTGCAAACACCATTGGTACAGGTTACGTCGCTGGTCTTGAGGCTGCTGGTGTAGACGACGGTTTTGCGGGTGTAAGAATATACTTTGAACAAGTAAGCGTTGGCGTCCTCTTTGGCATTCCACTTGATGGTGGGCTGATTGTTCGATTGGTTGCCAGTGGGGGAGATCACAGAAGGCGCACTGGGTGGATTGATTGTGGGGGTCGGGCTGGGAACAGTGGTCGGATCGGTGGTAGGTTCCGTTGTAGGAGTGACGGTAGGATCAATGGTGGGGGCAAGGGTAGGAACTGTTGTGGGAGTAGCCGTGGGGCTTGTAGTGGAGGTGGCAACAGGCGCTGATACGGTGAGCCCTACTGGCCGTGTATATGTTCCCCAGGTGCCGCTTACCAGTGCTCTGACGCGCCAGTAAACATCACCGTTGGGTAAATTAGAGGTCAAGGTGGTGCTGCAGGTGGTGCCGGAGCACACGCTGGTAGAAACCGTGTTATCAAGGACAACTGCGTTATTCTGAAAGACCTGGATCTCGTAACTGGTGGCATTTGTCACTGCCTTCCAGCTAAAGGCCGGGGTGGCAGTGCTAACGGAGCTGGTAGGTGAAATTGTGGCAGGTGAACCAGTGGCTGTGTAATCTACATAACTGGTCCATTGGCCTACGCTGGAGATGCCGTATTTGATGTACATGTAACCAGATTCGCCCCAACCGGTTCCCCAACTGTTGCGCAAGATCCAGTACCCTTCAGTGGCGCTGACGTCTTTCCATCCTACCAGAACGATGTAGTGGTTGATGCCGCCGCTGCAGTTGGCAGATTCATCTTTGGTGAAGTATCCGCCGCTGTAACTGGAGAAGGAAGAGCCCACACAGACGCCACTGGAGACAGGGCCATGTGTATACAACGCTGCTTTGATGGCCGCAGTATCTGGCGTTCCGTAAGTGGTGTAGCCCCAATTGCTCAATTTATAAGGATGATTGCTAATGACCTTGCAGGTGGCGCTGCTGGGGTTATAAGGCATATCAGATTCAAGGACAGCACCGGTGACGCTCTGTTGGTTCGCAATGACGGTAGTGTGATAATCGTGCAGAGGATATCCGCCCGAGTTGGCAGTGAAGCCTACTTTATTGCAAGAGACCAAAAATTGTTCGCTCAGGTTCACGGCAGGTCCGCCGTTGACCAGCATGTTGGCTTCCATTGTGCCATTGGTGCTGAACGCCCAGCAAGTACCGTATGCGCCCTGGTCGCGGATGGATGTGACAGCGCCGAAGGTGCGCCAATCCCAAATGGAGGGGGTGCTGGTGGAAGATGCGCTGCCGGTGGGAACATCACTGCTGGCAGAAGTGCTGCTGGTGGCATCGGCTGTACTGCTGCCCAGTTCAGGGGTGGGGTTGCTCAGGTCAACTGATTGGGTTTCTTCTGCGTAGCTAATATCCAATGAACGGGTAGATGCCTCGCCCAGGTTGAAGGGGCGGCGATAAACCACCTGAATGGTGGCTGTACCGGTGGTGGTGGGGTAAAAGGTCATTACCTGCACCTGGGGAACAGCACCGGAACCACGATTGATAAATTGGGAATCGTAGGTCATGGTGGTGCCATCCACATCAGCGCGTACAACCTGCCAACTATAGCCGGTAGAGAGATCTGATTCAAGCTGGATGGAAATGGGGTCGTTAGTGTTGACGGGAAGGAGCAGGTTTACATCACTGGCGCCGTCGATAATGCCGAAGCCGGTATTTTTACCCGGGAACATCGCCTTACGCGCTTCATTGGTATCTCGATTGCCTTTGAATTGGACCGATTCCATAGCAGAAGAACGGTTGGATCTGCTGCCGGGGATATCCAGACTGTTCATCTGGGAAACAAAGAGGTCAGCCTTTTTTTCCAAACCTTTGGGAAATGCGATCTTGTATTCCCATTTGAATTCTTTGGGTTGAGTATCGCTGCTATCGATGGGGCTATCAGTGAAGGTAAATTCAGGGGTGGGGGTTTCGGTCAGAAATTCGGTGGGGGTCTCAGTAGGAGTCTCAGTTAAGGTAGGTTCGCTGGTCACTTCCAGGGTCGGAGTGGGGGTAACTTCAGTGGGTTCTTCAACTGTTGGGGTAAAAGTGGGTTCATCCGTTTGGGTGCTCTCAGGGGTAGCAGTATCCGTGATCACTGCATCGGTAGGTGATTCATCCTGGGCAAAAACTGAATAAGGAACTGCCAACACTACTATAACAATTAAGGTTGTCCGTATTCTGAAAATGGATTTGAGCTCACTTGATCTTCTAGCGTTCATTTTTCCTGTTCCTTACAAAACTAACTATTCATTAGAGCAAAGTAATTGATTTATTATTCGGAAGTTCATAATTATTGTAGTATTTATTAGAATAAAAACCCCCCACAGTTATGCAAGGTTGGTTATTGCACAAAGAAACAAAAATCATCCCTGAAGAACAAAAAAGACCGTCCTTGAGAAGTTACAAAGACGATCTCTTTACAGAGAGCGATTAAACAAAAAATCCTGTCAGAGACAGGATTTTTATTAATGGGCTTTAGCCTGTCGAGAGAGCGAAGCGAGAGAGACAATAAACCACCCGCTATGCGGGTGGAGAGGAAGGGTTAAACCAAGAAACCACTCCAAGAGCACTAGAATAGTGATTGTTCAAGCCACTAGAAGAGCAAA
>JAYFNV010000032.1:0-43685 GCA_034933225.1 Anaerolineaceae bacterium | reverse complement strand
TAGGGACGATCTGAGGTGAGGGCATCCCAGACGTCCACAATGGCGAATATGCGGGCTGAGAGCGGAATTTCTTCGCCCTTCATCCCTCTGGGATATCCAGTGCCGTCCCATTTTTCGTGGTGGCAATAGGGAATATCCAGCGAACGGCCCAGGTATTTGATTGGGGTGAGCAGCTCCTTCGCAAAAGTAGTATGCTGCTGCATGATCTGACGTTCCTCATCGGTAAGTTTTCCCGGCTTGAGCAGGATTTCGTCAGGAATGCCCATTTTACCAATATCGTGCAACAAAGCACCCCATCGGATATAGGTAAGGTCTTTTCCGCTGATTCCCAAATAAGAGGCCAGTCGTATTGTCTTGGTAGTGACGCGCTGAGTGTGGCCTTCAGTCTCTTTATCCCGCAAATCCAGGGCTCTGGACCAGCCTTCAATGGTCTCGTCGTAGGCAAGGGTCAACTCGTGGTTTGATTTTTGTAACCCGGTGAACATGGCAAAAGTATCCAGGGTGATGGCGGTCTGATAGGCGAGTGTGTTGGCCATATCCACCCAGATCTCATCTGGATCCATGGTGGAGCGGTTAAAGAACTCCAACACGCCCTTCACTTCACCTTTGATGATAAGTGGTGTTGAATAATAACTTTTAAAACCTTCAATAGAGGTTAATGGCTCGATCTTATGGTTGTTTAGGGTTTGTAGGTCCTTCACAAAGACAGGCTCACGGTCAAAAGCTGCTTGTCCCGCCAGGCTCTCAAAAACATAAAGAGATGATTTATCGATCTCGCTTGAATTAAAACCTTTACCATATTTGAAATCGAGCCTGTTGCTGTAGGTGTCAAAGATCAGGATCGATGCAGCATCCACCTTAAGCTGATTGAGCACATGGGTAAGAATGATCTCGAAACTGAGGTTAAGATCCATGCTGGAGAGGATCATCTGATCAATCTCGCGCATTGAACGGACAAAGTCCAATTGTTGCTCTGTTTGTTGGCGCAAGGAGATCCGCTGTATAGCGTTACCAGCTATCTCTGCGAGCGCTATTAACATGCTGACTTCGCTTTCACTCAAGGTGCGAGAGGCCGGATAGCTCAGGGTAATTGTGCCGATCGATTCACCAGCTTTGAGAATGGGCAATGTAATTCCGGCCAGGTTTTCAGGCAGATATTCCCGTAACGAGACATTGAGTTCTGTATCAGTTTTGTAATTCTTTGAGATATAAGGCTGACGTGAGTTTATGACCTTGTTGAAAATTCCCATGCTAATCTTTTCGCTTAGAATTCTGTTCTCAAAGCGCCCATATCCCTTGGTTTGAGCCAAAGAAACAAAATTCTTTTTATCGTCCAAAAGGCAAATATCACCTAAATTCATTTTCATTAGTTTTAGGATCTCATCCAGCAACTTCTCAAGCAACTCATTAAGGGTTTTGGCCGGGCTAAGGGTGGCGGAGACAGCATAAATGGCTTCTAGATAGTGTAGACGGTTCTGACTTTCTTGTTCTTCCAACATTCTCTGGGTAATGTCATTGCCGGTAGCGACGTAATGGGTAACTTCGCCGTCTACATCAGTAATAGGCGTAATTGTGGTCTCTTGATAATAGACGTCGCCATTCTTTTTGGTATTTACGATCACCTTGCGTAAAACATTGCCACTGGCGATGGTGCGCCATATCTCCTGATATTCTTTTACGCTGTGTAGGCCAGATTTTAAAATTTGGGGAGTCTTGCCGATCACTTCATCGTTTGAATACCCGGTGATTTTCTGGAAAGCAGGGTTCACATAGTCAATGATGCCGTTTTTGTCAGTGACATAGACCAACTCGCTGGACTGTTCTACTACTTTGTTGAGCTGTTCAAAAAGTTGAATGTTTTTCTGGTTCGCAGTGACATCCCGTTTGATTGTAAGGAATGACTCTACTTCACCCTGGTTGTTTTTGATCGGGTAGATCATTTCATGTTCAAAATAGGTTTCCCCGTTCTTTCTGACGTTGGTTAGATACCCTTCCCAGGGTTCTCCGATCATAATCTTGGTATACATTTCTTTGTAATACTCGGCGCTCTGTCGGCCAGATTTTAAAAACTCTCGTGGGTTCTTACCAATTGTTTCTTCGGCGCAAAATCCGGTTAATTCAGTAAAAGCTTTGTTGATAAAAGTAACCTTTCCTTCTTTATCCGAGGTCATAACCGCATATGGAAAGAATTCGGAGGTCAGATCAAGGAAAGGTAGTGGTGGATAGATCAAGGTTGAAGTTTTCATGGTGGGCCCCAGTTCATGAAGTTCTTTGTCCCGAGATATGGTGGGAGAGCTGTAAAGCGAATGTATATCCGTATGAAGTTGATAGTAATAATGATTATATCGATTAATTGGCAAATAAAAAGACTGAAACATGTCATTTTTAATCGGGATATGGAGATCTGCTTAGTGTACCTAACGTCACTTTTGGGTGGCTAATGGTCTGTCTTCAGAACGGAAAAGGCTTGTTAATGCGATCTCCTTTACCCACACAAATTGATTATCGTGTGGAGATATTCGCAGGTCCTGCCATGGAGGGGACTTGTGATTGTTAAACAGAAATCGCAGTATGGAGTGAATATAGTTTGGAACCTTGATGGGCAATCTTGCGATTGTGCCCACCTGCCCTCTTGAGGGCAAAGAGATTCTCGCAGACCCGCCCTGTGAGGGGAATTCTGGTTATTAAACAAAAATAGCCACACAGGGTGACTATTTTTTCGGGACCTTTTAGGCAGTCTCTAAAAGAGATTGTGCCCCCACAGAGATTCGAACTCTGGTTTTAGCCTTGAAAGGGCTGCGTCCTGGTCCCCTAGACGATGGGGGCAACGAACGGCAAAATTCTATCAGAGACCGGCGATTTGGTCAAGAAATTTGAGGAAATTCATTCGGCGAATTCCCAGGGGGCGCGAGGATGGTTGGTGCCCTTGAGCGCAGCCAGGATCTCATCAGCGGCATGGGGAAGATGGTCTGCACAGGCGCGTAGCAACCCAAAACAGCCGGCGATCATCATATCTCCGTAAGGGGCAGCAAAATACGGGTGCAGGCTGGACTGAGCCAGCAAATTGCGGCGCGGACCGATGAGCACCAGGCGATGCTCTTCTTTCAACGGTAGTGAAGTGTGATTTCCAATCCAGGCGCCGTGACCGTGATCTGCAAATACTTGTTCATTGGTCAGGTCTCCGGCTGCAAAAGAGTGCAAAAGTGTTTCCAGCTTGGACTGATCAAAGCAATGGGAGTGGTGTTCAAAAACCCCTTCGATGCCGGTGCCGTTAAGGCGGAAGCCCAGAATGTGCATGTTGCCGATATTGACCACAATGCGGTGTTTCTGCACGTTTGATTGCGGGTCCTGGGTGGCGCCCAGCACGGCGGCTGGAGCAGTATCCATCACGATCACGGGGGCATCCACGTCTCGGGCACAATCAGCGGCAGAGCGCAGGCGGGTCATCCTGTCCGGTATTTCGCCGGCAGGGTAAGCAAAAGCGCTAAGACGGTTGACAGTCTGAATCCGTTCAGCCAGATAATCAAAACGAAATTTACGATCAGAAATATTTACCGGGGCGTTGCCGTGGTCAAAAACGGCCAGCGCCAGCCCATCCAAAGAATCGAGTGAGACGCCAAAGGGGGCAAAAGCACTGCGAATGGCCTTGAAGTCAAAGTCGCGCATTTCAATATGCACCACTTCGTCAGAAAGCCGGCTCGCTTCCTCTTCGCTGATGAGGATGACGCCGCTTTCTTTGACGACATCCAAATTATCATCCAGAGTGGCCGCTGCCTGCGGGGTGGCATAAACTCTGCGGCCAGCCTGCAGGGCATCTGCAACGCCCCAGCCACTGGGGCCGCCGCCCATCAGATGACCGGTGAGGACGATGTCGCGTTTTTCGGCAGCCGCGCGGCTGAGGGCGCGCCGCACCATCAGGGTGGGGGAAGGCAAAACTAGCTTGTAGCCATTCTCCACTTCCAGTCGGGAATCGAAGAGGTAGATATCCTGGGTACCTGTGCCGATATCAGCGGTGAGAATGCGCATAACTAATTATCTTTGCGGTCCAACCCATAAACCCGAGCCAGGGGGATCACGGCCAGGATGCCCGTATTGGGCAGGTTCAAGTCGCCGATCAGATCTTCTGTGGCTTTGAGCACTTTATCCACCATCTCATCATTGGGTACGATGGTGAAAAGGGTCCGGTTTAGTTTTTCTTCATGGCTGACCAGATCTTCCAGGCTGGGGATGAGGGGAATATCTTCGCGCAGGCCGATGAATTCTTGCATGCGTTTCAAACCGGTGCTGGGTAAAATGGTTATGCCACTGACTCCGGTCTCGTTCCAGGCAGTCATAACATCGTTGAGACGAGTCGGATCGTGTAAGACAAAAAAGATCATGAACATTATTGGATCTCCTTTTCTTGAATGGTTTCAGGGGAACCAGTGCTGGGTACTTTTTTCTCCGGCAAGGCAAAGGCGAACCTGAGCAGCGGCGGTGTGACCAGTGTGGTGAGCAAGATCATGCCAACGATGGCAGAGAAGATATCTTCAGCCAGATAGCCGGAATCCAGGCCGATCTTGGCGATGATGAGGCCAACCTCGCCGCGGGATACCATGCCGATGCCGAGCTGCAACGATTCACGCCAGGAAAACTTGGCCAGTCTGGCGCCGCCACCTGAACCGATGATCTTGCCTACGATGGCGATGACGGTGATGCCCAGAATGATCCAAAGCGTGGTCAGGCTGGTCTCGCGCAGGTTCACGCTCAGACCGATGCTGACAAAGAAAATTGGTACAAAGAAGGCGTAGGCGATGGCATGCAGGTTGGATTCGATGATGCTCTTTTCAGGGGTGCGTGCAAACATGAGTCCCGCTAGAAAAGTACCGGTAATGGCAGCCATTCCGCCCAAAAGTTCAGCCGCCACGCCATAGATGAGCAAGATCACGATGGCGAAAGTGGTCACCCCCTGGCTGATGGGCAGCTTGTTGACTTTACGGGTAAGCCAGGGCAGCAAATAGATGCCGATGGCTGCGGACGCTCCCAGGTAGAGGATCATTTTTACAAAGACCAGGGCGATCTCTACAAAGCTGCTGCCACCAGAAAGAAAGGCCAGGAAGGTGGAAAGCAAAAGGATGACCAGAATGTCATCAAAGACGGCCGCACCCAGCAGGGCTAGCCCTACGCGGGTCTTTAACTGGTTGAGTTCGATCAATACCTGCGCTGAGATGGATACGGAGGTTGCGCCCAGGGTAAGCCCTAAGAAGAGGCCGTGGTTGAAATCCATGCCGGTCATTTCGCCAAAGAGGAGACCCAGGCCGACAGGCAAGACCACACCTAGCACACCTGCCAGGGCAGCCACGCGTGTGTTCTTGGCCAGGTCCTTTAGGTGTAGTTCAAGACCAGCCAGGAACATCAAGAGCAAGACACCCAGCTCTCCCAGGTCAGCAATGAAACTTTCTATATGTGTATTGCTGATGAATGAGAGGTGGGTCAGATTTAGCAGCGTTGGCCCAAGTAATAGACCGACAAGCAATTCACCAAAAACCGAAGGTTGATGAATTCGGGTACTGAGAAAACCCGCCAGCTTGGCTGCAATGAGAATGACGATCAAAACGACCGTAAGCTGGAGAAAATCACTCATTGTAAGCACCCTTTCCCTTTTACCCAGTTTACCATAATCTTTGTCACTGCTCCCCGCAGGGGAGTTAAGGTATACTGTGGGTGCGTAACAAATCTTGAAGAAGAGGTATCTATGAGCCTTGAAGACGAGAAAGCGCAATGGGAGGAAAAGGCCGTAAAGCCGGTGGTGGATAAGTTTAAAGAACGCAAAACTGAATTCACTTCCCCTTCTGGCATTCCTCTCCCGCGAGCAGCCACCCCCTCAGACTTTGATTATCTAGATAAATTAGGTTTCCCCGGTGAATATCCATTTACCCGGGGTGTTCAACCTACCATGTATCGCAGCCGTTTTTGGACCATGCGTCAGTACGCTGGCTTTGCCAGCGCCGAAGAATCAAACCGGCGCTACCGCTACCTGTTGGATCAGGGTCAGACCGGCTTGTCTGTTGCCTTTGACCTACCCACGCAGATCGGCTATGATGCTGACGACCCCATGTCTCTGGGCGAGGTGGGTAAGGTAGGCGTTTCCATTTCTTCTCTCAAAGATATGGAGATCCTCTTTGACCAGATCCCCTTGGACAAGGTTTCCACCAGCATGACCATTAATGCGCCGGCAGCGGTGCTGCTGGCCATGTACATTGCGGTGGGCAAGAAACAAGGCGTGACCGCCAAACAATTGCGCGGCACCATCCAGAATGACATCCTTAAAGAATATGTGGCGAGGGGAACCTATATTTTCCCGCCCACACCCAGTCTGCGCCTGATCACGGACATCTTCCAGTATTGCGAGAAGGAAGTGCCCAACTGGAACACCATCAGCATTTCAGGCTATCACATCCGGGAAGCCGGATCCACGGCCGTGCAAGAGGTGGCCTTTACCCTGGCCGATGCCATTGAATACGTCAAGGCAGCCATCAGTGCCGGGCTGGAAGTGGACCACTTTGCCTCGCAATTGTCCTTCTTCTTCGCCGCCCATAATGATTTTTTGGAAGAGGTGGCCAAATTCCGGGCCGCCCGCCGCTTGTGGGCACAGATCATGCGCGAGCGCTTTGGCGCTAAGGACCCCAAATCTTGGATGCTGCGCTTCCACACTCAGACTGGTGGTTCCACCCTCACGGCTCAACAGCCGGAAAATAATATTGTACGCGTCACGTTGCAAGCCCTGGCGGCTGTGATGGGCGGTACTCAATCGCTGCATACCAATTCAATGGATGAAGCACTGTGGCTGCCCACTGAAAAATCGGTGAGGACTGCCCTGCGTACCCAGCAGATCATTGCCTATGAATCCGGCGTGGCAGATACCATCGACCCGTTGGCAGGTTCCTACGTTGTGGAATATCTTACCGATGAGATCGCGAACCGCGCCATGGACTACATCCGCAAGATTGACGATCTTGGCGGTGCACTCGCCTCTATTGAAAAAGGCTTTATGCAGAACGAGATCCTCGATTCTGCCTACAAAGCTCAAATGGCCGTGGAGAAAAAAGAACAGGTTGTCGTTGGGGTGAACGCCTTCCAGGTGGAAGAAAAATCGGACCTGGAACGCCTTAAAGTGAACCCTGCCATTGAGGCCAATCAGCGCCAACGTCTGCAGGAATTGCGCGCTGGCCGCGATACTGCCAAAGCTGAAGAATTGTTGGGCACCCTGGCTGCTGCTGCCAAACAAAAAGAAAACCTTATGCCGCTGCTGATCACCTGTGTGGAGCACGACCTGACCCTGGGGGAGATCTGCGGTGTGCTGCGCAAAGCCTGGGGCGAATATCAGCCTCCGGTGTGGGGATAACATCAAATCATAGGAGAGATCATGGCCAAACCGATCAAGATCAACCATATTGGCATTGCCGTTGCAGATATTGAAGAGTCCTTAAAATTTTGGCGTGATGCCCTTGGCATTGAGCTTAGCCACATTGAAGATGTTCCCAGCCAGAAAGCCAAAGTGGCCTTCTTACCTGTGGGCGAAAGCGAAGTAGAACTTGTCAACCCCACCACGGATGATTCCGGGGTGGCCAAATTCATTGCCGAACGCGGCGGAGGCATGCATCACCTTTGCATTGAAGTGGACGACATAGAAGGGGTCATTGCCAACCTGAAGGAAAAGGGCGTGCGCATGATCGATGAGGCGCCCAAAGTACTGCCCGGCCGCAAGATGGCCTTTGTCCATCCCAAGAGCGCTGGCGGTGTACTGGTGGAGCTTTACCAGATCACTCAATAACAGAAAAGACCTGAGGTGGACACACCTCAGGTCTTTTTTTGATAATTGAATATTGACTAAGCTTCTGCAGTTACCATTTCTGAATCTTCATTCTGAGCTACTTTTACACCCCGTTCCACGTCGACACCGGTGAGGATCCAAATACCAATGGCGAAGAAGATCACCAGGGAGGCGATGCTGAGACGAGAATGGCCCATGATGGTGGAAACCACACCAAAGATGGCAGGGCCCAGGATGGATGCAAATTTTTCAAAGACACTGAAGAAGCCAAAGAATTCAGCAGATTTAGCCTTTGGCACCATTTTGCCGATCAAAGAGCGGCTGAGCGCCTGGCTGCCGCCTTGTACAGTCGCAACTGCGAAACCGAGCACCCAGAACTGCCATTCCTGATACAAAAAGTAGCCGGCAATAGCGATGACGGTATAAATGGAGAGGCTGATGTAAATGCTTTTTTTGGTGCCGATCTTTCGGGAGAGCCAGCCAAAGAAGAAAGCAAAGGGCGCTGCTACGAATTGCACCATCAAAAGTGTGCCGATGAGGGTGGTCTGCCCAAAACCCAACTCGGTACCGTAGGCTGTGGCCATCACGATAATGGTACCGATGCCGTTGGCGTACACCCAGAAGGCTAACATGGCCAGAGAAAGATCGCGGTATTTGCGGATCTCTTTGAAGGTTTGGATAAGCCGTTTGAAACTAACGATAATTGAATGCTGATTTTCTTCTCCGGCCACAATGCGGCGCGGAGGCTCTTTGACGTTGAATAACAACGGCAGGGTAAAGCAGAACCACCAAACCGCCACAGTAACAAAGGAGAGGCGGGTCATCAGCCCTGCATCCAGGCCAGGGATCAGTCCTGGCAGGACCATGATCATGACGAGGTTGATAGCTAAAAGCAGACCACCGCCGATGTAACCCATGGCGTAGCCGCGTGAGGAGACCTGATCGATCTCATCGGGACGGGCCACGTGGGGAAGCAGTGCATCATAATACACCAGGCTACCGGCAAAACCAATGTTGCCAAAGAGGAAGAAGGTGGAAGCCAGGAACCAGTCACCTGATTGGATGAAATAAAGGAGGGCAGTTCCAGTAACGCCCAGCATCATAAAGATGGCCAGGAATTTCTTTTTTGAGCCGCGGAAATCGGCGACTGCGCCCAGAATTGGGCTGATGATTGCAGCGATCAGGGCAGAGATGGAGGAAGTGAACCCCCAATAGGCGGTGGCAATGTTTGGAGCCAGATTGCCAGCGGCAACCGACGAATAATATACCGGTAATACGGCTGCCATGATGGTTGTGGCGAAGGCAGAATTGCCCCAGTCATACATGGTCCAGGCACGTATCGCCCGCTTGTGCAGTTTTTCATCTTCAACGGGAGTACTGATAGAGCTTTCCATAGACTTTCCTTTCAGGTAGGATAAATAGATTATACAAGATGTATCAAGAATCATATCTATAAAAAAACCCCGTGGCTAGAACACGGGGTTAAGGCTTTGTTAACGTTTTTTTACAATCCGAGCGAGTGTAAGGTCTCTTTGAGGATCTTGGCAGAACTTTGTAATCCGTCAACTTCTTTTTCATCCAGCGGTAAGCGCATGAATTTTTGTACGCCTTCACGGCCGATCACGCAGGGCAGGCTGAGGTAGACATCATCAATGCCATAGTAATCGTGGATGAGGGTGGAAACGGAGAGGACAGTGTTTTGACCGCGTAAGATGGCCTCACAGATGCGTACCAGACCCATTCCGATACCGTAAAAAGTGGCGCCTTTACGCTCAATGATCTGATACGCGGCATCACGGGTTTGGGCAAAAATCTCATCGTAATCTGATTGATCATAGGAGTCGCAATTCATTTTGCAGAACTCGGTGAGGCTCATTCCAGCAATGTTGGCGGCGGACCAGACGGGCACTTCGCTATCGCCGTGCTCGCCAATGATGTAGGCGTGCACGCTGCGCGGGTCTACCCCTGCATGTTGGCTGAGCAAATAGCGGAAACGGGCAGTATCCAAAATGGTACCTGAGCCGATGACGCGGTTGGCGGGTAGGCCAGAAAGTTTCATTGCTGCATAGCTGAGCACATCCAACGGATTGGAGGCGATCAGCAAAATGCCATCAGGGTTGACTTTGACTACCTGCGGAATGATACTTTGATAAATGGAATAGTTGCGCTGCACCAAGTCCAGCCGGGTTTCGCCGGGCTTTTGAGCTGTCCCAGCGGTGATAACGGTGATGGCTGCACCCGCACAATCGGGGTAATCGCCCGCCCAAATTTTGGTTGAATGGGTGAGGGGTACAGCATGGTTCAGGTCCATGGCTTCTCCCTCAGCGCGGGTTTTATTTGCATCAATGAGCACGATCTGTGAAGCCAGGCCACTGCCCAATAACGCGTAGGCGAATGTGGCGCCAACGTTACCGACGCCTACAATGGCAATCTTTACAGGATGATCAATGCGGTTATTCATAACGCTTCCTTTTTTATTATATATTATACAATAATTATCAAAATTGTATAATAATATCCAGAAAATTTCACATGATGTAATTGTATCAATATGCAATTATCTAGTAAAATTACTCTTACAAAATTCTAACCAATATTGGAGTCTATTAATATGATCCCCAGCACATCTTTATTGAAACTACCGAATAAAAGCTCCCTGAAGAGACTGTTTTCTGCTATTCCAAGACTCTTCATCATCCTCGCCATGCTGTTATTAACTGCTTGCTCGGAAGATGTAGAAAGTCCTTCTGAACAGACTGTACCAGCTGAGGAAGGTGAAACTGTCGTAGCAGCAGAAGAAAATATTCCTGAAACCAATTCATATGATGGTGACGTGGAGTGGACAGTGATTTTGTATCAAGATGCGGATGATGATGTTCTGGAAGAGGATATGTTCTACGACCTCAACGAAGCCGAAAAAGTGGGCTCCACAGATAAGGTGAACATCGTCTCGCAGTTTGACCGGTATGATGGTGCATTTGACGGCGATGGTGATTGGACGAGCACCAAACGTTTTTATGTGACCCAGGATGATGATCTTGAAACCATCAATTCCGAGGAGCTGGATGATCTGGGTGAAACGAATATGGCAGACAGCGAGACTCTGATCGAATATGTTACCTGGGCAATCGAGAATTACCCTGCTAAAAAATATGCCCTTATTTTGTCGGATCACGGTATGGGTTGGCCAGGCGGTTGGACGGATCCTGATCCGGATGAGGAAGACCAGCTTTATTTAAACGAAATCACTCAGGCGCTCAACAAGATCGTTACTACCACTGGTAGTGGAAAGCTCGAATTTGTTGGATTTGATGCCTGTTTGATGAGCCAGCTGGAAGTTTTTTCTGCTCTTACGCCATATGCCAGGTATTCTGTTGCTTCTGAAGAAACCGAACCCGCCATGGGTTGGGCCTATCAATCTTTCCTTTCAGCTCTGGTAGACAATCCTTCAATGACTGGCGAAGAACTAGCCCATGAGGTAGTTGGTTCGTATATTGTTGAGGATGAGCGTATTTTGGATGAAGATGCACGCTATGTTCTAATGGGTGAAGAGGAATATACAGAAGAGGAAGCTGTGGCAGATTTCTTCGGCACTGTCACCCTCACTGCTGTTGATCTCTCACAGGTGCCCGCTCTGGTAAGTTCACTGAACAAATTTACTGATGTATTGGTAGATGAAGATCAGCCCACAATTGCCGAAGCACGGGCGTACGCGCAGTCTTATGAAAGTGTATTTGGCGATGAAGAACCCGCATCATACATAGACCTGGGCAATTTTGCAGAATTGGCTGGAGAATCGACCGGCTCGAATGCGGTTGTACAGGCAGCCAGTGACTTAAAAGAAGCGATCTCAAATGCCGTAATTGCTGAAGTTCACGGGGAAGATCGCCCTGGTTCCAACGGGATTGCCATTTATTATCCCGTATCGGATCTCTTTATGTCAGAAGATCTTTCTGGTATTGAGAGCTATCAGGACGTGGCAGAAAATTTTGCCGCAGAATCCTCCTGGGATGATTTCCTGGCATTCCATTATGGCCTGCAAGAATATAACCCGGTCACTGGGACTGTCGCTCAGTTTGAAAACGTCAGTGAGGCGGTGGCTCCTGGTGCAGAAGAGCTGACTATGGATGAGATCGAAGTCTCTTCTGATACGGCTAGCGAAGAGAACCCGGTGACATTTTCAACAACAGTGCATGGTAGCAAGATCGGGTTTATTTATACGTTTATCGGCTACTACGACGAAGACTCCAATAGTATTTTGATCGCAGACAAAGATTTTATTTTCGCGGATGACACAAAAGATCTCTCTGGCGTCTATTACCCAGATTGGGGAGACTCGGACAGTGTACATGTGGATTTTGAATGGGATGGCACTGTGTTTAACCTGAACGATGGGAATACTTCTGAGTTTGCGCTCATTGAGCCGGCAGATTACGGCGCCCCGGATGAAGAATCTACCTACGCTGTCTTTGGTCAGTACTATTATGCTGGTGAGAAAGCTCCCACCGCAGCGGTGATGTATCTGAAAGACGGCAAGTTGGACAGCGTTTATGGGTATGCCAAGGATGATTTCACTGGCGGAATGAGCGAGATCATCCCCTCAACGGGTGACCAGTTCACAATCTACGACCAATGGATTACACTCGACGAGAATGGCTATTTTGTAGAGACAAGCATGCAAGAAGGCGGCACCATCACCATCGGAGAATCGGGCATCACCTGGGAAGAAGTGATTGGTCCAAGGGGTACCTACGTAATCGGTTTCATCGCTGAGGACCTGGATGGCAACCAGTACGAGCAATATACAACCGTAGATCTGGAGTAAAAGGTTGCTCAACCATAGAGGCGCTCAACAAAAGTTGGGCGCCTCTATTCTTAAAAAATCGACTTGACACGCCTGATATAATTCTCTGTTGCGTTTTATGATAAAATACTGGTATAGAAAATATGTTCAAGTAGGGTAACCATGCAAAATAACATTCGAGTCGTTGGGGCAAGAAGCCATAACCTAAAAAATATCACCGTGGAAATTCCGCGGGACAAACTAGTGGTCATTACAGGACTCTCCGGTTCCGGAAAGTCCTCTCTAGCCTTTGATACGATCTTTGCAGAAGGGCAGCGCCGCTATGTGGAATCGCTGTCTTCTTACGCACGTCAGTTCCTGGGACAGATGGAAAAACCGGATGTGGATTCCATTGATGGCCTTTCGCCGGCGGTTTCCATTGACCAGAAAGCGACCTCTCACAACCCGCGCTCCACGGTGGGCACTGTCACTGAGATCTACGATTACATGCGTTTGCTGTTTGCGCGTGTGGGGGTACCGCACTGTCCGGTCTGCGGCAGGGTAGTAGTAAAACAATCTGCCCAGGAAGTGGTGGATAAGATTGAGGCTATGCCTGAAGGCAGCAAACTATTGCTCCTGGCTCCGATCGTCAGAGCCCGCAAAGGAACCTACCAGGCAGTCTTTGAAGAGGTTCGTAAGGCTGGCTTCGTGAGGGTGCGTGTAGATGGAACTGTCTACAGTCTGGACGAGGAGCTTGAGCTGGATCGTTATAAAATCCATACCATTGAAGCTGTGGTAGATCGACTGGTGGTCAACCACTCTGAAGAAGCCGCAGACGCCAAAACCTTTCGTACTCGCTTGACTGATTCAGTTGAAACAGCCCTGAAGGTGGGGGAAGGGTATTTGACGGTTCAGAACCTTTCTGTAGAGCCCGCCCAGGATATTTTCTTCTCAGAACATCTGGCTTGTCCTGAACATGGCATCAGCCTGCCGGAAATCGAGCCGCGTACATTTTCTTTTAACACCCCGCACGGCGCCTGCCCCGATTGTCAGGGCCTTGGCAGCAAACAAGAGATCGACCCGGACTTGCTCATCCCAGATAAAGATCGTTCCTTCAACGAAGGTGCAATCATTGCGCTTGAATGGAGCGGTCCACGAGAGCAGGGCGGCTATTACTGGCAGATGGTGGAAGCCGTTGCCAAAAAGTACCACATCGATCTGGACGCGCCGGTCAACACGCTTAAGGACGAACAGGTAAAAGTGATCCTGTACGGCACCCAGGGCGAGGCCATTGACATCAAAATGGAAGGCCGTAACGAACGGCAGACCTCCTTCCAGGCGGCTTTTGAAGGGGTGATCCCCAACCTGGAACGCCGTTACCGCGAAACCAACTCAGAATACATTCGCAACAAGATCACCGAGTTCATGAATGATCGACCTTGCCCTACCTGCAAGGGTCAGCGTTTACGGCCTGAGGCTATGGCAGTAACTATTGATGACGCTAATATTGTTGAGGTCACCAAGTGGCCTGTCAACCGCACCCTGGACTTTATCAAACGGCTGGCCCAGCCGGATGTGGTGCTGACAACTCGGCAGATCTCCATTGTGGAACGGGTCCTCAAAGAGATCCAGGCACGTTTGGGGTTCCTTGTGGACGTTGGCCTGGATTACCTCACTCTTAATCGCTCAGCCGGTTCCCTCTCTGGTGGGGAGGCGCAGCGCATCCGCCTGGCAACTCAGATCGGATCGCATCTGATGGGTGTGCTGTATGTGCTGGATGAACCTTCTATTGGTCTGCACCCACGTGACAATGACCGTCTTCTTGAAACGTTGAAACATTTACGCGACCAGGGCAACAGCGTGTTGGTAGTGGAACACGATGAAGAAACCATCCGTGCAGCGGATTGGATCGTAGATCTTGGTCCTGGCGCTGGCGAGCGTGGCGGAAGGGTGGTGGCCGAAGGCACCGTTGAGGATATTTTGAAGAGCGAGGAAAGCCTGACGGGTGCATACCTTTCTGGCCGCAAACAGGTTCCCATCCCGGAGGAGCTGCATCCCCGCAATGGCAAAATGCTCAAGATCGTAGGTGCACGCGAAAACAACTTAAAGAATTTAACGGTGGAGATTCCCCTGGGTCAGTTTGTGTGCATCACTGGCGTTTCGGGCTCAGGGAAATCTACGTTGATGGTGGATGTGCTGTACAACCTGCTGGCGCGTGAACTAAACGGCGCTCATACTCAGCCAGGTCTGATGGACCGTGTAGAGGGGTTGGAGTACCTGGACAAGGTCATCAACATTGATCAGTCACCCATCGGCCGCACCCCACGCTCGAACCCGGGGACGTATACCGGCATGTTTGATGAGATCCGCAACCTCTTTGCCGGCATGGCAGAGAGCAAAATGCGCGGATACAAGTCGAGCCGCTTCTCGTTCAATGTCCACGGCGGCCGCTGCGAGGCTTGCCAGGGGCAGGGTCAACTGCGCATTGAGATGCAGTTCTTGCCTGATGTTTATGTGCCTTGCGATGTTTGTCACGGGGCACGCTTTAACCGCGAAACCCTGCAAGTCAAGTTCAAGGGCTTGTCTATTGCAGATGTGCTGGATACCACCGTGGAATCTGCATTGGACCTCTTCACTAACATTCCGGCCATCTATAACAAGCTGAAGACTTTGCAAGATGTTGGCCTTGGCTACATCCGCATAGGGCAGCCGGCCACCACACTTTCTGGCGGCGAGGCGCAGCGGGTCAAATTGGCCAAAGAGCTATCCAGGCGGGCAACCGGGCGAACCCTGTATGTGCTGGACGAACCCTCTGTAGGCCTGCACGCAGCGGATGTTCACATGCTGATCGAAGTCTTGCAGCGTCTGGTAGAGGCGGGTAATTCCGTGCTCATCATTGAACACAACCTGGACATTATCAAGGTGGCGGATTACCTGGTGGACCTGGGGCCGGAAGGTGGTGACCGCGGTGGCGAACTGATCGCCTGTGGCACGCCTAAGGATATTGTCAATGAACCCAGATCTTATACAGGTCAATTTCTCAAAGATTACCTGAAGGTTCATCGCCAGGAATTGAAGTAAAACAAAACCCGCTTCTTTTGGAAGCGGGTTTTATTTTAGAAACGGGTTGATTACCTGCGAAGCAGTTTGAGGATGAAGAGCAACAAAACGGATCCGCCAAATGCAACCAGCAGGGTGGTGAGGTTAAACCCGGTAATGGCATTGGACAGACCCAATAACTGACCCGCTACCCAGCCACCGAGTAAAGCACCGACCACGCCAATAATGATGTTCATCAGCAAACCACTGCCACGGCCTTTGACCACTTTACTGCCAAGCCAACCGGCGATGGCGCCGACAACGATCCATGTAAAAAGCCCCATAAAATCCTCCTTTGAATTTCGACTAATTATATCAAATATTGATCGTACCTATATACAAATTAAGCAGATATTAACTTAACCATTAGAAGCTGTTAAACAAGCGCTTCTATACTGAAATTGTGAGTACGCAATCATTTGTTGGAAAAAGATCGGTCTTGTTCTTATGTACAGGAAATTCCTGCCGATCTCAAATGGCCGAAGCATTGGTCAACTACTTTCTAAAAGATGAATGGCATGCGTACAGCGCCGGGATCGTCCCAGCGGGATATGTACACCCATTGGCGATAAAAGTACTGCAAGAATTAGGCGTTGAACATCACGGCTACAGCAAGAGTGTGGATGATTACATTGGTAAAGAGTTTGACCGCGTGATCACCATGTGTACAGGAGCAAGCCTCAATTGCCCGGTGTGGTTGGGGAAAGGGTTAAAAGAACATATTGGGTTTTATGATCCTACGCAAATGGTGGGGTCTTTAGAACTACGGATACAAGCGTTTAGAAACGTGCGTGACGAAATGTTACAAAAGATCGTTGATCATCTTCGTTCTGGTTCGTAAATTATTCTCTTCTTTTCTAGGACGGGTTACCGGCGGTGGGCTCCGCCGGTAATTCGTTTAATTGCTTAGTTGTACTGATTTCTAAAGTAATTTCTCGATTTCAGGCGCAATCTCAGCAGGTTCAAAATTGGGGGCAAATCTTTCCACCACATTGCCCTGTTTATCGATCAGGAACTTAGTGAAGTTCCATTTGATCGAATCTCCCAAAAGTTCTTTCTCTTCTGAGCGTAAATACTTGTAGAGTGGGTGGGCATTCTTGCCATTGACCTCGATCTTGGACATAACAGGGAAGGTTACCCCATAATTCATCTGGCAGAAACTCTGGATCTCTGCATCGCTGCCCGGTTCCTGGTGGGCGAATTGGTCGCAGGGGAAACCCAGGATCACAAGCCCCTTTTCTTGATATTTCTTGTAGAGTTCTTCCAACCCGGCGTATTGTGGGGTGAAACCACATTTACTGGCAGTGTTGACGATCAACAAAACTTTGCCGGCATATTGCTTGAGTTCGATCGTGTTTCCTTTGGCATCTTTTACTTGAAAATCGTGTGCAGACATAATAATTCTCCTTACTAGATAATTATTATCACTAATGTGTATGATTTACATAAATTATTCAAGAAACAAGCAAACAAAAAAGGCGATCATTCAACAAAATGATCGCCTTTTGTTCTTCAAATTGAGACTCTACTCTTCTTTATGACCGTTGACTGCGCGACCCACGCCGATGTATTTGAAACCCAGCGCACGCAGGGTGTCTGCATCCCAAAGGTTGCGGCCATCCAACAAGATGGGTTTGTTCATCATCGTGTGAATTCGGGCGAAATCAAGCTGCTTGAATTCGTTCCACTGGGTGGCCAGGATGAGCGCGTCAGCGCCATCGGCAACCTGATAGGGATTCTCACACAAGACGGTCTTGGGGGAAACCTTGGCCACGTTCTCCATGGCCTGCGGGTCATAAGATTTTACAGTGGCACCTTCATTCTGCAACAGGTGAATGATCTCAAGGGCAGGGGATTCGCGGATATCATCGGTATTGGGTTTGAAAGCCAGACCGAGAACGCCGATGGTTTTCCCATTCAGGTTGCCACCGAGCGCTTTGCGCACTTTCATCACAGCGCGGCGGCGTTGATTGCGGTTGATCTCCATGACGGCCTGCAGCAACTGCGGGTGAGTGCCATTGAGAACGGCCATGTGTTCCAACGCTTTGACGTCTTTGGGGAAGCAGGAGCCACCCCAGCCAAGCCCGGCATCCAGGAAACTGGGGCCGATACGTTTGTCTAAGCCCATGCCACGAGCCACTTCGTTCACATCTGCACCGAGTTCTTCGCACATATTTGCGATCTCGTTGATGAAAGAGATTCGGGTAGCCAAAAAGGCATTGGAAGCGTATTTGATCATCTCTGCGGTGCGCAGATCGGTGATCATGATGGTACAGCGCAGGGGCTGATATAACTGGGCAACTTTCTGAGCGGCATCGCGGTTGAGTGAACCGAGCACGACGCGGTCAGGGGTCATGAAATCGCCAATAGCTGAACCTTCGCGCAGGAATTCGGGGTTGGAAACCACACTGAATTCCAGGGGGCGGTTCTTGCGGCGGTTGTTGATGATATCAGAGACCCAATCGCCAGTGCCAACCGGCACAGTCGATTTGTTGATCACAACAATAGGCCAATCGACCAGATCGGCGATCTTCTCAGCGGCGGAACGTACATACTGCAGATCGGCTTCGCCATCAGTGCCTGAGGGGGTGCCAACGGCAATGAAGGCATACTCAGCTTTATCAAGTGCGGAAGTGTAATCGGTGGTAAATTTCAAGCGGCCGGCTTTAACGTTCTGTTCCACCAGTTGTTCCAGGCCAGGTTCATAGATGGGCATTTCGCCCTGCAACAGCTTATCAATTCTGTTGTGATCCACGTCCAGGCAGGTGACGTCATTCCCCAGGTCCGCAAAGCAGGTTCCGGTGACCAGTCCCACATATCCGGTTCCCACCACACAAATCTTGCTCATAGATAATCCTCCAAAAGGATAGATGCTTGCTCGATTATTCTACCATGAGGTGAACCTGATTATTTCATCCATTTTGTGGAAATTTGCCTCACCTATAAATTGAGAATTTGAAGTTAATCTGTGGGTAGGTATAATTAAATAAATAAATCTGTTGTGAAAGGGTGATGATGACTGCACAAGTGATCGATGGCAAATTATTGGCTGATCAGATCCGCGCTGAAGTGGCACTCAAGGTACAGGAGCGGGTGAAAGCAGGCAAATCTCGTCCAGGCCTTGCCACTGTCCTGGTTGGAGAGAACCCGGCTTCGCAATCTTATGTAAAGTCAAAACAGAAAGCCTGCGCAGAGGTGGGTATAGAGTCCTTTGGTTTTGAGCTGCCCGCCAGCGCCAGCCAGCAGGAAGTGGAAAAACTGGTTGCAGATCTGAACCGTGATCCAAAAGTGAACGGGATTCTGGTTCAATTGCCCTTGCCCACCGGTTTGGACGAAGAAAGCGTGCTCAGCCTCATCTCGTTGGCCAAAGATGTAGATGGATTTCACCCGGTCAACATTGGCCGTCTGGCTCAGAAGGGACGGGAGCCGTTATTTGTTCCCTGTACCCCGGCCGGGGTGATGTATATGTTGGAAAAACAGCTTCCTTCTCTGGAAGGCGTGAATGCGGTGGTATTGGGACGCTCCAATATTGTGGGCATGCCAGTGGCCCTTTTGCTCATCCGTGCCAATGCTACGGTGACGGTGTGCCATTCGCGAACCCGTAACCTGCCAGAAGTGGTGCGGCAAGCAGATGTGTTGGTGGCCGCAGTGGGCCGAGCGGAAATGGTGAAAGGCAGTTGGATCAAACCAGGAGCTGTGGTCATCGATGTGGGCATCAATCGGGTGGAAGATGCCAGCAAACCGCGCGGCTATCGTCTGGTTGGGGATGTGGCTTATACAGAAGCTGCTCAGGTGGCAGGCGCCATCACCCCGGTACCGGGTGGGGTGGGTCCTATGACCATTGCCATGCTCTTGCGCAACACTTTTCACGCTGCTGAATTGGCCGATAAAGGAGCCTCCTGATCGCCTTCATTAAATGACAAATATCATGTTGTCTGACAATTGACTTTTCTCATGAATATGAGTAAACTGTTGGTATAGTTGTCAGACAATTCCAATCTCGCTCGCTAAACGGTTCTCATTTGCAGGACTTTTAACCCATGACCACACTTTTGATTAAGAACGCGCAGCTTTTAGTGACGATGGATGACCACCGCCGGGAGATCCCGGGTGGTGGTCTTTTTATACGCGACGGTTTTATTGAACAGGTGGGAGAGAGCTCAGAATTACCCACCAGCGCCGATGAAGTGCTGGATATGAGCGGGCATATTGTCTTGCCAGGGCTCATCAATACCCATCACCATTTTTATCAGACCTTGACCAGGGCAGTGCCTGCGGCCCAAAATGCCAATCTGTTCAACTGGCTAAAGACGCTTTATCCTATCTGGGCGCGTATGAACCCGGAAGATATCCGCATTTCCACCCAGACGGCTCTGGCCGAGCTGGCACTTTCGGGCTGCACCACCGCCTCTGACCACCTGTACCTGTTCCCCAACGGTTCCAAACTGGATGACGAGATCGAAGCAGCTTCAACAGTGGGAATTCGGCTGCATGCCTCGCGTGGATCTATGAGCCTGGGCCAGAGCAAAGGTGGCCTGCCCCCTGATAGCGTGGTGGACAGCGAAGAGAATATTCTCATCGATAGTGAACGATTGATCAAAAAATATCATGACCCCAAAGCCGGCGCCATGGTCCAGATCGTTCTGGCGCCTTGCTCTCCCTTCAGTGTGACGGGGGACCTGATGAAGCAGAGTGCCAAATTGGCCCGTCAGTACGGTGTACATTTGCACACACATTTGGCTGAGACCCAGGATGAAGAACAATTCACCCTGGATACGTTTGGTTACCGCCCGGTTGCGTATATGCAGTCGCTCGATTGGGTGGGGCCGGATGTCTGGTTCGCCCATTCTGTGCATATAAAACAAGAGGAGATCGAAGTTTATGCCCATGAAGGTTGTGGCGTGGCGCATTGTCCCTCTTCAAACATGCGGCTGGCCTCCGGTATTGCCCCCTTGCGCGAGTATATAAAAGCTGGCGTGAAGGTCGGGCTTGGCGTGGATGGTTCTGCCAGCAATGACGGCTCACACCTGTTGGGGGAGGCTCGTCAGGCCATGCTGTTGGCTCGCTTACGGGCAGGGCTTGAAGGGGCATCGCTCTCTTCCACTGGCGGAGAGCTGCTGACCGCCCGGCAGGCATTGGAACTGGCCACGCGCGGCGGTGCAGCAGTTTTGGGCCGCAAAGATCTGGGTTCATTAGAAGTGGGCAAGTGTGCAGATTTCATCGGTATTAATTTGAACCGGTTGGATTATGCCGGCGCCTTGCACGACCCGGTGGCGGCCGTTGTTTTCTGCCAACCCCAAAATGTAGATTACAACGTAGTTCACGGCAAAGTGGTGGTGAACAAAGGCAAATTGGTTGGGCTGGACCTGCCCAAACACATCGAAGCGCATAACCGGGCAGCCAAACGGCTACTCGAAGGCTGAACCAGCGATCTTATGAAAGGGAACTGAAATGGGAATGGATTCTTTCTGGTTACAAAACGCCCGCGATCTGGTGGATTGCGCCATGGGGCGAGTGCCTGCCGACACAGTGATCCGCAATGGCAAATGGGTTTGCGTGCAAACCGGAGAGATCATCCCCAATACGGATATCGCCATCCGCAAGGGGCGAATTGCGTATGTTGGGGAAGATGCCAGCCATGCCATTGGCGAATCTACCCACGTGATCGATGCTCAGGGGAAGTACCTGGTTCCCGGTTTATTAGATGGCCACATGCATGTTGAATCTGGCATGCTGACGGTGACCGAGTTTGTGCGCGCCGCCATGCCCCACGGCACCACCGGCATGTTTGCCGACCCGCACGAGATCGCCAATGTGTTCGGCTTACGCGGAGTGCGTCTGATGGTAGATGACGCCGCTCAGCAGCCGATCCATGTTTTCATTCAGATGCCTTCCTGTGTTCCCTCCGCTCCGGGTTTTGAAACTCCTGGCGCTGTGCTTGGCCCAACCGAAGTCGCTGAAGCCATGACCTGGCCAGGCATCATCGGTCTGGGCGAGATGATGAATTTCCCCGGCGTCTTTATGGGTGACGATAAGGTGCACGCAGAAATGTCTGCCACACGCTGCGCCGGTAAAGTGATCGGGGGGCATTACGCCTCCCCAGATCTGGGGTTACCTTTCCACGGCTATTTGGCCGGTGGTCCGCAAGACGACCATGAAGGCACCACCAAAGAAGGCGCCATTGCCAGAGCTCGCCAGGGCATGAAGGTGATGATGCGCTATGGTTCTGCCTGGCATGATGTAGCTGCCCAGGTAAAAGCCGTCACCGAGGCCGGCCTGAATCCGCGCGGGTTCATCCTGTGTACGGATGACTGCCATTCTGCCACTCTGGTGCAAGAAGGCCACATTGACCGGGTGGTGCGCCACGCCGTCAGCCAGGGTCTGGACCCGATGATCGCGCTGCAGATGTGCACCATCAATACCGCCGAACATTTCGGAGTTTCTCGCGAGATGGGCATGATCGCCCCTGGCCGTTACGCCGATATTTTACTTGTAGAAGACCTGCAGAACTTCAATGCCGAACTGGTGATCGCCCGCGGGGTGGAAGTAGCCCGTGAAGGCAAGGTCTTGATCGAATTGCCCAGTATTGAATATGCTGATTGGGCTTGCCAGTCTGTCCATCTAAAACACTCCGTCTCTGCAAGCGATTTCCGTCTGGAATATCAAAATGGCAGCGAAGTGATGGCCAATGTAATTGGCATCATCGAAAACCAGGCGCCCAACCGCCATTTGAAGCTGAAGATGAAAAATCAACAGGGCGAGATCAAAGCCGACCTGTCTCAGGATATTTGTAAAGTAGCCCTCATTGACCGGCACCATGCTTCAGGCACCGTGCAGGTAGGGTTGGTTTCTGGCTTTGGCTTCAATGTTCCCTGCGCCATCGCTACCACTGTTGCGCATGACAGCCATCAGTTGGTTGTGGTGGGCACAGATGACGAGGACATGGCCATAGCCGCCAATACCCTGGCCGAGTGTGGGGGTGGGCAGGTGGTCGTCAAACAAGGCCAGGTGATCGGTAAAGTGGAATTGCCCATCGGCGGGCTGATGTCGAATGAACATGCGGCTGTGGTAGCCAAAAAAGCGGCCAGTGTGCTGGATGGGTTCAAGAGCTGCGGTTGTCTGCTCAACAATCCCAACATGCAGCTCAGCCTCATCGGCCTGGTGGTCATCCCTGAATTAAGGATTTCCGACCTGGGATTGGTAGATGTGACCAAATTTGATTTTATCCCCGTGATAGAACCTTTGAAGTGAGAGTAGATTCTTAATGGCAAATTTTGCTAGCGATTCTGAAAAAATAGCCAATCCGCATCCGTTCCAACGGCTGCAGAACGAATTAGCGACCCTGATCCAGGAAGCCAACCCGGGTGACCGCTTACCGGCTGAACCGGAACTGGCCAAGAAGATGGGCGTTTCTCGGGCCACCCTGCGTGAAGCCATGCGAACTTTTGAAGGGCAGGGGTTGGTACGCCGCCGTCAGGGCGTGGGCACATTTGTGGTCGGACAGCTCAAGGTGATAGAAAGTGGGCTGGAAGTGTTGGAGAGCATTGAGACCCTGGCCAAGCGAATAGGATTACCGGTATCGATGGGTGTGATGCAAGTGAACGAGGTGAAGGCTTCTGTTGATGAAGGCGACGCCATGCACATCAGCGAAGGCACGCCGCTAGTAAAAGTGGTCCGCGTCATCAAAGCAGAAGGCCGCCCGGTAGCCTACCTGACGGATATTCTGCCGCGCAACATCCTTTCTGATCAGGAACTGGCTTCAGGGTTCACCGGTTCGGTATTGGACCTGATGCTCCGTAAAGGGGCACATAAATTATCCAAGTCCTTTACCGATATTCAGGCTGTTTCAGCGTCTGCTGAGATCGCCAAAAAATTAGAGATCCAACGTGGAGATGTGCTGCTCTTATTTGTGGCGCGCCTCTACGATGAAAATGGGATCGTCGTAGATTATTCAAGCAGTTATTTCCTGCCTGGATACTTTCGCTTCCATGTCGTCCGTCGTGTAGATTCAAATTATGGCATTGGGTAGAAAGTTTCAGCAGGAGAGGAGGCAGGCAACTCAAGTTCTTACCTTTACAAGTTTCAGTGAAATTTGAATTTTCATCACTTTTTCAGGAGATATAAAATGCGTAGTTTTGCAGGTCGTGACATTCTTTCTTTGAAAGATTTCGAACGCGAAGAGTTCTTCCATGTATTTGAAGTGGCCGATGAAATGGCCCCCATTGCCAAGAGCCGCCGCAATTCTGACCTTTTGGCCGAGAAGACCATGGTCACCGCTTTCTATCAGCCCAGCACCCGTACCCGCCTGGCTCATGAAGCAGCCATGCACCGTTTGGGCGGTCATGTGACCGGTTTCTCTGACGCCAAAATGACCCGCGCCGGCGACTGGTACCAGGAGTCCATCAAAGACACCGTCAAAATGCTCGAATATTACGGTGATGTCATTGTTATGCGCCACTTCCAGCAGGGTGCCCCCATGGAAGCCGCCAAGTGGTCCTCTGTGCCTATCATCAATGGTGGTGATGGCTGGGGCGAACACCCCACCCAGATCCTCACCGATCTGTACACCGTCTTGACCGAAAAAGGCCGCATTGATGGCCTCAAATGGTTGGCTGTTGGTGATATGCGCATGCGCACCATGCACTCTTTGTCTTACGCACTGACCCAGTTTGATTGTCCCATTACTTATGTTGCACCTGAGGGCATGACCCTGACCCCTGAATTCAAAGAAGAACTCAAAGCTTACAACCTCAACTTCAAAGAAGCTGAGCATGTAGAGCAGGCCATTGCTGAAGCTGACGTTATTCTGGTAGAGCCGGTTGTACAGCCCGATTACACCAAGAGCCGCCAGGAAGCCGGTGAACACGGTATGACCCCCGCCAATTACAAGATTACCCGTGAATTGTTGGGCAAAAAAGCCAAATCTGACGCCATTCTGCTGCACTCCCTGCCGCGTATGGATGAGATCCCGGCTGATGTAGACATCACCCGCTGGTCCCGCTACTGGCAGGAAGCCTTCAACGGTGTCGTGATGCGTATGGCTCTGTTGGGCCTCGTATTGGGCAAGATGGAATAGGAGGCATTTTATGCAAAGCTTCTTACACGGTCGCGATCTGATCGGCGACCTGGATTTTTCAAAAGAGGAAGTGGAAACCGTTCTTGAGGTGGCTTTCGATCTCAAACGCAAACGCGCTTTGAACGAATTGACCCCCTACCTGCGCGATAAAGTGTTGGCCATGCTCTTCTTCTTTAGCAGCACCCGCACCCGCGGCTCTTTTGAAGCGGGTATGGCTCACCTGGGCGGACATGCCGCATTCATTGAATCCCGCACCACCCAGATCTCCCACGGCGATACTCCCAAAGAGATTGGCGAGATCTTCGGCCGCTATTTTGATGGCATCGCCATCCGCCACGTGGATTGGGGAATTGGCAATGGTTATTTGAACGAAGTTGCCAAAGCCTCTCGCGTGCCTGTGCTGAACATGCAGTGCGATATTTACCATCCCTTCCAATGCTTGGCCGACCTGATGACCATTGTTGAGAAAAAAGGCCGCGATCTGCGTCGCAAGAAAATGGTGGTCTCCTGGGCTTATGCAGCCTCCTACCAAAAACCGATGTCTGTTCCCCAGTCTCTGGTCTTGCAGATGCCGCGCTTTGGCATGGATGTTGTCCTGGCCCATCCACCTGAGTTCAAGCTGATGCCCGAGATAATGGATCAGGCTCGCGAACAGGCTGCCAAATTTGGCACCGGTTTTGAGGTGGTGGATGATATGGACGCAGCCTTCAAAGATGCCGATATCATCTACGCCAAGTCCTGGGGTGCCATGGTTCATACCCCTGACCCTGAAGAAGGCGCCAAGATCATTAAGAAGTACGAAAGCTGGATCACCGACGAGCGCCGTATGAAATTGGCCAAGCCGGATGCCATTTACATGCACCCATTGCCCGCCGACCGCAACATTGAAGTGACCGATGGCGTAATGGATGGTCCCCAGTCCGTTGTGTACGACGAAGCTGAAAACCGAATGCATGTGCAAGAAGCCGTCATGGCTTTGACGATGAGTTAATCAAATCTTTTTGGAGATGACTAAGAATGGTAGATAAGAAAGGTGTTGCAGTAGTAGCCGTTGGCGGTAACAGCCTGATCAAAGATGAGAAACATCGCAGCATTCCAGATCAGTACGAAGCCGGTTACGAATCAATGCGCCACATTGTGGACATGATCGAACAGGGCTGGGAAGTTGTTGTCACCCACGGTAACGGTCCGCAGGTTGGTTTCATTCTGCGCCGGTCTGAGCTTTCCATTGGTGAGCTTCACCCGGTACCGCTGGATTACTGTGGCGCAGATTCTCAAGGATCCATTGGCTACATGTTCGCCATGGCCCTGGACAATGAGTTCAAGGCTCGTGGTGTGAAGAAGCAATCCGTGGCCGTTGTGACCCAAACCATTGTGGATAAGAACGACAAAGCCTTCCAAAATCCATCCAAACCCATTGGTTCCTTTATGGACGAGAAGACTGCCAAAGAACACGCCGAAAAAGACAAGTGGTCAGTGGTTGAAGATGCTGGCCGCGGTTGGCGGCGTGTGGTTCCCTCTCCCATCCCGCAGCGCATTGTAGAAGCCGACGCCATCAAGAAATTGATCGAAGCCGGGTTCACAGTGGTTGGTGTGGGTGGCGGTGGCATCCCTGTCATCGAAGACGATAAGGGCAATTTGATTGGGGTTGAAGCCGTGATCGACAAGGACTTCGGTTCTTCCGTTCTGGCCAACCTCATCAACGCTGACCTGTTTGTCATCAGCACCGCAGTCGAGAAAGTTGCAATCAATTTCAATAAACCCGATCAGAAGTGGCTGGACAAGATGACCGTGGCAGAAGCCAAGCAATATATGGCCGATGGTCATTTTGCCAAAGGATCCATGCTGCCCAAGATCCAGGCAATCTTGAATTACCTTGAACATGGCGGAAAAGAAGCACTGATCACGAATCCTGAGAATATTGGTCGTGCTTTGAAAGGTGAAACGGGAACCTGGATCGTAAAGTAACGTAGTCTTGATGAGCCTTGCCCGGATGAAAACCCGGGCAGGGCTTGAAAGGCGGTTGCTATGACGGTTAAAAAACTTAAAATTAGTTATATTTTAAGTTTTAAGCAACGGGTGCTTGTGTACAATAGGAGGGTATTTGACTTCCCCGGAATATTTCTGGAGGAAGTTTAGCGTGATTGATTTCTCACTTGAAAGACTACAATTGCGACTTCTGCCAGGAAAGGAGGTGGAGTTAACCTTAGTTAGCTTGCTTCCAGTGTTTTTCGTTTTGTAAACCCTATTGTTCCGATTCTCAGGAGGAGAATAATGTTTTCTAAACGTATTTGGCTCGTTGTTAGTCTGATCCTTATTGCTGCTCTTGCACTGTCTGCCTGTGCAACAGCCACTGTGGCTCCCGCCACAGAAGCCCCTGCTGCTACCGAAGCTCCCGCTGCAACTGAAGCCCCCGCCAGTGCAGAACCGTTCGTCTTTGGTATGCTGCTGGTTGGTCCCTATAATGACAATGGTTGGTCAACTGCCACCTACGTCGGCGCTCAGTATGTTGAGAGCAAACTCCCCAACACCAAATTCATCTACGCTGACAATGTCAATACTTCTTCCAACCCCAACACTACTGCTGCTCAGTTCGCCGAACAGCTTTACGAACGTGGTGCCAAAGCCATCGTCTTCAACTCAGATGATATGAAAGATGGCGTCACTGAATTTGCAAAAGCTCACCCCGATGTTCCCGTGATCTGGCTGTCTGGTGATTTCGCCTGGAAAGATGGCAAACGCTATGATGATACCCTCACCAGCGAATCTGACCTGATGGGCCGCATGGAATATGGCAAGATGATGGCTGGCTGCGCCGCAGCTTTGACCACCAAAACCGGTAAAGTTGGTTTCCTCGGACCATTGATCAATGACGAAACCCGCCGTCTGGCTGCCGCTGCTTACCTCGGCGCCAATTACTGCTGGAAGAACGTTGCCAAACAGACCACCCCGCTTGATTTCAACGTTGTTTGGATCGGCATGTGGTTCAACATCCCGGGTGTTACCCTTGATCCTACTCAGGTTGCTGACAACTTCTTCTCCACTGGTTATGATGTGGTCATCTCTGGTATTGATTCCACCGAAGCTGTTACCGAAGCCAAGAAATTCCGCGATCAGGGTCAGGATGTTTATGCTGTGCAGTATGACTATGAAGCTGCCTGCGATATTGCCCCCGATGCTTGCCTGGGCGCTCCGTACTTCAACTGGGGCGTTATGATGCTGCCCGTTATCAAATCCGTGCAGGATGGAACCTATACTCGTCAGTTTGTCTGGGGCGGTCCCGATTGGACTGACATCAACAATCCTGATACCTCTGTCATCGGTTTCAAGAAGAGCGCTGGCTTGTCCGAAGATGCATCTGCCAAACTCGATTCCTTCATTGCTGAGTTGGCTGGTGGTTTGAACCTCTGGAAAGGCCCGTTGAACTATCAGGACGGATCCGCCTTCCTCGCTGATGGCGTTGCAGCCACCGACCAGGAAATCTGGTATCTGCCTCAATTGCTTGAAGGTATGACCGGCGACAGCGTCGCTAAATAGATAAGTTTTTGGAGGGAAGGCATTCAATTGCCTTCCCTCCATCTCTATTAATCACGAGAAGAGGTTCCATGGATGTTGAGCTTCGTAACATAGATAAGACCTTTGGCAAAGTCCATGCCAATGACCACATCTCTCTCCATGTAAAATCAGGGGACGTACAGGGGATTTTGGGTGAGAATGGCGCGGGAAAAAGCACCCTGATGAAGATCTTCTCGGGTCTGTATCAAGCGGATTCGGGTGATATTTTATTGGACGGTAAGAAAGTAACCATCGCTTCACCAGCCGATTCTGTTCGTATGGGAATCGGTATGCTGCACCAGGACCCGTTAGATTTTCCCCCCATGAAAGTGATCGATAATTTCATTATCGGCAGCAACGAAGGGATGCTTCCCAACCGGAAGAAAGTCCAGACAGAATTTAAGGCCCTGCTTGAGCAATTTAATTTCTCAATTTCACCAGATGCCTACATTGAGCATTTGACTGTAGGCGAACGCCAGCAGCTTGAGATCATGCGGCTGCTCTGGCTGGGTGCTGAAGTGTTGATCCTGGATGAACCCACCACAGGTATTTCAGCTTCACAGAAACAGCAATTGTTTGCCACTGTAAAGAAACTCTCCAAACAGGGAAAATCGGTCATTTTCGTCTCTCATAAATTGGAAGAAGTGGAAATGCTTTGCAGCCAGGTGGATGTTTTTAGGGCAGGGAAGAATGTTGGCCAGATGCGGCCGCCCTATGTGACGGATAAACTGGTTGAATTGATGTTTGGTAAAAAACTGGCACGCGCTGAAAAAGAGTGTGCTTCGCAAGAAAACCTCAACTTTGAAATTTCCGATCTTCGGATCGATGATGTACGTTTACCCATTAAAGAAGTCAATTTCTGCATTCAAAAAGGCGAAGTGATCGGGCTGGCTGGCATGGAAGGTTCAGGTCAAGGTCAGATCTTACGTGCTTTGGCTGGTATCGTACGGCCTTCAGGTGGCCACATTTATATAAGTAAAGAAGAAGACCAACGGATCGACCTGGTTGGCCGGCATTATTTTGATTTTAAAGAAGCCGGGATCTCCTTTTTACCTGCCGCTCGTCTGGAAGAGGGGCTGATCGCTGGCTTGAACTTGAATGAACATTTTATTCTGGCCGAAAAACAGGCTGGATTCTTTATTGATCAAAAATCAGCTCAGAAGCTGACCGAACACCGCATCAAAGACTTCAACATCAAAGGTACCCCGGAGATCAACATTGAGTCCCTGTCTGGCGGGAACCAGCAGCGTGCTGAGCTGGCTTTGTTGCGGCAACCGCTGCGCTTGTTGTTGCTGGATCATCCGACCCGAGGGCTGGATATTGAAAGCTCCATGTATATCTGGAACAAAATGAAGCAGCGCTGCAAAGAAGGCGCCAGTATCATCTTCATTTCTTCTGATCTGGATGAAGTACTGCAATATAGCGATCGCATTCTGGTCTTCTTCGGTGGCAGGGTCTCCAAACCTTTGGATGCCAACAAGGTGACAGTGGATGAGCTGGGACAATTGATCGGTGGTAAAGGTTGGTAATTCTGGATAAGGATAATTATTATGACAATCTCAACTGAAGTCACAAAGAAGACCAACCGGAATTTTTTTCGTACCCTGCTCACCAACCGCTTTAGCTCGCTGACGATTGCGGTGGTTTTGGCAATATTATTTACCTGTATTCTGGTTGCCATCATGGATGCTGATCCGCTGGCTGTGTTTGCAGTGATCTTTAAAGGTTCTCTTGGTTCCTGGGATGCTTTCACACAGGTGCTGCAAGCCTGGGTACCGCTCGTATTGGCTTCCTGCGGTTTGATGTTCACTTTTACCTCTGGGTTATGGAACATCGGCATGGAAGGTCAGATCGAGATGGGCGCCATCTTTGCTTATGGGGTGATCCGCCAGTTCATTGGCACAGATACCCCCGGCGGCATTGTGATCTTGCTGGCGATCCTGGGCGGTATTGCAGGCGGTGTGTTCTGGGCACTGCTGGTAGGGCTGCTCAAGAACTTCGGCGGCGTCAATGAGATCTTCGGCGGGCTGGGCTTCAATTTTATCGCGGATGCCGTCATGCTTTCACTCGTCTATGGCCCCTGGAAGCCGGAAGGTGTGGCCAACGGCAGTACAAAAATGCTGGATGCTATTTACTGGCTGCCGCAGGTGAAGGGAACCTACCTCAGCCTTTGGGCGCTGGGAATCGCAATCGTGGGCGTGATCGTTGTAACGATCATCCTCAAGGGTACCTATTTTGGATTGAAGCTCAAAGCAGTTGGAAAGAACAATAAGTCTTCGTTCTTGCTGGGAATCCCCACCAACCGCTACATGCTGCTTTCATTTGTTCTGTGCGGTCTCTTTGCCGGTCTCACCGGCGCTTTGCAAGTGACCGGTTTTAACCATGTGCTGCGCAACAATATTTCTGGTGGATATGGGTATGTTGGCCTGATGGTTGGCATGCTGGCAAATATTCAACCGCTGATCACGGCGCCTATTGCCTTTGTGTTTATCGGGCTCAGTAAAGGAGCGGCCGGGCTTGGCATGGATCTGAAATTGGATTCAAACCTGTCCGGTGTCATCCAGGGCTCGTTGGTGATGTTTGTTCTCATCATGGATGGCGTAAAACGCATTCTTTCCAAGAAAGGTAAAGGAGCCTGAGATGGATAGTTCATTGATCAACAGTATTGGCTCCATTTTTGCATGGGCAGGACCTGTCGTATTTGCGGTGATGGGTGAGACGCTCACAGAACGCTCTGGCGTGATGAACCTTTCTTTGAACGGCAGCCTGATCCTCACGGCAATGGTCGGGTTTGCTGCGGCCACCGCATCGGGCAGTTTTCTGGTTGGCTTTTTGGCTGCGGCGCTTGTAGGCGCACTTGTAGCATTATTGATCGCTTTTATGAGCATAGCGCTAAAACAGTCTCAGGTGGCAGTGGGTTATGTGCTAGCCATGGCAACCAAGAGTCTGGCTTACTTTTTGGGAGCTCCGCTGATCGGTAAAGCCGTCATGCAGATTCCCAATTTACCCATTCCCGGACTTTCCCAAATTCCGGTGATCGGTCAGATCCTGTTTAGCCAGACTTTGCTGACCTATCTCAGCTATGTAGCCATTTTTGTTTGCTACTTCTGGATCTATAAAACCCATCAGGGCTTGATGCTACAAGGAATAGGCGAAAGGCCGGCAGCGGCGTTTGTTCGCGGCGCCAATGTGAACCTGATGCGTTATATTTATGTAGGCGTAGGTGGTGCCCTTGTGGGTATAGGTGGTGCGCTCTATTCTTTGAGCGTAAAGGGTTGGAACGGCCAACTCTCTGGTATTGATGGCATCGGTTGGATCGTATTGGCCATTACCATCTTCGGTAGCTGGCATCCGCTCAAGGGTGCATTGGGCGCCTATTTGTTCGTTTTATTGCAGTGGCTGGGCATTGTTTTGCAGCCGCTGATCCCTCAGATCAACTCCCGCGTGTTCCAGGTAGCTCCGTTCCCGCTGATGATCCTGGCACTTTTGTTTGTGAACGTTGGCAATGCAGATTGGGTAGATCGCACTCTGGCAGGTATGCCAGAATCAGTGCGCCGCACCATTTCCAAGATTTTACGCGCGTTACGAACGTCCCCACCGGCAGCGTTGGGTATCCCATTTGAAAACGAATAGGAAGAATGAATGAATCATTACACCGGGTATCACTGTTCGATTTGTAAGGCCGATTACGAACCTGCATCCATTCTCTACACCTGCCCCAAATGTGGCGGCAATTTGGATGTAGTCTTGGATTACGAAGCAATTCGCAAGAATTACCAAATCGAAGATATCACCTCGCGTACAGATTTTTCATTATGGCGTTATTTGCCGCTTTTACCGGTAGAAGATCCAGGTGGCGAGGGAACTCCGCTACGTTATGCAGGCTGGACACCCCTTTATTCTCCTCCCGCTTTGACCAAAGCCCTTGGTCTGGAGCACTTCTGGATGAAGGATGAAGGACGTAACCCTACTGCCTCATTCAAAGACCGCGCCAGCTCTGTTGTGGTTGCCCGTGCTCGTGATATCAAAGCAGAAGTGGTGGTTACCGCTTCTACCGGCAATGCCGGGGCCGCTCTGGCAGGCATGTCTGCTGCCATCGGGCAGAAGGCCATCATCTTTGCGCCCAAGACCGCACCGCAGGCCAAGATCGCTCAGTTGTTGATATATGGGGCTAAGGTGATCCTGGTAGATGGTAATTATGACTCTGCCTTTGACCTGACCATTGAAGCTGCCAGGGAATTTGGCTGGTACTGCCGCAACACCGGGTTTAACCCCTTCACAGCCGAAGGCAAGAAGACGGCTGCGCTGGAGATCTGGGAACAGATATGCCTGGACCAGCCGGATAATGCCAAACCTTTATGCGTGTTTGTATCTGTGGGCGATGGCAATATCATTTCTGGCATTCATAAGGGCTTCAAAGATCTGATGAAGCTGGGCTGGCTGAAACAAATGCCGCGCATTTTTGGCGTGCAATCCGATAAATCTGCGGCAGTGGCCAATGCCTACTTTGCCGGCAATGAAGAGATCATTCCTATCGAAGCCACCACCCTGGCTGACTCCATCAGCGTAGACCTGCCGCGTGACGGGGTCCGCGCTGTGCGGGCTGCCAGAGAGACAGGCGGTGCTTACATCACTGTCTCTGATGAGACGATCATCAGTGGCATTGGAGAATTGGGTAAATACGGCATCTTCACAGAGCCAGCTGGATCAACGGGTTATGTGGGTCTCAAGAAGGCAATTGCTGATAAAATTATCTTCCCGGACGATCCGGTGGTGGTCGTCAGCACTGGGAACGGCTTGAAAGATATTCGGGCCGCCATGATGGCTGTCAAAGAAGCCCCGGTGATCGAACCAACGATGCAATCACTAAAGAAGTACCTTGAAACGAACGGATAATAAAGGGAATTATGAAACCTGTTTTTACTGTGATCGTGCCTGTTTTTAATGAAAAAGACTGCCTGGAAGAACTTTACCGGCGTGTGAAACAGGTGATGGAGCAGACCAAAGAGACCTGGGAACTGGTGTTGGTGGATGATGGATCTACGGATGGTTCCACTGAGATCATTCGCAAGTTTGGCAAAGAAGATTCCCACGTGCGCCCGGTGATCTTCGCCCGCAATTACGGGCATCAGCTTGCCGTCACGGCCGGCATGGATTATTCGCGGGGTGACGCGGTTCTGGTCATTGATGCTGACCTGCAAGACCCGCCAGAAGTTATGCTGGACCTGATCGCCAAATGGCGTGAGGGCTTCCAGGTGGTGTACGCGGTACGGGCTGAACGAGAAGGGGAGAGCAAGTTCAAACTGCTTACCGCCTCTCTTTTCTACCGGTTGATCTATCGCATCACCGATGTGAAGATTCCCATGGATACGGGCGATTTCCGTTTGTTGGACCGTAAAGTGGTGGATACCATGAATGGCATGCGGGAACGTCAACGTTTCCTGCGGGGTATGTCTGCCTGGGTGGGTTTCCGCCAGGTGGGTGTACCGTACAAACGCTTTGCCCGTTACGCTGGCAGTACCAAATATCCACTCAAGAAAATGATCAAATTGGCCATGACGGCCATCACCAGCTTTTCGTATTTCCCGCTACAGCTTTCCACCTGGGCAGGCACTTTCCTGGCCGGTATCGCCTTTGTGTTGATGATCTTGTTCATCATCTTGCGGGCGGTGGGCTCCACCTTCCTGACAGGGCAAGCGCTGACCGTGGTACTGGTGGTCTTCCTTGGCGGAATCCAACTGATCAGCCTGGGGATCCTCGGCGAATATATTGGCCGAATTTATGATGAAGTTAAAGGGCGCCCGCTGTACACGACCAGCGAAGCTCCTTCTGACGAAAAATAAAAATTTTAGCGGAGTAGAAAACCAATGGCAAAAATTGATTTGACTGTTGTAAAAGATCGACAGGAACGAGCCATTAAGCGCATGCGAGAGCGCAACATTATCTTGCCGACGTTTGCGCAGATGAAGAACCCTGCTCTCATCCCAGCAAAAGTTAAAGAAGAATTGCGCTCAATTGGGCTGTGGGATGTTCATCCCCGCAACCTGTTCCGTATTTCCTGGCACAACGAACCGGTGCTGAGTGGTGGTCAGTTTGGTGATGTTAACTACATCGAACTGCCTTCCAGCCTGACCGGCACCAAAGCCCGCGTTATTGCCCTGGTCGGCAAGTGGTTCCCCACCGGCGCACACAAAGTAGGTGCAGCCTTTGGTTGTTTGGTACCGCGTCTGGTGACCGGTCAGTTTGACCCCACCACAGAGAAGGCTGTTTGGCCTTCTACCGGCAACTATTGCCGCGGCGGCGCATACGATTCAGCGCTCATGGGCTGCGAATCCATTGCCATCTTACCTGAGGGCATGTCTCGCGAACGTTTTGAGTGGCTCAAGAAGATTGCCAGCGAAGTCATCGCCACCCCTGGCAGTGAATCGAATGTGAAAGAGATCTTCGATAAATGCTGGGAATTGCGCAAATCTGGTCAGGATCTGATGATCTTCAACCAGTTTGAAGAGTTCGGTAATTACATGTGGCATTATGAGATCACCGGCCATGCCATGGAAGATGTGCTCAAAAAGGTGATGGGTCCCAAAGACGAATACCGCGGTGTTGCTTTGACCACTGGGTCAGCCGGTACCATCGCCAGTGGTGATTACATGAAACAGGCTTTCCCCACAAGCAAGATCATCGCCAGCGAAGCATTACAATGCCCCACCCTGTTGGACAATGGTTTTGGCTCTCATCGCATCGAAGGTATTGGCGACAAACATGTGCCCTGGATCCACAACGTGAAGAACACAGACTTTGTGGTGGCCATTGATGACAACGCTGTGGTAAATATTATGCGACTCTTCAATGAACCCGAAGGCCGCAAATTCCTGGCCAAAAAGGGTGTTCCTGAAGCCATTGTTAGCCAGCTCGATCTGCTCGGTTTCTCTGGGATTGCCAACACGCTTTCTGCCATCAAGTTCGCCAAGTACTACGAACTGGGCGAGAATGATGTTGTGCTGACCGTCCTCACTGACTCCATGCAGCTCTATGGCAGCCGCATTGAGGAAATGCGTAAACAGATGGGCGAATTCAAAGAGACCGATGCCGCCGCTGTGTATGCTCAATATCTGCAGGGCGTCACCAGTGACAACTTACTTGAGTTGACCTATGAGTCTCGCAAACGTGTTCACAACCTCAAGTACTACACCTGGGTAGAACAACAAGGCAAGTCATACGCAGAGATCCAGGATCAGTGGTATGCGCCTGACTACTGGACCGATGTTCAGGACCAGGTGGAAGAGATCGACGATCTGATCACTGAATTCAACGGAAAAGTCGGATTAAGCTAAGTAGCTAAAGATCAAATTGCCTGGACCAGTGAATTCTGGTCCAGGTTTTTGTTAATGGTCTTACAATTAACCTGAAGGTGGTTCATGTCTGTCGCTGAGAATGCACTCATGTTGGTGGGCGTTTTACCCAACCCCAAAGATCTGGAAATTGCCAGGCTTTTGGGTTGGTACCGTATTCCATTAAGGATGGCCCCCAAGATCGTGGATGTAGATTTCGTGGCTTTCTATCAGACCAGCGCCTTTGGCGCTGAGCATCGCTGGCGCATTGAGGCATATGCAGAGGTAACCGGCCATGAATTGACCACGCGGGGCGAATTACTGCGCGATGAGCCAGACCATCCGCGCGCGCACGAAGAATACTACAAGCTGCAGTTGGGACCCATCCAGAGGATGAACCGACCCATTCTGGCAGAAAAGTGGAAGCGCATCACCTTTTTATACACCACCGGCGAATTGTTCAATCAGGCGAAGATCGTCAATGACCTGGTGGTCAATTCTGAAGAACGTGCTCTGTTATGGCAATCACTGCGTGAACGAGCCCAACAGGCCAACCAATATGGCAACCCGCAAAATAAGATCGATCTGAACCTGGACCCGGAAACCATCCGCTTTTTGGGTGTGCTGGCTGGTGCCCCTACTGAGGATCTAGATTTCCTCAATTTTTAGCTTCCCTTTTGTTGGTAGAATTAGGAAAAGCTTTCCCCGTTGATTCTATGAGGTGATACATGTCTACACTGATCAAAAATGGGACCATGGTAACTTCTTCTGAAACTTTTAAGGCTGACCTGCGCATGGAAGGTGGCCATATCGCTGAGATAGGTGCAGCTCTGCAGGCACGTCCAGACGAAAAGGTGATCGATGCCACCGGCTTATATGTGCTACCTGGTGGTGTGGATGCCCATGTACATCTGGACCTGCCCATGATGGGCACCGTTTCCAGCGATGACCACTATACAGGTACAAAAGCAGCCGCATTCGGCGGCACCACCACAGTGATCGACTTTATTTCTCAAGATTCGGACGACCTGATCGATCTTGTGGAAGGCATGCGCAAGAAAGCTGATCCCAGGGTAGCTGTGGATTACAGCTTCCACATGAACATCACTCACTATAATGAAAAAGTTGACCGTCTCATCCCGCAACTTGTAAAACACGGTATCACCAGCATCAAAGTTTTTACCGCTTACAACGGCCGGCTGCGCTTGCAGGACGGCGAGATATTTAAGGTGATGCGCACGGCCAGGGACAGTGGCATCTTGACCATGATGCACGCTGAAAATGGCGACGTGATCGATATCCTGGTTAAAGAGGCGGTGGAAGCCAAACACCTGACACCCGTCTGGCATGCGCGCACCCGCCCCGCCTGGGGAGCTGAGGAAACCGTGGCTCGCGGTGCAGCATTGGCGGCTACCGCAAATGCACCGCTCTATATTGTGCACATGAATGCGGCGGGGGAAGTGGATCAGCTTAAATATGCGCGTAGCCTTGGTGTTCCGGTCATGGGTGAGACCTGCCCGCAATACTTGTTCTTCAGCGAAGAGGATTTGGAACGGCCAGACGGCGCCAAATGGATCTGTTCGCCCCCCATGCGTACCCAGTCTGATCAACAGCGCCTCTGGGAAGGGCTAAGCGAGGGCGTCATCCAAACTATCGCAACAGATCATTGCCCCTTCTTTTTCAACGGAAACGTGCCAATCGAATACGAAGGCAAGCAGATTGCCATTCCCGGCAAAGAGTTAGGCGCGGAGGATTTCACCAGGGTACCCAATGGCCTACCCGGGGTAGGGGACCGTATGCCGGTGATGTGGTCAAGCATGGTGAGCAGTGGAAAATTTACCATGAATCAATTTGTGGAATTGACCAGCTCCAATCCCGCCAGGATCTTTGGCATGTACCCCCGGAAGGGTACCCTCTTGCCCGGCTCAGACGCAGATATTGTGCTCTGGGATGCCAATAAAAAGGTCACCTACGGACGGGCTTTTGCCCAGCACCGCACGGATTACAACCTGTACGAAGGCATGGAACTGACCGGATACCCGGTGCAGGTGTTCTTACGCGGCGAATTGATCGTAGAAGATGGAAGCTGGTTGGGAAGAGCCGGAATGGGTCAGTTCATCCCTTGCGAACCCATTGACTCTATCTTATAAAAGGAAGTCATGCTGTTATTTTTACCGGTTTTCCTTATACTCATTTTTACCCTCCTGATACAGGTCGTTGGACGCAGCCGCATCCCATTGGGAACAAAATGGTTGATTCTGACGGCTATTGCTGTGTTGCTTTGGGGGGCAACCATGGCAATGCAGTTTAAGCTTCCCCTCACACAGACCATTGCTCATTGGCTGCCAAGCGGCCAAAGCGCTGAGACGCTTACCTTTACTCTTGACCGTGCCTCGTGGACGCTTTCCATGGCACTGTTATCCATGCTGGTGGGTATCATTCTTACAGACACCGGCCGGTTGGGCAGTTCGCAAAGCCTTTCTGAATGGACTCAGTTGTTGATGCTCACATTCCTGGGGCTAATCGCCGTCCTTGCTAACAGCCCGCTGGCTTTCCTTTTGACCTGGACATTGATCGATCTGGTTGAGATCATTGTGCTGGTAGGCATTCATCCCAGGGATGAATTGCCGGTTCAGACCATAGCAGTGTTTGGCAGCCGTTTTGCAGGAACCGTTTTTGTGCTGCTGGCAATGGTGCTTGGGTATCAAAATGGATCTGCTCTGACCCTTTCACAGGCAGGTGGAACACCCCTCACGCTTTTGGTGTTCGGGGCGGCTTTGCGATTAGGCGTGGTTCCGCTTCACCTGCCGTATACCATGGATATCAACCTGCGCCGCAGTTTGGGGTCAGCTTTACGGCTTATCCCTCCGCTGGCGGCATTTGCTTTCATTGCCAGATTACCAGAAATATCTTCTGTGTCTGGTTGGTTGTTTTTTGTGCTACTTTTCGCAGTTCTGGGTACGTTGTTTGGATCGATCAAGTGGTTTTCCTCCAAAAACGAATTGGAGGGACGGCCTTACTGGTTGATGGCTTTTTCTTCACTGGCGCTGATCAGCCTGCTCAATGGCAAGCCGGAAGCAGCGAGCTATCTGGGTTTGATCATGGCTGTGCTGGGCTCCTGGGCCTTCCTTCAATCGATCGAATTGAAATGGCTCAAGTTTCTGACTCCAATCGCGGTTCTGGCCATGATCGGGTTCCCTTTAACTTCCTCAGCCACTCTGGTGGGCGCGCTTAACCAGGGGGCTGCCAGTGCTACTTTCTTTTTAGTTTGGATCGGTCTGGCATTCCTCTCTGCCGGGTTGGTAAAATTCAGCGTGGTACAAAGCAGCGAACAAAAATCTGTTGAAACCTGGCAAAGATTGTTCTACATCGCTGGTATGGTTTTCATGCTGCTGGTACCCTGGTTGGTCGAAATTTGGTATTTTTCAGAATGGACCGGTCTTTCTGGTCTGGTCTCTGGGCTTGCCACTGCTATCTTGATTGGCATAATTTTGGCGCTTACATACAACGCAAAAGTTCGTGCTGTGATAATCCCCAAATTAACGCAGCGTTTCTTTGACCTAAAAAAAAGAATTGGCATGATATTAGAACGTTTTTTTCGCTTTGATTGGTTTTATCTATTTATCGGCTTCTTTGTGAATCTGGTTGAAAGAATGCTAAATAGCATAAATGCAATTTTGGAAGGCGAAGGCGGCATTCTTTGGGCGCTGGTGTTTTTAGTTTTGCTGATATCTTTGATCTCAAGCGTTAAGGGAGGGTGATATGAATAATTTTCTCAACCTTCTCCCATTGATCGTAATATTTGCAGCCTCGCTGATGTTGTTCGTTTTTCCGACCTGGCGCAGAGCACTCATCGGACTGGGCGTATTGGTATTGATGGCGTTCATCTTTTATTTACAGGTCTGGCCGTTTACAATGGCCGCCGTAAAGCTGATCACAGGCTGGATGGTTGTGGCGATCCTTTTCTTTTCGCCGATCCAAGAAGAGCCCCCGCTGCCCGGCATCAGCGGCAATCAGGTTTTTAAGATCGTGGCACTGATATTCATCTGGGTGGTGGCTTTTTTGATCACAAGTAAAGTTAACCAATTCTTCCAGATCAAACCGGAGATTCTGTTTGCCGCAATTGCGATCTTTGGAACGGGATTGCTTCAGTTGGGCATGACCACCGCTCCTTTTTATATCCTGACGGGTATCCTTTTGGTATTTACAGGTTTTGAGATCCTTTATGCTTCCATCGAGACATCCATTCTTATCAATGGTCTGCTGGCATTGATGAATTTGTTGGTAGCACTGGTGGGCTCCTATTTGCTTACTCTTAATAAAGAAGAGGAGGCACTATGAGCGCACCCTTGATCTGGATCGTTTTTCCGGCTTTGATGTCTATTGTTTACCTTTTGTTACAAGAAAAAAGGCGCCTCGTCCTGGTCCTTTCGGTCCTCGTTTGTTTCCTGCTCTCTTTAATTGCTGTGGTTCAACCATTGGGGGCTGTGCTCAAACTGGGTCCGCTCTCAATTGAGATCAAGACTACTCTGGCTGTCTTTGGCCGTGAATTGGTCCTTGAGAACAATGACAGGTTCTTCCTGGCCTTTATTAACTTCGCCGCCATGTTCTGGTTTATAGGTTCTTATGTTTCAAATGCTCCCAGCAAGTTCATCCCATTGGGGCAGGCCATTTTGGCCACTTTGACGGCGGCGTTGGCTGTTGAACCATTTCTTTATTCAGCAATCTTCCTGGAGCTGACGGCCATCATCAGCATGCCGTTGGTCACGGTGTATGGAAAATCTGTTGGGCGCGGCATGTTCCGCTACCTCATTTTTCAAAGCCTGGCTTTGCCATTCATTCTGCTGGCAGGTTGGATGCTCTCCAGTTCGCAAGCGAACCCCTCCGATACCAGTCAGTTGACCCTGGCAGCCTTACTGTTGGGGATGGGTTTTACTTTTTATCTGGGCGTGTTTCCTTTTCATATCTGGATCCCGGAGCTCGCGGAAGAAACACATCCATATGTGGCTGGATTTCTTTTATCCATCTTGCCCATTGTTTCCATATTGATCTTGTTGAACTTTTTAGATGGAATCGTCTGGCTAAAAAACGCCACCTTTTTGGCTCCTGTGTTAAAGATCGTCGGTACTGTGATGGTTTTGAGCGGCGGGATTGGTGCCATCAACCAGAAGGATCTGCGCCGTCTTTTGGGCTTCGCGGTGATCTTTGAAACCGGCTTTGCCTTGCTTGCGGTTGGATTACAGACATCAATTGGTACACAAACCTTTTACTTGAGCTTTATTCCGCGCATTATTCAGTTAGGCCTTTTTAGTCTGGTTTTGGCCATCTTTGCTGCGGAAGGCATTGGCAACCGGTTCAGTGAGATCAAAGGGCAGATGCGGGTGAACCCCATTTATTCAATTGCACTGCTGGTGGCCGTGTTCTCAATTGCTGGCTTTCCCTTACTGGCCGGTTTTCCCTTCAAAGTGGAATTACTCGAACAGTATGCTGCTCAACCTGTTATTGTTATTTGGGCAGTAATCGGCATGGCGGCCATGTTGTTTGCTACCATCAAATTGCTGATCGTACTGATCGCCAGGCCAGAATCAACACAGAGCATTCCTACATCTCCCGCGCGCCTGATATTTGTGATCACCGGTGCCTTCATTCTTTTGATCATGGGGTTGATTCCCAACGTGTTCATCGGTTCTCTTTGGAACTTGTTTGCAAAATTACTCGGCCTGGCGTAACCCTTGGTCAGCGCTCTTTTTGCGGTTATGATTAGGCAAATTTAGATAAGGAAATCAATATGGAATTAGACGAACTCGAAAAGCGCCTGGAATGGCTGGATTCTGAACGTCAGAAATCGAATTCGCAGATACTTGAATTCAAAGACAAGATTGCGGTTCTTGAAACCGTGGTTGAGAAGCAGCGGGATCGCATCTCAGTACTGGAAAACGAATTAAAAACCTACTCTCCCGTCCCCAACCGAATCTCGCAATTGGATGAAAACACCGCTCAGCAAAAGACCGATCTGCTTAAACAGATCGCTGATCTTGAAAAGAAATTGACCGCGCAATTAAAAGTATATGAAAAGCAGCAAAAAGAAGATGTGAATGTTTATAACAAACGCATCGCAGAATTGCAAACACTCCCCACTGCCCTCAATGAGGTAAAGAAGAGCGTTCAAGCCCGTGTAGATGATGTAAACCGGGTAGCACAGCGTGTGGATGCCTTGGAAAAAGAAACTTATCAAAAGAAGGATACTGAACAGCTATTTACACAAACTCAAAAGCGCCTCAGTGATGACCTACAGGTCGAAATGAAGCGGGTTACGGACATCCAGATCGAAGCCAGTGCTTTGCGCAAACGGTTGGAAGAAGAACGCAACCGTAATGATCTCAACACTGAATCCTTACGTAAATTGGAAAACCGCACCGGAAAACTGGAAGGGCTTGATCTTGAATTGAAACAGGCCCAGACAGCCTTCATTGATAAGCTCTCGCTCAGCCATCTTGAACAAGAGAAGATATGGAAAGAATGGCAGAATAACATCGATGAAGTAGCCCAGGTCAAGAACAGTATCAACACCAAATTGCTTGAGTTGGATGCCATCCATTCTTCCATTGAAAAATCAAAGAATGAACTGGATGATATCAACTTGCGCTTTGATCGCCGTATCAATGAGCTCACAGAGATGCATCGTTTGACCGAAGAGCGCTTCAGACAGGAATGGGTCTCGTTCAAAACAGATGACCAAAAACGCTGGACCAACTACTTGCTTACTCAGGAAGAACAGCAGCAAGAAAGTGAACGGCAACGTTCTACCATCCTTGAGCGGATGACCAATACTGAAGACAAGATCCAGGAAACCCAGGATTCTTTGGAGCTGATCACCGAAGAAGTAGAGAAACAGGTGCGTTCCTACCTATCTGTACTGCATGATGTGGTGGAATCTTTTGAGCAGACCTTCGCGAAGAAGTAACCCTGAATAAATGTCATATTGACAGAGTCAGGCCCAGCTTGTATAATTGGCTCTGCTTTGCTCCCGGCTTCCGTCTGGAGTGAGACGACGTATCCCCAACTTCCCCGTAAGCCTGCGTTGAATACGCGGGAAAGCGGTGAAGTGAAGATTGGAGAGGAAAATAGAATGAAGTATGCGATCGTAGAGAGTGGCGGCAAACAGTACAAAGCCGTCGAAGGCGCCACCATTGAAGTGGACCTGTTGGATGTCGAGGTTGGTACCGCGTTAGACCTTGATAAAGTGTTTTTGCTGGTCGAGGATGAAAAGGTCTCTGTTGGGACTCCCCTGGTCAAAGGCGCTGTTGTGAAAGCAACCGTTGCTGACCATGTAAAAGGCCCCAAGGTGTATACCTTCAAGTATTCTCCCAAGAAACGTATCCGCACCAAGACTGGGCACCGCCAGCAGTACACCCAGTTGAAAATTGAATCAATTAAAGTGGAGTAGGACGAATGGCACATAAAAAAGGTGGTGGTTCCAGTCGTAACGGCCGTGATAGTAATGCACAGCGGCTGGGTGTCAAAAAATTCGCCGGTGAAGCAGTTCTCTCTGGTAACATCCTAGTTCGCCAGCGTGGCACCAAGATCAAACCCGGTTTGAATGTTAAAGTTGGCACCGATGATACTCTTTTTGCCGTTGCCGAAGGTGTAGTTGAATACGAAACCTTACCCAATGGTCAAAAACGGGTCCATGTGAAACAGACCGTTTCCAACTAATCAGTTTTTACATATCCGCCAACGGCAATTGTAAAAACACACTATTTCAGGAAGGTCAGTAAGAATGAGAAAAGGTATTCATCCGACTTATTATCCAGACGCCAAGGTGACTTGCTCTTGTGGCAACACCTGGAATACTGGGTCAACTCGTAAAGAAATCCATACTGAGGTTTGCTCAAAATGTCATCCTTTCTTCACCGGTCAGCAACAGCGCTTGATCGACATTGAAGGACAGGTGGATCGCTTCTACAAGAAGCTGCAGGCCCGCCAGGAATTTGTGGACCAGAAAAAAGCTCGCGAGACCTCCAAAAC
>JAYFNV010000031.1:0-109033 GCA_034933225.1 Anaerolineaceae bacterium | reverse complement strand
GGCGGACCAGAAGTAAAAGGATCAAGGGCGGACAGTTGTCTGCCCTTTTTGATTTCTGGTAAGAAACCACTATAATTTCTGTATGGAAAACAATACTCTCCCCCCACTCAATATGCCGGTGCACATGACCACCCTGTCTTCTTGCTCCGGTTGTGCCTCCAAGATCAGCGCCAAGATGCTGACGGAGATCCTGCGCCCCACCCAGGGCCTCTTTGCCGCGGCAGATTACCCTGACCTGCTGGTTGGTTTGGAATCACCCGATGACGCTGCCGTCTGGAAATTGGATGACGGCCGCGGTTTGGTGCTGACCACGGACTTTTTTACCCCTATTGTGGATGACCCCTACGATTACGGCCGGATCGCCGCTGCCAACGCCATCTCAGACATATTTGCCATGGGGGGCACACCCTTTATGGCACTCAACATTGCGGCCCTGCCGCCTGACCTGGACCCTGCCATTTTGCAGCGCATCATGCTGGGCGGTGCAGAAGCGGCCAAGGGCGCTGGCGTGGTCATCGCCGGCGGACACACCGTGCGTGATGCCGAGCCCAAGTACGGTCTGGCCGTGGTGGGCTTTGTGGATCTTGAGAACATGTTCACCAAAGGCGGCGCCCGTCCCGGGGATGTGTTGGTCCTGACCAAACCACTGGGTTTTGGCACCACCACCACGGCCCTCAAACGCGGCAAAGCCGACGCAGCCTCAGTGGCAGCCGTGGTGAAGTGGATGACCACCCTCAACCGTGATGCCAGCCGCCTGGCGCGTGAGTTCAAGCTCAAAGCCGTCACCGACGTCACCGGCTACTCCCTGCTGGGTCATAGCAGCGAGATGGTGAAAGCCAGCGGAGTGGCCTACCACATCCATTACGACCAGGTGCCTTTTGTGCCGGAATCTGTGCAATACGCCCAGGCTAGCATTTTCCCCGGCGGTGCCGATGACAACCGCGAGTTTTACTCGCCCAACATCACCTTTAAACGCGACCTAGCCGGGTGGCAGCAAATGAGCCTCTTTGACCCGCAAACCAGCGGCGGCCTGCTCATGGCAGTACCGGGCGATAAGCTGGATGGCTTGCAGAAACGTGCCGTAGAGATGAATCAGCCCATCTGGCTTATCGGCGAGGTGAGCGAGGGCAGCGGGGTGCATGTAGATTAAGAAGCTTATTTGAAGAATTAGTAGAGCGGAAGAGATCAATCTTTCGCTCTTTCTTTTTGATAAAGTGAATCACAGTAAATCAGAAGGACGAATAACTAATCAAAAATGCTCCAACACGACCGCTGTCAACAGAAGGACAGTTGAGGCATGTCATCGCGAGGAGGGCGAAGACCGACGACGCGATCTCCTGTAATAACATAAGGCTTAAAATAACTAGGAGTACATTGAAAATGTTTCTTTTGGAAATCAATTAATGATCGTTCGATTCGTGGGAGATTGCTTCGCTCCGCAAAAAACGCGGGGCTCGCAATGACGGGCTATGGACGGGGGGATTGGCTGAGCAGGTCATCGCGAGGAGGTGGTTTTTCCGACGAAGCGATCTCCAATAACAATTTCAAGCAAGTAATGGAAAAAAACTTACAAGCAAGTGGAGTTTTATTGTAATTTTGCACCTGATAATTAGTAGGGTGCGTCCCTGACGCACCATTTTTGTTATTCCAAGGCAATAATTCTTTGCCAGAGAGAATTTTATATCTCTTTCGGTTTGATGCGTCAGCGAAGCACCTTACAAAAACCGGGCTATTTCATTTTGGTAAGCTTAATAATATTCTATCGCTACGATGGTACTATTTATTTTCATTTATCATTCGGTTTTATTTAATTGCGAAAGGCAGTACTTTTCATACTGATTTCAGTATCTTTGTTAATGTTCAGTTCTTATATTTTAGACTGTTCCAAAATTTTCCCAAATAATTTCTCGGGTGGTTAGTCAATTATTTTAGGGTAGTAATTTGCCATTCACGTTCTGTTCTTACTGCGTTAATGTCGTTTGGGTATTTTAGATTGATTGTTTTGATTGCATAGTCAGATGCGACCATAGCGTGTTCTCTCATATGCCCGGTACCAACAGCCTGACCTGCGACACGTATAGCAGCTTGTATAACAGGGTCGTCACAAATTTTTGCAAGTTGATGCACCTTAAATCCTGCCTGGCGAACGTCAAACATCCGAGCCGTACCAGATTGCCACTGCCTGTTTGTAGTAAAACCATTTTGAATAACCGAGGTAGCAGCTTCATAATCATATCCAACAATCGTTAGAATGTGCTGAGCAAGGTTCAATGCCCACTGTGCCAGTTCAATTTGCGTTTTCGTTTCATAGATAGCATCGAGTGATGTACGAAGCTCAGGAATGTCATTGATTTTGATTTTTACTTTCGTCATTATGATACCTCTACGAAGTCCTGGATAGGTGCCTTTTATATCACCAAAAATCCAACCCGAATAAATTTTTCCTACAATTCCACTCCAAAGAGATGATATTTTTGTGGAACTTGCTTACTTTAGCATGATTTTCACAATTTTGCATTATATTCAGTTCAAAAATTCTGTTATTCTTTGCGTTTTCGAGCAAAAGAATAAGCCTGCTTTTGACGTAAGATTCTTGGCTGCAAAATCAATTTTATTGATCACAATTAAGTCTCTCTTCGCTATCCCTGCTTTGTCTACTTTAATTTTAACATGCGAGAGGTGTGATAGTTGGTTGATTCAACCACTGTTGTCTTTCACCCAAAAGGTGAAACCATAACCCGGTAAAACCTATATGTTTTCAGATCAAAATCGTGTATTGTACCGGTTTTTGATTAATCGATGTGGAACGCGGGTAAATACTATTTTTGGTTCAATTGATAATTGATTATTGAAAATTCGCTCTTGATTCGTGTAATTCGTGGATAGTACCTCCCCATAGAACTTATGTTAAAATATCCACTATGATAGAAGTCTCTGAACATATCCAGGGAATCCTCAAGACCCTGCCAGAAAAACCCGGCGTTTATATTATGAAGAACAACGCCGGCGAGATCATTTACGTCGGCAAGGCAATCATCCTCAAGAACCGGGTGCGCTCTTACTTCCAGGACCGCGGCGACCAATCGCTGAAGACGCGCAAACTGGTCAGCCAGATCGCTGACCTGGAATGGATCGTGGTGGGCTCTGAGCTTGAAGCGCTCATCCTGGAGATGAACCTCATCAAGCAGCACCGGCCGCGCTTCAACATCCGCCTTAAGGATGATAAACGCTATCCCTACATCAAAGTACACATGGCGGCGCCTTTCCCTAAAGTGACAGTGACGCGCCAGATGGTGAAAGACGGCTCGCATTACTTTGGCCCCTATACCAGCGTCTGGGCAGTGCATCAGACCCTGGATGTGCTGCGTCACATCTTCCCGTACCTTTCCTGTGACCGCGAGATCACGGGCAAAGATCCGCGTCCCTGCCTGTATTACGACATCAAGCTGTGTTCCGGTCCTTGCATTGGCGCCATTGACCAGAAGGGCTACCGCCAACTGATCACAGACCTGTGCGATTTTTTGGATGGCCACACCGATCCCATTGTGCGCCGCCTGCAAACCGAAATGCAAGATGCCGCCGAGAACCTGGCCTTTGAAAAAGCCGCCACCATCCGCGACCAGATCAATGCCATTGACCGGGTGGTGGAGAAGCAGAAGGTCATCACCTCCGACCAGCGCGATTCAGATGTGCTGGCCATTGCCCGATCTGAAGGCGAAGCCTGCGTGCAGATCTTCTTCATCCGCAACGGCAAATTGATGGGACGCGAATACTTTGTGCTGGAAGGCACCGAGGAAACCCCGGACGCCGAGGTGATCGGCGAGTTTATTAAGCAGTTCTACAGTGAAGCCGCCAATGTGCCAGAGCAGGTGCTCCTGCCCAATGAGATCGAAGAAGCCAACATCATCAAACAGTGGCTCAAAGGCAAGCGCAACGGCAGCAAGGTGGAGCTGATGGTGCCCAAGCGGGGTACTTCGCACGACCTGGTAAAGATGGCCACCGAGAACGCGGTGGAAACCCTGCAAGCGCTGCGCACCCAGTGGGAAGCCGATAAGAGCAAGCAGACCCAGGCACTCAGCGAGTTACAGCAGGCGCTTAAGCTCTCCACACCGCCAGGCCGCATTGAATGCTACGATATTTCCAACACCCAGGGCACTGCCTCAGTAGGCAGCATGGTGGTCTTTGAACAGGGCACCCCTGCCAAGAACATGTACCGCCATTTCAACATTAAAACGGTGGTGGGTCCGGATGATTTTTCCAGCATGGAAGAAGTGCTGACGCGCCGACTCAAACGCTGGCAGGCCAGCCAGGAGCAGCACAAGGTGGGTGAAAAGATCGACCCCTCCTTCAGTGTGCTGCCCGACCTGCTCATTGTGGACGGCGGCAAAGGCCAACTTGGCCGCGCCGTGAAAGTGCTGGCCGATTTTGACCTGAGCGAGCGCGTGCCCGTGGTGGGTCTTGCCAAACAGCAGGAAGAGCTTTTCCGCCCCGGCATTGAACAATCGCTCATGCTGCCGCGTCACTCACAGGCGCTGTACCTGGTGCAGCGCATCCGTGATGAAGCGCACCGCTTTGCCATCACCGCCCACCGCAAAGCCCGCGGCAAAATCGGCGTGGCCTCGCGCCTCGATGCCATCCCCGGCATCGGCCCGCAACGGCGCAAAGCCCTGCTCACCCGTTTTGGCAGCATCGAGGCCATCCGCACCGCCAGCCTGGAAACGCTCATGGAAGTCCCCGGCATCAACGAAGATCTGGCCCTGGCCTTACAGAGTGGGTTGGAGTAGAATCAGTTACAAGTGATCAGAAACCAGGCACTCAGGTTTAAGATCTTCCTGTTTCTCCTTATCACCAAGAACTGATCCCTAATCGTGGATTTTTGTGATATAATACCGCTTCGCGCCGAGAATATGGCGCAAAACTTTCGTAAGGTGTAGATAATATGAGCGATTTATTGAAAGCATACGACGCCCCCGTGAACGACAAGATCCCGCAGTTACATGCTGGAGACACAGTTTCTGTTCACGTAAAGATCAAAGAAGGCAACCGCGAACGTATTCAGGAGTTCAAGGGTGTTGTCCTCTTCATGCACAACCGAGGCAACGACTCTACCTTCACCGTCCGCCGCGTGGCCAGCAATGGTATCGGTGTTGAACGCAGCTTCCTTCTGCGCAGCCCCCGCATCGACAAGGTCGTTGTGGAACGCTCCAGCAAGGTTCGCCGCGCCCGCCTTTACTTCTTGCGCGAACGCTCTGGCAAGAGTGCCCGACTCAAACAGAAATTCAACTAGCTTTTCATCCCTTGCTCATAATCAAGGTGCAGCCAGATCATCGACTGCGCCTTTTAGCTTTTAAGTCCAGGTGAAAATATGAAGATTCCGCTCATTGGTATCACAGCAAGCAAAAATAACAGCAATAACGATCGTCTGCCAGAAGCCTATTCGGCATCTGTGCGGGCTGCCGGAGGCGCCCCTCTGCTCTTGCCGACCAACTTTCCTTTAGAGGCGGTACCGGAACTCTTAGAGCGCCTGGACGGACTGCTCCTTTCGGGTGGCGGCGATGTAGACCCCAGCCTTTACCCGGCTAAAGACCCGCGTCAGTGCGGTGATATCCTGCCTGACCGTGACCACCTGGAACTGGCATTATTGAAACAGGCCACCCAGATCGATCTGCCTGTGCTGGGCATTTGCCGCGGCATGCAGGTGATCAATGTATCGCGCGGCGGCACCCTCTACACCGACCTTCCCAGCCAGTTTGCCACCTCCCTCCAACACAGCACCCCAGAGGAAAAAGGCCGTGATTCCCTGGTGCATGAGGTTACAATAGAACCAGATTCGCACTTATTCAAACTCCTGGGTGAGCGGGCTTTGAGGGTGAACAGCTTTCATCATCAAGCCGCTTTGGAGATTGGTAAAAACCTGCGCGTGGTGGCGCACGCCAGCGATGGTCTGGTGGAAGCAGTGGAAGACCCTTCCTTACGCTTCTTCTACGGCGTGCAGTGGCACCCGGAGTGTCTGCAAGCGGTCGCCCCTGCGCACCGCGACCTGTTCAGAGCCTTTATTGAGGCAGCAAGCGCCTGAAGTTTATTGGAGGCACATGGTAGAGCAAAATCTCATCGGTGTATTTGATTCTGGTCTGGGCGGCTTGTCTGTTCTGCGCGCCATTCGTGAATCCATGCCCTCCCAGCCGGTGGTGTACTTTGGCGATCAGGGTCACGTGCCCTACGGCCAGCGCTCGCTGGAAGAAGTGCGCGCATTTTCCACCGAAGCAGTGAGATTCCTGTTGGGCAAGGGTGCCAAACTGATCGTGGTGGCCTGCAATACTGCTTCTGTGGCGGCACTTGTCTCTTTACGACAAGATTTTCCGCAGGTGCCTTTTGTGGGCATGGAACCAGCCGTCAAGCCTGCAGCTGAGCAAACCCACACCGGTGTGGTCGGTGTGTTGGCCACCTATGCCACCTTTCAGGGCGCGCTTTACGCCTCCGTGGTGGAACGCTTTGCCCACGGGGTCAACCTGCTGCAAAACCCCTGCATTGGTCTGGTACCGCAAATTGAAAAAGGCAATCTGGACGGCCCCGAGACGCGCCAGATTTTGGAAGATGCTTTAAAACCCATGCTGGCTCAAAATATCGATACAGTCGTACTGGGCTGTACCCATTACCCGTTCGTCATTCCCCTCATTCAAGAGATCGTCGGCCCCTCCGTCCGCGTCATTGACCCGGCGCCTGCGGTGGCCCGCCAGACCAAACGGCTACTGCAAGAGCACGGCTGGCTGAGCGAGGGAAGCCAAAAATCAAGCGTTGAATACTACACCAGCAGCGACCCGGCATCGATGCAAGCCCTGCTGCCGCGTTTCCTGGGTGAAGACGGGGTTGTAAAGCGGGTTACCTGGCAAGACGGCAAAATCTCTGCATAAACCATCCGGCACCGTTGGAGAAACTAATGAAAGAAGTAAAGATCGCGTTCGTGGGGTTTGGCAACGTCGGCAAAGCACTGGTACGCCTGCTGGACAACAAACAAGCCATTTTGCAGCAGACTTTTGGGTTCAGCACCAAAATTGTGGGCATTGCCACCGCGCATCACGGTATGGCCATTGATCCAGCCGGGCTGGAGGGTGAAACCGCTATCCGCACAGCCGAAAAAGGTTCGCTGCAATCCCTTTCCACCGTCCCTGAACCCGCCAATATGCTGGATTTCATCCGCACTTGCGGTGCCGATGTGCTTTTTGAAAATTCGCCCGTCAACCATCAGACCGGCCAACCCGCCCTTGACCACTTACGCACCGCTCTGCTAGCGGACATGCACGCCATCACCGCCAACAAAGGGCCGGTGGTTCACGGCTACCGTGAGCTGACCGATCTGGCCGCCCAACAGGACAAACGCTTTTTATTTGAATCTGCCGTCATGGATGGTGCGCCTATTTTCTCGCTCTTCCGCGGACCCCTTCCGGCCATTGAGCTGAACGGTTTCCACGGCATTCTTAACTCTTGCACCAACATTTTGTTGGAGCTGATGGAAAACGGCAAAAGCTTTGATGAAGCCGTGGCTTACGCCAAATCCATCGGCATCACCGAGACCGACCCAAGCGCCGATATTGATGGCTGGGACGCTGCCATCAAGGTGGCGGCTTTGTCCACCGTTATCATGGGCGTGCCACTCAAGCCTGACCAGGTTGACCGGACAGGAATCCGTGGAATTAGTCCTCAGATGATCCGCGAAGCCCTGAGCGCTGGCGAACGTTGGAAACTGGTGTGTTCCTGCAAACGTGAGGGCAATGGCGTGATAGCCCGGGTGGCTCCTGAGCGGGTCAGCCCCACCTCGCCGCTTTACAGCATCAACGGCACCAGTTCTTATGTACAATTTGAGACCGACTGTTTACCCGGTCTGGGGATCGTAGAAAGCAACCCCGGCCCCACCACCACGGCTTACGGTCTATTAGCAGATCTGATCAATGCGGAGCGCAATGCCTGAACTCATTCAACCTTTTATCCTTGCCGCCGGGACCCTGGAAGATGGTACTTCCCTGGACTCCTGGCTCAATGCCACCCATATACAGCCGCGCTGGTTGGATGAGATCATTGTGGTCTCTTCCTCTGAAGAGCTGCGCTTCAATTATCTCCCCGGCGCAGATGCAGCCACACTTGTCTATGGCTGGCCCGCCTGGCCGCGCAGCGAACACTATCTGATCCAGCAAGCCAGCCGCGAGATCGCCACCGGCGAACGCCGTCTAATCTTGCTGGTAAGCGAAGCGGGTAATACTACTTCAGCCCTGCTCCTGGCCGCCCCTGCGGTGATCGGGTACTACAACCAACTGCCAAAAGCCTACCTGCAACATCTTTTTGTCACCCATCTCACCGCCGGCGAGCCTGACTTGCTGGCAGAAACTGTCACCCAGGTTCAGGCGGCAGGCCGGAAAACCGAAGAGATCCACGCCCTCTCGCTGCATGCCTTCAACCAGAAGAAACCAGGCAAGAGCGGAACGCCGTTTGAATCTGCCGGCTGGGTCAAATCAGCACTGCCGCAGCCAGGCGCCATCGCCTCCATGGGCGACACCCTCATCAGTTTGAGCCCGACAAAAAAGAAGAACGGGCTGGTATTGGAGCTGGATGGCGAGCACAACCTTTATGGTATTTGGATCGAGAAGGTATGAACCAAAGTCCCTTGTTCATTGCGCTTGGCACCAACCTGGGCGACCGGGTAGCCAATCTGGCAGAGGCAAGGCGCCGGATCTCACAACATTTTCCACTTATTCGCGCCTCTCATCTATACGAAACCCCGCCGTGGGGCATCACCGATCAGCCGGCTTTTTACAACCAGGTTATCGAAACCTGTACTGATACCGACCCGCTTGACCTTTTACAGTTGGTCAAACGCATGGAAGTAGAAATGGGGCGCGTTCCCGGTCTGCGCTACGGGCCACGTCTCATCGATATCGACCTGTTGGTATACGGGGAGCGGGTGCTTGAAACGGCAGACCTCAGCTTACCCCATCCACGCCTGTTTGAACGGGCTTTTGTACTGGTCCCCCTTGCAGAAATCGCCCCGGACATGATTCCTCCTACCCAGACCACCACGATCCGAGAATTATGCAACCGGCTGGATACCAGCGGCATCATCCGTCTGGAGGAGATTTATGCCTGACCCCTTCCTGCCTTACGGGCAAAAGACCTTTGTCATGGGTATCCTCAACGTAACCCCAGATAGCTTTTCTGGTGACGGGTTGATGGAACAAAAGAACCTTCTGGCAGCTGCCCTCGCGCAAGCGACCCGTTTTATTGAGGCTGGCGCGGATATTTTGGACATTGGCGGTGAATCCACCCGGCCCGGCTCACAGCTTGTAAATGCAGACGAAGAACTGGCCAGAGTGCTGCCGGTGATCGTTGCCCTGAAAAAAGAATTCCCGCAGATATTACTTTCCATTGATACCTATAAAGCTGCCGTGGCTGAAGCCGCCTTGCAAGCCGGCGTTCACTGGGTGAATGACGTCTGGGGGCTGCGCGCCGACGTGAAGATGGCCGCCGTGGTGGCATCTGGCCACGCCCCGGTGGTATTGATGCACAACCGCAGCAAATCGGAGCGAGTGCACATCCAGGCCGAGCTGGGCGGTACCTATCTGGGCGCTGATTATGGCGACTTCCTGGCAGATGTCAAAGCCGAATTGATGCAGAGCGTTGCCCTGGCCAAAGCCGCCGGCGTGACAGATGAACAGATCATTCTGGATCCTGGGCTTGGGTTTGGTAAAAGCCGCGAGCAGAACCTGGAGCTGGTCAACCACCTGGATGAGATCAAAGCGCTGGGATACCCGGTGTTGCTCGGCCCTTCTCGCAAGTCGTTCATCGGCTACACCCTCAACTTGCCGCCCGATCAGCGCGTGGAAGGCACAGCCGCCGTCTGCGCTGTGGGCATCGTCCGTGGTGCCGACATTCTCCGCGTCCACGACGTAGAAGCCATTGTGCGCACCGCCCGCATGACAGACGCGCTCATTCGCCCTTCCCTGTAAAATTGGCCCTTGCAAATTGATCAGCAGTTTGTGATAATATGACTAATATTATCCAATATAGGAGAGTTGAATGAAAAACAAGTTGCTTACTCTAAGCGTTTTTGTAATCTTAATCCTCAGCCTCACCGCTTGCAGCGCCGTATCTGGCTTAAAGACCGCCAGCGATACCGCCAACGCATTCATGCAGGCCTTGAAAGATCAGGACAACGAAACATCCTGGAACATGCTGGCACAGAACATCAAAGATGAGTTGGGAGATACTTCAGCCTGGGCAGATTTCACGGCACCGCGTGGATTTGAGAGCTGGAACTTCACCTCCACCAATATTACTGACGGCGTAGCCCAGGTGGATGGCGAAGCCAAGATCGGTAGTGAGACGTACACAGTTACCGTCATCCTGGACCCCAATGGGGACGGCTGGTTGGTTTCTGGACTCAATTTCACCTTCAAAGAGTAAACAGATGACGGGCTCCCAATGTGGAGCCCGTTTCTTATTCACAGCAAGACGATTTTTGGTTATAATAACCCCCACGATCAATGCGGGCATCGCCAAGTGGTAAGGCGTCAGCCTTCCAAGCTGATATTCGCGGGTTCGAATCCCGCTGCCCGCTCTACCAATCAAAGACCCTAGACTCAGGGTCTTTTTCTATTCCCTAGCCCTCACAGGGAGGGTAACATTCGAATCCCGCTGCCCGCTCTGCCAATCAAAGACCCTAACAAGGGTCTTTTTATTTTCAAGAGGTCCTCTAAAGAGGATTATAACAATAATTCCTTGTTGAAATCCAAGAGCGGTTTTTACACAAAACAAAAGGTGCTTTGTACGATCATATTAAAAGAACTTCCACATGTGCAAATAATCATAAATTACTATTTTTAAAATCAGAAAAACATATCAATTCAAGATGGTAGGATAAACCACTTATCCTTATTGAATGTAATTATCTCCCCATTTACCCAACCAGTGAATAATTCCCGCTTAGATGAATTTTCGATTATGACTAATTGTGATGGATGATAACAAATCGCTAGATTTGGATTATTAGGAATTGAAGGTGGTTCCTTTATCCCAAAGAAGAATTCTATTCCTTCTATATTGAAATTGATACCAACTCCTTCGTTTGTTTCTTTATCTGAAATGTAACTATAGCCTAAAGCATTAACAAAATTTGCCAAATTATTAAATACGAAGGTATACAAACCTATGCCCTTATCAAACGGTTTTCCAAAAAATAGGTTTTCAAGAAGTTGCCTAGGTGGCTGCCAATTCTTTTTACCTAGCTTTCTTTCATAATAAATTATACTTTGGCCTAAAAATATTTTTAAAAACCAACGTTCCACATCACTGCCATTAATTACATCAATTTGCTTATCCGTTTTTCCATCTTTCACAAAGCTACAAAAGTTTCCTCCTATTTCATCCAGACTTGATAATGCTTCATTATGCCGCTTACAAAGTATGTTTGCGCCAAAATTATTGGTTTTTAACGGTGCTAACCGATCGTTTTCTAAATCGAAAAAGTTTGTAAGTACAAAATTATCCACTGACCACAATTTCAATGCATTCTCACTTATGTAATGTTCTCGTGAGATAGGACCACCACAATCATTTAATTCTCTTGCATAACAGCGTGGGTTTGAATAATTTGTTTTTGGAAAAGGTGGGACGCAGTCAGCTTGAGGATAACCAGGAATTAATATTCTTGTCGAAGACTTCAACAATCCTCCAAAATATTTTTTAAAGACAAACCTAGATAATTTTTAAGGTAAGTAACATCATAAAATCATATATATATAAGTATTGAAGGAATCTACTAGAATCCCAATTTTTTCGATGAAAATAGCAATTCATAATTCATTTAAAATTATCCAATAAATTGACGGACTCCCCAATTAATCGGTTGTCAAATTTACTCTTGTAATTATAGTTGTTTTGTCCATTTGGCCAAATTTCAAATCTTTTCGTTTGTGCCAAAATTTATGCATTTAAATTTACCACCTGATCATTTGACAATTAGTGGTTAAAATACAGAAAGTAATCTTGTTGGTACAATTAATTAGAATGAGACCAGTAAATTGGTTATGCATATAATATCCTTTATCACTTTGATTTAGTGAAGAACAGATTTTCCATATAAACTTCACAAGTTCGAATCCAGCTGCCCGCTCTGCCAATCAAAGACCCTAACCAGGGCCTTTTTATTTTCCTGCCTTCCCCAACAAATCCTGGGGCTGTTTCACAAACAAAATTTCGGATCCTGACAATTTTCCATTCTCGATTCTCTACTCACGGATCTACCCAGACAATTTTCCATTCTCGATTCCCCGCTCTCCGATCTGCTCCTGACAATTTTCTTTTCTCTACTCTCCACTCTCGGTTACTTTTCAATCTCGATTCTCTACTCTCTATCATTTTACAAACTATATACAAAATCCCTCTAAAATCCACCCCTTAATAAAGCCCTTAAAACTTGCCAAAATCGCAACTTTTGGGTAGAAAATTTGCCGATTTGGCAAGTAGTTTTTTGCCTGCAAAAATGGCATTATTTTCTCAGTCGATAGAACATTATTTCTAAACAAGGAGGGAAAATGTCTGAGACAAACCCAACCGACCCCAACCTGGAAAGCGAGATCGCCACCCTGCGCAAGCTAATAAAAGAAGCGGGTGACGAAAATAAGGAAGACTTGAAAGAGACCCTCGCAGTATTGGATAGTGTGGCCGATGCCACTCCCAAGCTGGTCACCGCCCTTAAAGCGCAGCGGGAGATGGCACGCGGCGGCCAGGACCCGCTGGAGATCCTGCGTCTGGCCCTTACCGAGCTGGAAAAAGAATGGCCAGAACTGCGCGAGGTGAAGGAGCAATTGCGTGGTGATGCTGACCCAGGCAGCGGAGGTGCACAATGAAGCCCCTCCACGCCGATGAACTGAGCCGCGCCGAACGGGCTGCCCTGCGCCGCCTGCGCGAGCAGGTACGCCAACAACAGCGAGCGCAAGCCAGGCCTGCCAGCGAGCCCGAACCTCAACCCAAAAAGGATAAAGCCAGCGCATGACCGATCTGATCTCTGCCAGCAAACACGCCTTACTCAGCCCCAATCTGTTCATACGGCACACCAGCGGTACGCGCCTGCGGCGCTATCAACAAGGGGTATGCGAAGCCGTCTGTGATTCAGTGCTGAACCGCCGCGGATTGAGCTTTGTGGTGATGTTCCCGCGCCAATCGGGAAAGAACGAACTGCAAGCCCAACTGGAAACCTATCTGCTGGCCCTCTTCTGTAATACGCCGGTGGAGATCGTCAAGGTCTCGCCCACCCTCAAACCGCAGGCGCAAAACGCCATGCGCCGTCTGGAACGTACGCTCAAGAAGAACCTGTACCTTTCCAGCGCCTGGCAAAAAGAAGCTGGCACCATCTATCGCGTGCAGGAGGCACGCATCCATTTTCTTTCGGGAGCACCAGAGAGCAGCATCGTGGGCGCAACCGCCTCGCTTTTACTGGAGGTGGATGAAGCCCAGGATGTGCTACCCGCCAAATTCGATAAAGACATCGCCCCCATGACGGCCTCCACCTGCGCCACACGCGTTTTCTGGGGCACCGCCTGGACGAGTTCTTCCCTGCTGGGGCGCGAATTGCGCGCCGCCAGTGCCGCTGAAAAACGCGACGGGGTAAGACGCGTCTTTCGCCTGACTGCTGATGATGTGGCGGCTGAACTCCCGGCATACAAGGCCTCGCTGGCCGACACCCTGGCCCGTCTTGGACGCGCTCACCCTCTGGTGCGCACGCAGTATTACTCAGAAGAGATCGACGGGCTGGGTGGGCTCTTCCCGCCGGACCGGTTGGCACGCATGCAAAGCCCCGCAGTGACGCAAATCATGTCTGTGGTACCTGAAGCGAGCAAACGCTACGCCCTCCTTTTGGATGTGGCAGGTGCCGATGAGGGGGTACGCAGCGCCGATGGCAGTGTAGAAATGGCCAACCCCGGCCGTGATGCCACCGCTTTAACGTTGGTGGAGATCTGCCTGCCTGAAAACGGCGGCTTGCCAACCTACCGGCCGCGTCTGCGGCGACAGTGGATCGGCTCAGACACCGCCGCCCTGCTGCCGCAGATCCGCGCCCTGGCCCTGGAATGGCAGGTGCAGACGTTAGTGGTAGATGCCACCGGGGTGGGAGCCGGGTTGACCTCCATGTTGGAAAGCGCCCTGCCCGGCCGGGTAAAGCCATTCACCTTCAACGTCTCTTCAAAATCACGGCTTGGCTGGGATTTTCTGGGACTGGTAGATTCAGGGCGCTGGCAGGAAGACCTGTACCCGCCCGATGCTCCCGGTGAGCAAGCCCGCTGGCAGCGGGAGTTCTTCGCCCAGTTGGCCGCCTGCCAATTCGAGGTGCTGCCGGGGCCGGAACAACGCATGAAGTGGTCCGTGCCGGACGGCAACCGCGACGCAATCAGCGGTGAGCTGATGCACGACGACTGGATGCTCTCCGCCGCCCTGGCTGCCACATTGGACGGCCACGATTGGCCCATCAGCAGCGGTCCCGCCCTCATCGTCCCGGCCAAAGATCCACTCAAGGAGTTGGATCGGGGATTCTAAACAGTGAAGTGTGATCAGTGATCAGAAACCAGGAAAACCTCAACCAAAGGTCCAGATTTTGCCTACTCCCTGAGTGCCTGGTCGCTCATCACTGCTCTTAAAAAGAAAGGATATATAAAAATGCTCTTTGGCATCGACGTCAGTCACTATCAAGAAGAGATCGATTGGCCCAAGGTGAAAGCCAGTGGGGTCAGTTTTGCCATCATCAAGGCCACAGAAGGCACCGGCTTTATTGACCCCATGTTCGAGGTCAACTTCCGCGGGGCGGTGGATGCCGGCATTGTGCCGGGTACCTATCACTTCTTCCTGCCCAAATTCGCCCCACTGCAACAGGCCAGTCATTACCTGACCAATCTGAAAGAGATCGTGGGCAATCGCCCCTGCCTGCCTCCCTGCATTGACCTGGAGACCGCTGGTGCACCCAGCAAGGCGGTGATGAACGCCAACGTGCGCAGCTTTATGCAGGAACTTGAACGGGTAGATGGCCGCCCAGGCCTGTTTTACACCTCGCCGGGTTTCTGGAACACCTACCTGCCCGTGCCGGTCTTCAACAACTACCGCCTTACCCTCACCGATCTGGATTGGGCTGTGCGCCATCCGCTCTGGCAGGCTCAATACACCACCGGCTGGCCCACCCAGGTCTTCCCCTGGTCTGGCTGGACCTTCTGGCAATACTCCAGCGCAGGCAAGATCAGCGGAATCCGGACCCGCGTGGATCTGAACTACTTCAACGGCAGTAGCGCCGATCTGGCCGCGCTGGCCGCCCGCGGGGGCAGCCGTGGCTGAGCCCTTCTTCAAACGTCTTTTCAGCCGGGCGGGGACTTCCCCCGCCCGCACCGTCCTGGCTGCCGAGGACGATGCCAGCTTCAACGTGGGCAGGCGCACTGCTGCCAGCGAGTATGACCGCTTTGCCTATGACCGGGAAACCCAACTGCGACAGGCATTGGAAGCCTGGCGGGTCAACCCACTGGCCAGGCGGGTAGTGGGGCTCACCTCTCAATATGTGGTGGGCGGTGGGGTGGCCTTTTCTTGCGACCACAACGCCAGTGCCGCCTTTTTGAAGAGCTTTTGGGAACATCCGCTCAACCGTCTGCCCGTGCGCATCTACGAATGGTGCGACGAGCTCACCCGCAGCGGCAACCTCTTTTTACTGCTCAGCACAGATGCCGCAGGCATGACCTACGTGCGCGCCGTCCCCGCTCTGCAGGTTAAGGAGATCCACTCACGCAGCAACGATCTGGACCAGGAAGTGAGCTACGACCTGCAGCCCGGCGCGGACAGCCTGGATCTCATCCATTGGCCGGCCTATGCACCAGACGCGGAGCAGATCGGCGCGGATGGCCGCCTGCCGGTGGTGATGCTGCACTACGCCATCAACCGCCCCGTCGGCGCCCAGTGGGGTGAATCTGACCTGGCGCCGCTCTTGCGCTGGTTAAGCCGTTACGCCAACTGGCTGGAAGACCGTGCCCGCCTCAACCGCTTTCGCACCGCCTTCCTGTACGTGGTCAAAGCTCGCTTCAACAACGAAGCGGAACGCAAAGCCCGCCAGATGGCCCTCAACAGCACCCCACCCACCCCTGGTTCCATTCTGGTGGCAGATGAAGGCGAAAACTGGAGCGTGCTCAACCCTGAACTGCACTCTGATGAAGCCGGTACCGATGGGTTGGCATTGAAGAAAAGGCTTTCTGCCGGGGCGGGCATTCCGCTGCATTTTTTGGCCGAACCCGAAGGTGCCACCCGCACCACTGCCGAGGCCGCCGGCGGCCCCACCTACCGCCACTACGAACAGCGTCAGCGCTTCTTTTTATGGATGCTGGCTGACCTGCTGCAAGTGGTGCTAAAGCGGCGCAGCCTGATGGATGGGCGGGTTTCAGCCAAAGCCCAGATCCACTTGCATGGTTCAGACATCTCAGCGCGCGACAATGTTTCGCTTTCCCTTTCAGCCAGCAACATCCTGCCCACACTGCAGGAATTGCGTGACCGCAACCTGATAGATGACGCCGAGCTGCTGCGCCTGGCCTACCGTTTCTGTGGGGAAAGTGTAGATGTAGAAGAGATGCTGGCGCGTGGCCACAAGGCGCCGCGTACCGCCTCTTCCAGCCGGACCCCTGCCAACCCGCAAAGCGTCCAGGTGGACCCGACCAGCGGAGAAGAAAGCAGCAGCGCTGCAGGAGGGCTGGTATGAGCGAGCACACTGTTCGTGTTCATCTGGCCGGCTCCGTGCTGGGTCAGCCAGGCGAAACCCTGCAAATCCTGGCCATCAGCGCCGGCAGCGGCAACGGCTGGGAGTTCAGCGAGGCAATCTTGCGCGAGAGCCTGGCTCTCTGGCAGGGGGTGGAATGCTTCATCGATCACGCCTGGAACGAGCGCTCAGTGCGCGACCTGGCCGGAATCTGCACCCATCCGCGCTGGCAGGAGGCGCAACAGGGCATCTGCCTGGACCTTCAAGCCATCGGGCCAGGCGCAGACCTGCTGGTGCAAACCGCCCGCCAGATGCAAAGCGGCAGCGAGGTGTTGCCGGACGTCGGCTTTTCTGCGGACCTGCTTTTCAACGCCGAAGACAGCCGGGTGAGCCGGATCTTAAAAGTCTTTTCTGTGGACCTAGTGGTTCACCCCGCCCGTGGCGGGAAATTTCTCACTACCCAAACTACCCCTGAGGAGGAACCAATGGAAGAAGTACAAACCAATTTGAGCACAGGCGCAGCCCTTGCGGCCGATCCCGCTCAACACCAGCAGATGTGCGAGCGTCTGCTGCAATCCACCCTGGAAGCAGCCCGCCTGCCGGAACCCGTCAGCAACCGCCTGCGCGGACAGTTCAGCGGCCGTGTCTTCACCCCCAATGAACTGGACCAGGCGGTCCAGGAAGCGCGCAATTTGGTGAGCGAACTCTCTGCCGGGAGTCTGGTGCAGGGCGCCGGGCGCATCAGCGAGATGACCAGTCCGGAAGACCAGATCGGCGCTGCCCTGCACGACCTGTTGGGGGTAAGCCGTCCCTCTGCCCTGGAGAAGGTACAGGCCGCCCGCCTGAGTGGCATCCGCGAGTTTTACACCCGCATGACCGGCGACTACGACTTCAATGGCGGCTATGACCGCGAACGCGCCCAGTTTGCCGCCACCTCTGACCTGCCCGGTCTGTTAAAGAATGCCATGAACAAGCTCATTCTAGCCCGTTGGGAAGAGTTGGGGCGTTCCGGCTACCGTTGGTGGGAGCCCATTGTGCAGGTGGAGCACTTCAACAGCCTGCAAGAGATCACCGGGGTGCTGGTTGGCGAGGTAAACGTGCTGCCTTCTGTGGCGGAAGGCGCTGCCTACACTGAACTGGCCGTCAGCGACAGCAATGAGACCGGCTCCTGGGGCAAATATGGCGGCTATGTTGGCCTGACCCTGGAAATGTTCGAGCGGGATGAGACCCACAAGCTGCGCCAGTATCCCAATAAACTGGCTTCAGCCGCCCTGCGCCGCATTTCTGCACTGGTAGGGGGCATATTTACCGCCAACAGCGGTGTCGGCCCTGCCATGGCGGATACTTACAAGGTTTTTGATGCCACGCATCATGCCAATTTGGGCACCACCGCCCTCAGCGCCAGCGCCTGGGAGGCGGCAGGCAAGGCCATCTACACCCAGCCGCTAGTCACCGCCAGCGGCAACAGCAGCGCAAAGCAGGCCATTGATGCCAGGTATTTGCTGGTGCCACGCGACCTGCGCTTGACGGGCATGCAGATCCTCTACCCCTCATTTGCACATGAGGCCAACATCTTCTCTGATAACCTGCAAAAGGGGCAAATGGGAGATGTGATCACGGTGCCGGAATTCACAGACGCCAATGATTGGGCCGCCGTGGCCGATCCACGCCTGGCGCCGGGTATCATCCTGGGCGAGCGTTTTGGTCTGCTGCCAGAGATCATCATCGCCGATGGCGAGACCAGCGGAGCTCTGTTTAGCAACGATGAGATCCGCATGAAGGTGCGCCATTGGGTCAGCGTTTTTGTGGCTGATTACCGCCCGTTGTTCAAAGCCAACGTGGCGTAACCGGATTGTGGTTGAAACACGACCCATGCACGCGTGGGGGCACGGCGCGCCGTGCCCCTACCGAAACAATCATATTTCGTGACGGCCACGGGCGATAAAACAACGGAAATCAATTTCTAGATGCAATATTGTTCACGCCATGTTGGGCGTGCCCCTACCGGAAACGGGAAAAGGTTCCAAATACAAAAGGAGAAAAAATGACTTTTCTTGAACAGATCAAAAAGATCCTGCGTTCGCGCAAATTCTGGGTGCTGATTACCGCTCTGCTGGCCACGGCCGCCGCTTATGCCAGCCAAAACATTGATATGTGGCAGGCACTGCAGATGGCGGTGGCCGCGCTGGCGGTCTACTCCACTGGCGTCGCCATTGAGGACAACGGCAATGGAAACAAACTCCAATCCTGACCGCCTCATCGCCCAGACCCTGGCTGCTCCGTTCACTCCCCGCAGCCAGGGGAACCCTTTATCTTTCAAACCCCTCCACGATGGCGGCATGGTGGTGGTCATCTCAGATGGGCGCAAACTTTGGTTCAGCGCCGCCGAGGTCCAGGCCGCCCGCAGACAGGTACGCGCCGAGCGGCAGCAAGAATCTGAAGCGCAACAGGTCGTACGGGCGGCCGTGCCAGTGAAGATCGCTCTGGCCAAACCCCAGCAGCGACCCACCGACCCTAAAAAGAAGTCCGCAGCATGACCACACTCGCCGACCTCAAAGCCCGCGCCCTGCAGGTCCTCGCCGACTCCCAGGGCACCCGCTACAATTCCGATCTGATGACGGAAGCCTTCAACCAGGCGCTGGATAAGCTCAACACCCGCCTGCCCCGCCTGATGTTCCAGGACCTGCCCATCACTTCCGCCGACCGTGATCAGCCCGTGCCCTTCTTAGACCGCTGCCTGTTCATCGTCAGCGTCTGCCTGGTCAACCCTGCTCAGCTCACCCGTGAGCTGCAACCCGATTCTGAGTATTCCTTTCAGATCCTCCAGGACATGCCCGCGCTTCACTTCAGCGGCGCCAGAATCCCCCAGGTGAACGATACCCTGCATGTGGTGTACGCTCAGGCCTATACCCTGGACGATATCGGTTCAGGCCTCTTACCCCTCACCTACGAAACCGCCCTGGTCACAGGAGCTGCTGGCCAGGCCAACATCATGCGCGCTTCGCAGCTCATTGAGGCCTACGGCAACCGCTCAGATGATGCCCCGCGGCTATTGACGGTGGGTCGCTTACGCCTCGATTCCTTTGAGGCCTTGCTCAGCGCCCTACGGGTGCAGCAAGACTTCGGCTTCCCGCCGGGCTTCGCCCTGGACAAGTTCGACCGCAACGGCTCAGGCAGGTATGCATGACCGACTACGTAATAGGGCAAAACTGCCACATCAAACTGACCCACCCCGCCGTCAACGGCGGGGTGCCTTATGGCTTCCTGGTCAACATCCAGGGCGGCACCCGCCCCGGCGGCGTGCAGATCACCCACGAGGTCGATAGCTACGGCACAACCCGCCTGTGGATCTACTTCGATGTGCTGTTGGCCAACAACGCCATAAATCCCGATGGCTCCGATCGACAGACCAGCCGCATCCAGGACTACACCCTCTTGCTGCAGTACCTCAGCCAAATGGATAGCATTGAGCTTGAGACACCGGTCGGCACCTACGTCAACCTGGGCGCCCTGGGCTGGACCGCAGACGAGCGCCACCTGCCCCTCTCTTCCATCGTCAAATGCCAGATCAACAACGCCGGTGTGTACTGGCCACCCATTGACCCAGATATCCTTGCTCAATGTGTCTGGTCCAACGACGACCCGACCCAACCCATCCCCGGCAGCCAGTCCCGTGCCTGGGATACATCCTATTGGAGGTAAACCATGACCTATCCCCTCAGCGCCGAGGTAACCGCTGGCCAGCCCACCGCCGCCGCCCACTACAACAACCTGCGTAAAGACGCGCTCACCCTGGGCAACAATGAAGCCGATAGCATTGACCTGGCCACGTACTTCGCTCACCATGCCAATAACTTCACCCTGCAAAAGCTCAGCTCTAACCGTCTCAGGGTGCCCTACTCTGCAAACTTCCCCGCTACCATCGTCATCAATGGGTGTTTGCTCAAGGCACGAGGTAACGTCGATCTGCCTGCAAACCTCATCCAGAGTATCGCCGGTACATGGTACATCTTTGCCGTTCGTACTCCCGGCTCTACCACATTCACCTTGACTGCCAACACTACATCGGCCGAGAGCACCAATCAGCGCCTGGTTGGCGAGGTGTATTACACCGGTGATATCAGCTACATCGAGTGTTACCTCAACCCCAAGAGCAAGTTATCCGATCCAGATTATGAGAGCGCGTGGTTTGCCGTGTCGTATCAGGGCACGTATGTTCGAGCTCATAATCTTGGTGTTACTCCCTCGCTTATCACCCTTGTTTGGTGCTTAACTGCGGGCACCACCTACCAGGTGCCGGTGACGGTAGTGGTATCCACTGCCCCAACCCAAGGAGAATACAACCCACTTTATGCGGATGAATCCAACATCACCGTTATCACCGGCAATTCAGCCTCTTATGATGCCACCTGTCATTCGCGTGTTGCCCAATCCACCGCCGGTTATTACAAGATCCGTGCGTACAAGTAATCGAGGCCCCAATGATCTCTATTGTCTATAACGCAGATGGAACGATCAAGAATTACGCAGAGAACAATGATGATCTCTGCCTGATGCCAGGTGAATCCATCGTGGAGCTGCCCATCACCTTTGAAGAGTTCGCCGCCCGCTTTGTGCTGAGCCACAACGGCCAGCCCTGCCTCACGGTCTATGCCCGCGTAGGTGATGCCCCTGTGCAGGTCCAGGTCAGCGCCCCTGGCTATACCTCGGTCGCCGTTGATGTGAACGGCACGCCCCAAACCGTAGAGCTGACAAACGGCACCGGCACCCTCACCCTACCCACTGATGCCCCCGGCCGCTTCTCCCTCACCCCCGCCGACCGCGTGGCCTTCTGCCAGGCAGGTAGGGGCAGTCTGCTGGTAGTGATTGAGGATTAAACTCACCCACAATCAAAGACACTCAATACCAGACCCGGCAATTGGCTTGCCGGGTTTTCAGTTACAATAAAGGAGGAGAACCCATCTATGACCCTTCAGGTATCCATTCCAGCCAAAGCCATTCTCGAATTAAGCAACAAGAGCCTTGAGTTGGATTTTCCGCCGCGCTGCAGCCGCTGTAACGCACCCGATGCGCCCTTCTTTGAATCCCATCCCTTGCATTACCGGGCTGACCTGATGCCCAACCGTACTGTGGCACACCGTTACCGCATCAATCGATCCTTCAGCTTGCGTCTGCCTTTGTGCGAAACCTGTTACCGGGCCAACTTTATTGAGGACCCAGAAAGCCTCACCGCTGATGACACCCCACTTGGCAAGTTGGCCAGGGTCAGATCGGCCTGCATCAAGATCGCGGCAGGCATTGCGCTGGTAGGCTTTGTCTTGCTCATGGGCATCATCCCCCTTACCACACTCCCATTTTTGTGGCTGTATGTGATCCTGGTGGGGGTAGGTTTATTGGCAATCGTATTTGGTGCCACCGCTCTGATGGGCAAACGCATGCGCAGTACTTTGCCCGGCAACGATTACAATATTCGTTACCCGCGTGCCATTGTTTATGAAGCCATCGAAACTGAAAAACCAGCTCCCGGCAAAACGGCTGTTTTTCTGCGATTAAAGAACGAGACCTGGGCGCGAGAATGCGCCGAAAAGCACCATTGGAAGACCGGTTCGACCGACTCCCCTTCAGAAAAGGAAAGTGAAAATGAAAGCAGTTCTGACCGATGAAGATGTAAAAGTTTATAACTCTATGGAAGATACCAGTCTGTCCATCGCCACCCTGCACAAGGGCGATGAGGTCGATCTTGGCAAAGTGACCCGCAAAAAGAACGAGACCTGGGTGGAGATCTCGCTGCCGAACGATCAAAAAGGCTACATTGCCGGCGAGACCAAGATATTTACCATCAAACGTGCCCAGCTCACCAGCAAATCTGCTGATCTGCATGAAGCACCAGATGAGACTTCGCCTATATTAAAAACCTATGTCAAAGGGGATTTGATGACGGTAAAAGGGGTTGAAACCCAGGAAGCCGGCAACTGGTTCAAAATCGTAGAAGAGCCCGACCTGGTGGGTTATCTGGCCTCATCAAGCGCCAAATTACGCGTCGTACCTGAACTCACCCACTCTGCTGCTATCCGTAACCTGGTGACAGGCGGCATCTTTGCAGTGATCGGTATTGTGTTGAGCCTCTTGAACTCAGATCCAACCCAGCAGAACAGCATGATCTATATTTCTTATGCGGTCATCTTCTTTGGGCTGCTGCAAATGGGCCAGGGAGCATTTGAGCTCTATAAGCTGAGCAAACAGAAGGCAGCCAACACTAAAGCTTGATCTTCTACATTTCAGATCGGGCGCCGCTTTTTACAATGATCTCCAGACAGCGTTCCACAATATTGGGGTCAAAGTGAGTGCCGGCCTGTTCTCGAATATAGGCCAGGGTCTTTTCTACGCTCCAGGCTTTGCGGTAAGGCCGATCTGAGGTAAGCGCATCAAAAACATCTTCAATCATAAATATACGAGCCGCCAGCGGGATCTCTTCCCCCTTCAATCCGCGCGGATAACCGCTGCCATCCCATTTTTCATGATGGCAGTAAGGAATATCTAAAGCGGGGCGCAAGTAACTGACAGACGAAAGCATCTGGTGTGCAAGCACCGGGTGCTTTTTCATGATCACCCATTCTTCATCGGTCAAAGGACCCGGTTTGTTCAAGATCGCATCCGGGACACCCACTTTGCCGATATCGTGCAGAAGCACGCCGCGGCGGATGTTCACCATCTCATCTGCCGAGAAATTGAACTCCTGGCAGATCTTCATGGTGGTATCCATCACACGCATGGTATGGCCTTCTGTCTCTTCGTCACGCAAATCCAGAAAACCGACCCATCCCACCAGGGTTTCATCATAGGCTTTCAACAACTCCTGGTTGGAGCGCTGCAACTGTTCAAAGTTCTGCACACTTTCCAGAGCAATGGCCGCCTGTTGAACAATGGTCTCCAGGAAACTCTGCGTTTCCATTTCCAGATCTGTGTCCTCGGCAAAAAAGAGTTCCAACACTCCTTTTACATACCCCTTCACGATCATGGGCACGGCAATGTGTTTGACTACTTTCTCTTTTTTGTATAGCTCAGCCATCTCAAAGATATTGCCTTCGATCTCGGCGCGGCTGGTCTCTACAATGCGGCGTTCCACGGCGGCCTGGGCGGGCAGCGGATCGCGCTTGATCCAGTTGTTGACCAACCCGTTGGTGGAGCTGAAGCCCGTGCTGGCCATCGATTTAATATTGTTAAAATCCGGATCAAAGATCAAAATTATGGCTGCTTTGGTCCTGGTAAGCGCCAAAACCTGCTCCAACAATACCTGATAGGTAAATTTGAGGTCAAAGCTGGAGTTGATGGCGGTATCGATCGTATGCAGGGCATTAAGTTTGTGCATACGGTTTTGCAACTTGGTCTCGATCTCCACCCGGTCGGTAATATCACGGGTGATGCCTTCCAACATGATCGGCTGGTTCAGATCATTGCGCACCACGTGTCCGCGCAAATCCAGGATCAGGCGCCGATTGTCTTTGGTGACAAATGGAAAAACAATATCTGGATTTTCGTTCAGCTTCAAGATGCGTACAAAGTTTTGCAGGGAACCGATCTTCTCCTGGGCAGCCTCAAAGATCAGGTTGGGCCTCTCATAAAACACCTCAGGTCCGTAACCGGTGATGGTTAGAGCCGCCGGGCTGATGTAATCGAACTCGATCTTGGGGCGAAACTTGAGCCGGAAGATGATATCCATGGCGTTTTCTGCCAGCAAACGGAACTGAGATTCGCTCTGAGCCAACGCCTCTTTTTCTTGATAAAGCGAAAGCAGGTTGTGAGCATTTTCCAGCACAGCCGGGAGACGGTAAAGGTAGCCATTGGCTTTCACCAGGTAATCTACCACACCCAACTTTAACACGTTGACGGCGGTCTCTTCGTTGCCCTGGCCGGTGATGAGCACCACCGGGTATTCAAAACGCTTGTCTTCAAGAATACGTTTCACCAGCGTCAGTGCATCTTCACCGGGCAAATGCAGATCCACCAAAAAGACATCATAGCGGTTCTCCACCGTGGCGTTAGAGAGAATGTGATTGACGCTAAAAGTATCACGCACAACATCCATCTGGATGTGCGGCGCATGAGACTTGATGTGCCGGAGTGTCAGATCAATATCAATGGCGTTGTGCTCTGCATACAGCACACGGATAGGGCGGGAAAAGCGGTTCTTTACTTTCTTAAAACGCTGCAAGGCATTGGCCAATGTTTGCGGTAAGTTCTTGAGATAATCCTTCTGTTTGACAATGTAATCATCTGCGCCTGCTTTGAGTGCGGCGACGGCCGTCTCTTCATCTCCCTGGCCTGTGACCAATACCACTGCCACCGGAATGGCCAGGTTGCGAACTTCCGCGAGCAGGGTCAAACCGCTGCCATCGGTCAGGTTCATGTCAGTCAATATCAAATCAAAAACGGGCGGTGCCGGTTGCTTGAAAAGTTCCAGTGCCTGACGGATGGTGCCGACGTGGGTAACCTCAAAATCGTTGCCGTATTTCTTAAGCTCGATCTGGGTCAGCTCTGCATCAAATGGATTGTCTTCAATATAAAGAATTTTCATCCGTCACCTCATTAACGCTAGAAAACACATAACTTCACCAAAAAAGGTCTTTCGAAATTGGTTCTTTTAGGCCTAGTTAATTATAGATGTTTTTGATGAAGGATCTTTAAGTAAAAAGTGGCGCCAATGTCCACCTTGCCCTCGGCCCAAACCTGATAGTTCAGCAGGTCAGCCGCCTTTTTTACAATGGCCAGGCCGATACCAGTACCAGAATATTCACCGGAATGGTTCAAACGTTGGAAGACCTCAAATATTTTTTCAGCGTAGGTGTTATCAAAGCCAATACCATTATCACGGAAAGACAGCAGGCTGAAATCGTCCATGTCACGGTATTCAATCCAAATTTCGGGTTGGGTTCGCCCGGATGTAAACTTGAGGGCATTATCAAGATAATTATGTACAATGGTCATCATCAGATCATAACTTGATTGCAGTAGGGTTGGGGTCATATCCATATGGATAAGCACATTCCTGCTGTTGATCTCAGATCGAAACTGATCCAGATTCACCTTAACGATTTCCTGCACTGAGATGGTGGAGAAGGTCACCTCTCGTTTTTCGAGCCGTGAATATGTAAGCAAATCATCGATGAGACAACTTAATTGTTCAGAGGAGAGGATCAGTTTCTCCAGGAAACCTTTGCCTTCGTTGTCCAACTGGTCAGCATGCTCCTGTAAAAGCAAAGTAGAATACCCGGAAATACCCCGCAAAGGGGCCTTTAGGTCATGGGAAACGGTATAGGTGAACTCTTCTAATTCCTTATTCTTTAACAAGAGATCCTTAGTGCGCGCTTCAACCTTTTTTTCGAGAGATTTGTTCAACAACAAGATCTCTTCTTCTTTTTGCTTACGATCAGTGATATCTCTGGAAATCCCCAGAGTACCGATGATCTTGCCTTCGTGGTCGCGTACCGCCACTTTGGTAGTAGAAACCCATGTAGGTGGGCGATCGTTCCATATTTCAATTCCCTCCAAATTGAAAAGAGGCTCTCCAGTGTGTACAATTTTTTTCTCATCATCAAAGTCTTGTTGCGCCAGATCACCCGGAAAAAAATCGAAATCTGTTTTTCCTAGAATCTGTTCAGGAGATGATAAGGAATACTTATCCAATATTCCTTTATTGACTCTAACAAATCGGCTTTCTGTGTCTTTAATATAAATTGCGTCTGCTGTAGAATCCATAATGGCGTTGAGCAAAATCCGTTCATTACCCAGAGCCTGATTCGCTAAATAATTTTCAGTCACATCCTCAATAACAGTAATTTGATACAGTGGTGTTCCCTCTCCATCTCGTACCGCAGAAGCGGTCACCCTCGCCCACATGGTTTGCCCATTCTTTCTGATGTACCTTTTTTCAAGTTGATATTGATTGATCTTTTTTTTATCAGATTTGGGACTGCAATTTATGCTTTTATTTACATCTTCCGGGTGGGTTATATCAATCATTGTTTTTGACAACAGCTCTTCTTTTGAGTACCCCAACATGGTTAATAGAGCCGGGTTGATGTTTAAAAATTTCTCATTCTGATCAATAAAACAAATACCGATTGGACTTTGTTCAAACAATTCTCTGAAACAAGTTTCATTTAAATGCGTCTGAGTCGCTCGAATGGTTACTGCGACTTCTTCAAAGCTCTCTTTAGGGTTCAGCATAGGAACAAAAACCCAAAAAAGTCTTCTTTGATCTGGCTCTAAAAAAGTAATTAACTCACGATTTTCCCCAGTAGAGAAAACCTTCTCTATTTCAGCTAAAACCTTTTCTTTTTCAGAATTAAGAAGGGGAAGTTCTGTAAATGATTTCCCTATGTATTGATAAGCAGGTATCCCAGAAAGCCTCTCCACATCCGGACTAATGGATAGATATTCATAAGTACGGGAAATTCTTGCCGTGATGAGAGTATTACCCGGGTTTAAATTAGTCATTGTTTGTATGGATGAGTCGGCTTTTCTTCTTAGCTGAGAAAGATCTTGTTCAACACTTTGCTTTTTAGATGATTTATCCATTTCTTCTCCCTTGGAAATCACCAATTATTACAATTTCTTTACTTAGATTCTAGCATATAAATCAACACGGCCGAATAATTTCGGCCGTGTTGTATAGACTTCTTTTAGAGCAAAGAGATCAGTGTCTCTCTTTTGAATCTTGTAGCGCCGAGCATGATCAAAACGCTGTCGATCAGTAGCAACCCCAGTGACCCCACCAGCAGACTTTGCAGCGGGATGTCCTGCATTGTCTCTAAGAAGGCCACGGCACCAGGCATCACCTTTGCCAGACCTGAAAAACCAAAGATCACCACAAAGAATCCAATCATCATCTTTTGATACGCTGAGCGCACCGTGGCGGAACGCAGAGAAATGAGCGTACCGATTGCCGCCACCAGCACGATCATGAGCATGATCAGCGGCACCAATCCAAGCAAGGTAGTGAGGGAATAGAACTGGAGGGTGCCAGTCCAGCCGGCGATGTTCATCACAATGGCGGCGAGGATCAGACTGGCAAACTGGATGCTCCAGCCATAAAAGACCACACTCAAGACCTTGCCCCACAAAATGGCCTTATCTGAGAGCTTGCTGGCCAGTAAGGTTTCCAGGGTATGGCGTTCCCGCTCCCCTGCAAAGGTATCTGCCACGATCTGCATGACGGAGATCATGGGCAGCCAGGCCCAGACGATCATGAAGAATGGATTGCTGAACCATTGTCCTTCGGATTGCAGGGGAATATAGATACCGCCCAAACCGACCATGATCACCCAATTAAACAAAGCTCCGCGTAAACCGCGCTGCTGAAAGAGCTCGTGGGCTTCTTTCCAAACGACTGCATTAATTTGATTCAACATTTTTCTCTTCCTCCATCAAGGTCAGGAACACATCTTCCAGACTAGCCTGACAGCTCTGTACTTCTTCCACCTGCACCCCTTTCCCTACCAGCCAGGTCACCAGGGGAGCGCTGGAGGTTTTCTTGTTCAAATGGATCACAATGTGATCCTGCGCATCCTCTACCGTTTGCACGTCCGGCTGCTGTTTCAATTCAGCCAGGATAGTGGCGGTGAAATGGCTGCCATAGACAGTTACCTGAGGAGCACCGGTCTGGCGGCGCAGGTCTTCCGGTTTACCGATCTGCAGCAGCTTACCCTGACGAATGACCGCAACCAGTTGACACATTTTTTCAGCTTCACTGAGGTTATGCGTGGTCAAGAAGACGGTCACACCCCGGTTCCTGGCCAGCCCTTCCAGATCATCGCGTAGGGCAGCCGCAGCAACCGGGTCAAGACCTGCAGTGGGTTCATCCAGAAATATCAATTCGGGTTCATGAAGCATGGCCCGGGAAACCGCCAGTTTTTGCTTCATACCGCGGCTCCAACCGCCCACAATTTCATTTCGGCGATCCCATAAGCCCAGTTCACCCAACAGGTCTTTGATGCGCTTGTCTTTTCGCTCTTTGGGCAACGCCCAGATACGGGCATAAAATTCCAGGTTGTTCAACGCGGTCATGCGTTCATACAGGCCGGTCTGTTCCATCAAGGCACCGCAATGCGCGCGGACTTCATCGGCCTGCGTTTTGACGTCATACCCCAGCACTGCCGCTGAACCGTTATCGGGTTGATGCAGCCCCAACAACAAACGGATGGTGGTGGTTTTCCCGGAACCATTGGGACCTAAAAATCCGAACACCACTCCGGCGGGTACTTCCAGGTTGAGTTGTTCGAGGGCAACATTTGTCCCGAAGCTCTTACTTAAATTAGTCGTTCTAATCGCAATACTGTTCATTCTCAATCCTTATTGATCCTTTGCACCAGATCGTTTAGTTTTTGTCGATATGTTATGAATGCGTCTCTGCCTTGCTCCGTGATCGAAACCAACGTCTGCGGTACTTTGCCTTTGTACGTTTTTTCAATCTGAAGATAACCAGCTTCTTCCAATTTAGATAGATGCGAAGACAGGTTGCCCCGCGTCAAGCCCGTTTCGCGCAATAGATACAAAAAATCCGCTTTCTCCACCGCGTTCAAAATGGTAAGGATCACCAATCTGGCCGGTTCATGCACCAACCGGTCGATCTCTACCAGTGAGTGCAAATCTTCTGCCATTAGATGTTCTCCTCATCGCCCGCTTCAGAAGGATTGTTTTTCAGGTAAATGAGCAAACCCACCCCGCCTGCGACCATCATGATCAAGCCTATGGACAAGAAAAGCACCCCGGTTTGGTTAACAAATCCAGCCTGCAGCATGGAGACCACCAGCCCGGCTACAAAGACCCCGGCCGCCACAAAGAAGTAACGTACTACACCCACCCTGAGGGCCAGCAAGGTAAAGGCAAAGCCAAACAGGCCACCCACAATGGCGGGGAGGATCTGATGCATCCTTGGCGCCAGAGCAAACACTGAAAATGATGCCGCGAAGAAAAAGCTCAACGCCGCGGAACGCATGCCCTGCTTGAGCCGCTGCGATCTTGGACGTTGGCGGTACCTTACTTCACCAGTGCGCGGGTACACCAACTTTTCCTTGATCCTGAGCACAACCCGGTTCAACAAAAAGAAAACTGCCATCAGCAAGATCACTTGCAACAGACCGGTGATCTCGGCCAGCCATTCAATGGCCTGTAACGCCTGCACGGCAAAATAAGAAGCTCCCAATAAGACAATCCCAAAGCCAACCACAATATCAAAGACGCCGTCTTCAAACCAATAACCAGCGGTCCTTTTTTCAATTTTTTGAAGGTCTTTTTGATCCATTTTTCACTCCATAAACTAGTTTGCGTTACAAACTCGTTTATTATAATTAGTCTTTACAAATTGTCAAGGATCGAGGAAAAAGGCTTGCATTTTAAAAATAAATCCATATCATATTAAAGATAGATTGGAAAAATTTTAATATTTTTGTGTTTACCCCCAATAGAGAGGAAGAAAATGAAAAAATCTGTTTTGAAACCTATATGGTTAATCGTTGCGCTCTTGATGGTTGTCAGCCTGGCCTGCAACCTTCCAATCATCGGAAAAATTGGTTCCTCCACTCAAGGAACAGACGAACCGTCAAAGACAGATTCTGGGAATACTTTTTCCAGTGGAACACTGGTGACCAAACTTTCAGATGTTCAAGATGCGGTTGTCCAGATCGAAGCTGAGGGTACATTCCTCGATCCTGAATTCGGTTTACAGGTCAACTCTGCCGGACGCGGCACAGGATTCATCATCGATCCGGATGGTTATGCTGTCACCAATAACCATGTCGTCACTGGCGCTGCCCTGGTAAAAGTTTGGGTGAATGGTGAGAGCACTGCACGGAATGCTAAAGTCGTTGCATATTCAGAGTGCAATGATCTGGCCCTCATCAAGATCGATGGTTCAGATTTCTCTTATCTGGAATGGTACAACGGCGAGATCTCTACCGGTATGGAAGTCTATCTGGCTGGTTACCCCCTGGGCGAACCTGAATTTTCGCTCACCAAAGGCATTATCAGCAAGACCAACACCTCCGGCGATACCTCCTGGACAGCCATCAGCGGCGGCGTGTTAGGCCATGATGCCACAGGCAACCCTGGCAATTCTGGTGGTCCCCTCGTTACCAGCAATGGACAGGTGGTAGGCATCCATTTTGCCAGCCGCTCCAGCGCCAACCAGTACTTCGCCATCAGCGAAGAAACTGCCAAACAGGTCATTCCTACCCTGCGCAAAGGCACCAACTTTGAATCCATTGGTGTCAATGGCAGCGTTGTTTCCAACGACGATGGTTCTGTCTTTGGCGTATGGGTAGCTTCTGTTGCATCTGGCTCCCCTGCTGATAAAGCTGGCGTGAAATCTGGCGATATCATCACCCAATTGGAAGGTCTTGTAGTAGGCACCGACGGTACCATGGCCGACTATTGCTCCGTCATCCGCACCCATGATGAAGGCTCCGCCCTTTCCATCACCGTGCTGCGCTGGGGAACCGGCGAAATTCTAGAAGGTCAATTGAATGGCCGTGAACTGGAAGTGACCGGTAAATTTGATGGCTCAACCGGTAGTTCTTCTGGCGGTACCACCAGTGGCACAGACACCGGCAGTTCCAGTAGTGATGAAGCTCCTGCTTACTTTACTGATGAATTTGAGAATGGTCTCAGCAATTACAGCTACTTCACCATGGGCAAGGGCGGTGAGAATGGCATGGATATTTACACAGAAGATGGTAAATTAGTTTTCGATCTGAATGGTGAGTATCTGTGGCCGTACCTGATGTATGATCCCTATACCTATAAAAATGTCGCGTTGCAATTTGAAGCTGAGAACCTGGGCAACAACAATAACAATGTCAGCTTTGTCTGTCGCTACGACCCTGACCGCGGTTGGTATGAGTTCAATGTGGCCAACAACGGTTTATATTGGATCCTGTACTACGACGCAGTGGAAGCCAACGATTACAAAACCCTCTTTGATGGCGGATCCCAGAGCATCAACATGGGCCGTGCAACCAACACCTACGGGGTTATTTGCGAAGGCGATTCACTCAGCCTGTACATCAACGGCCATCTGGAACGGACTGTGAAAGACACCAACCTCAAAGAAGGTCAGGTCGGCGTCTCCGTTTCTTCTTTCGATAGCTTCCCTGTCCGGGTGGATATCGATTGGCTGAAGATCAGCGAACCCTGATCCATTCCCTGATTAACTAACAAGAGCGGAGTTGCCTCCGCTCTTGTTTTTTTATACTGATTTACCAGACCCGTTTTAGTTCAGGGTTGTCACACGGACGTCGGCCGGTTTTGGCCAGATCCACCCAATTGCCATTGAGCTTTACACGCACCACGTCGGCAGTAAAATCTGTCACCGTAGGGCCGTGGTTATCGAACAAAGACGAGCCCACCGCGTACGTATCAACGGGCACGCCCAGAGTTTCAAACTTGCGGATCTTTTCAGGGGTAAACCCACCCGAAACCACGATCTTCACGCTACGGCAAAAATCTTTGGCGGGTTCCACCCAATTAGCGGGCAGGTCCCAATCTTGCCAGGCACGGTCGAGCGCCTGTCGGATCTGAAAGACCAGACGTGGGTTCACGCCCAGGTCCAACGCAGGGTCGCCCAAAGGCATTACCGATTGGTCGCGCAGGGTGCCGCTGGTATCTGTGCGCACGCCGTAAAGCTTGTAACGTGCCGCTTCTACCTCATTACCAGCTTCCATAAGCGCCTGATAACGGTCAAACATGGCCTTGAGCGTCACCAGAGAATCGGTCACACAATCATTATTGAAGTCCACCAGGGCAATGCGCGGAATGGAGACCGGCAGCACTTCGGCGAAGGCCAACATGGCCGCAGCAGTGTCACCCATAAAGCAGGCAATGGCGGCATGGGCAATGGTCCCGCCGCCGGAACCACCCCACCAATCACCCTGCGCATCTGTGGAGATGAATGGTCCAAGCGAACTGGCGTGATCCATATTAAACCGCTGCACAGCAATGTTATAAGCATAACCATCTGCAGCCTGAACTTCGTGTACATCAAAGCGCGCCGGGAAGAACATCACCGGTTTGCCTTTGGCAGATACCAGCGTGTCGTAAACGTTGGTGGCCACACGGCTGGAACGGGTGAGCACACCCAGAGTGGGGGTCTCTAAAATTGCAAAATCGCGGTACCTCCCGCGCACTCGCATCACTGGCTGGATGTTGGCCGGGTTGCCATCAGCATGCACAATGGCACCATCTTCTACCGCCCAAACCTCCAACTTATCGGCAGTATCCACAAACTGGTCGTTTTCCCAGTAACCAGTGCAATGCTTGAGCATGGTCAGAGATTTATCCAGGCCCACCACCAGGGTGTCTCCGGCGCGGCGGGTAAACCACTGCATTTCCACTTCCAGGTCACCAGGCAGAATAGCCTTCTTTTGCAGATCAGCATTCAACCGGTTCTGACCGCCAGAAGGTTCATACTGGCAGTTGTTGGCCGCCAATACTGCCAGCATTTTAGAAATGTTGGCAAAGTACTTATCTGTATACCAGGACTGACGCATGCGCTGAATATCCAGCTTGAATGTTTCGTTGGTCAACCGTTCATGGTTAAAGAGACTCATTTTGCCTCCAAAGAGCTTAAGACTTCAATGCCATTTAGATGCATATGATACAAGAAAATATCGTGCAGCAGATCCCCCGGGTGCGGCACAGACCCGAATTTCGCAGCCGCCTCTACAGACATATCGTAGGTCTGCACGCAGTTGGCCGGCACCATCACTCTGCGCGCCAGTTGACGCGCGTTGGCGTCAAGGCGCAGGTGCATGGCAAGCTGATAGGTGCACAGATCGGTGCAATCTCCCACCACAATATATGTATTGACTTCCGGGTGAGCTTCCACCCAGGCTTGCAAACCGGTGTTCAATCCAGAATGGATTGAATTTTTCTCAAAAACGGTTATTTTGTCAAAAAACGGCAGGGAGCGGAATTCTGGCACCGTTTCACTTTCTTCAGTGCCGCGGATGCAATGCGGTGGAAATTGCGCAAATTCCACAGAATTTGCTTCGTGGGTATCCTGGGTGAGCACAATATTGCGCAGCCCCAGCTCCCAGGCAGATTCAAACAGGCTGCGGATAGGAGTGACGATCTCTTTAACCCGCGGGCTGGAAAGCGCGCCTTCGTAGCAGAAACCGTTGATCACATCCACACTGACAATGGCGCATTTCTCAGGCTGAACCAGAACATCCGTTAGTGAAAGAGAAGGCAACGACCCCAGCCAGGCCGCCAGATGATCAAAGAATTGCTGATTTTCAATTGTGTTGTACATTAATGCTCCAGAACTGTAAGTAGACCAATAAAACTTACTGACCGACGATCATTTTGCCGATCACGATTGCGCTTGCCAATCCGCCTGCCAGAAGGAACCCCCACCAGGCTTCATGGGTAGAATGCACGTCTTTTAATTCCAGACCGTTCAAAGTTTGTTGAACTTTGAAATTGGGTCCAGCTACCCAGGCAAATACCAACCCACCTAGCAGGCCGCCCAGATGTCCCCAGTTATCAATGCCGGACTGCATCCCGAACGCCAGGTTCACAGCCACGACCACACTCAAATTGATGAGCATGCCTTTGGCTTTATCGCCATACAACATACGGTTGCGGTATATGAACACTGCCTCAGCGGCCACCAGCCCAAATATTGCCGTAGATGCGCCGATGGATGGATTGGCGGAAAACATAAAGGATAAAACATTTCCGCAGTAGCCGCCCAGCAGGTAAAGCAGCAAATAGCGCCAATGGCCATAGTACCTTTCCAGACCGGGGCCAAAAGCATACAGGGCATACATATTGAACAGAATATGCAAAATGCTGCCGTGCAGCAAGATGGGGGTCAGTAAACGCCATACCTGGCCCTGCAAGATCAGCTCGTTGACCTTGCCGCCTAAAATGTAGGGCAGGTCATAGCCCGTCAGATAGGTAGAGAGTTGTTGCAAGCCATAAAAGACCACGGTCAGCGCCATAACAACATAGGTGACGGTCGGTTTGATGGGCGCTACATGGAAGGCTACCCGCACCTGCCCCGCCTCTGCAGGCGGTGGTACAGTTGGGGTCTGGTTATTCTTTTGATTTTGGGAATCGTCCACTTTTACATCTTTCTGTGGTGAACCCGGTGGTGTTCGACATCGACAATGGCAAGGATCTCATCCACAGCCGCTTGCAAGCGGTCGCGTGCATTCAAAACGACATAATCAAACATATCGATCTGGCCCACTTCGTGAATGGCCGTTTCAACACGAACCCTGAGCGTTTCTTCCGTCTCGCTCTTTCGATCACAAAGACGGTCGTACCACTCTTCCACCGTGTTCGGGATTAAGAAGATCAACACTGCCTCCGGGTAAAGCTTGCGAATGGTGGCAGCCCCCTGCACGTCCAGTTTTAATATAACATCCTTCCCACTCTTGATGGCTTCATCGATCTGCCAGCGTGGGATGCCTTTATATTGTTCATAAACCAGAGCGTGTTCAATAAATTCACCGGCCTGGATGCGCCGCTCAAATTCTTCTTTTGAATAAAAAAAGTAATCTATCCCGTCCCGTTCATTTGTGCGCGGCGGACGGCTGGTGGCGGTGACAACAAAATGCAAGCCGGTCTCCCGCGCCTTCATGGTGCAGATCACAGCATCTTTGCCAATCCCCGAAGTTCCCGAGATCACAATGATCAAAGGTTGTGGATGAAGAAGATCGAACGAGAGTTGGTTGAGCTGCATAAGCATCCTGAAGATTAGATTTTTTACGAATTTGTATGCTCCGATTATAATGTAATTTAAGATGGAGAATTTGATAATTCATGCCCACCTACGATTACATTTGTCTCGATTGTAAAAAACGCTTCAATAAATTCCTCACCTATCAGGAATACGATAGCGCCAAAGTAACCTGTGCCCATTGCGGTTCTGAAAACATCACCCGCCGCATCGGGCGCATCCGCGTGGCCCGCAGCAGCGGTGACCGTTTGGCCGATATGGCCGACCCGGCCAGCCTGAATGCCATCGAAGACGATCCGCGCGCGCTGGGAAAAATGATGAAGGATATGAAGAACGAACTGGGCGCCCCCATGGGCGGTGAGTTTGATGAGGTGGTGGACCGCCTGGAAAAAGGTCAATCACCTGATGAGATTGACCAGGCCTTCCCTGACCTGGGAAATGATTGAAGAAAAAGAGATCCTTTGCACATCTGAAGGATCTCTTTCTTTTAGGAGGTAATTAAATTTTGTTATAAAGTGGACTGGAAATCCTATTTCTGAACGGCCGCCTGCAACTGCTCAAACGTGGTCATCCACGAGATCTTGTTCAAAAAATCGGCCAGGCTGGCACTTTGTTCGCGCAGAGAACGCACCGCTGGTCCCACCGGGTCTTCCCCGGCTGCCCCACCCGGGCTATCTGCATAGGCGCCATAAAAGGCAAAATAGGCCTGGTTCAGCTTGCGGATCAGATAGCCGTGTTCCACAAAAACCTGCCGACGCTGCTCCATATAGGTCTCGGCTTCCTCGATCTTCCCCTCTTTTAGCAGTTCATCCACTTTTACACGCGTTTGGTGCATTTCCTGATTAAAGTCAAAGGTATCGGTTTGTAAGCTGAGCGCGGCGGCTTTGCTGCTGGCTGCCGGTTGCACCTGGCTGGTTTCGTAATCAGGGTAATATTCCTTCAGTACCTGTGCGCCAATCTCACTACCAACGATCGAGGCAGTGGTTTCGTTCATTGTCCTTAACTGGTTGGTTTTATCGTAATTCAGCCCTAACGGCCGAAAAGTGAGAAAGTTATGCGTCCATTCATGGGCAATGGTACCCAGCACCCATTCAAAATTGGAGGTACGCTGCACCATAGTGGGGTAAACGCCCACCCCGCCGATATCCACGATCAGCACCGATACATCCAGTTTCTGCGAGATAGCCTCTTCCACCTGGCTGATCTGGTCCAGGGTGAGGTTAGCCAGCAAGGAGATGTTCAGGTCCTGGCGGATGGCATCACGCGGCGAGACGATGAGCGCCTTGGGCAAGGGCGTGGTGTGATACAGCACTGAAGGAATGGGCTGCCCGCCCAGGGTAAGCTTGTTTTCCTGTAAAACAGCGGTTACCTGCTGCTGCAAAATGCTCTCAGCAACAGGAGAAAGCCGATCTAATAACTTTTGCAATTCTGCCTGGGCTTGTAGCTGTTCTGCGGCAACACTGGCAGGGTCTTTCACCGCCGGGTCAGCATAGATCTGTTCCACCTGATATTCCAACACGTTGTACTGATTCACCAGGTCAAAATACTGGGTCACCACTTTCTTTTGGACAGCCAGATCCAGATGGTCAGTGATGGCAATGCCGCCCAGCCCGGCCTTTAGGGCCAGTGCATTGAGGGTCCAGCCCACATAGTCAAAATCCAGCCCGCCAGTGTACTGGCTGACCTTTTCTTGCAGCGTTTGCGGCACATAAGCAGATTGGGTGAGTAAAAGCAGGCTCACTACTGCAACTAGAAACCTTTTGAGGTACCAACCAACTGACATGTCGCGATTATACCGCCCAAGCGTGTTTCACGGTTTTCTTTTCCAACCCAATATTAATGTTGTATAAGATTCACCCCTCATCCTCTAGACAGAGATAATTCGACGTAGTATAGTTCGACATCGTACTAAATTAAAATATTTCTTGCAACGTTTTTTGTTTCTACTCGTAGAAATAATGGTATTGCAAGAGATCTGAATTAGAAAAGGAAATTCTGAGATGGGAAAAGACAAAGAGAAGAAAGAAAAAAAAGCATCCATGAACGAGGAACCGGTAGTCACCTTCGTTCCAGTCGAGACAATTGATGAAACGCCTGCTGCGCCTGTTAAAAAGGCCAAAAAGAAAACAAACAAGAAGCTGCTCTGGGGCATCCTCGGTGCAGCATTGATCTTGGTTATCGTCGTTGTCATTGTGCTTTCCAATAATGCCAAAACAGCAGCCGCCAATACTTACCAGACCGTTACCCTTGAAAAAGGTCAATTGACCGCTATTGTGGGAGCAACCGGTACGGTACGTGCCCTCCAGACCGCTTCCATCGCCTGGGAAACCAACGGCCGTATTGAAGCCATTGATGTCAAGATCGGCGACAAGGTCACCGCCGGTGAAGAATTGGCCAAATTGGCTCAATCTTCTCTTTCACCTTCCATTATCAGCGCTACTGCTGACCTGGTGACCGCTCAAAGGAACCTGGACGACCTGCGTAACTCTACCGTGGCAAAAGCCAAGGCCCAACAGGCTGTTGCAGATGCTCAAAATGCGTACTCAGACGCCCTGGGTAGCCGCCTCTTTAGCAACCGTAACCGGGCGACCAATCAAGACCTGGTAGATCAGGCTTCCGCCGCTGTGGTCCTGGCCAAAGACAAAGTAGATGATGCCGAGGATTATTACAACAAATTCAGTGAGCGTAAAGATGATGATCCGCAGAAAGCCGCTGCATTAAATTCACTGGCCAATGCCCGCCTTAACCTGGACCAGGCAACCAAGAATTTGAACTATTATCTGGATGTACCTGATTCCATCGAAGTTGCTCTTACTGACGCAGAAGTCGCTGTTGCCAAAGCTAACCTTGAAGATGCTTTGCGCGAGTGGAACCGCCTTAAAGATGGCCCAGACCCCGCAGATATTGCCGCGGCTGAAGCCCGTGTGGCTTCAATTCAGGCCACACTGGATATGGCCAAATTGACCTCTCCATTTAATGGCACCATCACTGAGATCAACTCGCTTGCCGGTGATTTGGTCAATGCCGGAACCGTTTCCTTCCGTATCGACAACATCAATCAATTATTGGTAGATGTGAACGTACAGGAAGTAGACATCAACAGCATCAAACCCGGTCAGGCCGCCCTCCTTACATTTGACGCCATCCCCAACAAAGAATACTCTGGTAAAGTCACCGAAGTTGCCCGCGTGGGCAATACTGTGAACGGAGTTGTCAACTTTAAGGTCACATTGCAGTTGCTCAACCCGGACGACCAGGTTCTTCCCGGTATGACCGCAGCCGTCAACATCACAATTAACCAATTGGATGACATTCTTACCGTTCCGAACCGCGCGGTGCGTTTGGTGAACGGTCAGCAGACGATCTATGTCTTGCGCAATGGGATCCCCGTTGCTGTTAACATCCAGATCGGTGCCACTTCAGATACCATCAGCGAGCTGCTTTCTGGAGATATTCAAGAAGGCGAACAGATCATTTTGAATCCTCCCTCCAGCTTCATTTCTCTTATGTCTTCAGGTGGAATGAGGCCGTAAATGAAAGATACCGTCATTCAGACGATCGACCTCAAAAAGATCTATCACATGGGCAGCGTTGAAGTGCGCGCTCTAGCCGGTGTGTCTTTTAAGATCTATCGTGGGGAAGTCGTTTCCATCATGGGACCGTCGGGCTCAGGAAAATCAACTTTGATGAACCTGCTTGGCTGTCTCGATCACCCCACCAGCGGACGCTACATCCTGGATGGAGAAGAAGTTTCGGAGCTGGATGACGATGAACTGGCCGGCATCCGCAACCGTAAGGTTGGCTTTGTGTTCCAAAGTTTCAACCTGCTTCCCCGCCAATCGGCTCTATCCAATGTGGAGCTGCCCATGCGCTACGCCGGGCTGACCAAAGAACGCGCCGATCGTGCCCGTGCTGCCCTTGAATCAGTTGGCCTGGCCGACCGCATCTACCATAGACCCACTGAACTTTCCGGCGGCCAGCAACAACGTGTAGCTGTAGCTCGTGCCCTGGTAAACGATCCTGCCATTTTGATGGCAGACGAGCCTACCGGTAACCTGGATACCAAAGCCGGTAAAGAGATCATGGACCTTTTATTGGATCTGAATCGCAAGAAAGGTACCACACTCATCATCGTTACCCATGACCCCGGTATTGCAGCCCAAACCCAGCGCGTTATCCGCCTGCGTGATGGTCTGCTAGAATCGGAGGACAAATGAACCTCGGACAAGCCATCATTGAGGCCCTTGAAAGCCTCAATTCCAATAAATTGCGTTCCACCCTCACCATTCTGGGCATTGTCATCGGTGTTGGAGCCGTCATCGCCATGCTGGCAGTAGGCACAGGTGCGCAATCTACCATCACCGGATCCATCAACGGTATCGGCAGTAACCTGCTCTTTGTGATTTCTGGTAACTCAACATCTGAGGTTCGCAACGTCAAACAGATCGATCTAGAAGATGCGCAAGCATTATTAGATCAGTATCAGGCGCCGTCTGTAGAAGCCATTGCTCCCATTGTCTCCGGGTCGTTAGAAGTCTCTGCGGCTGGTGAAAAAACAAGCGCAGAAATTGATGGCGTCACCTCAGATTACGAGACCGTCCGCAATGCTGAATTAATGGAAGGTTCATTCATTACAGATGATAACCTGCTGGGACGTGCTTCTGTTGCCGTTATCGGTGTAGATGTAGCCGATAAACTCTTTGACCGTCGCGATGGTCTGGTGGGCGAAAGCATTCGCATCAATGGCCAACCGTTCCGCGTTATCGGCGTTCTGGCATCAAAAGGTGGTTCATCGTTTGGGTCACAAGACAACATCGTGCTTGTCCCCCTTACCACTGCTCAAGTTCGCCTGTTCAACATGTCTTCCAACGACATTGATATGCTCATGGTTCAGGCCACTTCTGCCGAAACTGTAAAACAGGCCAGCGACGAGATCTCGCAGATTCTTCGTCTTCGCCATCGCACCAAAGTGGGTCAGGATGATTTTACAATCTTTTCTCAAGAAGATTTTGTGGCCACCGCTCAAACCATCACCGGCGTCCTCACCATCTTCCTGGGCGGCATTGCTGCCATTTCCTTGCTGGTCGGTGGCATCGGCATCATGAACATCATGCTGGTCTCGGTCACCGAACGTACCCGTGAGATCGGCTTGCGTAAAGCCCTCGGCGCTCGCAAGAAGGACATCCTCATCCAGTTCCTCACCGAGTCTTCGTTACTGAGTCTCTTTGGAGGTTTGCTGGGCATTGTTTTGGGCTGGCTGATCGCCTTTGTGGTAGGGCGCATCGCATCTGCCAGCGGCACTCCCTTTACACCGGTCGTCAGTCTGAACGCTATCGTGCTGGCTACCGTCTTCTCCACCGCTGTGGGTCTGTTCTTTGGCCTTTACCCGGCCAATCGCGCTGCAAGTCTTGAACCTGTGGAAGCCCTGCGCTACGAATAAGCACTGAGACTAACTTAAACAAAGACCGGGATTCTTACGAATCCCGGTCTTTTTATTTTCTTTTACTTAGTTTGGTTCTGGAATGACGATCCAAAGGACCAGATACAACCAGAAGGTGAATGTACCCAGGAACAGGCCAAGAATGAACAACACCCGCATCAGGGTCGGGTCAATGTTAAAGTAATCAGCCAGACCTCCACATACCCCACCCAACTGGCGGTTGACAACGGAGCGATACAAACGCTTTGAAGTATCCATTATTTGCTCCTAAAGAATGGTCGTGGTGGGGGCTTCAGGAACCACGATCCACATCACTACATACGCCCAAAAAGCGGCAGACACCGTCAAGAACATGCCCAACACAGCGACCAAACGAACAACAGTGGGGTCTACATTAAAATACTGGGCCAAACCACCACAAACACCGCCTAACATGCGGTCAGTGTTGGAACGATACAAACGTTTCGGTTGATTATCCATGATCTATTGATCCTCCAATTTATTTTCACTTTATTTACGCATGGATCAAGAAATGGTTGCAGGAATTTAGAGAGAATGAGTTACAATCATCTTAAGGTATTCGCAAGACACGGATTTTTTGGAGGCACTAATGACGACGCAATTCCCTAGAGAAACCCAACAACTGGTGAAATTCATCGAAAAGCAAGCATTCGCGGATGAAGATAAAAAACGCTGGACCGAGTTTTTAAATGAAAACGGTCTTGACCAGGAGATCTTGGAAGAAGTGCATAAAAAGTTCCTGGAGATCCCTAAAGAGAGCTTTGCCAACGATTGGCAGCGAGCGCAGAACAATATGGAGTTCACCAAAATTCAAAAGCAATGGCGTTTAGACCAGGCAAGCCGAAATTTTAAGCGTTCAAGATAATTAGTAGTTTTTTTAAAGGAGAAACCGGAGGTTTTCCTCCGGTTTCTTTTTTAGTGTAGAATAGACCAATTCTTTTTTCAGGTGAGTGTATGGGAAATCTAGTGAAAGACAAAGAGCGCATCCTGGCTGATCTGGCCATGTTGCTTGCGGCCATTATCTGGGGAGGCGGTTTCGTTGCCCAGCGTCAGGCAACCGACCAGCTTGATTTTTTTGCCTATAACGCCCTGCGCTTCCTCCTTGCCGGTGTGGTGATATTACCCCTGGCCTTCAAGTACATTCACCTGAACAAAGAAAGTCTAAAGTGGATCGGCCTGTGCGGCGTAGCCATGTTTGCCGGTAGTGCCCTGCAGCAAGCCGGGTTGCAAACCACCACCGCGGCTTCTGCCGGCTTTATCACCGGTTTGTATGTGGTCCTGGTTCCCCTATTTCTGGCTCTTTTTTGGCGGCTAAAGATCCCCGCCCTCAACTGGTTGGCCGCTCTGGCCGCCCTTTTTGGCACCTATCTGCTCAGTACCAGCGGCAAAGGATTTAATATTTCCACCGGTGATCTGCTGGAGCTGGCCGGCGCCTTTGTCTGGCCGTTTCACGTCATAATCGTCGGATTTGCGGCCAAGAAGCTGAACCCTTTTGTGCTCTCCGCCGGTCAGTCGCTCTTTTGCGGCCTGTTGCATTTGATTTTCAGCTTTTTCTTTCAGCCCATCACGGCTACAGCAGCCCTGGCCACCCTTTGGCCCATTCTTTACGGTGGCCTCTTCTCTGTGGCAGGCGGTTTCACCTTACAGACCTTCGGACAATCCAAGGCCCCCACCGCTGATTCAGCTCTTATCCTCAGCCTTGAATCCGTCTTTGCGGCCATTTTCGGTGTGCTGTTGTTGGGCGAGAAAATGAATCCTGTTCAGGTCCTGGGTAGTGTCATCATCATGGCGTCCATTTTTGGGGTGCAGATCTATACTATTTGGCAATCTCATCGGGCTTTAAAGCAAATTAACACCAATTAAGATGGATTAGTACTTCTTCATACATTGCTTGACACCCCTATTTGCATGTGTTAAAGTAAATTGTTATTCTATGTAATTAAAAGTTAGAGGTGAGTCTTTGGTTCCAAGAAACATCCCATTGCTTGTGGAACGTTTGCATGAACTGCAGAGGACGATGCCAGAAATTGAGGCAGCGGCCATTGTCAGCCTGGATGGGCTGATCATTGCCTCGGCACTGCCGGAAAATATGAGTGAAGACCGCGTTTCAGCCATGTCGGCAGCGATTCTGTCTCTATCCGAAAGCATCTCACAGGAGATGGGTCGAGGCACCCTGGAACAGGTTTTTACTAAAGGCGAAAACGGTTATGTGATCCTCACAACCATCAGCGAACACGCCGGACTCACCGTTATTACCAATCAGCAGGCGAAGCCCGGACTCATCATCATGGAAATGCAACGCGCAGCACAGGACCTTGTAAAGGTCCTTTAATCTCCTCTCCGGAAGATGCCCATGAGCACAATCATCGTTATCCCAACCTATAATGAGCGGGAAAACCTGCCCACCCTGGTTGACAAATTATTTTCCCTGCCCATTTCTGACCTTAAATTATTGATCGTTGACGACAACAGCCCCGATGGCACCGGCCAAATGGCGGATGATTATGCTGTTCAGAAGCCGGGCAAAGTTCACACCCTGCACCGCAGCGGAAAATTGGGTCTGGGAACCGCTTACGTAGCCGGTTTCAAAAAAGCCCTTGAACTTGGGGCTGATCGAATTGTCCAGATGGACGCAGATTTCTCCCATCCCCCTGAAAAATTGGTAGAGATGCTGGAAGCCAGCCATAAATGTGATCTGGTGCTCGGCTCTCGATATATTCCCGGTGGCAGTCTGGATAAAGACTGGCCCTGGTACCGCAAAGCCCTCTCTGGTTTCGGTAACTTTTATGCCCGTACCATTCTGGGCGTCAAAGTACGCGATATCACCGGCGGCTTTCGCATGTGGAACCGCAACGCATTGGAACGCATCCCCCTGGATCGTATCCGCTCTAATGGCTACATGTTCCAGGTAGAAATGGCTTATCTGGCTTCAAAACTGGGTTTTTCTGTCATTGAAGTACCCATCTACTTTGCTGAACGGAAGTTCGGCAAATCCAAGATCAACCTTTCCATTCAGGTCGAAGCCGCCATCAGCGTTTGGAAGTTGCCCTTCCGCTACGCAGATATTCGCCGGGTAAAGTAAACGAAAATTCATAAAATGTAACAGCGGAGAGTTCATTCTCCGCTGTTTTTCTTTGTAAGATATTCGCTCACCAGGGTTCGCCACTCGGTCAGTTCCAGGGTCTGGGCGCGCCGGGTGGGGTCAATTCCGGCAGATTGCAGCAAGGCCACTGCTTCATCGCCCGTCCAATGCAGCCCCGCAGATAAGGTGTTGCGCAAGGTTTTGCGCTTTTGAGCAAAACCAAAATGCGCCAGTTGAAAGAAGGTATCCAGCCACTCCGCCGGAATCAGAGGTTTCTCATACAGGTCAATGCGCAGGGTGGAAGAATCGACATTGGGAGGCGGAAAGAACGCCCCTGAACCAATGTTCAAGACCACCTGCGGGTCTCCAAACACCTGCACGCTCAACGCCAACAACGAATAATCGCCAGCAGAAGCACAGATGCGAGCAGCCACCTCTTTTTGCATGGTCAACACCATGCGGCTGGGGCGGTTCTTGCTTTCCAATAAATGACGGATTAGCGCTGAGGTAATGTAATAAGGGATGTTGGCCACCACCAGATACGGGTCCTGCCCCATAATGGTCGCCGGATCGATCTCAAGCATATCTCCGCTGACGATCTGCACATTGGGGTAACTGGAGGTCACTTCCGTTAAGATGGGTACAAGTTTTTTATCGATCTCAACTGCCACCACCTGGTTTGCCTTTTGCGCCAGGGCGCAGGTCAGGCTGCCGAGTCCTGCACCGATCTCCAGAACATGGTCAGAGCCTTCTACACCGGCCACCTGCACAATGCGCCGCAACACACTGACATCTACCAAAAAATTCTGGCCCAGTCCCTTGTGGGGGTCCAGATGATAACGACGTAATAATGAACGAACATCCGGGAATGAGGCGTCTATGGCAGCACCGCCGGTACATTGGCAGGAGCAGGTGCCATAAAGTAAATGGTTACAGATTGTGACCACAGTTCCCAGTCGGCATCTGTATAGCCAAGATCTATCCAGTATTGGCCCGGGATGCCGCCGCCGATATCTTCTACAGTGCCAATGCCATAGCCGGGCACATAGATTTGCGATCCGGCAAAAATGTTGTACCATGCACGCGTTACTGCAATGACCCCTTTTTGCACGGCTGCGCCTGAAGCAGTACTGTAATAGCACTGATCAGCGGCAGACCGGCAGGGTGAATATGATGTAGCTCGCACGGTTACGGAGCGATAATAGGTAATGGTGCCGTATTCAGTATCAAGGGTTTGATAGCTGACGTCCGACCCATACGCCACCTTGCGGTTGACCGGTTCCTGCAGGGTCTCCGTACTTTCCACCACCCTGGAAGCCTCAACGCCATCTTCATAGCGGATGCGTACCCGGCTCACTGCAAGACCGTACTCGCCTTCACTCAACACTTTAGACTCGCCCAACCCCAACGCGTCATCTGTGGTGTAATCTGTATCATAGGCAATTGACTGTTGGTTCACAACCACCTCTTCCCGTACGCGTACCACTTTGATCTTGCCGTCTTCCGGCAGTTTGCTAGCCTCATCCGGCTCGCTGTAATCCAGGTTCTGCAAGGTGATGCCATTTTGCTGCAAAGCCTCGCCCACCGTGGCTGCCCCGGATACGGTCTTGATCTTCTTGCCGTCAGCCTCAATGGTGATGGGCACTGCCCGTACCAGGCTGAACTGCAAGGCAGAATCAATTTTTTGTTCAAATGGAACCGAGAGCTGATCAGCGCCGATGATCTTGATGCCATTCTGCCACAGCGCCAACCCCAATGAATCTGCTGCATTTCCAGTAAGGGTCTTTGTCTCGCCCTTTTCAGTGATCTGTAAAGGAAGAGCAGGCTGGTATTGTAAAGCAATGCCCTTGCCTAATTTGAGGGCATCCTCCAGGCCGACCTTCCTGCCATTTACGCTTACTAAATCTTCATCAGCGGCTGTGATGCCCGCCTGAGCCAGAATTCCGCGTGCCGTCACTTCTGCACTGTTCAGGACCATCTCTGTTCCTTCAGGATCCACCCACAACAGCACCGGGCGTGATTGATACAGATCGATCTCATTTACATCGGTTAACCAGGTGTTGGCGGGCGGATTTACCTCATCTCCAGATTGCAGAGCATAACCTGCGCCGCTTAACGCCTGGCGCACGGTGAACCCGCGGGTATGAATTACGCTTGTTGTGCCATTCACATTGAGGGTCACATCCCGGCCCATCAGCAGAAATCCACCTGCCAACCCGATGATCAATGCCCCAATCAATATATACAACTGAGTTTTCGACTTCATGCACTAGATTCTAACAGAAAAAAGCGCCCTTTTTGGAGCTGCGTCAAGGGATAAAATTCACCTAAAATTAATTTGACATAATTAGTCATATTTACTATAATTATGACATGTCTTATCATATTTGTGAGAAATGGAGATTTACGAAATATGAGTACTAAATCCGGTTCGATCACAGTATCTGACCCACCGTTCGCGAATGCCCTCTTCAATACCACTAAATTGTCCTGGCTCTGGCTCATCCTGCGAGTTTATCTCGGCTATGAGTGGATCACCGCCAGCCTGCACAAACTTTCCAGCCCCGCCTGGATGCAGACCGGCGAAGCCCTTAAAGGTTACTGGACCAGTGCCGTAGCCATCCCAGATGCTCCTGCCCGCGCCGCCATCACCTATGGCTGGTACCGCTCCTTCCTACAGTTCCTGTTGGATAACCAGTCTTATGTCTGGTTCGCCAAGGTGATCTCTGTAGGCGAGTTCCTGGTTGGCCTTGGCCTGATCGTTGGCTTGTTCGTTGGTATCGCTGCCTTCTTTGGCGGTCTGATGAACTTCAACTTCATGCTCGCTGGTTCTGCCAGCACCAACCCCGTTCTCTTCTTGCTGGCTGTTCTGCTCATGCTGGCCTGGAAGGTGGCCGGTTATTGGGGTCTGGATCGCTGGGCTTTGCGCTGGTTGGGAACACCCTGGCAAAAGGGTGAAGGTTTGCCCACAAAGAAAGAAGCTCCTGCAAAGAGCTAATGGTGTAAGGCTGGCTGATTGCCAGCCTTACTTTTTAAACCGAATTCATTACACAGCCTGGTAAAAATTGTAAAACGGGTCAAAATAGGCTACTATTAAGTTTAGTTGACTGTGTTTTCCAGTTTTACGAAAGCGGAGGAACAATGGCAACAGTTGCAGATGTACTCAAAGAAAAGGGGAACAAGGTTTATGTAGTTTCCCCAACCGATACCATCCTGGATGCGCTCAAACTGATGGAAGATGCGCAGATCGGCGCTGTTCTGGTGGTGGAAAAAGAAAGTGTAGTGGGAATCTTTTCGGAGCGCGATTACGCCCGCCGAGGGACCTTAAAAGGAAATTCGGTGAACACCCCCGTCAACGAGGTGATGACATCCGAAGTATATTATGTAGATCCCAACCGTTCCATCGAAGCCTGTCTGGCGCAGATGACCGATAAGCACATCCGCCACCTGCCTGTATTAAAAGAAGGCAAATTGGTAGGCGTCATCTCCATTGGCGACGTGGTAAAGTCGCTGAACTCGGACCAAAAAGAATTGATCCAGGGATTGGAAAACTTCATCCTTGGCCGTCAATTACAGCATTGATCTTTCTGCCCCAGGACCACAAAAGATCCGGCATTGAACCGGATCTTTTATTTTCCATTCCTGAAGATAATGCTATAATTTTTCTATCGTTTTTCCGCTTTTGGCAACTTTCCAATAAGCTGACCAAATCCCCCATCCTTCAATTTAGAGGTGACCATGCTCTTACCCATCATTGTAATCATTCTTGCTATATTGCTACTTTTGGCAGCTTTTGTGTTGGTACGCACTTACCTTTTCATCCAACGCGCCGAAGCAGCCAATTCCATTGACCTTCCCGCGGTCGACATTCCGGAGTTGAAATTGGACAAAGACGAGAGCGCCGAACATCTCGCCTCCCTCATTCAGATCGAAACCATCTCCCACGAAGATTCCGCAGATAACGTGATGGAAAACTGGACCAAACTGCACAAGGTACTGGAAAAGACCTATCCACATGTGCACAAGGCCATGAAACGCGAGATCATTGGCGATGCCAGTCTGCTCTTCACCTGGCCTGGCAAGGATGCCAGCCTTGACCCCGTGCTGTTAGCTGCCCACCAGGATGTGGTGCCCTTTGAAGCCATTTCTTTGGACCAGTGGAAATACCCACCCTTCTCTGGCAAGATCGCCGAAGGTTACATCTGGGGACGCGGTACATTGGATATTAAAAGCCAGCTTGTTTCTCTGCTGGAAGCCGCAGAGAAGCTCATCGCCGCCGGGTATCAGCCGGAACGCACCGTGATGTTCGGTTTTGGCAGTGATGAAGAGGTTTTTGGCAAAGGTGCAAAGGCCATTGTAGCTGAACTGCAAAAACGCGGCATCCATCTGGCTGCCATGATGGATGAAGGTGGCTGCATCTATGACGGCATCATCCCCGGTCTAAAGAGCTACGCCGCAGCAATTGGCGTGGCTGAAAAAGGCTACCTCTCCCTCAAGGTTTGGGTAGACGCCGAACCTGGCCATTCTTCCACACCTTCCACTGTCACCGCCACTGGCACTCTGGTACATGCGCTTGACCGTCTGGTAGCCAACCCGTTCCCCGCCAAGATCAACATGGTGACCAATATGTTCAAAAAATTGGGCGCTGTTGCCACCCCCATCATGCAGTTGGCGTTCTCCAACCTGTGGCTGTTCGGCGGGGTGGTCAAAAAACAATTACTAAGCAACAGTGAGACCGCCGCCACCATCCGTACTACCACCGCTGTCACTATTTTAAGCGGCGGCGTGAAAGACAACGTCATTCCCGGCCATGCCGAGGCTGTGGTCAACTTCCGCCTGCTGCCCGGCGAGACCATTGCCAGCGCCTGCGAACATATCCGCGCCATCATCAATGATGACCGCGTACAATTTGAGCCACTGCGCGGAAATGCCTGGGAGGCCTCCCCGGTTTCCCCCGATGACAGCGCGGCTTATCTACACATTGCCAGCACCGTGCGTGAGTTCTTCCCTGGTACACCCTGCGCTCCCTACAACATGCTGGGAGGCACAGATGCTCGCAATTACTATGCCATCTGTGAGAATGTTTACCGCTTCTCACCCTATCTGATGTCACCTGAAGATCTGGCTCGCATTCACGGCCTGAACGAGCGCATCTCGGTGGACGCATTCGCCTTGATGATCGAGTTCTTCTACAGGCTCATTCCAAGATGGGCCCAAAAAGACCTGTAAAAAACATTCGGCCGGAGATTTTATCTCCGGCCGATTTCTTTAGAGTTGAATGCTCACTCGCATCACCTGGCGGTCCACCCCGCCAAATTTGTACTTGTAATCTTCAGTGCCGCGCATAAAATCAAACTCAGAGCGTTGATTCTCGTTGGCCCATTGCAGCAGATAACCCAGCAATACCCAACCAGGGGAATGCTCAAAATACTCCGGGTTCATTCCGGAGTTATAAACATAAATATTATTGCCAAAATCAAAATTCAAATAGGCAGCCACTCTAGCCTCGCCGATACACAAAAAGACCAATTGCAGATAACCGGCAGTAAAGGCATCTTTCATGCTCAGGCGCATCTGGTCTTTCATTTTGTCGGTCAAAAAGGCCACTTTTTGCGGGTCATAAGCCATCAGCCTCAAAAATTCGTCGATCTCTTCATCCAGCTTGGCGGGATCACTGGCAATGTACCAGCGGGTCGGCGTGGGTAGTTCCTGCAGGCGGCGCATCTTGCGGCGGATCTCATGGCGCTGCTTTTTATCCAGGCGCGCCAGGTAGTCTTCATAATTGCCATTGAGCGTTATATAAGGCGCTCGTTCTAACGGGTTGATCTCGCTTTGCAACCCCAATTCCAAACTGGCCTGCTGCAATGCTTGAATGCTGGGGGACTGCTCAAGAATATTATCCAGGCTGATCTGGTTGATCTTTAGTTCCGTGGCAAGATGCGTCTTCACGTACTCCACAAAACCACGCGCAAAGGCATCTACCCTGTCTGCACTGACCACAAGGTCCAGGTAATCGCTGACCTCGATGGCGCCGAGGAGGAGCAGGCTGCGTTTGCCGTCCCGCTCTGCCACAAAACACGGAGCCAACCCCACCAATTTGCCGGCCTCGCGGGCTGTGATCAGTACAAGTTGTGCTGAATCAGGCCATTCGCCACCACCGCGCGTCTGCCACCAAATTTGCAGGTATTCCGGGCGTAAAAAAGGCACCTTCGTTAATCCGGTGTCGAATAATGACCGCCATTCCTGAACCAGGCTGTCAGAAAATTCAGTTGAGTAGTTAAATTCCATGTCGATATTATACCTGATAGGTCTTATCTGAATTGTTAGAGCTGTGTTAATCCTTGCGGATAAAGCAGGGAGGCATTTTTCTTTAGCCACAGGCGGGCTTTTTTGTATTCGGGGTAAAAGACTGCCACCCGCGCCCAAAACTCTGCTGAGTGGTTGGGTACGGTCAAATGGGCAAGCTCGTGGATCACCACATATTGCAAAATGGTCGGCGGGGTCATCACCAGACGCCAATTAAAGGAAAGCGTCCCCTTGGATGAACAGCTCCCCCAGCGTGTGCGCTGATCGCGAATGGTCAGCGAGTTGTAGCTCACCCGCATGGTCTGAGCCAGCTTGGCGGTTACCTGTTCGATCTCCACCCGCGCCATCTCACGTAGCCAGGTCTCCAGGGCTTCGTTAGCCCTGGCAGCGGCGCCCACAGGCACCCGCACCACCAATCGGCCGCGTTCTACATCTATGCGCGCCCTGGCCTTGCGGGCAGGTTCTTCTACCACTTCCACCCGCGTGGGTTCCCCATGAAAAAGCAACACGTCCTTTGGCAGTGCCGGGGCGAGGGCACGTTTACGCCTGGCGTGCCGTTCCAACTGCTCCATCACCCAGGCGGCATTCTGACGCAAAAAGGTTTCACCCCTGGCCAGGGGAAACCCCGTCGGCAAGATCAGCGATACCCCGCTGTCTGATACAGAAATGCGCAGGCGGCGTGCCCGGCTGGAGTACTTGAGCGTATAGCTCAATTGGTTTCCCAACAAACTGATGGAATGGGTTTCAGTGCTTGGCATGAATTGGATTATAACAAACCCGCGCCCAATGCAAGCACGATCAAAAATTGCCATTCATTTTTCTGTTGACAAGAATGGGATGTGCTCCTAAACTTATTCAAATTTAATCCTCCCCTCAGACAGGAAGTCTCATATGGACGAAAAAGCAGGCGCGCAAATATCCAAGAAAGCGTTTATTCAATCATTTCTAATTTTGCTATTGTTAATGATCGTCGCCGGCGTCCTAACCCGGGTTCTTCCGGCAGGCAGCTTTGATCGCTTCTTGCAGGACGGCCGCACGGTCATTGACCCGACCTCCTTCAAGCTGACTGACCCGGTGAATCTGCCCATCTGGCGCTGGTTCACTGCCCCTGTGGGGACACTGTGGGGACCAGATGCTTTGGTGATCATCACCATCATCGTTTTCATTTTGTTGGTCAGCAGCGCCTTTGCAGTACTGGATAAAAGCGGCATTCTCAAAGCCACACTTGGTAAGATCGTTAATAAATTTGGCGGGCGCAAGTACGTACTGTTGCTTGTCGTCTCTCTCTTCTTCATGCTAATGGGCGCCCTCTTTGGCCTCTTTGAAGAGATCGTTCCGCTTGTTCCTCTCATGATCGCCCTGGCCTATTCCCTTGGCTGGGACGCTCTGGTCGGTCTGGGCATGAGCATTTTAGCTACCAATATGGGTTTTTCAGCCGCCATCACCAATCCATTTACCATTGGTGTGGCTCAAAAACTTGCCGGCCTTCCCTACCCCTCCGGCGCACTTTTCCGTGTACCCATTTTCCTGGCTGTCTATGCCGCTTTAGCCTGGTTTTTGGTCAGCTATGCCCGCAAAATTGACCGCAATCCTGAAGCCTCACTCATCTTCAAAGAAGACCAGGCGGACCGAAAGCGCTATTCCGCCATCACTTTTGAAAGCAATGCCAATCTGGGTCGAGCCGGCATCTTCTTTGGTGTTTTCATCGTTCTCATCATTCTGGTCCTTTTCAGCACCTCTGTCGTTCCCTTCCTGGCTGATTATTCACTGCCTATAGTAGGCCTGCTCTTCTTCATCGGCGGGTTGGGCGCTGGTTTCATCTCCGGCGCCAAGGGCAAGGTCATTGGTCATGCCCTGTTGGAAGGCATGGGCGGCATGGCACCCGGCATCCCCCTCATCTTGATGGCTGCAAGTATCAAGCTCATCATCACCAACGGTGGTGTGATGGATACCATTTTGCAGAGCTCCTCCACCCTGTTGCAGGGCGCTTCCCCGCTCAGTGCTGTGCTCATCATTTATCTGCTGGCCTTGTTGATGGAGCTATTCATCGGCTCCGCCGGCGCCAAAGCCGTGCTGATGATGCCCATCCTGCTGCCTCTGGCCGATCTGGTTGGCGTTACCCGCCAACTCACAGTTACGGCCTACTGCTTCGGCGATGGCTTCTCCAACCTGGCCTACCCCACCAACCCGGTGCTGCTCATTGCCATCGGTCTGGCATCCGTGGGATACGGCAAATGGATGAAGTTCACCTGGAAGTTATGGGCAGTGATCATCCCAATTACGGTCTTCTTCCTGTGGCTGGGCAGCGTCATCGGCTACGGTCCCTTCTAATTAAAACCCGTATAGATTCATTAAAGCCATTCAGAATTTCTGGATGGCTTTTTCTATTGCTGACACAAAATAGGGTTACTAAATGAGAAAAAAGTGTTAGTAATTGACTAATGATGCAAAAATACCTATAATAATGATTAACTAACACGTGTTATTAATCGGAGGGTTTTCCTTGTCGAATAAGCGAGCTACAAGCTTTGATGTCGCAAGAGAAGCAGGGGTTTCAAGAACTACAGTCTCCTTCGTGTTAAATAATGTCACCAGTATCAGCATCAGTGATGCAACTCGCCAACGTGTTTTTGCAGCCGCAGAAAAATTAAACTACCACCCGGATGCTTCAGGTCGAAAGCTGGTAACCGGAAAATCTTCTACCATCGGGCTGGTGCTCCGTCAGAGCTTTGACCAAATTTTTTCTGATGCTTTCCTGCTCCAGGCCATGCTAGGAATTGATCATGCTGCTTCTCAATATGGATTCAATTTACTTCTTAAACCCCTGGATCCTAACCATCATAATGGTTACGACCAATTAGTCAGCGAAAACCATGTTGATGGAATTATCCTCTCCGGTCCTCGTCAGGACGATTCTGAGATCACAAAAAGATTTAAGGACGGCTTTCCCATTGTTTTGATGGGTCAACTCGAAGGAAGTGAAATTCCTTTCGTGGATATTAATGCCTATGAGGGTGCGGCCGATGCCACCCGCCACCTGATCGAACTCGGACACCGTCGTATTGGTATGATCACCAATGCCTCAATGCAATATACTTCTGCTCGCCAACGGCGCCAGGGATTCGTTTACGCTCTAAAAAAAGCCAACCTCTCCTTTGATGAGTCTTTATTCCAGGAAGGCGATTACACTCCCGCCAGTGGTTTTTCAGCGATGAATAAACTCTTGGAGAACAAAGAGATTCCCACCGCTGTGTTTGTCGCCAGCGATGTGGTCGCGACAGGAGCAATTCAGGCAATAAAAAATCATCACCTTAGCATTCCGCAAGACATTTCCGTCATTGGATTTGATGATATCCCCATGGCGGCCTATTTTGACCCACCCCTCACAACCATACGTTTACCGGCTTACGAGATCGGCCGAGAAGCCGGAGAGAAGTTGATACAAATTATCCGTAAGCAAGATCCGCAACCATATCAAGAATTGCTCAACACGAAATTAATTATCCGAGAATCTACCGCGCAAAGAGAAACTTTGAGTTAGTTTATTGGCCAATTAATTCCTTAGTAAAGGAGGTGATCGATTATACAAATGAGGTCGGTTTGTATGTGTATTAAATTTCGCTAAAAATTTTAAGGAGTTGAGATGAATAAAGTTACAAAGCTTTTTGTCGCGTTCGTCCTGGTTGCATTACTTGCCACTGCCTGTGCAGCACCGGCTGCAACAGCAACACAGGCTCCCGCAACCGAAGTTCCTGCCACTGCAGTTCCTGCTACCGAAGTTCCCGCCACCATGTCCATTTGTGGTGATGCAAAAGCTGGTGACACGCTGAACGTAATGTATCAATGGTCCGGCGCTGAAGAGGAGAAATTCAACTCTATCGTAAAAACATTCGTGGATGAGTGCGGCGTAAAAATCGTTGCAGAATCTACCCGCGATGCTGCTGTATTGGACACAAAAGTCAAGAGCACCCCACCTGATATTCTCTTCTGGCCCACCACTTCACCACTCAACCTGTATCCTGACAAACTCGTTGACCTGAAAACCTTAGGGGCTGCCACTGATAATTACGCTTCCTATTGGCTGGATCTTGGTTCAGTTGATGGTAAGCTCTTTGCCTTACCCGTCAAAGCGGATATTAAATCCATTATTTGGTACAGCCCGGCTCGTTTTGAAGCGTTAGGGTACACCGTCCCGACCACCTTTGACGAATTGAACACCCTGGTAGAAAAAATGGTTGCCGATGGGAATGTTCCCTGGAGCATGGGATTCGGTAGCGATGCCGCAACCGGATGGACTGGGTCGGACTTCATTCAGGATCTGCTGCTTACCCAGCAAGGACCTCAGTACGTAATGGATATCATCAACGGCAATGTGAAATACAACGACGCTGGTGTTGTCCAGGCTTACGAAACCTACCAAAAGTGGTCTTCAGATGCCAAGTACACTGTTGGTGGCGCCGATGGTACCGTAAATACACCTTTCCTGGATGCTATTTACAAAGTCTTCCAACCTGAACCTGAAGCAATGATGGTCAAACAATCTGGTTTCGCAGGCGGAGAGATCGTTAAACAATTCCCCGATCTGCAATATGGTACTGATTATGACTTTTTTGCTTTCCCTGGAATTCAGGGCATGCAAGGCGGTGCTGATTACATGATGGCCTTCAGCGATTCTGCTGCTGCCAAAGCGCTTGTAGCCTACCTGACCAGTGCCGAAGGTGCCTCTGCCTGGGCTAAAGCCGGTTTTGATCTTTCACCAAATAATAAGGCGACCGATCAATACACTGATGCTCAGTTAACCAAGAAAGCCGCAGCTCTTGCCAATGCCACTGGTTTTACCCCAGATCTGGGAGATACCCTCCCGGCTCCCTTTGGTGAAAACGAATGGAAAGCAATCATTGCCGTCGTGCAAGGTGGAAGTATCCAAACTGCTCTTGATGCTGTTGTAACAGCTACTGCACAATAATTGTTCCAGACTAACGGCACTGAAGCGTACTTTAGAGTACGCTTCAGTGCCAAAACATTAAGGAAGGTATTTATGACCTCAATAATGAAGCAAGGCCGATGGACACCCTGGCTGTATCTTTTTCCGGCATTATTTATTATGCTTATTTTTATCGCCTATCCGACGGTGAACACCATCCTTTTAAGCTTCATGGATCGGTCAGGGCTTAATTCTGCAGCCAATACATGTTTATCTGGTCAACCATGTTGGGGAATCTTTGAAAATTACCGTTATGCATTAACCAATACAGATATGACCACCGCACTACGCAACAACGCCCTTTGGCTGATCTTGATGGTTCCGGCGACAGTTGCAGTAGGGCTGCTTTTTGCAATACTGGCTGAACGAGTTCGTTATGAAAAGATTGCCAAAGCCATCATTTTTATGCCAATGGCAATTTCATTCGTTGGCGCAGGCATCATCTGGCAATTTGTTTATTCAATTCGAAGCGGTGGAGGAGCACAAACCGGCCTGTTAAACGCCATCATCACTTCTTTTGGCGGTCAGCCAATTGCCTGGTTGAGTACTGCTCCTATTAATAATTTCGCATTAATGATCGTAGGGGTCTGGTTATGGGCTGGCTTTTGCATGACCATTCTTTCAGCGGCGGTAAAGGGGTTATCTGCTGAGGTATTAGAAGCTGCTCATGTAGATGGTGCCAATAACTGGCAGACTTTTTGGCAAATAACCATTCCATTAATTATGCCAACCATTGTAGTTGTCACCACAACCATGATCATTAATGTCTTAAAGATTTTCGATATTGTTTTTGTAATGACCGGCGGCAATTATGGCACAGAAGTGATTGCCAACCGGATGTTTAAACTGATCGTCACAGATACTGGCAGATCTATGGCAATTGCAGTCCTGTTGATCGCTCTGATGATCCCGATCATGATCATGAACATTCAACGCTTTAGAAAACAGGAGGAAATTCGATGAAACCACTTGGCAGGCTCAATCACATTTTCCGGGCTCTTCCTGTTAATTTGGCCCTCATCATAATGTGCCTTCTCTGGATTTTACCTACTCTAGGCCTATTTGTTACCTCCTTCCGAGATAAAGAAGATGTGCGTACCAGTGGTTGGTGGACGGTACTTTCTCCTAAAAAAGTTGAAGGACAGGCCGAATACACTACTTATTGCGCTTCTTGCCATGGTGCAAGTGGAGATGCTTTACCGCAAATTGATATTTCAGATCCAGCCGAGGTAAGCAAGTACACACGCTCGTATCAATTGTTCGCCATGCTGAAGAAAGATGTAAATGGCGAACCTCACCTAAAAGAAACTCCATTGCCAGATAACCCCACAGAAAGTTTGAACATTCTCTCAAATGTGCTTCTTTACATGCAGTCAATTTCTACTACAAGCAGCACAAGTTTAAACCTTACTTTAAATAACTATGCTGATGCTCTGGTAGGCTACAAAGGGACAGACAGTTACCTGGCAGATTGTCAATCGGGGGGGAATTCTGTTTCTGTAAAATTCAAGTGCAATGCCAGCGATCTGCTCAACCCTGAAGGGATGGGAGCTGCCTTTATTAACACATTGATCGTTACCATCCCCTCCACTTTACTGGTAGTCTTTCTGGCTTCCTTCGCGGCCTTTGCCTTCGCCTGGTTGGATTTTAAAGGTCGGACATGGTTATTTGCTTTATTAGTGGGTTTACAGATTGTCCCGCTGCAAATGACGCTCGTCCCGATTTCTCGCTTATACACTTCGTTGGGGATGCAAGGATCATTTTTAGGAATCTGGCTCTTCCATACAGGATTTGGTCTACCTTACGCGATTTATTTAATGCGCAATTTTATGGGTTCTTTGCCAAAAGAGGTTTTTGAATCTGCTTACCTTGATGGAGCCAACCATTGGAAGGCCTTTACAAAACTGGCACTACCACTCTCTGTACCTGCCATTGCTTCTCTAGGTATCTTCCAATTCCTCTGGGTGTGGAATGACTTTTTGGTTGCAAAGATCTTTCTTTCCAGTCATCCAGTCCTCACCGTTCAGATCACCAACCTGATCGATCCCCGAGGAGCAAATTGGCATATTCTCACTGGAGCAGCGTTTTTATCCTTCCTAATTCCAATGTTCGTATTCTTTGCATTCCAAAAATTCTTCGTGCGCGGTCTATTAGCCGGCTCAGTGAAAGGTTAAACAAAGAAGGCTCATGGCAATAAAACAACATTGGTATGAAAATGCCGTTTTTTACGAGGTTTCAGTTCGTTCTTTTTATGATTCTAACGGTGATGGGATCGGTGATCTGAAAGGTCTGATCGAAAAACTGGATTATTTTACTCAGCTGGGAGTAGATTGCCTTTGGCTGCTTCCTATTTACGCCTCGCCGCTCAAAGACGATGGCTATGATATTTCAGATTTTTGCCAGATACATTCAGATCTGGGATCTTTACAAGATTTTGATGAATTGGTCTCTTCTGCCCATCAACGGGGGTTACGCATCATCATGGATCTGGTGATGAACCATACCTCTGCAGATCACACCTGGTTCAAAACTGGCCGGGTTGATAAGCGCTCTCCTTACCATGATTACTATGTCTGGTCTGTAGATCCAAAAAAATACGCGGATGCAAGGATCATCTTTATTGATACAGAAACCTCCAATTGGACCTGGAACGAAACAACCAAAGAATATTACTGGCACCGGTTCTATTCCAGCCAACCCGATTTAAATTATGAGAATCCATCTGTCATTGAAGAAATGAAACGAGTGATCCATTTTTGGTTACAAAAAGGAATTGATGGATTCCGTGTGGATGCTGTTCCCTACCTGGTGGAGCAAGAGGGTACAAATTGCGAGAACTTGCCCAAAACTCATGCCATATTACAGGAAATTCGGCGTTATGTCGACGAAATTTCACAAGACAAATTGCTTCTCTGTGAAGCGAATCAATGGCCAAATGATGTAGTGGAATATTTTGGTGATGGAAAAGAATTTCAGATGGCCTTTAATTTTCCCATCATGCCACGTATGTTCATGGCTCTCAAAAAGGCAAATGCGGCTCCCATCCGTTGGGCTTTGGAACAATTACCTCAAATTCCCGGGGGGTGCCAGTGGGGAACATTTTTACGTAACCACGATGAACTTACTCTGGAGATGGTTTCGCCAGAAGAACGTACCTTCATGTGGGAAAATTATTCTCCAGACTCGCGCTATCGCCTCAACCTGGGCATTCGTCGCCGTCTGTCGCCATTATTGGAGAATGATCGCCGCAAGTTGGAATTAATGACTGCTCTCTTGTTCTCTTTGCCGGGTTCTCCTTTTATCTATTATGGTGACGAAATAGGTATGGGCGACAATGTAGAGCTTTTTGACCGCAACGGCTTGCGAACGCCAATGCAATGGCAGTCTGGTCCGAACGCAGGTTTCACCAACGCGGAGAAGGCTTTTATCCCGTTGATCGCTGACCCCTTATACAAGCCTGAGAGTATAAACGTGGCGGCACAGATCAACGCTCCAGATTCATTGTGGCAGTTTTATCACCATCTGATCAAAATATTTAAAGAAAATTCTCAAAAGGTAAGCCAAACCTTCAAATGGATAGAAACAGATCATGCCGAAATTGCAGCATTCTCCAGAGGCGATTTACCCGGTCAAATTCTTGTTGTGGCCAACTTAAGTGATAAAACCCTGGAATTTTCTACCCCTTCACCTGGATCAAAATTCACCTCTGCCATAGACCTGCTAACAGGGAAAACCTTCCAAATACATTCTTCTACCCTATCTCTCCCATTGCCTGCTTATTCATGCTTTTGGTTAAGTCTTTACTAACCAATCGGCGTTAATGAAGCTCTTCTCTCCTTTTTGAGACCCACCCGTCTGGTGGGTCTCAAACATTAAAGAGACCTATATCATTTTCTGATTTCTTGACAGTCGATCTTCTTTATGCCATAATATAGAATATAAGTTCTATTATTGGAGAGAAATACATGACCCGTTTACTTTTCCTACCAGACGACGCCACCATTATTCAGATGGAAGTATCCATCCCACCCCGGCAATTGACCAACGCTATCAACGCAGGTGGAATGCCGGTGCAGATCTTAATGGATTCAGGCGATGCGCTGACGGCCAGTCAGATCGGGCAAACGGTCATTGTGTCACCCAAACGCAAACGCGGCCGTCCTGCCAGGGCAAAACGCATGCAAGACGCCCTCACCCGCAGACAACGCCAGGTACTGGAGCTGGCCAGCCACGGCTACACCACTACTCAGATCGCCGCGTTGATGGATATATCGCGCCGTACAGTCAGTTATCACCTAAAGGGTATCAAAACGCAGATCGCGGTAACGCCACAATCGCTCATCGCTGAAGACCCCGCTTTGCTCAATTTTGATCCAAAACTGGATTAGCTTACTGTTTTTGCCAAATTTGATACAGGCTCAAATTTCCCCCGGCACCGTCAGAATCGAACTGCCCAACGATCTTAAAGCCACCTGCAACTGCCAACCCGGCCAGTTCATCACTGGAAAATAAATGCACATAGCGCAGCCCGGGTTTGCTCGCCTCATTTTGGCGCCAATCCAGCAGGGTATCGCCGGGTTCCAGGTCGGCTGCATCCAGGCCAGCCAGACGCCAATCTTGCACGCGTGCCATCAACTTTGGGCTGCGCTGAAATTGCCACTCAGAGTGGATGAAGAGACCACCCGGCGCCATCAACTCTGCGACCTGGCGAATGAGCCCCAAATGCGTTTCATGCCCCGGCAAATGGTGCATGGCCGCAAACATGAGAATGCCGTCATACCGGTTCAGGCTGCATTGCTGTGCCCAGCCTGCTGCACCCAGGTTGGCGCGGGCGTAGCGTACTTTCTGCCCCTCTGCCAACAGCATCTGCCCTGTGGTGGCCTGCGCCTCCGCAATCAAGACCGGGCTGAAATCCAGCCCTTCATACAATCCCTGAATACCCCTCTCCACCCAGATTCCACCTAAAGCACCACTGCCACAACCCAGATCCAACCAGTTGCCTGGCTTCACCCAATCATCCAGAACCTGCAAGACACCGGGCTGAACGCGTTTGCGGGTGGATGCAAAAGAAGCACCATAATCTGTATAAAAACGGTCATTTAAATCTATTAAGGCTTGGATGATCGATTTTTGCATGATACCCATTATAATGGGCTCTGTGAAAACATTGGATATTGATAACTGGCGAAAAAAACACGCCTATTCTGAAGAACAATTGTCGTTGGCCAAGATCGTGCTGGAAGAGGTTAAGACCGGCCGCAGATTGGACCGTGCCCTGCGCAGCCATCCAGGTGCTGATGGTGGCATGCTGGCCAAGCACATCCTCATCGCCGCGTACAAGCTCCTAGTAGAGAGTGGAGAATGGCAGGAAGATGAAGAGGTGCTCAAACGTATCCGCATGAAACCCGTGCGCACCCTTTCTGGCGTCACCACCGTCACCGTGCTGACCAAAGAGTACCCCTGCCCGGGCCGCTGTATTTTTTGCCCCACTGAAAACTACATGCCCAAAAGCTACCTGGCCGATGAACCGGGAGCTGCCAGAGCCTTCCAAAACAAATTTGATCCCTTCAACCAGGTCAACTCCAGAATCCTGGAATATGAAGCTGTAGGCCACCCCACCGATAAGATCGAGCTGCTCATTTTGGGCGGCACCTGGAGTTCTTACCGCCGCGATTACCAGAAATGGTTTGTACAGCGCTGTTTTGATGCCATGAACGTCCCTTCACAGGGTGAGGCGGCCATTGCCGGCGAACCCGAGCCGGTAGGCACCCCCACCCCTGCTGAGAAGATCGATCTCTCCCCGCTGCGCTCGCGGCACATAGCCAATGAGAGCGCCGCTCACCGCAACGTGGGTCTGGTCATTGAGACTCGCCCCGACGAGATCACGCCTGAGGAGTTGGTCTGGTTGCGTAAACTGGGCGTGACCAAGGTACAGATGGGCGCTCAAAGCCTGGATGACCGCGTTCTGGAGCTTAACCTGCGCGGACATGATTCAGCCCAAACCCTCAAAGCTACCGCACTTCTGCGCGCAGCCGGTTTCAAGATCGTGCTGCACTGGATGCCCAACCTGCTGGGCGCCACCCTCGATTCTGACCGGGCGGATTTCAAACGCCTGTGGAATGACGGTTTTGCACCGGATGAGATCAAGATCTACCCCACCCAGTTATTAGAAAGCGCTGAGCTTTACAAGGTCTGGCAAAGAGGGGAATACACCCCTTACACCACAGAAGAGCTCATTCAATTGATCGCCGACCTCAAAGAGTCTATTCCGCAATATTGCCGCGTCAACCGCGTTATCCGCGATATCCCCTCCATCCATGTGGTGGAAGGCAACAAACGCACCAGTCTGCGCCAGGATGTGATGCTGGAACTGCACAAGCGCGGCAAGACCTGCCGCTGCGTGCGCTGCCGTGAGGTGCGCACCAGCAAGGTGGACGTTACTTCTCTGCGCCTGGACGACCTGGTCTACAACCCGGCCTACGCGGAAGAACACTTCATCTCTTACGTCACTCCGGAAGACCAGATCGCCGGCTATCTGCGGCTTTCTCTACCAGACGCGAATGCCCCTAAACTCCCCATGGCCGACCTGGACAATGCTGCCCTGGTACGAGAAGTCCATGTCTATGGTCAATCACTGGCAGTGGGGCAAGAGCAGGCTGGTGCCGCCCAGCATATTGGCCTGGGCACAGCTTTGCTCAAAAAAGCCAGTGAGATCGCCCGATCCAAAGGCTACAGTAAGTTGGCTGTCATCGCCGCCATTGGTACGCGCAAGTACTATGAAAGCCGCGGCTTTGAGCGCGGCGAGCTGTACCTTGTCAAAGATCTCACCAGGGAACTCTAGATGGTTGAGATCCGACTTGAAGAAAAAGCTGACAGCCCCTTTATCCGCAATGTGGTGCTAACCGCGTTTCGCAACAACGCCGAACCTGACCTGGTAGAAGCGCTACGTGCTGCAAATTCGGCGTCCCTCTCATTGGTAGCAGTGGAAGAAGGTAAAGTTGTGGGGTATGTGCTTTTTTCACCGGTAAGCAGTGAATTCGACCTCTTTGGCAAGCACTTTCTGGGTCTGGCTCCCCTGGCCGTAGCACCTAATTGCCAAAAACGTGGCATCGGTAGCAAGCTGGTCCGCCGTGGCCTTGAAATGGCCCTGGCCGGCGGTTGGGATGCTGTTTTTGTGCTGGGATCCCCGGCTTACTACGCTCGTTTTGGGTTTGCCCGCGTGGACGATTGGAATTTGACCTGTGAATACCCCGTCTCCCCGGCAGAATTCCTTGCTGTGACGTTAAAACCCCACGGTCTTGATGGCTGCGGCGGATTGGTAAGCTACCACCCGCTCTTTAAGGAATTAGGCGTTTAGACTTAAAACATGTTCTCGGTGATGACCCGGTTCTTGCCCAGTTCTTTTCCCAGGTAAAGTGCCTGGTCCGCTTTGCGAATGGCACTACCCACCCCCACCTCGCTGGTACATTGGCTGACCCCAAAGGTCAGCGTCACTTGAATATCGCGCTCCCGGTAAACATACGGCGATTTGATAATAAGATCACGGACCTTTTCGGCCACCATAGCACCTTCATTTAACCTTGTTTCAGGCAACAAGAACAAAAACTCATCGCCGCCCCAGCGCGAAACCAGGTCTGACCTACGCAAGGTGAGCTGAATCCGTTCTGCCAATTGCACAAGTACAAAATCTCCCCCATCGTGCCCGTAATAATCGTTAATTTGTTTAAAGTTATCTATGTCCACCATCACAATAGTAAATGGTTTTCCACCCCGATCTACTTTTACTTTTTCGTCTTCGATTCGAATCATCATCATGCGCCGATTGATAAGGTTGGTCACCGGGTCGGTATTGGCCATGTTCAAGAGGCGCTGGTTTGCCTGAATGATCTCCTTTTCAGCATTCTCCGTAGCCTTTTCATAATAAAAACCAAGCAAACTGAATGAGAACAATCCCTGCACCAGATTGATCGCAAAAATCCCCTCGAGCAAATTCGCAGGGAGAGGTTGCAAAGGTTGGTAATTCATACTGAACATAAAAAGACCGGTCAGGAATAGACATAACACCCCACCAAAGATCATTTTAGAATATTTGCCAAATTCTGAGTTGATAAAGATCAGCAGCATGAAATCAAAGCCGAGCAAGAAGAAACCACTCATCCAACCGTAACTCAAGGTAGAGAGTGTAGCAAACAGAATGGCTTCAAAAATGGTGATAAAAAACGCCAGCCGCTGATCATTTCCCCGATTAATAAAAAAACTCACCAACAAAACGACCAGACTCAAAGCGGTATAGACCACAAGCAGATCTGTCCTTAACCACCAAAATAATCCGAGAAAGAATACTCTCAGAATTAAGCTCATGACAATATAGCAATTCATAACCTTACTAAAACGGTCGTTGCGAATAAAAGATCCCATACTCCCCAAGATCTACTCACGAACACACGGTTTTTAACCGGTGCAATGACCCGTAATGACTCGACTCTTCACTTGTTTGAAAAACAGGCGCTACCGCTGCTTATTACAATAATTATAGGGGTTTTTGGGGCATCTTATTCATTTTGATAAATAAATTAAGGTAATTTTTATCCTCAATAAATAAAAAGCCGTCCTCTTGATAAAGGACGGCTTTACTCAGAACATTGTAGATCAGTAAGTGGTGTTGTTGTAGAACCAGTTATAGGCGTAATAGTAACCGTTGGGTGTTTCCAGGCGGATGGCGATCTTATCCAGACCGGCCAAAGAGGACGGAACAGAGTAAGTGGCGCTAAAACTGCCGCCAGAGCCGGTGGAAATGGAGGTCACGGGGATGCCGCCCATTCCATAGCTGCCGTAGGTTCCCATCAACACATTGAAAGTTTGCCCGGCAGGGAAATTATTGCCATAAATGGTCACTGAAGAATCGCGGACCACTGCAGAAATGCTAATGGTCGGGATGCCCCAATAGCCAGGTACAGGGGTCGGACCGGGCACAGGCCCTGGGCCAGGCACCAGTGTAATGACCGGGATGGTTCCGGAGCCGTTATTATTGAACCAGTTGAAGGCATAAAGGCCGGTGGGGCCATCCATGCGGATTGCGATCTGTGAAAGTGATGCCAGATCAGCAGGGATGGCAAAGGTGGCGCTATAAGAGCCGCCCGTATCGGATGTAGAGCCAACTACTGGTCCGCCCTGAGCAAAAGTACCATAAGCGCCCATGCGCACCGTGAAGACCTGACCTACTGGCATGTTGTGGGTCTGAATGGTCACGCTGCTGCCGCTTACTACAGAGGAAATATCAAAGGTAGGATATCCATTGTAGCCAGGGATTGCAGTAGGGCTGGCAGAAACGTCATTGTTGAACCAGTTGTAACTATTAAACCCTTCCGGGCTCTCAAAGCGGATGGCAATACGATCCAGACCAGATAAACTCGCCGGAATGGCATAGGTATTGGTGAAGGTAGAACCGGCGCTAGAATCATAAGTGCCGACCACAACCCCCCCCTTACCGTACGTTCCATAAGCGCCCATGGTTACCGTAAAGGTCTGGCTGGGCGGGAAGTTGGCCCCGGCGATTGTCACCGAGACGTTCTTATCCACTGAAACGATCGAAATGATCGGGATCGGATGTGCCTGGCCAGGGCGAACCAGCCCCAGTAATAGGCCGGCTGCCAGTAATACAGCAAGGCAAATCAGTAAAGCCCGATTTGACTTGGATTTGATCATTGCTCCCATAAATTCCTCCTTCTCTCCAAACACTGTCTTATCAGTATAGCAAATTCAATGACTGAATGATAGCCTACCCTCTTTGTAAGGGGGCAGGCTGATTAGACCTAGGGGTGTGTGATGCGAATGGCCATCCATTGTGCCACATCTCCATCCGAATTTCCGTTGCTGGAGACCTTCAGGTAAAAGATCATGCTCTTGCCATCATAAGCAGTCAGATCAATATTGATCGGCAATACTGAGTGATCCAGCTTTTTGCTCCAGGTTCCCAGCGAGGTCTTGGTGTCACTGCCTTTTTCCTGGGCGAGGATCTCAAAGGTTACATCACATTTGTCGTAATTACCAGAGCACAACAGGGTGCCCGCAATATGATCACCAGCATGGACTTTGAATGAAGGATACTGTCCGCGGATCATGCCGTCGCCGCCAGTTGCCGGTACGGTGACAAGAGCGCCTTCATCATCTTTGCTGCCGCTTTCCAGAATGGGGCTGTACGTGCGCATGATAGCGCCGTTCTTGAAATCAACACCCTGGCTGGGGCAGGAAATGGTGCCTGCATTGGTACGCCATTGGGCGTCGCAGAAATTCTTGATGAAGTCGTAGACGGTGTTCGGATCTTTGGGGGTCGGCACGGTGACAACTTTGATCACTACCGTAACAGGGACGCCGCCATTGGCTCCAACGCCGAACTGATCTCCATTGGGGGCGCGGAACTTCCAACTGCCGGTGAAATCACCGGTGGAATTGGGGGCTACCAGTGGTACCGAAATATCTACGGTTTGGCCTGGGGCTACCGAATTGGGGAAGCTGTAGGTTGCAGCACCGCTCATAGAGTTGCCGCTATCAAAGTACACCACATAGCTGGTCGTCCAGGTGCAGGTGCCTACATTGGTAATACGCCAGGTCTTGGTAAATGGCTGAGAAGCCGTCATCTTGGTGCCGTCCGGCACGCTGATGTCATCTACAAAAGAGGCCTGGTTACATGGTCGCGGGGTGGCGGTTGCAGTGGGCGGAACTGCCGTGGGCGGAATGGAAGTGGCAGTTGCCAAAGGCTGCGGCGTGGCACTGGGCAGCGTCTCAGGGGTGGCGGTAATAATGATCACCTGTCCCGCCTGAGCGGTCTGGGTCATATAGGTATTTAATTGGGCCGCCACAGTGGCGGCTGCCATGGTTTGGATCCGTGCTTCTTCACTGAGTCCACCATTCCCCACACCGGGGAAATTGCAGGCAGCCAGGATCAAAGCGCCAATGATCAAAATGGGGAAGATTGCTACTATCGATTTTTTGTTCATCTCAACTCTCCTGTACTCTCTCTTGTTAGGACGACCACCAATAAGCTTTTGTTCCAGAATCCTGCGGTAAAATTGGCGGATTCAAAGTGTTTTTATAGTATAGCGAGTTTTCGTTACAATATGCAGATAATATTTTCTACTTTTATGCGTTTTTCAGGCGAACTTGCGGCCATATCAGCCGCCCTCTTTTGGGCTATTTCCAGCTTCGTTTTTAGGAAATTAGGCAAATCCATCCGCCCTACGGAACTAAATATCATCAAGGGCGTTGGCGCCATTCTACTGCTCCTGATGATTAGCCTCTTCCTCAAAGAGTCGCCAACAGCCCTTACCCCCTTTGCTTTGATGTTGCTGCTGGTCAGCGGCGCGCTTGGCATCGGCTTTGGCGATACCATGTACTTTGAAGCGCTGAATTCCATCGGCCCACGTCGTACCCTGCTTATTTCCATTTTGGCCCCGCCCATGACGGTGGTACTGGCCATCCTCTTTTTGGGTGAGCGCATCAACCCGCTGGGTTGGCTGGGCGTGCTCATCACCCTCTTTGGGGTCGCCTGGGTGATTCTGGGTAATCCCAATAAAGAAGAACCGCAAAAAGTGGTGCGTATGGGGGTGTTCTTCGCGTTTCTCTCTGCCCTGGCCCAGGCCATTGGCTCGGTCATGTCGCGCTGGGCGCTCACCCAGACCCCGGTCAGCGCTGTTCAGAGCGCCATATTGCGCCTGGTAGCCGGTATCGCATTTTTGGCGGTGTGGATGCTCATCGGCAGGCAAAAGCCGGCCGAGTGGCTGAAAGAGACAAAAAATAACGCCGGGATGTTCGGCATCCTGGCGTTGGGAATTCTTTTGGGTGCTTTTCTGCCTCTGTGGCTGCAGCAGATTTCGTTTAAGAACACGGAAGTGGGTATTGCTCAAACCCTGCTGGCTACCAGCCCCCTGTTTGTTCTCCTCATTGCAGCGTTACGCAAAGAAAAACTTGCAGCACGCGAGATCATCGGCATGGTCATCGCAGTGGCGGGCATTGCCGTGCTCTTCCTGGCGTAGACTACTTCAACCTGCGGTTACGGATCACCAGACTGAGAGCATATACCACCACGCCCACCAGAATGATTATGAAACCTGCGATCATGTAAGAGGTGGTATCTGGGGTCATTCTTCCTCCTCAGCCAATTGGGCCTGTTCCCTCAGGGTCTGGTTGACCCCCAAACGGTAGCGGTGCCAGAAATAGGCCACAAAGAGCAGCGTGAAAGCCAATAATGAAAACAAGAAAGTTTGTGTCATGCGCGGGCTCATGTTAAAAGCCCCGCTGGCGCCGGCATCAGCGCTGGCCACCACCACAGGGTGAATGGTCCGGAAAATGCGGATGGATAAGAAGGTCAGCGGCACGGTCACAAAGCCGATGATGGCATAGACGGCGCTGAAGCGCGCCCGCTGCTGGGGGTCTGCCAATCCGCTGCGCAGCATCAGGTAGGCCAGGTAGAGCAGCTCCATGATGAAGGCTGTAGTCAGGCGCGGATCCCAGGTCCACCAGGTATTCCAAATAGGACGCGCCCAAAAAGAGCCAGAGATCACGCACAAGCCGGTAAAAACCAGCCCGATCTCCACCCCTGCATAACTGGTCACATCCCAATTGAAGGAGCGCGTGCGCAAATAGCCAATACCGGCAACGACGGCCAGCAGATACCCCAGCATGCCCGTCCAGCCTGTGGCCACGTGAAAGTAAAAGAGGCGTTGCACATTCCCCATCACCACTTCTTGCGGCGCATAGACCAGGGCCATCCACAAAGCCACCAGCACGGCCAACCCTGCCAGAACATCTAGCAGGATCAGGAATACGGGCGTTTTCTTAGAAACAGGTTTCAACATCAGTTTTCCTCACCCTCATTCACTTACCAATGGTTCAAATAAAAGGATGCCCACTGCCAGGATCAAAACATCAAATCCGGCCAGCATACCCACCCAGGTGATCAGTTCTGCAGCAGCATTCCCGGTGATGATGATCTGCGTGGCGCGGATGGCAGCCATCAGCAGCGGGATCAGCACCGGAAACAGTAAAATGGGTAGGGAAAGTTCGCGGCTGCTCAATTTTTGTGAGAGCGTGGCGATGAGAATGCCAGCCAGCGAATACCCCAGTGTACCCAACAACACGACTCCCAACAACTGCCAGTGGAACGGATTCACCCCATAGAAAAAGCCTGCCAGCGGTACCAACACCAGGGATACAACAAGGGTGAATACCCAGTTTGCCAGAAACTTGCCCAGAAAAAAAGCGGTACGGTCTACCGGCGCCAGCAGCAGCGCATCCAGGCATTGATTTTCGCGTTCAACCGCCCAGGCGCGGGTCAGCCCCATTGTGCCGGCAAAGCATAAGGCCAGCCAAAGTGTGGCGGAAAATGCCTGCTGTTTCACATCGGCAGCCAGTTCAAAAGAAAAGATCAGCACCACCACCGTGATCAAAGCAAACAACAGCATAGAGCTAAGCGTCTCACGGCTGCGTTGCTCGCTGACCAGGTCCTTCTTAAAGATCAACCAGACCGTGCGGAAGAGGGGTCTCATGCGTCCGCTCCCCCACAGATTTTCTGGTAATGCTTTCGCAGTTCATCCCCACTCACGCCAGCCAAAAGCAGTGCTGGAGTCAATTTGCCAGCCACCAGGATACTGGCCTGGTCGGCCAGGCGGGCAACGGCGTCAAAATCGTGGGCAATGTAAAGCACCGCGCCTTCGTTGGAACGGAAGTCACGCAAAATCTCTTCCACAGTGCGGCTTGAATCCACATCCAATCCGCTGAAGGGTTCATCCAATAAAAGCACACTGGGGTTGTGTAGCAGCGCCCTGGCAATGGCCAGACGCTGGGTCATGCCGCGTGAAAGCGTGCGTACCACCTGGGCGCGCTGGTTTTGCAGGTTCACCTGCTCCAGTACCTGTTGAACCCGCTCTGTCACACGCTCAACTTCGTAGAGTTCGCCAAAAAAGCGCAGGTTTTCAAAAGCGGTCAAGTCCGGGTAAAGCATGGCGCTGTGCAGCACCACCCCCAATTGCCCACGTACATCCTCAGCCAGACGGTTCTCTCCAAAACGAACTTCGCCGTGGTCCGGGCGTAGCAACCCCGCCAGGATCCGCAGCAGGGTGGTTTTGCCGGCACCGTTCTTGCCCATCAGCGCACTGATCTGGCCGGCGTTCAGTTCTACATTGACGCCCTTCAACACTTTGCGATGAGCAAAACTCTTTTCAAGCGCTTCCCCAACCATCAGGCGCGTCACTGGGCTCTTTCCTCTTCCAGTTGTTTCACCAACTCTGCCCGTTTGGCTTCGTAAGCCGCTCTGGGGAGGTCACCGGCTTTATAGCTGTCATCCAGCACAATGATGGCGTCCAGGATCAAGTTTTGCTTTTGTCTGGCGTGCTCTTTTCTCAAGAGCTGGTTCTGCTTCTTTTTAGATAGCACGATCAGTACCACCACCAGCAGGCCAAATACCAGAGCCGCCCCGCCTGCGATCTCAGGTACCATCTGGCTGGTATTGTAGCAATGCAGCAACAGTTGGTTGCCAGCGCCCAGGTTGACCGCGCTGAATATATCCAGGGTGCCGCCATCCACAGAACGCTGGTTCAGATGCTGCGGCCCCTTGCAGGTGATCTGGTTGCTGTTATCTTGCACCATCACCAGCACCGAGGTCGTGGTCACCGGAAAGCTGAACAAGAGCGTATCATCACCCTTGAAGGGTAATTTGTACTCAAAGACCACCTGATGCGAACTGCCCGGCGCAATGGATTGCCAGTCGCCAAAGCCGCCTTCAGTGATCTTCAAATAAGAAGCATCTGTAGAATTGCTCAAGTCCAACCCCTGAACAGACAGGGGAAGGGTAAATTTTAACAAGGGGGTGGTCTCGTTTTGCGGAACCACAACATAAGAGGAGTGGTTGGAGATCATCACATATTCCACCACCCGCACGGTTTCATCACCGTTGAATTCGAGCATCACATGGGTCTGCTCACCCCGAAGCAAGGTGATATCTGTGTTGGCGTCGTACACTTGCATCAGCAGATGGGCGGTTGCAGCAGAGGTATATTCGCTGCCGTAGATCACGTTTGAATTGAAGGTGGTACCATTATGCGAAACGGTCACCACGTAGTTCCACTCCGGCGAATACGGCACCAGGATAAAGCGGAAGAATCCGCTAGAAAGCAGGTGGGCGGTCATTTTTTTGATCGTTTGCCCGTTGGCGATGATGCTCAAACTGGCTTCAGCCGCAGCATCAACAGATCCCCCAGAAACATTGACAACATTCCCCTCCACCGAGATGAAGCCCTGGTTCTGATCCAAAATATTGGGCTCAGTGTCACCCTCCTGCAAGGTATCGGTTTGCGGGGTAAAGTTCATGGCCTCCTGGATGGAGAGCAGACGCACCACTTTGCTCAAGTTCTCGGTCTGCGGTTCGCTCAGCATCACGGCGAAGGCATTCATCTCACTACCCTTGCCATCGCGAATGATGGAGAAAAGCTGCTGGTCTGAGTAATCGGGCAGAAGTGGCTGATTTTGCCAATCCGACATGGTCAGTGCCCGGGAGACGGCCAACGTGCCATCACCCTGACCTTCACTGCCGTGGCAGGACAAACACAAGTTCTGATAGATCAGGCTGGCGCTGTGTTGATCGGTTTCGCTGAGTCCCCGGGTAAAGAGGAAGGCCACCACATCCCAGATCTCCCGGCTGGAGAGCCGAGAGAAGGCTGGCATGCCCTGGCCTTCATGACCGGCGGAAATGAGGTCGAATGCTGCTTTGGGGGTACTGTTCTTCAACCAATCGGCCGAGATATCTTTAAATTCTCCCTGGCTCGCAACAGTATGGCAACTGCCGCAATTCTCACTGAATATCGTCGTCCCCTCAGTCTTTGAAGGAGACACAAGCGGTGAAGAGACCAGGTCGGCGGCCTGTGCAGTCTGGGTGGCCAGGCTGGCTGTGTTCAGGTCCACTGCGTTGAGGGTCTGCCCGCAGCCGCTCAGGGCCAGGGTTACCACAGGGATCCACATCAACAGCACCACAGTTTTCTTCAACGCAAAAAATTCCTTTACTTAACTCTTCTTGTTGCCGCAACTCGGGCAAAACTGGTCAGAACGCTGCAGCGGCTGGCCGCATTTGGAGCAAAATCCAGCCGATCTTTCCAATCTCTCAAGCCGGCGGTCCTGGATCAATTCTTCCACGTCTTTCTGGTCTCCGGCATTTATCGCCTTCAAGCGGGCTTCTTTTTGTGCCAGAAGGGCCAGAGCTTCTTGCTCTAGAAACCCTTTTTGCTCAGAATAATCTGCTTCATCAATTTTACCTGCGGCCCGGTCACTTTCCAGGTCTCGCAGCCAGTTGATCTTTTGTTGATATTTCTTGTTCAGCAGCGCGCTTGCATCCACCCCGCCAGAGAGCTCTTTTTGTCCCTCCGGCGAAAAGACACTGGTAATGGCCGCAAAAGACAGGATCCCCACCGCCAGAACAATAAAAACGGATAACAACACCATCATTCCTCCAACAATTACTGTTGCAAAAACGCATTCAATTCCTCTGCCGATGCAAAGGAACCAATTTTGATCGCAGCCAATCGGCCTTCTTTATCGATCAGAAACGTCTCCGGCACGCCGGTGATTTGAAAATAGCCAGAGATCTTCGCCTGCAAGTCGGGGCCGTTGAAATAGGTAACACCATTGGCCGCCAGGAACTGTTTGGCCTCCGACTGGGTATCAGCGTAATCGACGCCAATGAAGACCATATCCTCCGGCGCCTGCTGCCAGGCGTTCTCCAACAAGGTTGCTTCAGCCTGGCACTCTACGCACCAGGAAGCCCAAATATTGACCAGCACGGTTTTGCCACGCAGATCGCTCAATTGCAATTTCTCGCCCTCAAAACTTGTGATCGAAAAATCTTTTACCGTGTCTCCCAACCGCAGTGGCTGAAAGGTCGCGCGGTTGATGACCAGTATTAGAAAAAGCAGAAACGCCATCACCATTAGCAGAATAGAGAGGATCTTCCAGGATGGCATTGACCTTTTTACTTGCGCAGGAGGGGTGGGGTTCATTTATCCTCTTTCAGATCTTCAGCCAGTTTCTGTCTTAATTCTTCTGCTTCTGTCGGGTTACTCAAAGCAGGCACAACAAGTTCCGCCTGTTTGGGCGATCTTCTAAAGAACCGTAGCACAAAATAACCTGCTCCAAGCAAGATAACCAACGGGAACAAGTAGAGAAACCAATTAATACCGCGCGCCGGCGGCACTATTAACACGGCGTCACCATATTGCTCAACAAAATATTCTTTGATCTCCTGAGGGGTGGAACCTTCAGTCAGTTTTTCGCGGATCAGTTCGCGCATCTGCTCACAGGCAGCGGCCGGGCATACGTCCAGAGAAATATTGGTGCAAACCGGGCATAACAGTTGGCTGGCCACCGCGTTGACCTGGTCGGCAGAAGGGGTGGGCTGAGTTTGCGCGTTGACGTGCACTTTTAGCAGGGCGGCCGCCTCAATGGCGATGGAAAGCGCCAGTACGAACCAGATCAGCTTACGCGAAAAGCTCATCACCCGCTGTTTCATTCGATCTGCCTCACTTTTGCAGTCTTTTTGCCGGGCTGGAAAGCGATCAATCCGCCGAGCGCCAACAAAATAGCGCCCAACCAGAACCAGTTGATCAACGGGTTATAAAATACTTTAAAAGTAACGGCAGGGTCACTATCGGGCTGCCAGTCTGTAAGCACAATATACAAGTCCCCTGCCAGGGTGCTGTAAAGCCCGGGCACCGTCACCGATTGCCCGGCTTTGGGGTAACCGTCAATGCGCGGCTGTACTTCCGCCATCGGGCTGCCCTGCTCTGAAACCAGCAGCGCTGCAGAGGTGCTTTGCAAGCTCGCAGATTCTTTGCTGGTTTGGATACTCTGCAGGGTCAGAGAGTAGTTCCCAATTGAAAACTCATCGCCTACATTGAGGGTCTGTTGGGTCGTCAATTGGAAGAACTCAATACCCACCACGCCCACAGCCATCAACACCACGCCCAGGTGGACCAGGTAACCGCCGTAACGGCGCGAATTCTTCTTTAACAGGTTCACGGCTGCTTCTACCGAACCCTCACCAGTGTTTCGCTTTCTGGCCTTGCATGTGATGCCAAAATCGAAAGCTAAAACGCACAGTACCAGAGCACAGATCCACAGCGTCAGAATTCCACCCACGGTCCGCTGGCCAAAGATCACTAATAAAACGGGGACCAGCAAAGAAACAGCCAGTGGCTGCCAGATGCGTTTGCCAAACAAGCGTCCATTAGTCACTCCCCACACACTGAGCGGTACAACGCCCATGAGCGCCAACAGGAGGGCGAAGAACGGGCCGGTGGTCGCTTTATACCACTGCGCTCCCACCGTCACCTGGCGCCCACTAATGACCCCTGTGAGCAGCGGGAAGAGCACACCTGCAAGACAGATCAGGAAGATGCAGATGAAGACAATGTTATTGAAAAGGAAGAGCGATTCCCGTGAGAACACAGAGCGCATTTCGCCCTGCCCGCCCAAATGATTCCAACGCCACATCAACAAACCGACGGAGACCAAGAGGGCCAGGCTGATGAGTACAAAGAAGACCGGTCCAATGGAGGAGGCCGAAAATGCATGAACAGAAGAAAGTACACCAGAGCGGGTAAGGAAGGTGCCCAATATGACCAGGCAAAAAGTGATCAGGATGAGCACATAATTCCAGCGCTTGAATGCAGAACGTCTCTCTTGCACCACAATGGAATGCAAGAATGCAGTACAGGTCAACCACGGCATCAGCGCCGCGATCTCCACGGGGTCCCATCCCCAGTATCCGCCCCACCCCAACACATCATAAGCCCAACGGCTGCCCACCACCAACCCTGCAGAGAGGGCCAACCAGGACACAAGGCTCCAGCGCCGGGCAGAAGACAACCAATCGCCTTCAGTATCGCCGGTCACCAGGCTGGCTATGGCATAAGCAAAGGGGATGACAAATGAGACAAAGCCAATATACAAAAGGGGAGGATGCACCACCATGCCAATATGACGCAGTAACGGGTTGAGCCCGTTGCCATCTGGCGGCAGCACCGCTATGGAATTGAGCGGTTGTATAAATGAACTGATGACGGAACCATCTGCAAAAAGCCAGATGCGTTCAAATGGATTTTCAAAGAAGAGCACCATAAAAAGGAAAAACGCCAGGGTAGACATGTTCACGATCATCACCCAGGGCGCAAATTGACTTTTTTGTTTCAGGTCAAAGAAGGAGACCGCCGCTGAAAACAGGGAGAGCAGCCACACCCAGAAAAGCAGAGAGCCGGCTTGCCCGCCCCATAAAGCAGTGATCTTCAAATAGGTCGGCATATCCAGGCTGGTCACGCGAAAAACGTATGTGTATTGGAATTGCCCGCTCAATAGCAAAACCAGCAGCATCCCGGTCGCCAGACTGATCAGCGCGAAGACCACCAGGGTTGCCCGGCGGGCTGATTCAACGAACAACTCAGCATGATTTTTAGCGCCATAAAGAGCGGTCACGATCGCATACAATGCGATGATGAATGCTAATATGAGAAATCCAAAGCCGAGATTCGCTGCCATAGCTTGATCGAATAAATACCCTTTGAGTTATTTGCCGGTTTGGGCGGGAATTGAATCTTCGTACCGCGTTGGGCACTTTAATAGCAGTTCAGATGCAACAAACTTTCCATCTGCATCCAGTGAACCGGTCATGATAGCCTGCGCCTCATCCTTTAGTAGATCCGGGCGTGAACCGTGATAGATCACACTTAAACGTTTGGCATCAGGATCAATAGCCGCTTTATGCAGAGCCTCCGCCAGGCCGCCCATCTTTTCAATGGTGGCGTTGTCTGAGGGAATGCTGGCCACAACAAACGTCAGTGCGTCGGTGGTTGGATCATATTGGATGGTATCGCCAAGGACCACACCAGAAATACGTACTGCCTGTCCCTCGGTCACCGGGCCAGCCAGAAGTTCGTCAATTGTCAGATAGTATTGGGCGTTTCCACGCAGACTGGTGATGGCCAGGATGATACCAGCGACGACGATCAGCGCTCCACCAATCATAAATTTATTGATCGTGAAGTTGCGTTTTTGGGGATGTTCGCTACTGTCTTGCGGCGCTTTATCTTTCAAAAGCTCCTCCACACTCCAGGTACACATTGAAACCTAATTGTTAAATTCTGCCACATTATAATTAATCCTAAGTGAGAAGGACCCGACCTTCGGGTTGTTTGAACAAGTATTTACATTAGGATATTTTAAGGAGAAAGCAGGCTCTATTTACTTGATACGGTCAAAAACAGTATCGGTATTATCCACGGTGAGGGTGAGCGATTCTTTGGTCACTGCATAACTGATGGTCTGCGCCGGGATGGCACCATCAGTGCTGGCAGTGATGGCCAACAGATTGGGGTCCTGCTTTTCGTAGGTCATCGAAAATGAGACGCCATTCTTGCTGATCGTCAGCGTACCGTCATCCGCAAACTTCATGGTGATGCCTGTCATCGGTTCCTGCCAGGTACCGAGCAAAAGATCTTTTGACCCGCAACTGGCCAGAACGAAACTAAAGATCAGGGTTAATAATAGCAGAATAGTTTTCTTCTTCATTGATACCCTCAATGATTTAGTTTATCCTTCATTTTGTATTGGTACAAGAGACTGCAATAAAAAGATATGACCTCTTTCCCATACGAATTTGGTCTAAATTAGATATACTAACTAAATAAAGATTTAATTTATGGAGCTAGCATGAACAAAGTTATCATCCTTACTGACTCAACGGCATACCTTCCCCAAAAATATGTCGATTCTTTACCCATAGATGTGATACCGCTTTCGGTTGTCTGGGATGGAAAATCTTATCGTGATGGCATTGATATGAAGCCGGAAGAGTTTTATACCCGTCTGGCCAAGAGTGATACCATGCCCACCACCAGCCAGGTGAGCGTCAACGCCTACATGGAAAAATTCAAAGAGTTGCTCAATAAAGGGTACCAGGTGCTAAACCTGCCCATTTCTTCTGGCATCTCTGGATCAGTCTTCTCGGCTTTTACCGCCAAGGAATCGTTTAAGAATGATCCCATTGAGGTGCTGGACACCCGGCTTGTTTCCATGGCATTGGGCTTTCAGGTGCTCAGCGCTGCCCGCGCAGCCAAAGAAGGCGCCAGCCTGGAAGAATGTAAACAGATTGCCATCCGCGCCTATGATACCATTGGCGTTTACTTCACGGTGAATACGCTCAAATACCTGCACGCAGGAGGCCGCATCGGCGGGGCGCAGCGTCTTTTTGGCACTGCCCTTAAGATCAAACCTATTCTGGCCATCCGCGATGGCAAGATCGACGCCGTCAAAAGCGTCATCTCCTCTCCCAAGGCTATCGAAGCCATGGTTGATCTGGTCAAACGCGATGTGGGTGATAAAACCCCCGTCCGACTTTCTGTTTTCCATTGCAATGTGCCGGAACAAGCCCAGGCTTTGCAAGACAGGCTGATGAAAGAAATGAATGCGCTGGAAGGCATCATCAGTTGGGTCAGCCCGGTGGTGGGTAGCCACGTCGGCCCTGGCACCATCAGTATTGCTTACCAGGCTGGCATGTAGACACTATTTGATCCATCTTGAAAGACGCAGCGTTGCTGCGTCTTTTTTTATCCATTTCAGGTTCCCTTTGAGCGACCAATTCACATATAATTAGGCACGTGAACATTCATCAAAATTTTAGGAGCTGAGAAAATGCCTCAAGCCACTTTTCATTTTCCAAAAGGATTCTTGTGGGGAACCGCCACCGCTGCACACCAGGTGGAAGGGCAAAACACCAATAACAACTGGGCTGATTGGGAAAATCAACCTGGTCGGATCGTAGAAGGCCAAAAAGCCAACCTGGCCTGCGATTGGTGGGGCGGCCGTTGGAAGGAAGATCTGCAGCGCGCCTATGATACTGGCCAGAACGCCCACCGCCTCTCTGTGGAGTGGAGCCGCATTCAACCCGAGCCCGATAAGTGGGATGACAAAGCCCTCGACCACTATGTTGAGATTGTGCGCTGGCTGGTGGAGCATAAAATGACCCCACTGGTGACCCTGCATCACTTTTCTGACCCCATCTGGTTGATGAAGACCGGCGGTTGGGAAAACGAGGCCACTCCGGCTTTGTTCGAAAAGTTCGTGCGCAAGGTGGTCCCTGCCTTACAAGATTACGTCTCGCTATGGGTCACCATCAACGAGCCAAACGTGTACATTATGAGCGGTTGGTTGGGAGGTCCCTTCCCGCCCGGCAAGAACGATATGGGACTGGCTGCCAAAGTGACTGAGAACATGGTCAGAGGGCACGCCCTGGCCTACCATGCCCTGCACGAGTTACAGCCCAATGCCCAGGTAGGCGTGGCACTCAACTATCGCAGCCTCAAACCGGCTCGCTCCTGGTCTTTGTTGGACCGCATCCCCACCAACATTCAGAACCAGATCTACAACAATGCCTTTCACGATGCTCTGGTAGACGGCAAGCTCAACCTGGTGCTCAAGAAAGTAGAAATCCCAGAAGCCGCCCACACCCAGGATTACATCGGCGTCAATTATTACTCCCGCGACCTTGTGCAATTTGATCTGCGCAGTCCGGGCGAGATGTTTGGCAAGCGCTCCTACCCCAAGGACGCGCTGCTCTCCTCCACCGGCTTTATTGCCAATATCCCTGAAGGCATGTTCGATGCCCTCAAATGGGCGCACAAGTACAACCTGCCCATCATCGTCACCGAGAATGGTGTGGAAGACAACAAAGACAGCCTGCGCCCACGCTATACTATTGAGCACCTGCATCAGATCTGGAAAGCCGCCAACTTCAACTGGCGCGTCAAAGGCTACTTCCACTGGTGTCTGGTGGATAATTTTGAGTGGGAACGTGGTTGGACGCAACGCTTTGGCCTGTGGGGGCTCGAAGTTGAGACCCAAAAACGCATCCGCCGCCCCAGTGTGGACCTATACGAGGCGATCTGCAAAGAAAATGGCATCTCCAGCGAGATGGTAGAGCGCTTTGCCCCGGAGATCTACGATCAACTTTTTCCGGGCGTAAAATGATCGTTTAGTTGTCTAGACAACAACGGTGTCAGTTTATCTTACAAACTGGCACCGTTTTCGCTTAATTTTAGGCATTTTTTAGTTTAAATATCCTCTCATGTTAATTGAATTAACACACAAATAAAGGTATAATGCAGCTATCCCGTTGGAATTCAATAAAATACCCCACTATCGCCAACCGGATAAAATGCTCGACATATTTAATCTCTTGAAAGTGAGCGATTATGACCAAGATTATTCGCGAGTATCCAAATTCGTTCAATCTTCCCAAACGATTGGAGGGGTTAAGCAAAATAGCCCATAACCTTTGGTGGGCCTGGAATCCGGAAGGGCAACGATTATTCCAGTTCATCGACCCGTTACTTTGGGATTCAGTCAGCCACAATCCGGTCCTTTTTCTACATAAAGTAGAGCGCACCCGTATCAATGCAGCCCTCAACAACCCCAATTACGTCACCCAATACGATCAAACCCTTTTACAGTTCGAGAACTACCTCACCAACAAAGCCACCTGGTACAAAACCACCTATCCCAAACTTACAGACAAACAAATAGCCTATTTCTCCTTCGAGTTCGGTCTGCATGAATCGATCCCGTTCTATGCAGGCGGTTTGGGCATTCTTTCTGGCGACCACCTCAAAGAGGCTTCCGATCTTGACCTACCGTTGACCGCAGTCGGCTTCATTTACAGCCAGGGCTACTTTGTTCAGCACCTCACCGAGGATGGCTGGCAGGAAACCCGCACCCATATCACCGATTTCAACGAGCTCCCCATCGTTGCTTTATTGGATGAACAGCACAATCCCATCAAGGTCTCTGTAGATCTTCCCGGTCGCAAAGTTTTTGCCCGCATCTGGGAAATGGAAGTGGGGCGCATCCGCCTCTACTTGCTGGACACCGACATTGATGACAACTCCCCCACTGACCGCCAATTGACCGCCCGCCTGTACAGCAGCGATCTGGAAGTGCGCATCTCTCAGGAGATCCTCCTGGGCATGGGCGGCGTTCAAGCCCTGCGCGTGTTGGGGCTCGACCCTGTGGTCTGGCACATGAACGAGGGCCATTCTGCCTTCCTGGCCGTGGAACGCATCCGCGAGCTGGTAAAGACCGGCCTCACTTTTGACCAGGCCGCTGATAAAGTGAAGACCGGCAATGTTTTCACCACCCACACCCCCGTCCCGGCCGGAAACGACATGTTCCCGCTCTGGCTCATTGATAAATACTTCAGCCAGATCTGGGCTGAGTTGGGCATGAGCCGCGATCAATTTATTGACCTCGGTCGCCAGGCACAACCCTGGGGCGAGACCTTTGTCATGCCCGTGTTGGCCCTGCGCCTTTCTGAGCGCGCCAACGCCGTCTCTGAACTGCACGGCCATGTTTCCCGCCAAATGTGGAACTTCATGTGGCCGGATCGCAAAGAAGAAAATGTTCCCATCGGCTACGTCACCAACGGTGTGCATACGCGCACCTGGCTGGGACGCCGCATGGGGCTCCTATTTGCCCAATACCTCGGTGCCGATTGGGTGGAGCACATTGATGATCCCGATTTCTGGACCGGCATTCAGAGCATCCCGGATGCCGAGCTTTGGAACGTACGCCGTCATTTGAAGAACAAACTGGTCAACTTTGCCAACGAACGCACCCGCCAGAACTGGCAGAACGGCGTCATCACCCCCAGCCAGACCGTGGCCGGCGGCGTTTTCCTGGAACCCTATTCCCTGACCATCGGCTTTGCCCGCCGTTTTGCCACCTACAAGCGTGCCAACCTGATGTTCCGCGATTTTGACCGCCTGATGAAGCTCATCACCAACCCGTACCGCCCGGTCCAGATCGTTTTTGCTGGCAAAGCCCACCCCGCTGATGAACCCGGCAAACTGCTCATTCAGCAGGTTTACCGCGCTGTCAAAGACAACCGTAGCGGCGGACGCCTCATCTTCCTGGAAGACTACGATATGAACATTGCCCGTTACCTGGTGCAGGGTGTAGACATCTGGATGAACAATCCCCGCCGCCCCAATGAAGCCTCAGGTACCTCCGGCATGAAAGCCGCCCTCAACGGCGCCCTCAACTTCTCCATCCTCGACGGTTGGTGGCGTGAAGGGTACAATGGGAAGAACGGCTGGGCCATCGGCACCGAACAGGAATACACCGATCCCAACCAACAGGACGACGATGATGCCCGCAGCATCTACGAAACCCTGGAAAAAGAGATCGTCCCGCTCTTCTATGAACGTAACACCGAGAAGATCCCGGTGGAATGGCTCAAATTCGTCAAAGAATCTATGCGCACGCTCATTCCGCAATTCAGCCTGCGCCGCATGCTTAAGGAATACGTCACCGATTACTACATGCCAGCCATCGAAGAGAAGCGGGTAAAAAAGTAATTTTGGAGAGATGAATGTCTTATTTCAGTGATCCGCATGCCTGGTTATTCGCCCTATTGATCTTCGCCCTGCGCATCTGCGATATGTCGATGGATACGCTGCGCGTGCTCTTTGTAGTACGCGGCAAGAAGCTCTTTGTCTGGATACTGGGATTTGTGCAATCAGTGATCTTCGTGGTGGCCATCAGTTCGGTACTGACGGGCGAAAGAAATTACCTCAACATCCTTGGCTATGCCACCGGTTTTGCCACAGGCAATATTGTGGGCATGCTCATTGAGAACAAGCTGGCCATCGGACACGTACTGGTGACCATCATCAGCTCCACACGTGGCTCCTCCATTGCAGAACGTCTGCGCGCTTCAGGCTACGCCGTCACCGAGATTGCCGGACGCGGGAAAAACGGCACCGTCTTTGAACTGCACGCCAGCGTCTTTCGCCGTGATGTAGACAGCATTGAGACTATCGTCCTGGAAGCAGACCCCTCCGCATTTGTCACCGCCGAGGATGTACGCCCGGTGCGGCGCGGCTTCTGGCGGTCTTAACAAGTAATAGCATCACTTTAAAATCATTCAGGGCACACCATGGTGTGCCCTGAATTTATTATTCCTAGAATGCGTCCCTGAAAAACAAAACTTGTATTAATTTACCAGAGATTTCCCCAAAAACGGGAACACGTGCTTCGTCGGTCTTCGACCTTCTCGCGATGACGGTTCACGGCCAAATGCTAGGCCGCGGGTCGTAAGCGCATGACATAGACTTTTTCAAGATCTACTTCAACAGGTCTTCCAAAATCGTTTTGGCCAGCGAAGCATCCGCTTTACCGCGGCTCTTCTTCATCACTGCGCCGACGAACCAACCGATGAGCGCCACTTTGCCGCCCTTGTAGGCAGCCACTTCATTGGGGCTTTCGGCCAACACTTCTTCACAAATAGCGCGGATGGCCGCGTCGTCGTTCACCCTGGCCAGGCCTTCATCGCTGACGATCTGCGCCGGGGTCTTGCCGGTGCTCTCGATCTTGTCCAACAATGATTTACCGGTATTGATGTTGATGGTACCGGCATCCACCAGCTTGATGATCTCAGCCAGTGCCTGCGGGGTCAGCTTCATCTCCGCCGGGTTCAAGCCCTGATCGTTGATCATGCGCAGCACGTCATTCATCAGCCAGTTGGAGACCTTCTTGGGGTCGCCGCCGTACGCTTTGACGGCAGTTTCAAAGTAATCAGAGAGCTTGCGCTCCGAGGTCAGAATATCAGCATCATATTCGGGCAGCTTGTACTGTTCCATAAAGCGGGCACGGCGCACCAGCGGCAATTCTGGAAAGTTGGCCAGGATCGCCTGGCGCCATTCATCAGTAAGGCGCACCGGCAGCAGATCTGGCTCGCGGAAGTAGCGATAATCGGCTTCGGTCTCTTTGGAGCGCATCTTCTTCAGGGTGCCGGCGTCTTCGTCCCATTCCAACGTCCAGGCTTCAATGCGATGCCCGGCTTCCACCTCGCGGATCTGACGCTCAATTTCTTTGCCAATGGCGTCGCGGACGGCATCAATGGAGTTGACGTTCTTGATCTCCGTCTTGGGGTTGAGTATGGTCTCGCCCTTGACGCGGATGGACACGTTGGCATCACAGCGCAGATGAGCCTTTTCCATGTCGGCTTCAGAGATACCCAGCCAGCGCAGCATTTGGCGCAGGCGGATGAGATACTGCCCGGCTTCATCGGCGCTACGCAAATCTGGAGCGGTGACCATTTCTACCAGCGGTACACCGCAGCGGTTGAAATCGATCAGGCGCAGCTTGCCCTGGTTCTTGGTCTTGCCGGCATCTTCTTCTATATGCAGCTTCCAAATACCCACCCGGCGTACATACGGTTGTTTATCTGCTGATGCACTGGCTGGGATGGGTAGGTCTATGTACCCGCCTTTGCCCAGGGAGAGATCGAACTGAGAGATCTGGTAGCCTTTGGGCAGATCGGGGTAAAAGTAATTTTTACGATCAAAGAAGGAAAGTGGACGGATCTCCGCCTGCATGGCATTGGCCAGCAAGACTGCTTTTTCTACCACGGCCTTATTGAGCACCGGCAGAACTCCCGGCAAGCCACAGCACACCGGGCAAACATTGGTATTGGGGGCATCGAACCACGAATCCGCTTTGCAGGAGCAAAAGATCTTGGTGGTGGTGTTCAATTGAATGTGGGTTTCAAGCCCGATCACTGCTTCGTATTCAGTCATTCGTCCTCTTTTGATCCATCCTGGTCAAAATTATCGGTCTCCAAAATCGGCCGTGAAGTAACCTTCGTATTTACTATTGCTATCACACCAGTAACCCACACCTATCTCGGTGTACACGCCATTGAGGATATTGGCGCGGTGACCATCGCTGCCCATCCAGGCGCTGACGGCTGCGTAGGCGTTGTTCAGGCTAGAACCCTGCCCGGCGTAGATGTTTTCGGCGGCAGCCCTGTAGGCATAACCGGCAGCAGAAAGACGGCTGGCCAGGTCAGAGCCATTGGAGCCAGTGTGACCAAAGAAGTTGCTGCTGGCCATGTCGCTGCTGTGGCCACGCGCTGCCGAGGTGAGGCTGCCGTTGCTGCTCAACGCACCCAGTCCAGCATTGGCCCTTTCCTGATTAATAAGGGCAACCACCTGGGCTTCTATACTACTGTTTGCCCCGCTGCACCCATCCGAACCGCTGGAGGTGACTGGCGCTTTGGTGCGGGTGGGGTACGGCGTGTTTGTGGGGGTGGCGGTCAAAGTCGCCGTCAGGGTGGGTGTGAGCGTCAGAGTTGCGGTGGCGGTTGGCGTAAGGGTCACCGTGGGTGTAAAGGTCAATGTGGGGGTGGGGGTCTCAGTGGCCAACCATGCGCTCAGGGTCTGCTGAAACTGACACGCAGTGGCGGTCAGTAACAACAGTACGGCTAAGAGAATAATTGGTGTTCTTTTCATGATCGAATTCTACCTGTAATTATTTCAACACCTGGGGCAGCACTTTGCGCCAGGGTTCGTCGGCGGTGGCCATTTCATAAGCCCTTGCCACACTAAAGAGTTTGTCTTCGGTGTAATCTGCGCCCAACAACTGAATGCCAATGGGCAGGGCAGATTGGTCAAAGCCGGCCTGCAGGGAAAGCCCGGGAACACCGGCATGGTTGGCCGGCACCGTGAGCTGATCTGCATATTGCATCAGAACGGAATCGCCGTAGACGGCGTCCATTTCAAAGGCGGTAGTCGGGGTGGTGGGGGTGAGCAAGGCATCCAGGCGGTACTTGCCGTTGGGGTCGAAAGCGGCTTCAAAATCACGCCGGATGAGGGTACGCACCTGCAGGGCCCGCTTGTAATATTGCTCACTGTACTGAGCGGCACTGACGTACATGCCCATCAGAATGCGCAGCTTGGGTTGCAGACCAAAGCCCTGATTGCGAGAGAGCTTGTACATCTGGCGCAGATCGGTGTAGGGCTGATCCGTGCGCAGGCCGTACTTCACACCATCGTAGCGGTGTAGGTTGGAAGCTGCCTCCACACGGGAGATGACGAAGTAAGCCGGGATGCCATAGCGGGTATTGGGCATGGGAACATCTTCCACGATCTCTGCCCCCATGGCCGCCAGAACATCTGCGGCATGGCGTACGGCGTCTGCAATCTCTTTGGGCAGCGTCTGTTCCTTGAACCCACCGCTGGCGGGGTCCGGGAAGGTGATGCGGAAGTAATCGGGGGATAGGCCAATACGCATGCCTTTAACACCGCGCTGCAAAGCTGCCATGTAATCGGGCACGGGCAGGGCTGCGCTGGTGCTGTCGTGACGGTCAGTACCAGAGATCACCTGCAGCATGGCGGCAGCATCGCTGACGGTGCGCGCCACAGGGCCCGGGCAATCAAGCGAGGAAGCAAACGCGATCAACCCATAGCGTGAGACACGGCCATAGGTGGGTTTCACGCCCACCACGCCGCAGAAAGCGGCTGGTTGACGAATGGAGCCTGCTGTATCGGTGCCCAGAGAAAGCGGCACTTCATTGGCGCCCACAGAAGCAGCGCTACCGCCGGAAGACCCACCCGGAACGCGGGAGGTATCCCAGGGGTTGCGGGTGCTGGGTTGGAAGGCAGAAGATTCAGTGGAAGACCCGTAGGTGAACTCATCCAGGTTGACCTTGCCCACCATCACTGCGCCAGCTTGCTGCATGCGCTCCACCGGGGTGGCGGTATAGGGAGCCACAAAATTGGCCAGTATGCGGCTGGCCGCCGTAGAAGGCGTGCCTTTGACGCAGAAAATATCTTTTACGGTAAAGGGGACTCCTGCCAGCGGACCGGGGTCTTTGCCCTCGGCCAGTTTGGCATCCACGGCTTTGGCTTGTTCCAGCGCCTGGTCGGCCGTGAGGGTAATAAAAGAGTGTACCTTGCTTTTATCTTCGTCAGTGGTCTTTTGGTCCAGGGTGCCGGGGCGGCCGTCTACCTGTCCAATACGCTGCAGGGTGGATTGCAAGATCTCCACCGCCGAAGTCTTCTTTTCTCGTAATAATTGGGTCAGTTCCAGAGCAGAAAGGTCAGAAAGTTCCATGGGCGGCTACTTTAAAGTGGTGTGGGGAATATCAGGAACGACAATATATCCATCTTCAAGCTGGGGAGCCTGAGAGAGGATCTCTTTAACGTCGGCGTAAGGCATCCATTCATCTTCACGCGGCTGCGAGCTTTCCGGCGCATTGTAAGGCACGCCGTGCAGGCTGATGGGCACGTCCGCATCCATGGGGATGGCAGCCAACTCGTGGATGGATTTTAGCTGGTTGTTCAGTTGTTTGCGCAAATATTCGGCCTGGTCAGCGCTTAATTCGAGTGCAGCCAGGTCAACAAGATGGTCAAACACTTCAGGGGTAATTTGATCGCTCATAAGGTTCCAATCTATTCGTGAAACAGAATTGGGGTTATTTAGGCAAGACCAGAGGCGTCTCGGTGGGGAACATGGTCGAGGTCGGTCTTGGCGTGGGGGTGAAGTACACCGTGGGGGTCCAGGTAGGCGGCAGCATCACAGAAGTTGCCGTCGAAGTGGGTATATCAATTGTAGGCGGCAGGGTGGCAGGCGGAAACGGATTGATCGAAGAAGTTGGGTTGGCAAAGATTGCCAGAACCACTCCAAAGACGATCAGCGCGGCCAGTAAAACAATTATGGAGAGAATATCCCATACATTCAGTTTCATGCTTTCCCTCCCATCCTGGGGGTCATTAAAATCTTTTCCTTTTGTGAGTATATCCGACTTTGAGCCTCTGTCAAGCAGGGGTTTGATCCCCAACTGCCACGAAATGCAGTCCTCTCACAACTTAGCAGGAACATGATCTAGTAAAAGCTCAACCATTTTCGGGAAGTCTTTTCGCTCAGTAAAATCACCGAAATTAATTACTCCTGCCAGGAGAATAGATATTTCCATAGATAATTCTGCTAAATTTCTACAAAAACGCTGGCTATAATTCAGGATAGTGTTAAATCTGGAAAGGAGCTATCTTGAAAAAACCAATCAAATTTCTTCTCGTAATTACCACGCTTGTATTTTGCCTCGCCTTTGTCGGGTTGGATCTGGCACAGGCTGAGACCAGTTGGAAAGACCCCTGGATCCATCCCTACATTTATGCACGGTATATAAAAGCCAAAGTTGTTGAGGCTTCTGATCTACCCGGCACCTATACCAATGAGAATGGGCTCTACGAACCCAAGGGTGTAGTCCTGGATGAGGGTCAATTTGGCGGCAACAAGGGTGTCGTCATCTCCGGAATGGCCACCGGCAATACTGCAAGGGTCTGCTTCGATTTTCCGACCTATAACAGCGGCTGGAAAGGCTCCGTATATATGTACGATGGTTCTGAGTGGGTAATCCTCAAAACCAACATCGATACCAGTTCTGATGTTTCGGCCTGCTCCAATAGTGTTGCCAACGGCACTTATGCACTGGTCGTGCATTACGAAGGCACCTCCAAGTAGCAAGACATCCAAATAAATGGATCAAGAAAACCTCCCGAACTTAAATTCGGGAGGTTTTTTGTCAGGCATTTTACTTCACGACAACGCAGTTTTTATCTACGCGGGTAGAACCAAAAGAGCCAGCCATGCTATAATCCATGGGTCAGGAGAACAGCGTGGAACCCGATTTGAGCGCTTCACCTTCAAAGCAACAAGACGAAAGCCAGACTCTGCATATTCCAAGCGGCGAGACGCACCACCTGACAGTACACCTGGAGGAAGGTGCTGCCTTCGATCTTTCCATTATTAAGGAAAAGTCCAGCGGTTCACGAACCCGTTCCCTGCATTTCAAAAATCCCCTACCCCGCAAGATCAATTTTCAACCCGGTTCGATCCCGGAAAAAGTTGCCCACTTCTGCCAGAGCCATTGGCCGTCTTTGCTGATCACCCTGGCGCTGCTGATCTACCTGGCCACCCGCCTGATCTCGTTGGATGCCTTCCCCATTTATTTCTTTACCGATGAGGCGATCCAGACCAATCGCGCCGCCGAGCTGGTGGCCAATCACTGGCATGGCGAAGGGCATGAGCTGCTGCCCACTTACTTTATCAATGGCGGGCAGTATAACCTGGGAGTTTCCGTCTACGCGCAGTTACTGCCCTATCTTGTTTTTGGGAAGAGCATCTGGGTCACCCGTGGGGTGAGCGTGCTGATTTCTTTGCTTGCCGCCCTGGCCATTGGGCTGATGATGCGCAGACAGTTCAACTCAAAGCAGCCTTTCCTGGCCGTGCTCCTGCTCAGCATCACGCCAGCCTGGTTCCTGCATTCGCGCACCGCTTTTGAAACCGTCCTGGCCGTCTCTTTTTATTCGGCTTTTCTTTATTGTTACCTCATGTATCGCGGCGGTAAACTCAACTATATTTTCGCGGCCGTTGCCTTCGCTGCTCTCACCTTCTACAGTTACAGCCCGGCCCAGATGGTGTTAGCCGTCACGTTGCTAGGTTTGCTCCTCATAGACCTACCCTATCACTGGCAAAACCGCAAAAAAATATTTTCCGCGCTAGGCCTGGGCTTGCTCTTTCTCGTCCCCTATTTGCGTTACCTGTATCTGTACCCGGATGAGAATTTCCACCACCTGCAGATCCTGGATTCATACTGGACGCAAACCATTCCACTCGGTCAAAAACTGGCCATCTACTTTAAACAATACCTGGCCGGCCTCAACCCAATTTACTGGTTCTACCCAGAAACTAACGAGATCGTCCGCCATATTATGAAAGGCTATGGGCATCTGATCTGGTGGAGCTTCCCGCTGGTGGGCCTTGGCCTGGTGCTGACCTGCCTGCGTCTAAAGAAACCTGAATACCGCATCCTCCTACTCACCCTCATTGCTGCTCCGAGCGGTGCCGCATTGGTCAGCCCCAGCATCACCCGCGCCCTCTTTATGGTCATTCCGGTCACCCTGCTGGCTGCAATCGCTCTGGATCAAATCATCACATGGCTAGCCAGGATCCGCCTCAAACAGGTGATCTCGGTCTCGCTGGCCTTTGTCCTTCTCGCCGGCGCCAACGTCTACATGCTGCGTGATGCGTTGCTGAACGGACCTACCTGGTATCAGGATTACGGGCTTTACGGCATGCAATACGGCGCCAAACAGGTGTTTGGCAGCATTCACGACTACCTGCAGCAGAACCCCGATGACGCACTGTTATTGTCCTCCTCCTGGGCCAATGGCACAGATAATATCGCCCGTTTCTTCTTTGATACCCCCTTGCCCTTCCAACTGGGCGGCATTGACCAGTGGATGACCCAGTACAAGCCGTTGGATGACCACATGGTCTTTGTGCTCACCCCTGAGGAGATGGACAAGGTCAGCAACTCACCCAAATTTGCCAATATCCGCGTATTGAGATCTGTGGAATATCCCAACGGGCAAACGGGTTTCTATTTTGTCAAACTGGCCTACGTAGAGAACATCCAGCAAGTCCTGGCTGAAGAAATTGCCGCCCGCCGTAAACTTTATGACGGCACGGTCACCCTGCAAGATGGCAGCGTCATTCAGGTGCAGTATTCGCTGCTGGATATGGGCACCATCCAGGATGCCTTTGATGGCAACAACGATACGGTCATCCGCACCGCAGAAGCCAACCCATTGGTCGTAAAATTGATCTTTGCCCAACCGTACACCGCCAGCCAGGTGATCGTACGGGTGGGAGGCGGCCCTACCAGCGCTGCAATTGAAGCAACCATCCAGGGCGACACTTCCCCTGTTGAGATGAGCCAGGTATTACCCACATCCAGCGAAAACCGCGATGTGGTCTTTGACCTGGGTGCCAGCATGCCGTTGACGGAGCTGACCATTACGATCAAAAACAAAGAAGATGGAGAACCCTCCCACGTACACCTTTGGGAGATACAACTGCAATGAACCCCAAACGCCCCTTTTTGATCTGGGTCCTGTGCCTGGTCTTTTTTGGCCTGGCCGCCCTTTACCTGCTACAGGTCATTCAAACCCTATTAAGTTGGAATGTGCTCCTTGACGTTCAATACAAACCTGGCCCCTGGTACCCGCTCTTCCAGGGGGTCTTCTTGTTACTCGGTTTTGCTTCCGCTGGCTTGCTCCTCTGGCTGCGTTTGGATTGGTCTGCCTCTTTTGCAGCTGTGCTCACCAGCCTGGCAGGGGTCTGGTACTGGTTGGACAGGTTGGTCTTCAGCACCAACCCACAGCCTCTGAGAAACTCCCTGTTTGCGTTGGTCCTTTTCCTGATATTATTTACACTGGTGATCGCATCTCTCTGGGTGATCAAACCCAATTTGCGCTCCGAATCTCCAGCTTCTGCGGAGGAAGAAAATGAATCGTAATCAACTTGAAATGGAAGTGAAATTTTATCTAAATGACCTGCCCGGGTTCGAGCATCGCTTGCGCAGCATTGGCGCCAGCCTTATTCAACCCCGCACCTTTGAGACCAATCTGCGTTTTGATACCCCTGATCTGAGCCTTACCAAGGAGCACAGGGTGCTGCGTCTGCGCCACGACGAAAACAATTACCTTACCTATAAAGGTCCCACCCAACTGGGCAAGGCGGTTTCGGTTCGCCAGGAGATCGAGATCAAGATCGACGATTTTGATTCCACCAAAGCGCTTCTGGAAGCCCTTGGCTACAAAGAATCCGTGCGCTACGAAAAATGGCGCACCAAGTACCGCCTGGAAAACCTGACCCTGGATCTGGATGAGATGCCCTTTGGCAATTTTGTGGAGATCGAAGGCGATGACGCCAAACGCATTGAGCAAATGGCAGTCTCCCTAGCACTCACCTGGCCGCTCCACCTTAACGAAAGTTATATGATGCTCTTCGAACGGGTGAAAAAGAACCGCCACCTGGAGATCCATGATCTGGTCTTTGATGACTTCAAAGGTATCAAGATCAAGGCAGAAGACCTCAATGTTAAGCCGGCAGACATCGTCACCTACCTGTAAATAAAAATCCTTAAAAATTTGGACGGCGAAGGTCGTCTTAAGAATGGGCATGCTATAATGAACTTAATAGGCAGTGCCCATTGTTTTAACATTCCCGAAACGAGTTAATCATGTCGTCCTTTGCTCATCTCCACGTCCACACTGAATACTCGCTGTTGGATGGCTTCAGCAAGATCAAGAAGCTGGTTCAGCGCACCAAAGAACTGGGCATGGACTCCATCGCCATTACCGACCATGGCACTATGTTCGGCGTGGTGGAATTCTTTATGGCAGCCAAGGATGCCGGGGTAAAACCCATCCTGGGCCTGGAAACCTACGTGGCCGCCCGCCGCATGAGCGACCGCGACTCACAAAAAGACAAACACAGCTACCATTTGCTGCTGCTAGCCGAAAATGAAGCCGGTTATAAGAATCTGCTCAAGATCGCCAGCGCTTCACAGTTGGAAGGCTTCTATTATTACCCGCGCGTAGACCATGAATTCCTGGAACAGCATGCTGAAGGCATCATTGCCTCCACCTCTTGCATGTCTGGTGAAGTGCCACGCACCATCCTCAACAAAGGCGTAGAGGCTGGCCGTCAGGTGCTGGAATGGTATATCGACCTGTTCGGCAAGAACAACTTCTTCGTTGAACTACAAAATCACAACATCCCCGAACTGCCCGCATTGAACAAGACCCTGCTCGACCTGGGCAAACGCTACGATCTACAAACCATCGCAACCAATGATGTGCATTACATCAACCGCAGCGATGCACGCTTGCAAGACATCATGCTGTGCATTCAGACCGGCTCGCTCATCAGCGACCCCAATCGCATGCGCATGACCGGTGACTCGTTCTATCTGCGCTCGCCAGAAGAAATGGCCGCGCTCTTCCCGGAAAACCCGGAAGCGCTCAAGAACACCCTCATGGTCGCCGAACGCTGCAATGTGGATATCACCCGCAAGGGCTATCACCTGCCCCAGTTCCCGGTGCCAGAGGGCTTTACTGCTGAGACCTACCTGCGCAAGCTTTGCGAAGAAGGCCTCATCCGCAAATATGGCGCTCAGGCCAATGACGCCAGGGTACGCGAGCGTTTGGAATACGAGCTTTCGGTCATTCATCAGATGGGCTTTGATGCCTACTTCCTCATTGTGTGGGATCTTACCCGTTTTGCCGCTGCCAACAACGTGTGGTACAACGCCCGTGGGTCTGCAGCCGGTTCCATGGTAGCCTACACCCTGGATATCACCATGGTCGAGCCAATCAAACACGGTCTGATCTTTGAGCGTTTTTTGAACCCCGGCCGTATCTCCATGCCAGATATCGACCTCGACTTTCAGGACGACAAGCGCGGCATGATCATGGAATATTGTGCCAAACACTACGGCACTGATAAAGTGGCCCAGATCATCACCTTTGGCACCCTGGGCGCGCGCATGGCCATCCGCGACGTGGGTCGTGTGATGGACATTCCCCTCTCAGAGGTAGACCGCGTGGCCAAGGCCATCCCCAATGTTCCCGGCAAGCAGGTCACCCTGGCAGAAGCAGTGGTAGATGATGCCGCCTTCAAAGCCATCCACGATGAATCTGATTATTTACGCGACCTCATCGATACCGCCACGCAGATGGAAGGCGTGGTGCGAAATGCTGGCACCCATGCTGCCGGCGTGGTCATTACCGATATCCCCCTGGTAGAGTACTCGCCGCTGCACCGCCCCACCAGCGGCTCTGAAGATTCGCCCATCAAGACCGTCACCCAGTTCGAGATGAACATTGTGGATAAGATGGGCTTGCTCAAAGTGGACTTCCTGGGGCTTTCCACCCTCACCATCATGCAGCGTGCCTGTGACTTCATTCGTAAACGTCACGGTATTGATCTGAACCTGAACAACATCCCCGTTGATGACCCAGACACCTTCAAATTCCTGGGGCAGGGCCATACTGCCGGCGTCTTCCAACTGGAGGGTAACGGCATGACCCGTTACATCTTGCAGATGAAGCCCCAGAACCTGGATAACATTATCGCCATGGTGGCGCTCTTCCGCCCCGGCCCTATGGAGTTCATCCCGTCTTACATCAAACGTATGCACGGCGAGGAAGAGGTGACTTACCGTCACCCCATGCTGGAAAAAGAGTTCGGCGATACTTATGGCATCCCGATCTACCAGGAACAGATCATGTTCTCCGCTATCAACATTGCCGGCTACAGCGCCTCTGAAGCCGATGATCTGCGCAAAGCCATTTCTAAGAAGAACGCCGATGCCATTGCCAAGCACAAAGACAAGTTCAGCAATGGCGCCGAGAAAAATGGCATGCCCAAAGACATTGCCACCGCCATCTTTGAAGACTGGGAAAACTTTGCCCGTTACGGCTTTAACAAAAGCCATGCCGCCGATTACGGTGTGATCGCCGTAGAGACGGCTTACCTGAAAGCTCATTACACGGTCGAATTCATGACCGCTTTGCTCTCCGCTTCCAAAAATGATACGGCCAAGATCGCCTTCTATGCTGCGGATTGCCGTGCTATGGGCATTGATGTGCTGCCGCCAGACGTAAATTCCTCAGGTTGGGACTTCACCATCGAAGACTGCGACGGCAACTGTGCCGCCATCCGCTTTGGCATGGGCGCGGTCAAGAACGTGGGCCAGGCACCGGTGGAACTGATCATGGCTGCCCGTAAAGACGGCAAATACAAAGACCTCAACGACTTTGTGCGCCGCGTGGACCTGCGCCAGGTGGGCAAACGTAGCCTGGAATGCCTCATCCGCGTGGGTGCCCTGGATAGTTTTGGCCCGCGCAAAGCCCTGTTGGAGGCCATGGATAACATGATCTCCATCAGCAGCAGCCACTTTAGAGCTGTGCAATCTGGCCAGATGAGCTTCTTCGGTACGGTTGAAGGCGTGGAAGAATCTATTTACCTGTCCAATGTCTCTTCCCTTGATCCGCGTGAGCAGTTGGAATGGGAAAAAGAGCTGATGGGACTTTATGTGTCCGACCATCCGCTCAGCCCGTATCTGAACGCCCTGCGTGGCAGAGTTACTCATTTCTCCAGTGAGTTGGGAGAAGCGGCCAACAAAGAACCCGTCACCGTTGCCGGCCTGGTCTCCAAAATGCGTACCCTCACCACCAAAACCGGCAAGCCGATGGCCTTTGTGACCATTGAAGACCTGCAGGGTCCTGTGGAACTGGTGATCTTCCCCAAGATCTGGAGCAAATGCGCCGGCCAGATCCACATGGATGGGATCTTACTGGTACAGGGAAAAGTGGATGCCGAAAGCGCCGACCCCAAGATCCTGGTGGATACGGTGCGCGGCCTGACCGATCAGGACCTGATGGATGGCAGCTCCGCCGAAATGCCAGCCTACACGCCTCCCACGGAATACCGCCCTGCCAGTTCACATCATCAGGCTGAGGAACGCCGGGCAGCCGTTCCCGCCCCCTCTTCCGCCCCGCAGGAATACGATGATGAACCGCCCATGCCCCCCGAACCGGAAGACTGGCACCTGAATGCGCCCTCCGGCGACGATGGCAGCTATCTCTTTGCGCCTGAAATGGATGTTGAGATCTCGGAACCCGACCCTGTTTTTGAAGAAGCAGTGGTGGTTGCCCCGCTTGTTGCTGAGATCAAACCCATGCCCATTCTGGAGCCGGTAATAGAGCCAGCCCCCAAAACTACAGATACTACCCCCATCGGGATCATGCCGCCGTTTATGGTGAACCCCAGGGTGTATGAAAAGATCGATCCACCCCAAAGCCACGATTCACGCATGGTGACCGTCATCTTGCGTTCCAGTGGCGATAAAGACCGCGACGTGCGCCGGCTCAAACGCGTTCACGGCCTGCTGCGCTCCACACCGGGGAACGATCATTTTTGCTTTATGATCTTTGAAAACGGTCACCGCCATTTTCTCGATTTTCCCAATGATACAACAGGGGTCAATCAGGCTCTGATTGGCCAGCTCGCAGATCTGGTCGGTGCTGAAAACGTGCAAGTAGAAACCATTAAACTACAGTAAGAAAGCGAAATATTCATCATGGTGGAACCGATCAAGAAGATACAAACTATTGGTGTCATGACCTCTGGCGGTGATGCCCCTGGGATGAATCCGTTCATCCGGGCGGTCGTGCGTACGGCTTCAGCAAACAACATCCGTGTGCTGGGAATTGAAGGGGGTTACGAAGGCTTGATCCACGGCAAATTCTCAGAACTGGGTGTGCGGGATGTTGGCGGCATTTTACAGCGTGGCGGCACTATTTTGCAGACCGCGCGCAGTAAAGAATTCCGTGAAGCAGCCGGTCAGCGCGAAGCAGTTCGCCAGATCAACAACGCCGGCATGGATGCAGTGATCGTTGCCGGTGGAGATGGCTCTTTGCATGGCGCTCAGATCCTGGCCCAGAAGGGCATTCCGGTGATGGGCGTGCCGGCCAGTATTGATAATGATATTTTTGGCACAGATATGTGTATTGGCGTGGATACCGCCCTCAATACCATCGTGGACGCCATTGATAAGATCCGCGATACCGCTTCTTCTCACAACCGGGCCTTCCTGGTGGAGACCATGGGGCGCGAATCTGGTTACCTGGCCGTCCAGGCGGGTATTGTCACCGGTGCGGAACTGGTGCTCATTCCAGAGAGCAATATTCCCCCCGAAAAGGTGGCAGAATCCATAGAAGAAGCCTATCGCCGCGGCAAGACCCACGCCATCATCGTGGTGGCGGAAGGCTACAAGCCGCACACATCTGAACTTGGCGCCATGATCGATGCCATGGACATTGGCTTCACCACCCGCGTCACCATCCTGGGGCACATCCAGCGCGGTGGCAAACCCTCTGCATTTGACCGCCTGCTGGCCACCCGCTTTGGCGTCAAATCGGTGGAGTTCTTGATGTCCGGCCTGACCAACGTCATGGCAGGTCTCAACGGTGTGGAGATCACCCCCGTCCCCATCGACGAGGTCCTGGCCAACCCCAAGCGCGTCTCAGACGAATTCCTGCACATGGCAGGAATGCTGGCAAGATAAATACAACTCCCTTGAAGAAGTTTCTTCAAGGGAGTTTTTTGAATGTGTAGTGGTACTTGAAATCTATTCGATCTTCTTCCCCAATGAAGCCAGGTAGATGACAAACTGATTTTTGCCGTCCAGCCCAAGCGTCTGGTTGAGGGCATCGTCTTCAAAGGCGGCAATGGGGCAAATGGCACAGCCCAACTGTTCTGCTCCCAGGGCCAGATTCTGGCAAACATGACCGGCGTCCAGGTGCAGATAGCGGTACCCGCGCTCCACATAGCGCCAGAACATGCGCTCCACCACTGCCACCCAGATAAAAGTGGCGGCACTGGTAGCGACCTGCGATTGGTTGAGGCAGGCGGCGGTGATCTGCGCATTGATCTCTTCTCCGCTCTCCACCTGGAACAGTTTGTGTTCAATAGCAGCGTAACGGTATAGACCCGGCTCAAGCCCTTCCACTCGATTAAGCAGTAGATAGGTTTCAAAGGCATGGCGTGCACCCGCCGAGGGCACCGTCCGGGCTGTGGAAGGTCGGCTGGAAATACGCTTGACCCCCTGTGAGACCCACAACAGGTAACTCAACTCTTGCAGTGTCAGTGCTTGTTCTGCATATTTCCGCAGCGTTTTACGTCCCTCAATGGCCGTGCGGACATCCATAGCCGGGACGGAGAAACTGGCCGGCGCGGGCAGGTCAATAAGCGTTACGCCTGCGGGGATGGGCAGCTCCAGCGGTGGCTGGGGGATGATTCCCTGGTCCTGCGGCGATTGCGAAATTTCGGAATAGCGGGTGCGCCGCATGAATTCTTGTCCACTCGATTCTGACATATTACCCTCTTGAAGATACGATCTTGACCAATTTATGATACCCCGGGCAGCTCAATGTTTTGGCATGGCGCCCGAACTCGGTGGTGAATTGCAATTCGAAGCCCTGTTTTTGATACAACCTGCGCGCGGGCATGTTATCCAGTTCCACTTCTAATACCAGACGCGAAAACCCATTCAGACCGGCCAGCTCTTCCGCTTTCTGGATGAGCCGGGAGGCAATTCCTTTGTGCCTGTATTCTTCTTTTACTGCCAGATGCGCCAGCACATACTCGTTCTTGTCTGCTTCCTCTGACCGGCCGATCACCATCAGGCGCCAGACCATTTGCACCAACTCAAAAGGATTGTAATACTTGAGGATCCCTTTGGAGAGCGAGCGCTCCAATTCATCCAGTCGGTCTCCCGGCAAGGTGAGCAGCAGGCCGGCTGGCTTCCCGTCCAGCTCTGCGATCCAGGTATACTCATAGCAAAATCGGTTTCCGGGTCTGGCGAACCAATCTTCCAGGATACGAATCTCCCGTTGCAGACTGCCCAGTCCCATGGTCATTACCCCATAACCGCCCATGGTCTCGGCGATCAAACCAGCAGCTTCGCTGGCATCCAAAGGGGTGGCAGGGCGAAGGGTCAGCGGCTGAAGATCAGTCATTGCTCTCCCTGTGAGGCAGAACACGATCCAACAATCGTTTCAGCAAGCTTAATTCGGGCACTCTTAATAATACTGCGGCCACAAAGTAAACCACAACGCCCAAAGCCAGGCCGCCCAGCGCCACAAAAACGGTGGAACGTCCGGCGGAGAACTGCAGCCATCCCCATAACGCCAGCGACATGGCAAGGGTGGCAATACCAGCTTTGAGAACACCCTCGCCGATCACCTTGAGCTCTAGCCCGCCCAGCCGTTTGCGCATAAAGTAGAGCAAACCGCCAGTCTCGAGCGCAGTGGCCAGAGAGTTGGCCAATGCCAGCCCGCCGTGCGGCATCCATCCCAGTTGTTTGAAGAGCCAGGTGAACAGGAAGCTGAACCCAACATTCAGGCTCATGGCCGCTACCCCAACCAAAACAGGGGTCTTGGTATCATGCAGGGCATAAAAGGCCCGCGAGACGATCTCAACCACAGAATGGAAGACCAGCCCGCCAGCATAGAACATCAACGCCCAGGCCATCATCATGGTGGAGGTGGAGTTGAATTGATTGTATTGATAAATGAGCGTGATCAACGGCTTGCCCATCAGGATCAGCCCCAATGAGGCGGGCAGCGCCAACATCAACACGCCCCTCAAGAGCACAGCCATGGAGGACCGCATTTCTTCAGGTTTGTTGCGTGCCACCTGCGCTGAGAATGTGGGCAGGGCCGCAGTAGCAGTTGCCTGAGCGATCATTGCCTCAGGGATGAGCATGAGAGCAAAGGCGTAATTGATGGCAGCGGTCGCTCCAGAGTAGGGCGAGGCCAGATTGCTGTTGATGAGCAGGTTAAGCTGGACGATGGATACGCCGATCAGCCGCGGCCCCATCAGCCTGGCCACTTCGCGCACCTCTGGCAGTTTGAGCCCAAGTGAGAACGAATAGCGCCTCTCCGGCAAACGCAGCAGCACCGGCAACTGAATGAGCAGGTGCATGGCTGCGCCTGCAACAACGCCATATGAGAGCCCCTGCGGGCCAAAATGCGGCACCAGAAAGAGCGCGCCAATGATCTTGCCCACTGAATACATCACGGGCGCCAGCGCAGGCCACAAAAAGCTCTGATGGGCGTTGATGATGCCCATCATCAGACCGCTTATGCCAAAGATGACCGGCGCGATGAGTTGCACCCGAAGCATCTGGGCGGTAAGGGCCACTTTAGCCGGATCGGTGAATCCGGTAGAAAGAATATGCGTCACCACCCACGGAGCAAAAATAGCAGCGGTGCCGCACAAGAAGATCAAGATGAGCGTGACCAGGTTCGCAACAGACGAAGCCAACTTCCAGGCAGTGGCGCGGTCGCCGCGGGTGAGCAAAGTAGTAAAAGTGGGAATAAAAGCAGAAGCCAGTGCGCCGCCAGCCACCAGGCTGTAAATAATATTGGTCAGGATGTTGGCAGCAGTATAGGCATCATTTTGATCGCCCATACCGTACAGACGTCCGATCAGGATGGATGCGATCAGGCTCAGCACCTGCCCCAGCAGCATGGGGATCATAATGGTACCGGCAGCTCGGACGATCTGTCGGTTGGCTTGATTGGGTTGGTTCGTTTCTGTGGAATCCATAGGTCTGATTATACTCGGACTAAACTGGCAAAAATTGCGTAAATAGACAAGCAAGGTTATACTTTTTATATATACAAACCGATAAAGGAATTTTAGTAGATTAAGAGAAGGAATTATGAGAACAGACAAAGACGTTCAGGCAGAAGACAGCCAGACTTTGGAAACCCCAAAAGTCGATGAAACCAAAGTAGAAACCAAACCCGTGGAAAACAAGCGTAGTTTTGGCCAGGTGGTCCTGCCCTGGTTTCTGGTAGCGATCGTGTTCTTCCTGGTCGGTGCTGGGCTCGTCTACTTTACCATTTACCAAAATACCAGTAAAGATTTAGCCGCAGCCAATTCCCAGGTATCTGACCTTACCAGCCAGCTTTCAGCAGCGCAGCTAGATCTGGAAAAAGCCAAGACCGACCTCAACACCACCCAGCTCAGTTTGACTGACACGCAGACCCAATTGGAAGCAGCCAAGATCACCACTCTGCTCTACAAACTGCAAACAGATGTGAACGCTGCCCGCGTTGGCGTGCTCAAACTGGATCCTTCCTTTGCCCGCCAGGCGCTGAATTTTGCCAGCGCTGACCTGAGTGACTTGAGCCAGACCACTATCGGCGCCGATAAGCTCGCCGGCCTGCAAGAACGGATCGATACCGCCCTCACCAACCTGGAATCAGATCCGCAGAAGGCGATCGACGCGCTCGATACCCTTTACACCAACCTGCTGCTCATCAGCGGCAACCAGAAGTAAAACCCATTTACCCAATAAAAATGCCAGAGGTTTTCTCTGGCATTTTTTGATTACTTTCTTGAACCAAGCGTGAGTGGGATCTGTATTTCCTGCCCGTCACGGATGATGGTCAACTGCACCACGTCACCGGGGCTCTTATTGGCCATGATATAGCTGATAAGATCGCTGTACATCAGCACGGTCCGCCCATCTACCTGGGTGATCAGATCACCGCCGGAATACAACCCGGAGATGGAGGTAACGTGGGTACCCGCCTTCAGTCCGGCCTGTTCCGCCGGGCCACCGGGGGTGACTTCCATTACATACACACCGCTGGTCTGGGTCAAGCCAAGGGCTTCCCATTCGTCCAGGATCAGATCATAAGAATAGCTGCTGATGCCCAGGTACGGGTAGGCATAACTGCCGCTGTTGATGATGGCCGGCACCACCCGTTTGACAATGTTGGAAGAAACGGAATAACCGATGCCAGAATTGAGCGGGGTGCCATCTTCATTATAGGAGTTGGTGCTGATGGCACGGTTGACTCCCACCACTTCGCCTTCCAGGTTGAAGAGCGGCCCGCCCGAATTTCCAGGGTTGATGGCCGCGTCTGTTTGGATGAGATCACCAGCCGAATAAACGCCGTTGTCATTGGTGGAATGCATAGAATCCAGCATGCGGCCTTTGGCACTGACAATGCCCAAAGACATGGAACCGGAAAGGTAGAAGGGGCTGCCAATGGCCACCACCATCTGCCCTACCTGTAATTGATCTGAATCACCCACTTGCAGGGGGGTCAACTCAGCGCTGTCTACATCCACGTGCAGAACGGCCAGGTCAGAATCGAGGTCTTCTCCCACAATAGTGGCACGTACCTTCACCCCGGTCACAAAATCAACCTCGATCTGGGTTGCGCCTTCTACAACGTGGTAATTAGTAACAATATGCCCGTCTTTATCAAACACAAAACCGCTGCCAGACGAGTAGCCATCTTTGGTAGTGGTAACAATGGAAACAATACCCGGTGATACTTTTTGGTACAGGCTGACCAAAACAGCATCCAACTGGCTGACGTTTCCATTGATAGTAATGGAAGGCGACGTCACGGCAGGGGTGGCTGTTGTGATCTGCGGCAACTCTGCCACCTGGGTCTGCAGAGTATGCAGCGCAGAAAGCAGATCTGGCGTAAACGAACAGGACACCGTAAAAAGAAAAACGATTCCCAGAATTACCGCTAATTTGATCTTTTTCATGCTACCCCGCTGTGAATTATTTGGAAGTACGCAGCTTTTCAAAAAGCTCGCGTTGATCTTTGTTCAAAGTGCGCGGCAGTTCCACTTTTACTTTGACAAAAAGGTTGCCAAAGCTATTGGCCTGACGCAGGACCGGTAAACCGCGGTCTTTTAAACGGAAAGTCTGCCCGGGTTGAGTGCCTGCCGGGATGGTGAGCGTTACATTGCCGCCCAGAGTAGAGACCATGACCGTACCGCCTAAAATTGCGGTGTAAAGGTCCACTTTGATCTCTGTGGTCAGGTCTTGACCCTCCACTGTAAAGCGGGCGTCAGGTAAGACGTTCATCACCAGATACAGGTCAGAATTGCCATCCGGGCCGCCGCCAGCCACACGAACTTTGGTGCCCGTCTTCGCGCCGGCCGGGATCTTTACCTCTATGCGGCGCTGCCCCACCTGAAAGGTGCGCTGCGTGCCGTGGTAAGCCTCATCCAGGGTGATCTCCACCTGCTGCTGATAGCTGGGCCGTGTGGATGAGCGCGTCTGGCGCCGGGTACCCGCTGTGGGCATCCCGCCAAAGATCGAACTGAAGAAATCGGAGAAACCACCCCCAAAGAGGTCGCCAAAATCTCCCATATCCACCTGAGTACCGCCGCGACCAGTCGCATTTGCCCAATCGCCCCAGTTGAAATTGCTGGCATTGCCTCCGTTTTGCTGCCATTGCGAGTACGAAGAACCCAACTGGTCGTAGCGAGCGCGCTTTTGCGTATCGCTCAATACTTCATAGGCTTCATTAATATCTTTAAACTTTTCCTCGGCTTCTTTGTTGTCCTTGTTGCGGTCAGGATGATACTTCATGGCCAATTTGCGATAAGCCTTTTTGATCTCATCCGCGCTGGCATTTCGTTCTACACCGAGGGTTTTGTAGTAATCCTTATATTCCATGGCTTCATCTTATTTCGAAGGAAAGTCACTGTCAATAGGTTTGAGCGCTTTCATACACAATGTTAATGAAGCAGGTGTTTTTCCTGCACAGACAGGAACTCTTTTAACGCGCCTATTGCTTCCTGCACATCTTTATAAATGAACAGGGTCAAGTTTTTAGAGGTATTGCCGGTAATGATCATGGAAACACGCTTACCCGCCTGGCTGCAGCAAAACACTGGTTTCCCGGCAAGCAAGCCTACTGCCACTTCATACCCCACCCCGTGAGAAGGTGTGCTTACCTCAGCCACCACCACATCGCTTTCTTCCAGCCAGGCCATGTCGCGGGTAAAGATCTCTTTTGGCAAGACCACCTTTTCCATTTCCATTACTTCAGGGCTGGCCAGGTGAGCAGTGGGCACATCATGGCCGAGCGATTCCATGGTCTCAACCAATTGTTGATATACGCTTTCTTCGTTTCTGCCGCCAGTGATGGAACAAGAGAAATAGATCTTCATTGAATATCTCCGTTTCTTGGTTTGGCATACAAAATGCAACCTAATTCATGCAAATCAGTGCTGGTTTTTATGCTTGACGCTACTTTCAGGCTGTGCTACCATCTAAAGTTAGAGAGAAGAAAATTTGTCCCATCATTGATCTGCAATCATCTACTTGCGTTCCTGAGGAGTTGCGAATGAATAAAAGAATTTACGCCATTATACTTGTCGTTTTGGTTGCCGGGTTGATTTTGACTGCCTGTGAACGCCCTGCATCGGTTGCACCTGTCACCACCCCCACCCAGAGCGGTGAGATTCCCTTCCCGGTTGCCACCCAGCCTGACATTATGAAAGAGATCCTGGCCGCCACCCAAACCGCTGGCGCCGTCCTTGGCACCGTCAACCCCACCGGAACTCCCATCAGCGCTGCCACAGCCATGGCAACCAGTGCAGCCACCTCTGATGGCACCCTGGTCACCATCCCACTGGTTACATCAACGCCGGCTCCCACCGCAACGGCCACCGCCATTGTCTACCCCACCCCCACCCCTGGCAAACCTAGCACTTACACCCTGCATAAGGGCGAGTTCCCCTTCTGCATCGCCCGCCGTTTTAATGTGAATGCAGCAGATCTTCTTTCAGCCAACGGGCTTGGCATGAACTCCATGGTCTCTGAAGGCACCACCTTAAAGATCCCGCAGTCTGGCTCCTGGCAGGGTGAGCGCGCTCTAAAGAACCATCCCACCAGCTACACCGTGGCTTCTGGCGACACCCTTTACAGCATTGCCTGTGGTTTTGGTGATGCCGACCCCAACACCATCATGGCCGCCAATGGCTTGAGCAGCGCCACCAACCTGACCGTTGGGCAGGTTCTGCAGATCCCCTAGATCTCAGTTTTGAATGTTTGCGGCGGAGAGGCACAAACTCTCCGCCGTTTTCATTTAACTTGGGTATAATCAGCGCAGAGGTTGCCCATGTCTCACCGAATCGTCGCAAAAGAAGAGAAATACAAAAGTCACATCTTTACCGTGGAAAGCGTCAGCGTTGAGTTACCAGATCAGCGCGTGCGGCATTACGACCTGATCCAGATTCAAGATGCCGTGACCATTTTACCCATTGATGACGACGGCAATGTTCTCTTTGTAAAGCAATTTCGCATCGGCGCCAACAAAATGGTGCTGGAATTGCCTGCCGGGAAGATTGAAACTGGCGAAGAGCCCCTGGCCACCGCCGAGCGTGAGATCCGCGAAGAGACTGGTATGGCCGCTAAAAAGATGCGGCCTTTGGGGAAGTTCTATGTTTCCCCCGGTTATTCCACTGAGTTCATGTACACCTTCCTGGCAACCGGCCTGTACACCTCACCGCTGGACCCGGATGCAGATGAATTTATCAACCTGGTCAAGATTCCACTGCCAGAAGTGATGGCAATGCTGCAAAAAAGTGAGATCGAAGACGCCAAAACCTTGGCTACCTTCGTTCAGGCACTCCCATTTATCGGTACGCTGCGCGCATAATCAATATTAATCATCACTCTCAACCAAAATGATGATTTTGCGGCGAATGAGTCATGAATAATGAAAAACGCCGCCATTACGATTTATAATTGTATGAACAACGGTTCATTCAATGGGGCAACTGTGCCCCTATCTTTAATGGAGTCAAGATGACAAGAGAAAAGATCACAATTGATGCAAATGAAGCAGTGGCGCGAATTGCCTACTACCTCTCTGAGGTCGTAGCCATTTACCCGATCACTCCTTCATCCAGCATGGGTGAACATGCCGACGCATGGGCTGCCGCTGGAATGAAAAATCTTTGGGGAACTGTCCCCTCTGTTGTTGAAATGCAATCTGAAGGTGGAGCTGCGGGTGCCGTTCATGGTGCTTTGCAGACCGGGTCTTTGACCACAACCTTCACTGCATCTCAAGGGTTGTTGCTGATGATCCCGAATATGTACAAGATCGCCGGCGAACTGACCCCAACTGTCTTCCACGTAGCCGCGCGCACCCTGGCCACCCACGCTCTGGCAATTTATGGCGATCACTCTGATGTGATGGCCGCCCGCCAGACCGGCTTCGCTTTTCTCGCCTCAGATTCTGTGCAGGCCGCACAGGATAGCGCGCTGATCGCCAACATGGCGACCTATGAGGCCCGCGTTCCTTTTGTGCACTTCTTTGACGGCTTCCGCACCTCCGCCGAAGTCAACAAGATCGAACAGATCGCTGTTGAAGACATCAAAGCTCTCTTTGATGAAGATCGTGTGGCTGAGATCCGCGCCCGCGCTTTGAACCCGGAACGCCCAATTCTGCGAGGTTCTTCTCAGAACCCAGATGTTTTCTTCCAGAGCCGCGAAGCCATCACCAATTATTACACCCGTGTGCCTGGGATCGTCCAGAACGCCATGGACAAATTCGCCAAGCTCATCGGTCGCCAGTATCACATCTTTGATTACACCGGCGCTGCTGATGCCACCGAAGTGATCGTCATGATGGGCTCAGGCGCCGAAACCGCTGAAGAGACCGCCAAGTTCCTCAATCAGAAGGGCAAGAAAGTGGGCGTTGTGAATGTACGCCTTTATCGCCCCTTCGATGTGGATGCTTTCATTAAAGCTCTGCCCACCACCACCAAGACCATCGCCGTACTCGACCGCACCAAGGAACCTGGTTCAGTGGGCGAGCCTCTGTACACCGATGTTGTTGCCGCCATCACCGAAGCCATTGTGCGCGGTGTTGCCAACTTCAAGACCACCCCGCGTGTTACCGGTGGCCGCTATGGTCTTTCTTCTAAAGAATTTACCCCTGCCATGGTCAAAGCCGTCTTCGACGACATTGCCAAAGCCGATCCCAAAGATCATTTCACCGTTGGTATCAACGATGATGTGACCCACACCAGCCTCGATTTTGACCCGTTGTTCAGCATCAACTCTGAAACCACCAAACGCTGCGTGTTCTTTGGTCTGGGTTCCGATGGTACTGTTGGCGCCAACAAGAACTCCATCAAGATCATTGGTGAAGAGACCGATAACTACGGTCAGGGTTACTTCTACTATGATTCCAAGAAATCCGGGTCTGTCACCATTTCGCATCTGCGCTTTGGCCCCAACCCCATCCGTGCGCCTTACCTCATCGGCCCCGAAGATGCCCAGTTTGTGGCTTGCCACAACTTCTCGTTCCTCGAGTGGTTGGATGTGCTCAAGTACGCCGCCCCCAATGCTGTCTTCCTGCTCAACAGTCTGTATGGCCCCGATGAAATTTGGGACCATCTGCCGCGTGAGGCCCAGAAAGACATCATTCAGAAACACCTCAAATTCTACGTCATCGACGCTTATGAAGTGGCCGCCAAGACCGGTATGGGCAGCCGCGTGAACACCATCATGCAGACCGCATTCTTCGCCATCAGCAATGTTCTGCCCCGCGAAGAAGCTATTGCCCAGATCAAGAAATCCATCAAGAAGACCTACGGCAAACGCGGTGATGCAGTTGTGCAGAAGAACTATGAAGCTGTTGACCACACCCTGGCCAACCTGCACGAAGTGAAAGTTCCCGCCACTGTCACCAGCTCCTTCAGCCGCCGCCCGGCAGTTCCTGCCGAAGCTCCTGAATTTGTGCGCGACGTTTTGGGCGCCATCATCGCCTTCGAAGGCGAAAGCCTGCCCGTCAGCGCCATGCCTGTGGATGGTACCTACCCCACCGCAACCACCAAATGGGAAAAACGCAACCTGGCTCTCGAGATCCCCGTCTGGGAAGAAGACCTTTGTATCCAGTGCGCCAAGTGCGCCACGGTCTGCCCCCACGCTGTGATCCGCGAGAAGGTGTACGATGCTAAATTCCTGGCAGATGCTCCTGAGACCTTCAAGTCCATCGATGCCAAGTTCAAAGAATTCCCCGGTATGAAATTCACTATTCAGGTTGCTCCTGAAGACTGCACCGGTTGTTCTTTGTGCGTCGAAGCCTGCCCCGCCAAAGATAAAGCTGATCCTACCCGCAAAGCCATCAACATGGCTCCTCAGCCTGCCATCCGCGAATCTGAAGCAAAGAACTGGGATTTCTTCCTGTCCTTGCCCAATCCTGACCCGGATGCCTACAGCCCGACCACCATCAAGAACTCCCAGCTCGCTGAACCGCTCTTCGAGTTCTCTGGTGCCTGCGCCGGCTGTGGTGAGACCCCTTACCTCAAACTGGCCACCCAGCTCTTTGGTGACCGCATGGTCGTGGCCAATGCCACTGGTTGTTCCTCCATTTATGGCGGCAACCTGCCCACCACCCCGTGGGCTGTCAACAATCAGGGTCGCGGTCCCGCATGGGCCAACAGCCTCTTTGAAGACAACGCCGAGTTCGGTCTGGGCATGCGTCTGACCCTCGACAAACAGAATGAATTCGCCCGTGAGATCCTCGCCGGTATGGGTGGCGAGCTGGGTGATGACTTCGTTGCCAGTATTTTGAACGCTCCTCAGACCACTGAGCCTGAGATCCGCGAGCAGCGCAAGCGTGTGGAAGCCCTCAAGGCCAAACTGCCCACCAGCAAAGACCCGCGCGCCAAGATGCTGCTGGGTGTTGCAGATGCCATCGTCAAGAAGAGCGTCTGGATCATCGGTGGTGATGGTTGGGCGTACGATATCGGTTACGGTGGTCTCGATCACGTCATCGCCTCCGGCCGCAACGTCAACATTTTGGTCCTGGATACCGAGGTTTACTCCAATACTGGTGGCCAGTCCTCCAAATCTACCCCGATCGGTGCAGTTGCAAAATTCTCCGCCAAGGGTAAGGGCATCGGCAAGAAGGACCTGGGTCTCATTGCCATGTCTTACCGCTACGTTTATGTAGCCAGTGTAGCCATGGGCGCCAACGATCAGCAGACCCTCAAAGCCTTCCTGGAAGCCGAAGCTTATGACGGCCCGTCTCTGATCATCGCCTACAGCCATTGTATTGCTCACGGTATCGACATGAAGAACGGTTTGGAACAGCAGAAAGCTGCCACTCAATCTGGAGTATGGCCGCTGTATCGCTACAACCCCGATCTCATGGACCAGGGCAAGAATCCACTGGTTCTGGACAGCAAGGATCCTACATTGAGCGTGAAAGATTACGCCTACAAGGAAAACCGCTACCGTATGCTGCTGCAGAGCGACGAAAGCCGCGCCGAAGTCTTGATGACCGAAGCTGAAGCCAATGTAAAGACCCGTTGGGAACTTTACAAGCAGATGGCAGCCGTTCAGTACAGCAAACCTGAAGAAAGCCAGCAGTAAGTCTCTTAGAAACACGAACAGCCGGAGGAATACCTCCGGCTGTTTTCAATTAAGTGTAGGGATAAAAAAACAGACTCATTGCTGAGTCTGTTCATTTGTTTACTGTGCTGTTTCGTCGGGACCGGATTCGTTGAATTTCTTCTGGCGATAGACGATCCGACCACGTGTTAGATCGTAGGGGCTCATTTCAACTTTGACATGATCCCCGAGAAGGATGCGAATATAGTACTTCCGCATTCGGCCTGCCAGATAAGCCAAAACTTCATGACCGTTATCCAGCTTTACCCTGAACCGAGTTCCGGGCAACGCCTCAACGATCAAACCTTCCATTTGTATTTTATCTTCTTCCTTGGCCATCTCTCCTCCTCCAGAACAATACTAGAACCCAAGAACCAACAATTACTCGCTAAGCTTAGTGAACTGGCGGCGTTTGATGCGGCGGATGGCTTTCTTCTTCTCAACACGGCGGGTTTCACTCTTGGAGACGAACCAGCGTTTGCGACGAAGGGTGCTCAACACACCACTCTTGACAACTTTCTTACGAAAGCGTTTCATCAAAGAATCAGATGATTCATTGGGACGTAAAACGACTACTGGCATTTATACTCTCACCTCCAATCCTGCTTAAGAATAAAAAACTGCGTGCTTTGCGCGCGCAGCCTCAGATCTTCTCAACATCTTTATGGGACGGGTTTCATCCAGGGCGATCATCACCTCTTGAGAACTTCCTACAAACGGCTGACAGGCGCAATTACAACTTGAGTATTATACCGCGATTCATCATAAATAACAGGGGGAATTAGCATCCCTCACCCTCCGGAATAGCGCCTCTGGCTTACAAAATTTACATTTTTGACAGTAGTAATTAACAATTTACGACTATATAATTTTTGATATACCAATAAGGAGACCGTGAAATGAATAATAAATGGGTTTTGAGAACTATCGTATTTATTATGACCATCGCTCTCGTCGCCGCTGTAATTCCAGGTTCTGCCTCTGCCAAAAAGATTGATCTTCCCGGCGTTGCAGACGGTAATTGGACTATTGGTACTGAAACAGCCATGGACCTTTCTACAACTACCTATCCATCATGGCTACAGGTAATGGATACAAATGTGACCGTTATCCCCGCGGCCGCGCAGATCTGCCACCCCTTCAGGGGCGGTCAATTTGGCTGGGTAGCCGATATCCGCCAGTTGGTGGGGTCTGAATGGATGAAAGTAACCACAACCCAGGGATTGTTGGCTGGTAATGAGGGCGTCTATATGGCCTGTGCAGCAGCTCCCGCAGCAGGTACCTATGGATTCTTCGCTTACTTCGATGAATCCAAGGCACCCAAGACATCCTTCAACCAAAAAATCTGCCAATACAAAGACTGGGTAGCTTACTTCTGGTATCACGATGATAGTTATGAATGGGATCCTGGCTATTCGCTGGAAATCCACCTGGCAACTGATCCTGAAGGTTTCCCAACGGGCAAAGCGGTTAAGTATCAGATTCTGGATACCTACCCCATCCCCGGGCTGGAAGGTTTGCCTCGCACCGGCACCACCACATCGTGGGATGATGGTGAAATCTACGCTACCTTCACTGACTACATTTATGATGGCGACTTTGATGCTATCCCCGATTTTACTAACAGGATCAAAGTGACTACAGGCGGCTGCTCCTACATATTGCCGCTGTCCAACCAGACCTATGAAGATATCTTTGATTGAAATTGTTCATTAAGAAATCAATGCAAAAAGAAGCAGCTAGCGCTGCTTCTTTTTTTGGTAAACAGTATGTTATCACCGCAACATTGCTAAAATGTCGGTACTACAAAGTAAGGGATGCAGTCCGCTCAGCCAATTCTTTTATAGAAAGTTTTGCTTTTCCTGGCAAATAGGTCTCCAACAGGTCACCCAGTGGTCCAGCCCACTGCTCTGGAACAGGCTGAATGACTCCCAGCACGTTGCCGACCAGGCCACCGTTACAATCTACGTCCAGCCCACATTTTGCCAACACAGAGAAGCATTCTGTCATATCCAGCTCCCCATACCACAGCGAAACGATCACAGCCGCAATATTGGGGTGGGCGTCGATCCAATTGTATTCTTTGTAGTGGTCATCCAGGATCTTCCAGGCCTCCAGAGCATTGGTCTGGCTGGAAACCACCGCAAGGCTGTCCCGCAAAACC
>JAYFNV010000030.1:0-38102 GCA_034933225.1 Anaerolineaceae bacterium | reverse complement strand
TGTGAACCAATATCCGTAATTCAGTCGCTTTAGTGATACCCTTGTTGAAGACCAGTTCAAATTGACTGGTCTTTTTCTTGATTCCAGACAATTTCTCCACATTTTGACCTCTGGAAATATCCCCAACACGGGGGTATTATTGGCGCTTATGTATTTACCAAAGGGCTGAAACTTTTTCGGTTCCAGCCTTTATTTTTTGGAGTTTGCAATGCCGAAACGAAGTTTAAAGCAACTGTATCAAAGTGAATTTTCGGGCTACAACCTGCATAAATTGCAGCAAGATGCCCTGGCCGGCCTGACCGTGGCAGCAGTGGCGCTGCCGCTTGCCCTTGCCTTTGGGGTGGTCTCAGGTGCCACCGCTGCTGCCGGTCTGGTGACGGCAGTACTGGCGGGTTTCATCATGGGGGCGTTATCTGGCGCGCCGTTCCAGATCAGCGGCCCTACCGGGGCCATGAGCGCGGTACTGATTGTATTGGCGCAGAAATACGGCATGAACGGCGTCTGGATCGCCGGCCTGATGTCTGGCCTCTTTCTGCTGGTCATTGGTCTGCTGCGTTTGGGGCGCTTCATTGCCTTCATCCCCGCGCCGGTCATTACCGGTTTTACGTCCGGCATCGCCCTCATCATCTTCATCGGGCAGATCGATAATTTCTTTGGCGTTACCACGGCCTCAGCCAGTTCTTCGCTGCTCAAGTTCGTCAATTATTTCAAAGGCGGCTTCACGCCCGATTGGCACGCCATGCTGCTGACCGCAATTGTGATGGCCACCATGATCCTGTGGCCCAAAAAATGGAACGCCAAATTTCCCGCCTCTCTACTGGGCATCATTCTGGCCACCGGCATTAATCTGCTCGTCAAATGGCCAGTCTCCGTAATCGGCTCCATCCCCCGCACCCTCCTCCTCGCTGACCATCTGACCCTGGCCAATATTCCCTGGGCCAGCCTCAGCGAGTACCTCGGTCCCGCGCTGACGATCACGGCGCTTGGCGCCATCGAATCACTGCTGTGCGGTACGGTCGCCTCCAACATGACCGGCACCCGCCTGCAGGCCAACCAGGAACTGATCGGGCAGGGCATTGGCAACATGGTCATCCCCTTCTTTGGCGGTGTTCCTGCCACGGCCGCCATCGCCCGTTCCAGCGTGGGCATCAAATCTGGCGGGCAGACCCGCCTGGTGAGCATTTTCCACGCGCTCGGATTGCTGCTTTCCATGTTCCTGCTAGCCCCCGTGATGGAAAAGATCCCGCTGGCCGCCCTGGCCGGCGTTCTGATGGTCACCGCCGTCCGCATGAACGAGTGGGAATCCATCCGCTTCACATTTAAGAAACGCTTCAAGACGGCCATGATCGCCTTCAGCATCACCATGATCGCCACCGTTGCCCTTGACCTGACCCAGGCCATCCTCATCGGCTCCATTCTGGCGGTGATGATGTTCGTCAGCCAGATCGCCCAGATCGATATCAACATACAAGACGTGGATGCCGAAAAGCTGCAGCAGAAGGGGGTTTCGCTGCGCGGCGATTGCCCGCATGTAAAAGTTGCCTACATCACCGGTCCGCTCTTCTTTGCTGCCATCGGCTTCTTTAATGAAGCCTTCTCTAAAGTGAAAGACACCAAGACTCTCATCCTCTCCATGCGCGGCGTGCCCCTCATTGATACAGCCGGCGTGGAAGCCATCGAGAAGCTGCACCACCAGATCTCCGCTCAAGGCGGTGAGCTGATGTTTGCCGGTACCCACGATAATGCCTACCGCATGCTGGAACGCGCCGGCCTCGTGGAAAAGATCGGCCGCCACAATTTTTTCTGGTCTTCCGACCAGGCCATCGTAGAATCTGAAAAACGTTCAATCTCAGTCTGTTAAATTCCGTCTGTTTACGAATCGATTGATTGTAATTAAAAAACTGGTGGTTTCATCAACCACCAGTTCAAAATTAATAGCCAAACATTATTACTGTTTTCGAGCAAACTCCAGTTTTGCTATTTTTTTTGATCCACTTTTTAAGTCACTACCTTGACATGTATTGCATGCTGAAAAAGTAGGTTTCAAAATGCAGATAGATTTTTCAAGCTTTTTTATTAGTTAATTTTTCTAGTAATCCACAATGGTAACAAGATGGCTACTAATTATTGATATCACTTACTTTTCGACGCCGTGATTCCACCACAAAAACGACCACAACCAAAACAATAGTTATCAAGCCCAAAACAATCGAATTTCGAGAAATATGATTTAGACCTTCAACAAGAGTTGGCCATGGATGCCAGATGGGGCTATCTTTTTGAGTGAAATACTTTGCCAGAACACACGGAACATCCATTAGGAAGAAATAAGTCCATAAGAATATTCCGATCCAGCTAACAAGTTTTGCAATTTCAAATTTCCAGGCAAATTTTGTAGGCTTTGCATTTGGATCCCCTTTATAGTTTGGTGATGAGGGATGATTATCTGGCAAAAGTCTGCCCAGGTTGAAAAGTTTTTCAATGCGGCCCAATTGATAAGTGGTTTGACCCGAATTATCAACAAAGACAGACATAAAAGTCGGCCATAGACAAGCAATAATCACAGGAACCGTTAATGGGAAATTACCTAAACCGCCAAACTTAGCCCATGAAATTGAAGGTCCAATTGCAGGCTGATATTGCCACCAACCCATATAGGTAGCTACACCTTCATTCATAATATTCCAAATATATCCAGTGGGTATACCCAATACAATTGCACTCACCCATACAGGCCAGTTAGTCTTTCGAGAAAGCCAATTGGCACCTCTACCTGCCAGGTATGCATGCATTCCCCAATATTGGATGTAAGCTCCGATTAGGAAATAGGGATTATGTGCAACATGCCACGGAAAAGCAAACGGGAAATTGAAATGCGGAAAAGCTGGGTTGTAAGTGAGGTTGGCTCCCCAATCAGCCATTGATTCCAATGGAAACATGCACATGGCTGCAATGGAGAATAGAAACCACCAAGTGAAGGTGCGTTTCTTAATGGAGATCACTAAGAAACTGATTGCCATAATCGCACCAAGTCCGGGGATGAAATAGTTGAAAACCCAATGAAGTTTCTGAACCTGAAGACTTGCTGGTGGAATGAAATTAGCAGTTGTGTTATTATACGGATCTAAACCGGTTGCCGCAAAGGTTCCAAACATCAGTAGAAAGAACACAAAAATCCAAATGCCAATATTTGGAGAAAATCCTTTGGTATCACTAGCCTTGATGTTTGCTATAGCACTATTTGCTTTCATTATTCACTCTTTCCTCTCATAATAATTATTTGTATATCAATCTTCAATTACATTATTATTTTTTCTATGATTAAGGTCTTTTCCTTTCTCTTTGGGAAATTATTAAATCTAAATATTCAAGTAGTGGAAAATTACCACTCCTTGGTACTTATGGTGTTTTTATTTGTTCTCAATAATTGATGAGATTACGTAACCACCAAACTTTCAACTATTAAGTTAATGAAAATAGATAAATGATTATGGAATGAGTATACTTAGTACAACATCAGTGAATCAACAAATAATTTGTTATGTATGTAGGATAAACTACAAAGAGGAGTAAATGTCCGGAAAAAAAGCCGATCCGAGGATAGAGCACAGCAGAAATCGTATAAAACAAACCTTTTATACCCTTTCCACTGAAAAACCTTTTAAATCAATTACGGTAAAGAATATCACTGACCTTGCAAATATCAGCCGAAGCACTTTTTATGCACATTATCGTGATACCCTTCAATTATTGATTGAGTTTCTTTCAGAAGGTGGTTTGTTACTGGATAATGCAGTTTTTGAAAAAGAAAACCACGAAATATTTGAAGGGTTTCTTGTAAGTACAACTAAAAACATGCTTTTCTTTAAACAAAATCCTGAACTTACTCTTGAGGTATTAAATAATTACCAGAAATCTTCGTATTATTCAGATTTTTACACAATAAACTTAAAACACCAATTTGCGATACAAAGAGTTTTGGAATACGATAACTTAACCAACTTTATTCCTGATAAGATACTTGCAGATTATTGTATTGCAGGTCTTGGCCGAATTCTTCAACTATGGATTAATGAGAATCTGCAATATACTCCTGCGGAAATTTCGAACTATATTATTCGGTTAAACATGTCAACCATTTGCGGAGCCAAAGGCTTAGACGTTCGGGATTCATCCTTTTATTCCTATTTGATTAACCAAAAAAACAATTCTATGGGAGATGGACAGGTTTTGTAAAGATTGCAAAAATCCTGTAATGTTCAGGCAGGTAAATAGTCATTAATATAAGGGGTAAAGGTCAATATTAATAAATAAGAAATAGTAGACATTAAAAGTGATGAGACCGAACTATGTATTTCTTCCCATAGAAGTATGTTTCGACCAACAGGAAGAAGAAAATGTGATCATCTCACTAGTAGAACTGATGCCAGTTACTATGGCATAGCTTGGGGAAACCTGGTGATGGCATTGGCCTTTGGTGTGGTCTCAGGCGCCACCGTTGCCTTCGACCTGACCCAGGCTATCCTCATCGGCTCCATTCTGGCGGTGATGATGTTCGTCAGCCAGATCGCCCAGATCGATATCAACATTCAAGACGTGGATGCCGAAAAGCTACAGCAGAAGGGGGTTTCGCTGCGCGGAGATTGCCCGCATGTAAAAGTTGCCTACATCACCGGTCCGCTCTTCTTTTCTGCCATCGGCTTCTTTAATGAAGCCTTCTCTAAAGTGAAAGACACCAAGATTCTCATCCTCTCCATGCGCGGCGTGCCCCTCATTGATACAGCCGGCGTGGAGGCCATTGAGAAGCTGCACCACCAGATCTCCGCTCAAGGCGGTGAGCTGATGTTTGCCGGTACCCACGATAATGCCTACCGCATGCTGGAACGCGCCGGCCTCGTGGAAAAGATCGGTCGCCAAAACTTTTTCTGGTCTTCCGACCAGGCGATCGTAGAATCAGAAAAGCGTGCCTGCCCCGTTTGTCAACCTTCAGCGGGATAGCCAACCTGCAATCTCTTCATTAAACAGCAGACGACCTTTATAGCCATCTGCTGTTTAATGTATTGTCGTATAAATATCTAGTTCTGCGGCATATCGGTTCCTGAGAACAATGGAACCGGCGTGGGAGTACTCTCAAATGGCAAAGCGTTGGGGGTGCGAAGGGTACTCCAATCTGGGGTGTATTCCTCAATCGTAATACCGCGAGCTTTCACCTCGGCTTCGATCAAATTATTTAAATTTGGACCAAGCATCGGGTGACGTCCCAAATAAGCTTTCCCTAACCAATAATCACCCAGATCTTTATTTCCGTCATGATAAGCCAAATATGCTGCAACCAGTTCCGCCTCGGCTGGGAAAACCCAAACATTCCCCTGCCCTAACATTAGATCCGTCCTGGCCTTTTCATATTCCCCAAGTTGATAATACATGAATGCTCGTAAATAATATCGTTCCCCACCATAACTTGGATATTGAGCTAAATTATCATCAACAAGGGCAAAAGCCTCTTTTGTTTGACCCATATTGTAGAGAAATTGCCATTTATCATAAATAAAGAAAGTGTTTCGTAGTTTTGACTTCGGGATTGTATCAAGGGTATCTAAACCTTCCTGATAGTTCCCTAAACAGATACTGCCCTCAACAGTAATAATGTTAACTGTATCTATCTCATCCTGAGTAAGCTCTTTATTCTTCGCAATTTCTTTGATATCGTTCATTCCTTCCTGGCAATTCCACAAAAGCATCTTGTACTCAACGATAGAAGTATCCAGTTCAAATTCATGTTCTGGTAAAAACAAAGTCTGGGCTTTCTGTAGGTCTTCGATAGCCTGACGACGAAGTTCCGCTACATCAGCATAGGTATCCTGCTGACCGGCCAAATCACTCAATGCATAGCCACGTGAACGATAGTATCTATACACGGTGGGATCAAGATGGATGGCGATGCTGGTATCGTTTATCGCATTGTGAATGTACTGCAAGTATTTCCCTTGATTTGTAAAAGTTGCACACCCCTTCCTATATGCAAAACCGCGCATGTAATAGGCTTCTGCGTATTCTGGGACTCGTTCGATCACTTGATTGAGCGTTGCAATGGCATCTTCATAATTCTTTGCATCAATATTGGTTTGAGCGGCATCGATCAACCCCCGGGCCAACTGTAATCGTGTGGCAAAGTCACGAGTAGGGGTAGGCGAAGGCAACGCAGTGCGGGTCGGCCTGGGAGTGATGGTTTTGGTTTCCGTTGGAACCACAACCGGAATACCGGCGGTCGCTACCAGGGTGGGGGGCAACCCGGCCATTTGAGTAGATACGGATCTGTATAAAATAGGAAGCATGACGATCACCAGAAGAAGCAGTAAACCCACCAGCAACAGTTCTGGACGAAACTTTCTTTTTTTCTTCACCGGCTGAGGACGAGCAGCAGGGCTTTCCACCAAACGCGGTTTTTCCACCTTTGGGGGAGACGCTTCAATAAAAGGTTTTTCAGGGAGCTCAACTTGAGGTTCGACCTTTTTCGCTTGAGAAGCAACTGCTGTTAAGGATTCACCACTCTGCTTTTGACTTGCAGAAACCAGGGCTTTGGCCCGTTGTAGACAAAAAGTTTTTTTCTCTTCATCTTCAAGTACTTCAGACAGCCAATACCAGGCCTGAGCAGATTTCGGTTCAACCTGTACGGCTTGTGCCAGGTAATGAATCGCGAGTTTTTTATTGCCATTCCGTGCCGCCTGAATACCGTCTGATAATAATTGCTTAAATGGTAACTCGCTCATGCTTTTCCTCCCTGTCATGAATCCTTGTACCTGATGCAATTTTAGCATCAATTGAAAAACAATAAAACTTCCTTTAGATCAGCCTAGAAACAAATAATTACTAATGACTTACAATTTGTTTATTATTACATTCAAACCATTGAATCACACAGGTTGTTGTGGTAACCTTAAAGATACATGAAGCATATTTTACCAATCGTATCTTTAATATTGTTGCTTTTAATGGTCGCTTGTAGTTCCTATTCTCGGACTGCAAAAATCACAGGAAATTCACCAACACCACCATTGTTGCCCACCCACGGAATAAAAACAATAACAGAAGAGAACCAGCCCGACCAGAAATATTCTTCTGGGAGCCTTAGTTTGTTTCTAACCTCCCCGATGGATGGGTTAGAGACCAGTCTGCCGCTAACAGAGCTCACAGGGAGAGTATCTGAAGACTCAGTCTTAACCATCAATGATGAGATTTTTCTACTGGATGCCGGTAATTTCTCTCTACAAATTCCCCTCGAGGCCGGTCCAAATGTTTTACAAATTGTTGTAAGTGATGATTCTGGCAACGAGATCGATCTCGTTCTCACCGTCACTTATTCAACTGATTAGGAGTAAAAATGAAAAAGAAATTAACCGCAATTTCTCTGATGGTAGTTATGGCCCTCTTGCTTTCCACTTTTAGCGTGATGGCAAATTATGATGGTTTTACCGCCAAAAAGACCCCCGGTGCTCAGGCAACCACCAAAGCTGATGAAAAAGCCACCCGTCAGAGCGAAAAGGGCGTTCCTCCTGGTCAACTTAAAACCCCCAAAGCCAATTTTAAACCTCAGAACTTCCGCGGCGAGATCAGTGCCGCAACCGCTGATTCTCTTACCCTTATCCTGGCCGATGGCTCTTCTGCTATCTTTGCCTTGTCCGCTGATACCCGCATCAAAGTTCCCACATTGGGCAATTCTACTTCGTCACTTTCCTTATTGGTAGGTCTCAAAGCTCAGGTTCGCGCCAAACAAGATGATCTTGGCAACTGGCTGGCCCTCACCGTTCAGGTGATCCCTGGCAAGCCAGCCATCGTCCACCATGTAGGGACAGTGACTGAATATACCCCAGGCGTTAGCATCACCGTCATGGACACTAAAGGCCTCAGCTTCACTTTTGTCATCACTGAAGCCACTAAGTTTTTGCCGGCTGAACGGATTGACCAGCTTGTGGTGGGTGCTCGTGTCACCATCATCGCCCCGCGCGATGTTACTGGCGGACCTCTTACCGCTAAAGGTATCGTCATCCATCCCGCTTTGGACGGCACTGAAACCCCAAACGGAACGGAGACGCCAGAGCTGAGCGAAACCCCCGAACCAACGGAAGCACCAGAGATGACGGAAACGCCAGAACCTACAGAAACCCCTGAAGCAACAGAAATTCCCGCTCTCTAAAGAATCAGATCCCCCGGCCAAAAAAACCGGGGGACATTTTTTATCCTCTCAGTGATCCAGGATTGTTTTAAGAAACAGCGATTAATAATTTTTGTCTGATTTGTGTAAATATTCCACAACCTTACAATCTTTTTACTTGTATTTATCCAACCCGTTTGTATAATGAATTTATCCTGTTGATCGATCAAGTTTCTTTTCATGCGTTATTTCGCTATGGAGGAATATGAAACAAAAAGTGCACGGACTTTTCACTTTTTTGTCGATCACGATCATCATTTTCCTCGTTGCAGCCTGCAACCTCCCCATTACAACTCAACCTACAAGTGATTCGACGGGCGTATTACAAACAATGGTCGCACTCAGCCTCACCCAGACCGCCATTGCCGCTCCACCCCAACAACCAGGCAGCGAGGCTGCCACTGAGATTCCAACCCCCATGACCCCACCCGATAACACGGCCATGCCCATTGTTCACACCATTATGCCGCGAGAGATGCAGGCCATAGAAAGCACCATTGATGATGTTGCCTTCAACAGCGACCTGTTTGGGACGGGCCTGTATGAAAGACCCTATACCGAGATCAATATGGTCTACCACGGGGATGTGGACCTGCAAAAGGTGACCCTTTCAACTGACAGCACCTTTTTCTATTTTGACCTGACCCTCAAAGACATAAACCCTGACACCAGAGTTCTGGGGGCCAACTACGGAGCTGAGTTGGATACCGACCAGGATGGCCGTGGTGACTTTTTGGTGTGGGTCTATCAGCCACCGACCACTGCCAACTGGGATATCAACGGCGTGGCCGTCTTTGCCGACCTGAACAACGATGTTGGCTCTACCCGCCCGCTGGCTTCTGATGCCCCCATCAAGGGCGATGGCTATGAGACAGAGCTCTGGCCCGGCAAACCCATGACCGATGCCGATGGCGCCTGGGCACGGCTCAACCCCAACAATCCCCTCTCGGTGCAGATCGCGGTCAAACGCTCCCTTGTCAGCAATCCGGCTTCCTTTTTATGGAGCGCCTGGGCAGATGATCAGATCAAGGCACCGTATCTCTTTGACTACAATGATGCCATCAGCCTCACTGAGGCAGGTTCGCCCTACAAAAACTCCTCCGATTACCCCTTAAAGAAGTTGGCCCTGGTGGATAATACCTGCCGGCAAGCCTGGAACTTCAAACCTGCCGGCAAAGAGCCCGGTTATTGCACGCCGGCCGTACAACCCACCAATACTTTCGCCCCCGGTAAACCAACCAACACCTTCATTCCCGGTAAGCCCACCAATACGGTTGCGCTAAGTACGCCTTCCTTCACACCCACCCTCAAAGTCATCACCAAGACCCCAAAACCCACATTCACTCCGACCACCGCCTGTACTGACGTCCAGATCGGGGCGCAGGTCACGGATGGCAGCACCTGGGATCCCGTCTGGGCCAGCGGCGTCACCCTCTGCTTGAGCGGAGATTGCCAGCATCCAGATTCAAGCGGATACGTCATCTGGTACCGTCCTGCCGGTGGCTACACCATTGAGGCATCCTCCTCGTACGGTATCACCCCGGCGTCTGCCTCAGTCAAGTTGGGCTGCGGCCAAAAGAGCCTGACCCAGTTCGTCATCGGTCCCGGCTAAACTCTATACATTACTTGCATTCAAAGGGGCGCAGACTCACTCAACTGCGCCCTTGTTTTTTTGGATAATCCTGGCAGAACGGTAGCACCCCTGAACCCTTTTTCGTGTAAAATCAACTTCATGGCAAAGAATTCCCTCACCCCCAACCGAGAAGACCCGGCCATGCAGCCTCTGTTACCCGGCGAACTGGCTCACCTGATCGGTGAACAGGCCAACCAGGCGGCTGCCCGCTCGCGCTTCAACGATTACCGCATTCGTCGCGCTGAGCAGACCTTGCGCCGTCAGGATGCCGACCTGCTCCTCTTCCGCGAATTTTTGGAAGTGGCGGGAGTGCGTACTGGCGATCTTTCGCACGATGCTGCGGCCTGGCGCGTGGTCACCTGGGGACTTGTGGAAGCCTATGTAAAATGGCAGCTCCAACTGGGCTATGCCATCCCCAGCATCAATGTACGTCTTTCCAGCATTAAAACCTATGCGCGGCTTGCCATGCAGGTGGGCACGCTCACCCCGCAGGAATACGCGCTTATCCGCGCCGTGCAGGGCTATACCTTCCGCGAACAGGCTCGCATTGATCAGCGCCGCGATAAGATCCGCATTGGCCTCAAAAAATCCGAGCCCACCAAGATCACCCCGGAACAGGCCGCCGCGCTGAAGAATCAGCCAGATACCCCGCAGGGGCGCCGCGACAACTTGATGATGTGTCTCCTGCTCGATCATGGCTTGCGCGTGGGTGAAGTGGCTGCCCTGGCCGTCAAAGATTTTGACCTCTCCGAAGGGACGCTGCGCTTCTACCGCCCCAAGGTCAGCAAGGAACAGGTACACCGCCTCAGCGAGGCCACCCGTGCCGCCCTGCAAGCCTGCCTGGATGCAGGCGAATTGATCCAGAACGGATTGCTTCTGCGCCGCAGCAAGAAGAACGAAGAGCTGGCCGAAGCCGGCATGAGCGAACGCGCCATCACTGGCCGGGTGGGCTTTTTGGCCGAAAAACTAGGCCTCTTTGACCTCTCTGCCCATGATTGCCGCCACTACTGGGCCACCTCGGCTGCCCGCCACGGCACTGATCCGTTTGCCCTGCAAGAAGCAGGCGGCTGGTCTTCCCTGGCCATGCCAAGAAAGTACATCGAAGACAACAAGATCGCCAATCAGAATGTCAAGCTGGAATAGGGCTGAGAGTGGAGAATAGAGAATTGAGAATTGAGAATTGAGAATTGAGAGTGGACAACACTTTCCTCACGCGAAGCCGCGAATGGGTGCATAAAACGCAAGTCGCGAAGAAAATCTAAGAAAACTTTTATTGAAAACCTTCGGAAATAACGAAGATCAGCAACTTTAATAATTGGTTTGATAAATTAGTGAAATTCGTGTAATTTGTGGGCAGTACTAAATTTGTATCAAGGTATAATCCCACCCATGAACATTCGCTCAATTTTTGCCAACACAGATTGGCTCGACTGGCTGCTGGCCATCGGCTTCACTGCCTTACTCACCTTCATCGGCTGGCTTATTCAGGACCAATACGGCTGGTTTCTCGGGCTCATCATTGCGCCAGTGCTTCTGGGACTGGCCAAATCCCGCCGTGACCAGGCTCGCAACGCCGCTGAACAGGCCGCAGCCGCTCAGGAAGACCCCCCCGCCAAATAATCGCTGTATCCGCCCGCATGGCTCACCAGCCGTCCGTCTTCAACGGTGATGATGCGGTCCACTACCTGATCCAAAAAGTAGCGGTCGTGCGATATTATCAGCGCCGTGCCTTCAAATTCGGACAGGCTGTCTTCCAACACCTCCGCCGAGGCAATATCCAGGTTATTGGTCGGCTCATCCAATAGTAAGAAATTTGCCCTGGAAAGCACCACCAGTGCCAACTGCAGCCGGCTGCGTTCACCGCCGGAAAGCTCCCCCACCTTTTGACTGCACTGCCGGTAACTGAACAAAAACCGCCCCAACAGCGCCACTGCCGCGCTCTCTCCAATATTGCCAGCTTGCTGAACCGTCTGCAGCACCGTCGCAGAGGGGTTGAGCGTTTCGTGCTCCTGGGCGTAGTAAGCGCTGATGATGCTCGGCCCCACGGCTACCTCTCCGCCGTCCGGTGCCAGCGATCCCAGCGCTAATTTGAGCAGCACTGATTTTCCCATGCCGTTCGGTCCGATCACCCCCACCCGCTCACCATGATACAGCAGCAAATTGGCCTCTTTCAGCAGCACCCGCGGCCCGAACGCCTTGCTCACCTTTTTGAATTCAAGCACTTTGTTGGAACCACGCCAGCCGTGCAATTTGAGCTCCATGCGTTTGCGTTCCAGCAGCGGCCGCTCGATTCGCTCCATTTTATCCAGCCGGTTTTGAATGGCCTTGGCCCGTTTTGCGAACTTTTCGCTATCGTAGGTCTTGGCCCAGATGGAATAGCGCTTGATGGCTGCCTCAATGCGGTTGATCTGATGCTGCTGCACCTGGAACAACTCACTTTGGCGGGCCAGCTTTTCTTGTTTGTCCAGGATGAAGCTGGAGTAATCGCCGTTGAATACTGAGAGCTTGCCATCTTCCAGCTCGGCGATCTGCGTCACCACCGCATCCAACAAATAGCGGTCATGCGAAATGATGATCACCGCCCCAGCGTAGCTGCGGATGAGCGACTCCAGGAACTCTTTGGCCTTCAGATCCAAATGGTTATCCGGCTCGTCCAGGAGCAGGACCTCAGGCTGAGAGAGCAGCAAGCGCGCCAGCCCCACCAACTTCTTTTGCCCGCCGCTGAGCACCCGCATCGGCTTATCAAGATCAGCTTCCGGCAACCCCAACCCCGTGAGCAGTGCCTGCACGCGCAGCGGATACTGGTCCCCACCCAACGCCTGGTACTCTTCCAGCAGGCGCTGTTGCTGCTCCAGAACCTGGGTCAGTTTTTTTTCATTGCCATAAACTGCCTCTTCCCCCATGCTGGCTTCCACCCGTTCAAGCGCCGCCTGGACCTCCGCCATGCGTTCGCTGCCTGCCAGCGCCAGCGTCCGCGCCGTCTGATCAGGGTCCAGGACGGGTTCCTGCGCCAGATAGCCCACCCGAACCCCGCGGGATCTAGTCACGCTGCCACCCGCCTCTGGCACATACTCACCGGTGATCACTTTAAACAGCGACGATTTGCCCGCCCCATTGGCGCCGATCAACCCAATGCGGGCATCTTCTTGCACTTCAAAATTGATCCCATCAAATAAGGTACGAGCGCCCAGAACCAATGAGAGGTTATTCAACTGCAAAATGATCATTTCTCATCCTATTAAGTAAAATATTAGACATAAATATGTAAAAAATAAGTAAATTATTGAAAAATATTTCATTTCCCGTGTATACTGTAATAAGCAACGATTCAAATTAAAACGCGATTCGGAATATTTACGAATTAATTATAGGGTATACAATGAATTCTTGTGAATTTCTGGATCCACAATTCTTAGGTTTTGTTTTAGATCAGATTAATGAAGCTGTCATTCTGATTGATAAGAATGCCAGAATTAACTACGCAAATCAAAAAGCCTGTGAGATCCTGGATTATTCAAATAACAGCCCCAGGCCATTATTCATCTATGAAATAAATCCTGGTTTTCAATTAAAAGCCTGGTCCACTCATTGGAAAAAAATAAAAAATACCAAAAAACTGGTTTTTGAATCCAGCCTACAGATCAAAGATAAGCCAGCTCTTCCTATAGAAGTTTCTGCCTCGTTTTACGTTTATAACGATTTAGAATTTGAACTTGTCATCTTTCGCGATATCAGCGAACGCAAAGATTCTCTGAGCAGATTAAAATCTGACAAGGATTACAACCGTGGATTGTTCGAAACAACCTTGGATCCATTAGCCGTTATTGATCCTAATGGGCTCATCTCGGATGTCAACAAAGCTATGGAAATGGTCACGGGGTTGAGCCGTTCAGAATTGATCGGTACAAATTTTGCGCCATACCTTGAAAATCCAGAAAATGCCGCAAAATATTTTTCTAAAGTTTTAAAAAACGGCCAGTTAATTTCCCAACTTGCTAATATAAAGAACATAAATGGGACAATTACTTCGCTTTTGCTCAATGCAAATACGATCGTTAATGAAAATGGTCAACTAACGGGTGTTTTTATTGCCTGCAAGGATATTTCTGAACGGCTAAAAATCGAAGCGGAGCTTAAACTTCAAAATGAACGTTACCGCAACGCCCAGGCCATCGGGCACGTTGGCAATTGGGAATTCAAAATTTTGACCAATGAATTTTGGGGGTCAGATGAGGCGAAAAAGTTGTACGGATTTGAACCAGGCGAATCCACATTCACCACTGAGGATGTAGAGTCTTGCATACCTGATCGTCAGCGCGTGCATCAAGCCTTGATTGATCTCATCGAAAAGGAAAAGCCTTACGACCTTGAATTTGAGATCCATCCTCGGGATGGTTCATCCCCACGCATAATCGCCTCAATAGCAATTTTACATAAAAACGCTCTGGGCCAACCAGAAAAGGTGACCGGTGTTATACAGGATATCACCGAGCGCCGCAAACTTCAAAAGCAGGCTACCCAGTTGGCGGAGATCGTACTTACTTCAGATGAAGCCATCATTGGCAAAACGCCCGATGGAATTATCACCAGTTGGAATAAAGGCGCAGAGAAGATTTTCGGCTATACAGCAGCCGAGATACTCGGCAAATCGATCACTACCATCATACCAGATCGATTTATAGATGAATTTCACCAGATCAACCAGCGAGTGCTGGCAGGCCAAAAGGTCGAATATAGAGATGTAAAACGCAAACGCAAAGATGGGCGGGAGATCTATATATCTTTAACCATCTCCCCAATTTTTGATTCATCGGGTAAATTGATCTCTTCTTCGGTAATTTCCCATGAGGTCACCACACAAAAGATCGAACGCATGATCAGCGGAGCCAGATCCCATTTGCTCGAATTTTCCCTCACGCACAACCTGGATGACCTGTTGGAAGAAACCATCAATGAGGTGGAACGCCTGACGGAGAGTCAAATCGGATTCTTTCATTTTATTGATGAAGACCAGCAGTCTCTTAGCTTACGCAATTGGTCTAGCCGAACGAAATCGGAATTTTGTCTGGTAGAGAACCCAAACAAAAAATATCCCATCCAATCGGCTGGGGTTTGGATGGATTGCTATTATCAACATAAACCCGTGATTCATAACGATGTTGCTTCACTCCCTAACTTAAAGGGCTCCCCTGTTGGGCATCCTCCTGTTACACGAGAAATGGTCTTGCCCATAATTCGTGGCAACAAAGTAGAAGCCATTTTAGGGGTAGGCAACAAGAAGTTGGATTATGATGTGGTGGATACCCAAATTGCTTCACGTCTGGCCGATCTTGCCTGGGAGATCACTGAATTCAAGCGCAGTCAGGAAGATCTACAGACACTGAATCAGCAATTGGAAGCCCGCGTGCAGGAACGCACCGCCGAGTTAAAACGGGTTAATGAAGATCTGGAAGCATTCGCCTATTCTGTCTCCCACGATCTGCGTGCCCCACTGCGTCAGATCAGGAGCTTTACTCAATTGTTGCAAAACGAACTACCCGCCAATTCTGTAGACAAGACACGCCATTATGCCAATAGCATATGTAATGTTTCCGAACATATGGGCCATCTGATCGATGACTTGCTGGCATTTTCTCAAATGACCAATCAAGAGATGACCTCTCGTCCTGTCAACCTCGGGATGCTCGTTAATGAGATCATAAAGGAGCTTGAACCAGAGACGCACAGCCGCGAGGTGCAATGGACCATTCAGGAACTGCCAGTGGTCTATGCTGACCAGTCGATGATGCGCGTGGTGCTCAGCAATCTGATCTCAAACGCCTTAAAGTTTTCTCGCCCCAAAAACCCGACCAAGATAAAGATCGGTTCTAGCATAATGAAGGGTTCAACGGTGATCTATGTAAAAGACAATGGCGTTGGATTCGATATCAGTTACGCAAATCAGCTTTTTATTGTTTTCCAGCGCCTGCATGCTAGTAGTGAATTTGAAGGGACGGGGATTGGTCTGGCGACAGTGAAACGCATTATAGATCGCCACGGTGGCCAGATCTGGGCAGAATCAGTGTTAAATCGGGGCGCGACTTTTTACTTCTCTATTCCTGAAGTGAGATCTTCTACTGAGTGAAAAGTAAGTAAGGAAAGCAAAACAAAAAATTCTTGAGGGTACAAATGGAAGCTTCAGTAAAGATCCTTCATCTGGAAGATGATCCAATAGATGCAGAAATGGTTCGATTGACACTTGAAAAGGCGAATCTCCAATTCGATCTGGTTTGGGTCAGTGATCGTATTCAATTCGAAACAGCTATAGAAAATAACTCTTTTGACCTAATTCTGGCCGATTTCAAACTGCCTGCTTATCATGGGATGGCAGCATTACAGTTCGTTCGGCAAACCCTTCCGGATATTCCGTTTATCTTCGTTTCTGGCACTATTGGCGAAGATGCCGCAATAGATGCACTTACTCAAGGCGCCACGGACTACGTTATGAAATCCAAAATGGCTCGCCTGATCCCTGCCACTAAACGCGCTCTGGAAGAATTAAAAAACATTCGCGAACGCAAATTGACGGAAGCGATCCTTAAGGATCGAAGCGAACAATTCCGCGCTATCGCAGATTCTGCAGTTGCAGGTATCATCTTTTCAGATTTATCTGGCAAGATCGTTTATTGTAACCCGGCCATCACCGACATTTTTGGCTTCAGCTATGATGAACTGGTTGGGCAAAATGTAAAAATGATCATGCCTGAAAAAGTAAGAGCCCAATACGATTCAAAAGTAGCACCCAAAACCAAATCTGAAGCAAAGATTCATCTTGGTAAAACAGTAGAAACCATCGGAATGAAAAAGAATGGCGAGATCATTCCTGTTGAAGTTTCTTTGTCTAGTTGGCAAACTATTGAAGGTATGTTCTTTTCGGCTTTCATCCTGGATATTTCAGGACGCAAGAAAAGCGAAGAAAACTTATTGCTTCTCGATGCTGCGGCCGCTGCAGCTGGTAATGCCATCGTCATCACGGATAAAGCGGGGAATATCACCTGGGCAAACCCGGCATTTACTGAACTTACTGGATATCAAATCCCAGATGTTTTAGGGAAAAACCCTCGCTTGTTAAAATCTGGAGAACAGGAGCCTGGTTTTTACGATAACCTTTGGGCCACCATTTCTTCCGGCAAAAGATGGCATGAAGAACTGATCAATAGACGCGCGGATGGCACGAAATACTACGAAGAAATGACGATTTCTCCTGTCTTTGACTCTAAAGGAAAAATTATCCATTATATAGCGGTCAAGCAAAACATCGACGCTCGAAAACAACAGGAGTATGAACGCGAGATCATCCTTGCGACGACCACAGTTCTGAGGTCAGCCAGTACCCGATCAGAATCGATTGGATTATTCCTCCATCAAATTGAAAAAGTTTTTCATGCAGAAGGCGTCTTATTCGTTTCTTTTGATTCTGCATTAAATGAGACCTGGATCGAACAAGGTTGCGGCCCAATTGGCGAGAAGGTGACGGGAATGCAGATTCCCATTAACCAGGGCATCAGCAACATGGTCCTTAAAGAGTGTAAAGCTTATATCAGTAATGACGTAAGCCATGATCCCAATTTCTTAAGGGCAGATACTCTGGGAGATGCCACGTGTGCCGCCTGCCTGCCGCTCCAGGCCCAGGATCAAGTTATTGGCGCCATCTGGGTGAAACGCAAACAAGCCATCACACCTGAAGATTTGGAATTACTTACTAGCTTGTGTACACTCGCCGCGAATTCCATTCAACAGGTAACCTTGTTTGAAAAGACCGAGCGGCAATACAAACAAATGATCTCAATTCATCAGGTAGGCCAGGCAATCAGTTCAATCTTAAACCTGAAGATCATCCTGGATATTTTGCTGCGCAATGCCGTCTCACAACTAGGCGTGGATGCCGCCAGTATATTGCTATACGAACCCATTAGCGGAACGCTTTCATATTCAGCTGGAACCGGTTTTATGACAAATGAAATTGCCAAAACCAGGCTCAATCTTGGAGAAGGCAGGGCTGGCCAGGCCGCTGAAGAAAGAAGGGTGATTAGCGCCCCAGACCTGACACATTCAAAAGATAAGTTCAGCCGGGTTATCCTCTTCCAACAAGAGGAACTGTGTTCTCATCACGTAGTGCCTTTGATCGATAAAGGGGAAGTTCTTGGCGTGCTGGAAGTTTTTAGCAAAAAGAAATTAGTACCCAGTAATGAGTGGTTGGAGCTGTTCGGAATTTTGGCTACCCAGGCAGCTATCGCTATAGATAACCTCTCTCTTTACGACGAACTTCAAAAGCGCAATAATGAACTCTCGTTCGCGTATGATGCCACCATTAAAGGTTGGTCTATTGCAATGGATATGCGCGACCACTATTCTGAGGACCATACACAGCGCGTGGTGGATACTTCCATCCGCCTGGCCCAAACCCTTGGCTTGAGCGGCATGGATCTGGTCAATATCCGCCGGGGTGCTTTACTGCATGACATTGGCAAATTCAGTGTGCCTGACAGCATTCTTCAAAAAACAGAAAAACTCTCCCCTGTTGAGCGAAAAACACTGGAAAAACATCCACTCGTTGCATATGAAATGCTTCGGCCGATCAGTTACTTAAAAAACGCCATTGATATTCCATACTGTCATCATGAAAAATGGGATGGCAGCGGCTACCCACGCGGTCTGAAAGGTGAAGGGATTCCGCTTGCCGCCCGCATTTTCTCGGTAGTTGACACCTGGGATGCCCTCACCCACGATCGCCCCTACCGCAAAGCCTTGAGCGCTGCAGAAGCTATAAATGAGATGAAATCTCAATCTGGAAAATCATTTGACCCCGTAATTCTAGATACATTCCTCTCAAATAAGTTATATGAACAAGAGGATTAACAGAAAAACTCACCAGACCTTCTGGTGAGTTTTTATATTTCAGCCTAGTGCTGTTCGTTTTTGCGCAGATCATTGAGGCGCCAGAAGGCGATTGCGAACATCAGCACCGCAATGGCAGCCACCCAAAAGAGCGAAACATACGGGTCTATAGAGGTTTCCAGCTGAAAAGCCAGACCATAGAGAGATTGCAGGCTGTAGGTGGCTGGGAACAAACGCCCTACCTGACGCAGCGCTGAGGGTAACATCTCAGCCGGGAACATGATGCCGCTCAGAAGCAGCGAGGGTAGGAAAATGAGCATGGTCATCATGGTGGTGTAGGTCTGGTTGGGAGCCGTAACGCCAATGAGCATGCCGATGCCGATGCTGGCCAGCAGGAACACGGCCATTACCCCAAAGTATGCTGCCGCTGAGGCAGGCGCCTGGGCGTGGAACACCAACGGGGCAACAAAGTAGATGATGACAGACACAATGAACAGATGGATGAAGGTGCTCAGCGCATGTACCGCCAGCACCGCCGTGCCGCTAATGCCGTTCACCTTGAAGGCGCGCATGGTGCCAGATTCACGCATCTTCACCAGCGCAGTGGGCGCACCCATCACCGCCCCCATGGTGATGGCAAAGATGGTCATCGAGGCCGAAAGAGTGGCCTTCATCAGCGGTGTCACCGAAGAGAAGACGGCGCCCATCACAAAGAAGAAGGCCAGGGGTACCAGGTAGAAATTCAGCAGCAGTCCTTTATCGCGCAGATCTACTTTAAACTCGATCCAGAGGTAATTGAAAAAGGCTTTCATATTAGTTTCCTTCCACCATTTCAAGAAATCGTTCTTCAAGACTGGGGCGTTCCACCCGCAGATCTTCCACACTGTCGCCGCTGCGTTGAACGCGCTGCAAAAGCTCCATCACTGCGCCGGCCACGTTGCGGGCTTTCCATTCCAGATAACCCTCTTTTGCTTCCACAAAGGCGGCTTCTCCAATGCTCTCCCCAGGCAGCAGACTGCCAAGTCGGGTGCGCAGCAGGATGCGCGTCTCCTTGTTACCGGCGGCGGTCACCTCTTGCGGGGTGCCCAGCACGGCCAGCTTGCCGTAGATCATGATCGCAATGCGGTCGCACAATTCTTCGGCCTCGGCCATATCATGTGTGGCCAGCAGCACGGTAATGCCCTGTGCTTTGAGGGTGCGGATCTCGTCGTGCAGGCTGGCGCGGCTCTGCACATCCAACCCCGCGGTGGGTTCATCCAGGATCACCACCTGCGGATGGTTGACCAGGGCCAGCACAAGCTGCAGACGGCGCTTTTGACCTGTGGACAGTTGTTTGAACTGTTTGGTAGACAGCTCCGCAATATTAAACCGCTGGGCCAGTTTGGGGTCTGGGTTCACCCCGTGCCAGGCGCTGAACAGATCGAAGGCTTCGCCTGCGGTCATGCTATCGGGCAGAGAGGAAGATTGCAGTTGCACGCCCAGCCGGGAGCGCAGTTTTTGACCTTCGCTCTGAGGGTCGCAACCTGCAATACGCAGTGTACCGGCATCCGCCCTGCGCATGCCTTCCAGACATTCCAGGGTAGTGGTCTTGCCCGCCCCATTAGGGCCGAGCAGACCAAAGACCTCGCCGGGCTTCACCTCAAAGCTGAGATTGCTGACGGCGTTAAAACTGCCGTAGCGCTTGACCAGCCCGCTCACACTTATTACTGAAGATTCCATCTTGTTCAACCTCCGTACCAAAAATGAATGATGACATTTCTTGTTGCTGATTTAGTTTTACAGGGAGAATGATAGAACTTTGATCGCCTTCTGCCATCGTGCCTCTGGACAAATTCCACCGCCATTCGGACAGTGCCTCTTTGCCGCTCCTTTGCCCGGCAGGACACTGTCCGAATGGCCAATGGCGCCTGTGAGGGGCCGTTGTATAATCCTTTATATGAATTCAAGCTCTGGATCCCCCAATCTCATCGCTACCATTCGCTCCTTTTTCAGTGATTCTTTTTCTGACATGCGTCCGGTCTGGCCGTTCTTTGGCCTGGTCACTGTAGCGATGGCCGTGATCTACGGGATCACTGTAACCAGCGTACCTTCCCTACACCAGCCCTGGCTACTGGTGATATTTACCCTGGCGATGATCCTCCACACCGCTCTGCACTGGCTATCGCCCCTGACGGCCAAATCACCGCAGGCCAGTGGTCTGTATCTCTTCCTCCAACTCAGTTTGATGTTGGGAATGGTGTTTCTGACGCGCTTCGAACCTTTGACCGTGGGCCTCTTTATGGGCATGGTGGGGGAAATGCTGGGCGTCATCCGTCCGCTCAAGCGCAGTATCTTTGCAGTCCTGGTGCTCATTGCCACCGTTTTGCTGCTGCATGGTTGGATGTACGGTTGGGTAAATTCATGGTCTTTCTTTATCACCCTCTTTCCCCTCACCTTTTTTGTAGTGATCTACGTTTACCTTTTCACCAAACAATTGGAAGAAAAACAACGCGCTGAGTCGCTCTTAAAAGAACTGGAAATCGCCCACAAACAACTGGGTGAATATGCGGTCAAGATCGAAGACCTGACCCTCAATAATGAACGCCAACGCATGGCCCGTGAACTGCATGATACTCTTTCACAAGGCCTGGCGGGTGTCATTTTGCCGCTTGAGGCAGCCGGGCAGCATTTGGAGAACGGCAACGCTGAAAAAGCCCAGGCCATCGTCAAACAGGCAGGCACGCGCGCCCGCTCTACCCTGGCGGAAGCCCGCCAGGTCATCGACGATCTGCGTAACAACACCCCTGCCAACGTCAGCCTGGATGAGTACATCCGCGACCGGGCGGAGCACTTCACCTCTCTCACCGGCCTGCCCTGTGAGATCAACCTGGATGCCAGCCTGCCCATCAGCAGCGAGCTTGCCCAACAGATCGAGAAGATCGTCAGCGAAGGGCTCACCAACATTCTGCGCCACGCCAGCGCCAGCAAAAGCTGGGTTAGTCTGCGCCGTGAAGGTGGTCAGGTTCGTTTGGAAATTGGCGATGACGGCCAGGGCTTTGATGCCCAAAAGCTGGCCAGTAACGGCCATTACGGTCTGGTAGGCATACGTGAACGCACCCGTTTGAACCAGGGTACCTTCCAGATACAATCAACTCCCGGTCAGGGCACTTGCCTGATCGCCACCTTTCCCATCCCTGCGGATACGGAAACCTTATGACCTCCTCCCCCATTCACATTCTTATCGCAGATGACCATCTTATCGTCCGTGAAGGTCTGCGCCTGATCCTGGAAACAGATGCCGGCATGGAAGTGATCGGCGAGGCAGTCAACGGCAAAGAAGCCGTGGACCTTGCCAACCAGCTCCTGCCGGATGTGATCCTCATGGACCTACGTATGCCAGTGATGGACGGACTCAGCGCCATAGAGCTGATCCGCCAACAACAACCGCAGATCGCAATTGTGATCCTGACCAATTTTAATGAAGATGAGATGATGGTCAAAGGGCTCAGCGCCGGTGCGCGCGGCTTCTTGCTCAAAGACACCGACCGGGAAACCCTGCTCAATTCCATCCGCGCGGCTGCCCGCGGTGAGACCCTGCTCCGGCCTGACATCCTGGCCCGCCTCATGAGTCACACCCAGACCACTCCCGCGCGACCCGCCGATACAGCCAGCGGCACCACCCTGACCGAACGCGAACTGGAAGTCCTGCGCGCAGTCGCCCGCGGTGAACGCAGCAAAGAGATCGCCTACAACCTGGGCATAACCGAGCGCACCGTCAAAGCCCACCTGGCCAGCATCTTCGCCCGCCTGGGCGTGGATTCGCGTGCCTCGGCCATCGCAACTGCCGCCCGCCTGGGATTATTAAAAGATGAAGATTAATTGGTCTGTTTGTACTTCTCACTGACCGTTTCGGCAAAAAGACGCACGCTTTCACGCAATTCCAGCGGCGTCAGCACCTCTACGGCCACTCCGAGCCCCAGTACCTGCGTGCGCGCTGATTCCAGGTGGGCAAAGGCCACTTCCATTACCACCTGACCATTTTCACTCTCTTGCAAGCTTAAGATCTCAGCAAGCCCCACCTCACGGAAATACTGTCGGTAAAACCCACTCAGGTCATTCCTCCCAAGCAGAGTTGCTTTAAAAGGTAGTCGGCTTTCTTCTACCTGCCGGCTCACCTGCTGCCAGAAGAGCGCCAGATCAAAACCCGGGTCGCGAACAAATTGCTCATCGCTGAGGTCCACCCTTAATAAATTGAGCAAGGGTTGCCATTGCATACGTTCGTTGCCCTTAAAGACCACATACCATTGCCCTGCCTTGGCCACCAGGCCATAGATGGCCAGTTTGCGCGTCACCGTCATCCCATTCATCATTATGTATTCCAAGATCGCCTGGCGGTCTTCATTGGCGGCCTGGTAAAGCATTGGCAAGAATGGTTTCTGACCCTCTGCCTGTCCCCAACCAGCCCAATCTAAATACAACCGCTGGCGAGCAGGGTTGTGGACATTGCTTTGCCGTATAGCCCAACTGATCTTACCTAAAGCGTTCTTCAACTTCTGCCCTGCTTCAAGACCACGTAAAGCTTCTGGCAAGTTTAGCAAGAGCAGCGCGTTGACTTCTTCGTTTGAAAGACCGCTTAGATCGGTGCGATAGTCTTCCACCAGGCGGATTCCGCCTCCTACGCCGCGCTCAGCGTAAACCGGCACCCCTGCGGATGAGAGCGCCTGTAGATCTCGGTAAATGGTCCGTACCGAAACCTCCAACTCCACAGAAAGGGTTTCCGCAGTGGAACGAGGATGTTCTTGCAGATAAAGGATCATAGCAATCAAGCGGTCAGCACGCATTCTTCCTCAGCAAATAGGGGTATTCTGATGCTATTTTACCCTTAATACATGACAATTGATGTCAGGTATTGGCTGCTACAATGACCTCATCATCAAATAAGGAGCAAAAATGCAAACTCAACTTGATATAAAGATCGTAACGCTGCCCGCTCTACATGTGGTCTCCTGCCACGGCTTTGGAGAAGGACCTGAAGATCAGGCGCACCAGAAGCTTAATACCTGGGCGGAACGCCATCAGAGCTGGGCACAAACCCCCACGCCGCGCGTCTTTGGTTTTAACAACCCCAACCCAATGCCAGGTAACAGCCAGTACGGGTATGAGATCTGGTTGCAAGTGCCGCCCACCACACAGGCTGAGGAAGGATACCCGGTAAAGGACTTCGCCGGTGGTCGTTATGCCGTCTTACGTATTCAGGGCATAGAAAATATTATGCAAGCCTGGCAGTCCCTCACTGCCTGGGTGGAGACCAGCCCGTACCGTCCGGGCCAGCATCAGTGGCTGGAAGAACACATCCTATTCCGCGACTTGCCTATTGAAGAGTACGTGCTCGATCTGTACTTCCCGATCCAAAGCGAATAACCCCGTGCGCCGATAATTTTTTAATCAAAGCGTCAGTAACTTCCTGGTGTCTAATATGATAGAATCTATCTGAATTGAATTTTCAATTTGGAGGAGATACTATGATTTCAGTGAAAACATTTCGCTTTACAAAATTTTTGGTGCTTGGTCTGGTGATGGTTCTGGCCTTGAGCGCCTGCAATTTCCCCCTGCTGGGCGGTTCCGGCAGTACTGATTCCACCCCGGCGCCTGAAATGACGACCCCTATGTCTGAGGCAACCTCTGAGGCAACGGAGAGCTCCTTCACGGGTGGTGGGGGTTCTTGCCTGGTAGGGAAATGGCAGGTGGCTGATTTTTCTGCTTATTTTAACTCCATCAGCAACATGCTCCCCGCCGGCTCGGATGCTACTGTGACCAATGACTCCGTCACCGGTACTGCCACCTTTGAATTCCGTGCAGATGGCACCGGCACTTTTGTGGCCGATCAGTTCAAACAATCTTACACCATGAGCTTTACCGCCAATGGCAATACCATGAGCATTCCCATGTCAGTGCTCGTCAACGGCACCGCAAACTCCGGGTATTCTGTTGAAGGCGATGAGATCACTTTCCACGATCAGACCTCCAACGACTCTGTCATTACAATAGAAATCATGGGGACCGCCAGCGAGGTGGATAGCGATCTGTTGGGCAACCCGGGCAGCATCAAGCTCTACAAGTACCAGTGTGTTGATGCCAATACCCTCAGCCTCAAAGTTGTGGCTGTAGATGCCGACCTGGCACCCCTCACCCTCACACGCGTTCCATAATCTCTTTTCACAAAAAAACAGCCACCCTCTTGGGTGGCTGTTTTAGATTATCAACAATATCAGCTTAGTGCATACCGCTTCCGCCCCGACCCATGCCGCGGCCAGTTGCACCGTACATTCCGCTGGTGGTTTCAATGGCGGTCTGGTAAGCCTCCGGGCTCAAGGTCTGTGGAGTATATACGCTGCCGGTCTCTACCTGATAGGTATTAGCAAACGCCTGCAGATGATTATAAGAGCCCAGCATCAGGTTGTTTAAGACCTGCTGCAAGTCCAGATGGGTCGTGCTGGCCAAACGGGTTTGCAGATCGGCAATATCCAATTCTTCAATGGCGCCCCCCACCAACAGAGCCTCTGCCAGTGACTGGCTGCCCTTCTGGGTAAGGCTGGTGTACAGAGATTGCAGCGAAGTGTTGGTGAACACACCGGCCGTGGCAGAGACCGGGTTGGTGAGCCCGTAGCGATCAATCAGAACCAGCAAGGCATCCATATGCGTCTGCTCGCTTTGCGCAATATTGCCAAAGAGAGGCAGGCTCCATTGGGTCGCCAAAAAGGTGTACACATCGCGGGCCAGTTTCTCTTCTTCCACCATATAGATCAATGCATCTTGTTCAGATACCGATAATGGGGTGGAAGAATCCACGCTGGTAGTGGAGCTATAGGTGCAGGTACCAGTACATCCGCTCACGGGGCCACTGCCGGTGCCCAGGCTACCTGTGCCAAAGCCTACGCCATGCCCTTCAACATTGCTTGCAGAAGAACTGGCATATGCCAGGGAACTGACGCCCGCCAAAAACATACCGGCCAACAAAAGGGGAATTACCACAATTTTTAAAGTTTTCATTTTTTCTCCAGGGTCGTACAACAATTACTTTTTTTTTGATTTGTTTCTTGTTACAGCCCTAAGAATATCGAAAACTTGTGAAGGTTTTATGAAGATTAGTACACAATTCGACTTTAGACACCCAAATTATTGGTTGTGATGTCATTTATCTTATTTTCCCCCTCTTTTCATCCCCACCTGCCCATATCGGTTACCACAACAGTTGGCAGTGGTAAAATTGGCTTAATCCAATTCCCCCAAGAGGACATTTTATGAATTCATCTGATGTACAACCGCTGGTCGAAGTCACCCGCGGACCTGTCGTAGAGTCGATTCATTTTGGTACCATCGTCATTTCAGATACCACCGGTCGGGTTGTTGCCGCTGTGGGCAACCCGCAAACGGTCACATATTTACGCTCCTCGGCCAAGCCCTTCCAGATACTTCCCTTCGTTGAGCAGGGTGGGCTGGAGCATTTTGGCCTGACCGACCGCGAGCTGGCGGTGATGTGCGCCAGCCACCACGGCACTGATGAGCACGTCAGGGTCATCCGCGCCCTGCAGGCCAAGATCGGCGTTAGCGAGGCGGACCTGTTATGCGGCATCCATCCGCCTGAAGATAAAGCCACTACCCTGCGCATGGTTGCCAATCACGAAGCCAACTCCTCCTTGCGTCACAATTGCTCCGGTAAACATTCCGGCATGCTGGCGTTCTGCAAGCTGCGCGGCTGGCCCACCCAGGATTACATTTACCCGCTCCACCCCCTGCAGCAGACCATCTTTCAGACCTTTTGTGAGTTATGCGGTGTCCCCCTCAGCCAGCTCAAACTGGGCACGGACGGTTGTTCGGCGCCGGTGTTTGCGGTGCCCATGCAGGCGGCCGCCCGCGCTTTTGCCCTGATTGCCGACCCATCTGCCCTGCCAGAGCCACGGGCAGCTTCTTTGCACCACATCTTTGCCGCCGTTACCGCCAACCCGGATATGATCGCTGCTCCCGGCGCTCTGGATACTGAGCTGATGCTGGCCTGCGCGGGCAAGGTATTGGTCAAATCTGGCGCCGAAGGCTACCTGGCTATGGCTTTGTTGCCTGGGGCATGCGGCGCTGGCAGCCCGGCCTATGGCATCACCATTAAGGTCTCAGATGGAGATCAGTTCGAGGAACGCGCCAGAGCCACCATCGCCGTGGAAGTGCTGCGTCAATTGGGCGCTTTACCCGCAGACGCTGCGGCCTACCTCAGCGCCTTCGACCGCCGCCCGCAGTACAACTGGCGCCACATGGAAGTGGGTGAGATCCGGCCGGTCTTCAAACTGCCGCTTCGTCAACCTTGATTGAAACGGATGGAATAATCGTCTATACTATTTTTATCCAGACCAAAGGAGGTGCAGATGCAGCCGATCTATTTGCTTGATGACAGTCTTGAGCTCGAGATCTTTTTTTCATCCGAAGATTGCGATCTGGAAGACAACATCTGCCTCAGGGTCATGGAATCTTGCCCGGAAGATGAAAAGATCTTCAAGCACGATGAAACCCACCTCTTCCTCACCCGCAAGCAGGCACGCGCTCTGGCAGACGCCCTGCTCAATGCAGCCCGTAGCAGCGAAGAAAAAAGCCTCTGACCGCCCCCCCAACACAGTTGCCGCCTCCCGATCTCAGATGCTGTGACCGGGATTTTGAGCCAATACTCATCTGGCTCTAATGCACTGCCAGTAAAATAAAACAGATATTCTATTTTTTACCAAAATTCAGGATTTTTTCAATGATCGAGCGAATTCGTACGATTTATCATGATTACCCACGCAAGTTTTGGATCCTGGTGGGCGTTGGTTTTGTAGATGGCATTGGCGGGACGCTGCTTTTCCCGTATTTTTCTCTGTACATCACCCATAAATTCAAAGTAGGCATGACGGAAGCCGGTCTACTGTTGGCCATTTTTGCCGTCACCGGTCTAATTGGCAGTATGATCGGCGGCGCCCTCACCGATAAGTTTGGCCGCAAATCCATCATGGTCTTCGGTCTGGTGTTCAGCGCGCTCAGCGCCCTCAGCATGGGCCTGGTCAATGATCTGGGAGTCTTTTACGGACTGGCCGTCATTGTAGGGCTTTTCTCCAACGTAGGCGGACCAGCCAACCAGGCCATGATCGCAGATATTTTGCCCGAAAACAAACGCGCCACCGGTTTTGGAGTGATGCGCGTGGTCGGCAACATGACCTGGATCGTTGGCCCCACCATTGGTGGCTTTGTGGCCAACCGCTCCTACCTGGCCCTCTTCATTATTGACACAGTCTTCAGCCTCATCACGGCTGCCCTGGTCTGGCGCTTCGTGGCCGAAACCAAGCCGGAATCCACAGAGACAGAAAAAGCAGATTCCATTTGGGTTACCCTGGGTGGATACTTTAAAGTGCTCAAGAACAAGCTCTACCTGGCCTTTATTGTAGTGTCCATGGTCATGGGGGTGGTCTACACCCAGATGTACAGTACCCTTTCTGTCTTCATGCGCGATGAACGCGGCATTGACCCGCAAGGCTACGGCATGCTGCTCAGCGTCAGCGCGGTGCTGGTGATCTTCACCCAATTCTGGGTCACCCGCAAAACTGAAAAGCTGCCGCCAATGACCATGATGGCCTTTGGCACCTTCTTCTATATGCTCGGATTTACGATGTTCGGGTTCATCCACCCGCTCTGGCTCTTCATGGTGGCCATTCTCATCATCACCGTCGGTGAGATGATCGTGGTGCCAACCGGCCAGGCGCTGGTGGCACGTTTCGCTCCAGAAGATATGCGCGGCCGCTACATGGCCACCTACGGGCTGGCCTGGACCATCCCGCAGGCAATTGGCCCCTCAGCCGCAGGCCTCATTATGGACAACTTCGATCCCAACTGGGTTTGGTACCTGGGCGGCATCCTGTGCCTGGTGGCCATACTTGGCTTCCTGCTACTTACCAAACACGTCCCAGCGGCTAAAGCGGAAGAACCTGAAAGCACAGCTCAGCCAGCCTGACGCCTTAAAGCTTATATAACCCAACCCCCCCCGTGAAGCTCACGGGGGGTATTCTTTTAGATCCAGAAAACGAATCAATTTTTTACAAAGTACTTGTGTTCGTATAATATTCTGAAACTTCGCGGATGAACTCCTGCCAGAGCGGATTGGGCGTCCAGACATCCACCAGCGGGTGCCTGGCCTCTTCCTCCGGCTCTTTGAGAATGAATTTCCGGTAGAGGTAGATAAACACTGAGACCCGATTGTTCATAGCGCAATGGAGCCATACTTTTTGTTTTTGAGCGTGCACCAGGGAGAGCAGGGATGCGAAACAAATGAACTGAGAAAGTTCAGGCAATTCCCATTCCACCGGGATCTGAAAGTAATTCATGTGGCGCCCGCTCACCCACTCAGCTTCCCCTTTCAGCGCGTTTGTGGAGGTCGGCAAGGCCAGATTTATTACCGTATCAAAACCTTCCTGCTGAATTTGCTTTATGTCCTTTTCTGATATCTGCCCGGAAGAATAAAGCCAATCAAAAACCCGAAACGTGTTCACAGCATCCATATTGTTTTCCTGATCCTTTAGCTGATAAATCCTTGAGGAATTGCCTACCCGGAAATTATAGCGGTTCTGTTTGCCTACCGGCAAGTCAGGTGTGGTTTTCCTTACAGAGGGAACGCGCCACAAATATCAAGCATTTTCTCCTGTAATCTCGCATTTTGCATACCCGTTTAAAATCGAACCACCCCGTGAGGCGCACGGGGTGGTCTTTCATTTGGAGGACCTTAGCTCAAAAGGATAGTCAAGATAACGACAACTGCAGCGACTGCCAGTACGATCAGACCCGTTTTCAAAGCCTGTTTGAATTCCGGGGTATCAGTAGGTTTCAATTTGGGCTCTTCCATTTTTTGTCCTTTAAAATCGATCTTAAGTTGATTAAATTATATGTATCATAATTCGCTAAAGGAAGTAATGAATGTAAGATGTCAGACAATGACATGTAACAATCTTACTTCTTTCGTTTATTTTGGTGTTTCAGCCAACTGAAAGGTGATCTTGGCAGATTTGGCAGCATACATGGCCTTATCCGCTGCTTTGATGAGCGTCTCGCCGTCCTGACCGTGGTCAGGGTAAAGGCTGGCGCCGATCGATACCCCGGCCAGGATGTGCAGGCCAATGAAGTACTGCACGGCATTTTCTGAGATGGTTTCAGAAATGGCCCGCACTTTTTCTACGCTGGTAATGCCCTCCAGCAAGATGACAAATTCGTCCCCCCCGTAGCGAGACACCACATCAGAACTGCGCACACTGAACTCAAACACCCTGGCAATATCCATCAAGATCTGGTCGCCTACGGAATGTCCAAACCGGTCATTGACGGCTTTGAAGTTGTCCAGGTCAATGAACAGGATCGCAAATTTGTTTTGGATCAGACGCGCAGATTCTATGGCATTCTGGATGCGGTTCTGCAGCAACGCCCGGTTGGGCAGCGCGGTCAACGGATCATGTGTGGCCATGCGCCGCAGCTCTTGCTCTGCACGCCTTAACTCGTTGATCTCCTGCGAGATACCGATCAAACCGATGATCTGGCCGTCAGCATTTTTAAGCGGAAATTTGGTGGTAGAGACCCAGTTCTCTTTTCCAGCCGGGTCGATATTACATTCGTTCTTGCCGGCAATCTTCTCACCAGTCTTGATCACTCTCAGATCATCTTTGTAAGTAGGTCTTCCGTTCTCCTCGCCAAATAGATCAACATCATTTTTGCCGATCAATTCAGATTCATCCGTTAACCCAAGATCGTGTATCATCTTCTTACTGGCATGTAAAACACGACCTTCGCTATCTTTAACGTAAAGGCTGAAAGAGGTATTTTCCAATAGAGCACGCAGAATGATCTCTTCTGTGATCTGGTCTACCCTTTTCCTATCAGACTTTTCCCCCATAGGACCCCAATCGAATCGAAAAAAAAAGGTAAAGCTACTTTACCTGTCACCTTCTATAAATTAATGATTTTTCCGTGTTCGCAAGTGAGCATTAATATTTTATCATTTAATTCGGTTCTTTTCCATTAATAAGCCGTAAACTTTACCAGGAGGCAAATCGCCAGGGTGGTTTTGCCAGTGACCGAAGTATAATAAGGCCATTCCATCCCCGGAGGATAGCATGCCCGGTTTTACCCCTGGTCGACGTTGGCAGCAAGCGTATTACCCATTTAAAAAGCTCAACTTTATAGAAAGCACCACCGTCACTCTTGAACGCGCCTCCAAGGGTTTGGCATTTGGTTGCCGCATGTGCGGCAACTGCCTCTTACAAGAGACCGCTTTCATCTGCCCGATGGAATGTCCCAAAGGGCTGCGTAACGGCCCGTGTGGTGGTTCCACGCCGAAGCATTGCTATGTGGATGAGACCCGGCCTTGCATCTGGTATCGCATTTACAGCCGTGCTGAAAAAATGGGCCGGCTGGACAAACTGATGGAAGTATTGCCTCCTCTCGATTGGGACAAGACCGGAACCTCTGCTGTAAAGGATGTTATTGTTCACCTTAAAGAGGTGGGCGGAACGAAGGCACTATGGAACGGTGTTTGGCTGCCCGCTGAAAAACGCCGTCAGGCCTGGGACCAATTCTTTTACGAGATCCGCCAACCCGATTGGTGGGCCGGCGATGCCCTGCCCCACCCTGCACCCGCCCATGAGCCCGTATCTCACCTGGAAACGATATTCTCCACTGGTAAATTTGCCATCACCGCCGAGATCGCGCCGCCGCTTTCCAGCAACCCGGACGATGTGATCAAAAAGGTGGAGCTGCTCAAAGCCTACGTAGATGCAGTCAACTTTACAGACGCCCCTTCTGCCACTGCCAGAATGTCTTCACTGGCCTGTTCGGTGCTTGCACTGCAGAACGGCCTCGAACCCGTGATGCAGATTGCCGGCCGCGACCGTACCCGCACCGGCTTCCAGGCTGAAGTGCTGGGGGCTACCGCCCTGGGCATCCGCAACATCCTCTGCCTCACCGGTGACCATCCCAACCTGGGACCCACCCCTCACAGCCGTAAAGATATTTGGGATCTGGATGCCATTCAGATGGTCTGGCTCCTGCGCCGCATGCGTGATGAAAGCCACTTCCTGGATTGCCGCGAGGTAAAATGCGCCCCAAAAGCGTTTATCGGTACCGCAGGTTCACCCTTTGCCTCTACGCCCCTTATCCAATCCATGCGCGAAGAGAAAAAGGTCAACGCAGGCGCTCAGTTCATTCAGACACAATGTATCTTCGATCTGGAAGGTTTTGAGCGCTACCTTGAAGCCCTGGATCGTCGTGATGTGTTGCAGCGCGTCAAACTGATGGCCGGTATCACCCCGGTGCGCAGTCTGAATGCAGCCAAAGCCATGTCCGCCGTGCCCGGCATCAAGATCCCGTCGGCCGTCTTCAAACGTCTCGAAAATTCTACCGACCCCAAAGAAGAATCCATTCAAATGACCCTGGAGCTGCTCCAGAAGATCCGCGCACTGCCCGGCATCAGCGGCATTCACTTCATGGCCGTTGGCTGGGAATCAATTGTGCCCCGGCTCATTCAAGAAAGCGGTCTGAGCAAGAATTGACCATTTTTCAACAACCATTCAGAACTTGTAGAAAGGGACCGTATTGGTCCCTTTTTTCATCGGGCAGATGAAAATTACTCTAAACTCACCAATTTCGATTCTCTTTGTTTTTTTACGTACTTTTTAGGTCTTATTTATATTAATTTAAGGTAATTTGGACAATTTTTGTCTTATAATGGTGAAAGGAATTTAAACAAAAATAGCATTTTGTATAAATAGTTGTGCATTAACATTTCATTTCATTTTTACAGGAAGCGATGATCCAATCAGTTCATTGGTCGCTACGCCGAAATCGGCAGACTGATTGGGGAGCAAATAGCGAAACCGGCCTTGTTACAAGGTCGGTTTTTTTGTTAAGCACTCATTGTTACTTCAATAAAGGAGAAGAACATGAAATCAAGTAGATTCTTTAAGTTTCTCAATAGAGCCCTTTACCTCGGTAGTGCAGCTCTCTTGATCACCGCCATCTTCCTGTCGGTTGCAGTTCAACCCGCACAGGCCACGGGAGGCGGTTATAACGACCCCAAACTGTTGCTTTCACACATCGCCTGTGTCAATAACCAGGTAGAAGTCCATTTTGTAGTAAACAACCTGGATAATAACGAAACGCCAGGCGATTTGACCTTTAAAGTCAAGATCAACGGCGGAAGTTCACAGACCATCACAATTAGTTCAACCAGCCATAATAATGGTACATACCATTACAATTGGTACAGTAACACCAATGGCTACTACAATATCATCTCCGCCTCAGTAGTGATCAATGGCTGGAAGACGATCTATCTCAATAATGCAGGTGCTTACAGCGATCAGAACAATCAATGTGTAGCTGCCACACCTACCAAAACATCAGTGCCACCCACTGCAACCAAAACAGCCACCGCGACCAATACAGTAGTACCCCCCACAGCGACCTTCACCGCTACTGCAACCAATACGGTTGTTCCTCCGACGGCTACCTTCACAGCAACCGCGACCAATACGAACGTACCTCCTACCGAAACCTTTACGGCCACCCCAACGGATACTCAGGTTCCCCCCACTGAGACAGCTACGGCAACTTCAACAGACACAGAAGTTCCGCCCACGCAAACATCCACTGAGGTTCCTCCTACTGCAACCGATACGGAGGTTTCACCTACTGAAACACCCGTACCTCCCACCCAGGGAACTCCACAGCAGCCCACCAGTACACCCGAGCAGCCGACTGCGACACCTGAAAATCCAACTCAGACGCCTGATGAACCAACAGCTACCCCGAAGGTGCCTGAATCTACCAAGACCAAGGTTCCGCGCTCCGTTCCTGAACCCCCCTCTCTTGAAGTGGATCCTTTCTGCACCGTGGATGGTCAAATGCAATGGACTGTCATCAATCCCAATAGTTCAAGTTTCCCGGTGGATCACTACACTGTGGATGGTGCAGTTCGCGGTGGTTTCTCTGCCGCACCCGGTGAACACAATCTGACCACGACTTCCGTGGGTACCCATACCGTAGTCTTGTTCTACGGAGAGTCTCAGACAGTTTCTCTCACCTACAGCCTGGCTGTTTGTCAATTACCCCAACCCCAGGTTGGCAACAACGTCCTCATCCCCGTTACTGGTGCAGATAATACCGGTTCCCTGGTAAACGCTTTGTTCTTTGGTAGCAGCTCTTTGGCTGGCTTAGGCTTGCTCCTTTCTGCCTTGCGCCGCCTGTTGAAACTCTAAACAGATCTTCATATCAACAAAATACACCCCATTCAATGAATGGGGTGTATTAATTTTACGTAAAATAATGATTAATTTAAGATAAATATTAATGCATCTTTCCGGACTTTATGATATATTATTAATCATCCCTTACTGGTAGATATACACAATTAATCTCAGAGTGAAGTCATCGTTATAGGACGCGTTGATTCTATAAGTTTATCTGGTCGCTGTGCCTGAACTATTGGCAGACTTGTAGAGGAGCGAATTGCGAAACCGGCCTTTTGTTTTTAGGCTGGTTTTTGTTTGCATTCATTCAATTTGTGTTTTTCGTGAGGAGGAGTTATGAATGGAAAAATGCAAGGAGTATTAAAAGCAATAAATCGCACTCTTTATTTGGCCAGCGTCGCTTTTTTGATCACTGCTTTGTTCTTGAGTGTGGCCGTAAAACCGGCCCAGGCCTGCTCGGGAAATTTACGTCTCTCCCACATCGCTTGCACCGTGGATAATAAGATCGAGGTCCACTTCATTCTGAACAACACAACACCGGGCGAAACCCCGGCCGTTTTAACTTTCAAAATGAAGTTCAACGGCGGCCCTGAGCAAACATACACCATCACAAGTTATAAATTGACTGGTTCCGCATATCACTTCAGTTGGTATGGGACCGTTAATGGCACTTATGATGTGACCTCTGCATCCGTAACAATGTATAAAGGCACCCAATATATGGGAACACTCACTCTGGAGGGAGGCACAGATCCTGTGACCCTGAATTGCGTCGTTCCCCCCACCGCGACCCCCAAAACTCCAACCGTCACTCCCATAACCCCAACCTTTACGCCGGTAACACCCACCAACACATCAGTGCCCCCGACGGACACTCCAGTACCGCCTACTGACACCCCTGTACCCCCGACGGATACTCCAGTACCACCTACTGACACTCCTGTTCCCCCAACGGATACGCCGGTACCGCCTACTGACACCCCTGTACCCCCCACGGATACTCCAGTACCGCCTACTGACACCCCTGTACCCCCAACGGATACTCCAGTGCCGCCTACTAACACCCCTGTACCCCCAACGGATACTCCAGTGCCGCCTACTGACACCCCTGTACCCCCAACAGATACTCCAGTGCCACCTACCGACACTCCAGTACCCCCAACGGATACTCCGGAATCACCTACTAACACTCCAGTGCCTCCCACGGACACTCCGGTGTCACCTACCAATACTCCGGAAGAATTGACAGCTACCCCAACCGTCTTGATTCCTACAGCAAGCACTCCATTACCGCCGACTGCGACCCCGAAGGTGCCTGAAAAGACACCTACCAAGAAACCGCCACATGTTCCAGAAAAACCATCTTTGGAAGTTGATCCCTTCTGCACAGGTGGTGGAGAAATGCAGTGGACAGTGATCAATCCAAACTCTGATGGCTTCTGGATCGAATACTACACAGTAGATGGCGTCCGCAAAAATGGCTTCACCGCTGCCCCTGGTGAACACAACCTCACCACCACCCCACTCGGTACCCATAAAGTGGTCCTGTACTACGGTGAATCTCAGAGTGTTGCGCTGACCTACACCATTGAAGTCTGCGAATTACCGCAGCCTCAGGTGAGCGATAATGTGCTCATCCCCGTAACCGGCGCTGATAATACTGAGAAGCTCAGTGATGCCCTGTTCTTCGCCAGCATTTCCTTTGCCGGCCTGGGCTTGATCTTATCTGCCTTACGCAGATTCTTCAAATAAGTCCTTTCAAGCAACGAACCCCCTCCATTGAGGGGGTTCGTTTTATTAATAAACTAGTCAATTTCGACGCAGCACTAGATCACAAATTTTCCATTTTCATAGAGCAAAACATCATCCACCCAGATCTGGCCGCCATCACGCAAATCGCAGATCATGTCCCAATGGATGGCTGACTTGGCCACACTACCCGTCTCCGGGTAGCCTGCACCGAGGGCCATATGGAAGCTGCCACCGATCTTCTCATCAAAAAGGATCTGGCGGGTGAATTTTTGAATGCCTTCATTGGTGCCTATGGCAAACTCCCCCACCCCGCGGCTGCCTGAATCGGTATCCAGGGTGTTGAGCAGGAAGGCTTCATTCTTCTGTGCAGAAGCTTTCACCACGCGGCCTTTTTCAAATTCCAGGTGAACGCCGGTCACTTCTTTGCCCTGGTAAATGGTGGGGTAAGAGAATGTTACATGCCCTTCAATGCTGTCCTCCACTGGGCCGGTAAAGACCTCGCCATCCGGCACATTCTCATGGCAGCAGCAATTGATGAAATCACGGCCTGCAATGCTCAGACGCAGATCAGTGCCTTTGCCAATGAGATGGACGTTCTTCTTTCCCTTCAGCCATTGAACAATGCGGTCTTGATTTTTGCCAATACCTTGCCAATAGCCAATGGGGTCATTGGCATCTGGCATGACAGCACTGTAGATAAATTCGGTATATTCTTCCAGGCTCATATCTGCATCCTGGGCATAAGCCTGGGTGGGGTAAGCAGAAAGCGTCCAGCGTAGCTCACCTTTTCCGGCCCGCTCCATGTATTTCTCCATCCAGGGTCGGCGACCCTGGGAGAAAAGTGCTATCTTTTCTGAAGGCACGTTACTCAAGGCATGCGTGTTTTCATCTGCGATGATACGCACCATGCAATCTGTAGAAGAAATCGCTTCCAGAACAGAAGGCGGAGTATACGTGATTTGTTCTTTGGAACCATATTTAAGCAAAGATTCCTTGATGGCCGGAAAATCGATCTGGTAAAAGGGTAATCCACCCGCTTTGAGTACCTCGTTGTAAACCGCTTTTACCAATGGTTCGCCCAAAGCATCTGCATAGATCAATACAGATTCGCCGGGCTTGACTGCGATCGAATACTTGACAAGTAATTCAGCCCACTTTTGCAAACGAATATCAGCCATACGCTCTCCAATTATGAAATGTGTATTCCCCCGGTGGAGAAATTATACGTTTTCTATGCTCTAAATGCAAATCTTTCTCTATAATAAATATCCGGTACTTTCGTACCGGATATCTTTTGTTTACTACTGAACAGTGGGGGGTGTTTCAGGTTTTTCAACCGGTTTGCCGCAGTATGGACAGGTAGTCCAATCTGAGGCCAACGGCTTGCCGCAAGAAGCACAAACCGGGGTTTGAACTGGAGCAGGAACAGGAGTGGAGTGTTTGCCCTGTTTCACCAGGTAAGCCACGCCAAAACCAGCCAAAACCAGCACGCCCAATGGAATCAGGCCACGGAAGAGCATGCCAAACATACCCAGCATACCAAAGCCACCCATCATGCCACCAAATCCACCTATACGGGGAGTGAATCCACGCGAGAAATTGCTATGCATGGCAATTCCGCCACGCAGGAAAAACATTGCTGCTGTAAACACGATCCCGGCTAAAACTAGAATGCCAAGGACGATAAAAAACCACTTCCAAAAACCCTTCATTTAGTCAATCTCCTTTTCACTTTTTCACCTGGCCGATTTCCTCGAGCTTGCAGAGGATCTCTAAGCCAATACCAATAAATTCAAATTCTTTTTACATATTGAATATAGACCTTAATTGTGAAGAAGTTGTGAAGATTGCTACATAAAAAACCCGGTGCTGATTCACCGGGGTTGATTGATCTCATCAAAATTATTGCCTGGATCGTATCAGATCCGCAAGCTGGGCAAGCGTATCAAAAGTGTCCTTGTTCAGCTCAAAATCATCAATGCGAACATTGAAGGTATCTTCAATGAACATGGCCAGGTCCACCAGACTGAAAGAATTGACCAGCCCGCTGGAAAGCAGCGCCTGGTCCGGCTCGATCACACGGTTGGGTTGGCGCAGAATGTCTTTGGCAATGTAACCCGCCAATTTTGCTTGAATGTCGTCTGACATAAGGAACTCCATATTATGAATATATTTCAAAAAGGATTATAACGTAGGATTTCAAGAAAATGGAGCACTCTTGATTTAACAAACCATCATTCCATCCGCAGCCGTTCCCGCAAAGTTTTGACTCCTTGGGCGAAAAATTTGTATCAACACGGTAGGGGCGCAACGACGTTGCGCCCCTACCGAAACCAATCTTTATTTC